>CAZAEL010000008.1:23632-61773 GCA_964484135.1 uncultured Elusimicrobia bacterium
TCGAGCACTCTTGTTTGAGTGTCGAGCACTCTTGTTTGAGTGTCGAGCACTCTTGTTCTGCCTGCCCGAGCGCGTTGTAAAAGTATTCCAAGATCTTCGACTTCGGCCAGTTGACTATTTCCTCCGGTGTTGGCTCTGCCATGCAGGTCTCCTTTTATGAGATTCTCCAGCAGACGGGGATCAGTGGGTTGTTTGCCGTCCCCCAATGCTTTATACAATTTTCCGTTGACCTCGATCATCCCTTCCGGCGTCTTTGTCTCCAACTTGGCGTATAGCCGCCCGCCGTGTTCCACTTTTCCGGCGGGAGGGGAGGCAGGCGCTTCTTCAAAGATTGGTTTCATTTTGGCCGATTGGAGGTCCGTTTCCATGTTGCGGGCGCGGGCGGCTTCCATATTCGCCATTTCATTTAATTGATCGCCCTGCCGTCGCGCGTTGGCGGCCATGCGCTTCAAGATCATTCCGCCCCCGATGGCGCCCACGGCAAAGCCGATTTCTTTGGCATCTTCAATATCTTGTTTGTCCCATCCCATTTTCTTGCCGCCATAAACCGCCGCCGCGTCTATGGCCAGGGTCAAGCCGCCCATGACGCCCAGGGCCTGGGCGAATTGTTTCCCGCCCTCCATCTTTACGCCCCAGGCGGCCTTGGCGCCCATGTCGCCCGCTTTTGTGACGGCTCCCGACGCCCCGGCCATGAAAGCGAGAGAAGATGCCAACCCTGCCGCGCTCCCCAGCCATTCCGCCTGCTCTTGCTCCAGCCCCATGGCCAGGCCGCCGCGAGCGGCTCCTTCACCCACGGCCATCCCCGTGAGGCCGGCGAACCGGATCGAGGGTTGGGCCCAGGTCATGATCTCCAACCCTGATTTGACCATGAGTCCCAGGCCCACGGTCGTCCATCGTTTCCAGGCCGGAGCATCATAGAGTTTTTCGCTTTTTTCATAGCCCCATTGGGCGATTTTGTAGGGATTGAAAAGGTTCGCTATCTTGGCGTCCCTGTCGCCGCCGTATTCAAGGGCATCCAGGTCTTCTGTGAAATCCACGCCTTTGGCCAGGCCCAAGCTGGCCATGTCGCTCAGGCGGTCCGCGTTCTCCGCAAAAGATATGGGCGCCAAGACTTGCAGGGGGTTTAGGGGAGTGAGCGCAAGCATGATGTTGGCGGACGCCTTCTTGGCACCCATTCCCGACGATCCCAGTATCCCCTCCATGATCTTTTCCTGCAACTTCAATAGACCCGTGGCCAAACCGCGCTCTGCGGGGAGCGGGATGGCGTTTCTCGCCTCACGCGCGGCCAGCGCTTCATCGAGAGGCCGGCTGGCGATCTTTCCCGCCCATGTGGCCTTTTGATGTAACACATCCTCGGCTTCCTGGAAGCCGCTTTGGGTCATGTCCCGGAACCCTCTCCGGAGGAGCCCCACCGCCTTGGCCAGGATGAGCTGATCTTCCATGCGGATCATGCCCTTTTCGGTCAGGTTGCTCTCAATCCGCTTCAATAAGGCCTCTCCGGCCGCCATGCGATCTGCTCCGCGCTCCATGAGGGAAACGCGTTTTTCCATAGGGCCCAAATCCACGCCGGCTCCATCCCTCATGGCCGCCAGCTCCCAATGTCCGCCTTCGCACTCGGCCGCCCATTTGCGCACCAGCGCCGCGCGGGCCTCTACCGCCTGACGCGTGCCTTGCAAGCTTTGGAACGCCAAATCCTGGGTCTCTTGTAAGCCCAATGTCGCGTAAGCCGTGGCCAATCGGGTCTCCAGGGTTTTCACCATTTCCCTCTCCGCCGCCACTCCCAAGGCCGCATCCCGCACACGGCCGGATATTTCTGTAACGCTTTCCATCTTGCCGTTGGAAATCACGAATTGTTCACCGTTTCGCTCCACCAAAAAGCCACCCACCACGCCGCCCAAGCTTAAGGCCCGCACAAATTGGTATTCCGTGCCATCGGCGCTCTTGAAAGTGCCCGCGCCTCTTACGTAGGTCAATCCTCCTCCGATGTTTTCCGCCTGGACGCTTTCCGCCAACAGGGTAAGCGTTCCCTCTCCAAGGCCCAATAAATCACCAAACAATTCGTAATGCCCTTGGCCAGCAGAATCAACCTTCAGAACACCGCCGGGGGTTTCCAAACCTGCGACACGGTCAGCCGCCAGACTCAAATTATCAAGGAACAGACGGCCTTCTTTGAATGTCAACGTCCCTTCCATGACCCGTTGTCCATTCCACATGCTCCCGGCGGGCAAATATACCTCTCCGTTTTCTCCGAAGACCAGTTGTTCCGATTTTGGCAAAAAGATCCCTGTTTCCATTCCATCCACCTGAACGGTGACGTAGCTGAAGTCGTGCCCGGCGAGTTCCGCCCGGAAGTTCCCGAGTTCCCGTTTCAGTTGTTGGAGGTCGGCGTACCGCATCTTTTTGACGGATTCGGCGCTGATCCCGGCCCGGACCAGGAGGTCGCTGTCTTGGGCCAGTTCCTTCCGCAACGCCGCGGTTTGGCCGGTCAGGCTTCCCCACATGTCCTGCAAAGCATTCCCTGCCAGGGTGAAAGGCGAAGTAATGACGGCCCCCAGGGCTCCCATGAAGGAACCGGTCTGTTTAAATGTCTTTGCGAACCCATTCATCAGCGATCCCACCGCGGCGCCGGCCAAGGCGGCTGTTTGGCCGGTCATGATGGTTTGGCGCAGGGCGGCGTCTTCGTCGCCAGGGGCTTCTTTTCTGTCCAGCCGCTGGATCTCGTTCAAGGCCAGGCGGTTGGCCGCGGATTGGGCCATTTGTCCGGAATCGAACCCGCCTTCCTGGTTCGTCGCTCCTTTCAAACCGCTGCCCAGGATAATGAAGGTCTTGCGGAGTTTGGCGTTGGTCGTGACTTCGGCGTTGCCGCCGATCTGGATGATGGCTTCCCCCGCCCCGGCCAAGACCACCTGCATGAGGCCGCCTTTCGATTCCCCGCCGCCGGACCCGCTCAAAAAGGAACTGGCCAAAGCCAGGGCTCCGGCTTGATAGACGGTGCGATTGTCCGCGCCCGCGGCCTTGGCAATGCCCATTTGTATGACCGCGTTGGTCAGCGCGTACCCACCAGGGCTGTTCATAATGACTTGGGCGGTTTTCCCAAACTTTCCAGCCTGGGCGGCCCCGCCGACGCCTGCCATGGCCACGCCGGCAACACCGCTGTAAAAGGAATAAACCCGTTGTTTTGCGCCTTCCCGGTCCCTTTCCCGGCCTCCGACCTGAAGGTCGTGGGTGCTGATGCCGGTGCGGGCGGTTTGGTACAGGGCCGTGGCCGAGGCGAGCATGGCCGCGGCCAGGACTTGGGCGCCGGGGACAATGGCCAGGGCCACGGAAGCCACCACCGCTCCCACGGCCACCACAATGTCCGCGGCCTGGAGGGTCCGGTCGCCCCAGTTTTTGCCTTTGACCTTGGAGGATTGCGCAATGACCTCCGTCCGCGTGCGGGCTTCGTCCAACGAGCCGTCCGCTTTGTAAACATAGGAGGTGCTGGTATGGCTGTGGTTTTGGACGTATTTGCCGCCCAGCAAATGACCCCGCCCCGAAGCCAAAATGGACCCCGGGAGTAGACCGCCGCCAGCGATGGAAGCCACGGCCAGGCGGGCCAGGAAGCTGCCGCGTTTTTTGGGCAGGTGGATCTTGCTGTCCGTGACGGTGTCCACGTCTTTGGCCCGGCCCATGTCATCGAAACTTTTGACGATGCGGGTCTGCCAGGTTTCGGCCCGGGCCCCGTGGCTGTAGCTGCGAGACTGGGTTTGGACCTGCCGGCCGAAGCCGTCGTATTGGATGTCCGTGACCTCCGTGTCCGTGGTGTTGGAGCCCACGTGTTCCACGGCCTTGACCTTTTTCTTGAGGCCCTTCATGCCCTCTTTGTAGCTGGTGTACCGTTCCACCTGGGTGACGGATTGTTTGTACCCGACCACCTGTCCGTGGGAGTTGTATTTGAAGTCCTTTTGTTCGTTCCGGAAGCGGATGCCTTGGGCCTCCACGGCCTTGTCCGCGTTGGCGCCGGTCCCCGAGGCAGTGACCCGCATGCCGGTCATTTGGCCGTTCTCGTTGTAGGAATAGGAGGTGACCACGCGGGCGGAGCCGCTGGTCCAGCCGTCATTCAATCCGGCGATCCCACTTTCGCCGGATTGAGGGATGAGAGATGAGGGATGAGAGATGAGAGAACCTCCCAAACCCGTCTTTGCGGCTTCGCCCCAACTTCTGTCGGAGGCGGTGAGCAGGAGGCGGCCCTGTTGGTCGTAGGTGTTCACCGCGTTTTTGTCCAGGTATTGGAGCCTGCCGTTCTCGTACACCGCTTGGTCCGAGGAGATAAGCCGGCCCAGGCCGTCGTACACGGCGTTGGCCACCTGCCGGGTTTTGACGCTCGCGTCCGCGTTGGAAGCGGAAGTTTCGGTCCAGGAGGTGCGCTCCCCCGTGGCGTTGTACGTGATGTCGTTGTTGGTGACGGTGGTTTCCAGGTAAGGGGTGTCGGAGCCCCGATAGGTCTTGAAGGTTTCGGAGGACACGCGGCCCCCCGAATCGTACGCGAAGGTTTGGGTTTGCGAATAGGTTTTGACCGTGGAACCCGTGGTTTCCCGGACGCTGCGGTCCATTTGGGTCATTTGGCCGGCGGCGTTATAGGTGAGGCGGCGGTGTTCCGTGGTCTCCGTGTCGCGGCTTTTGGTCGTGACGTTTTGCTGGAGAGCCCGGCCCAGGGCGTCAAACACCGTGGTCTCGGTTTCGGTTTCCGTGTGACTGGAACCAAATTCCTTGGAAATTTTGAGGGTGGCCTTGCCTTCCTTGGTGACAAGCTCGTCCCACTCGTTGTGGCCTCGCCGGCCTTTCCGGCGTTCACTCATGTGGACCACCTCGGTCCAGGTTTCCACCTCCATGCCTTCGATCGTGTACCCCTCTTTTATGAGCCTCTCCTGTTCTTTGAGGGCGTCGGCTTTGGTGTCGAAGGTCAGGGATTTTTTATTTTTTCCATCTCGGTCCCAAGCCACGGTGTCGTTTTTGGCCTTGGAATACACCAGCCGGCCCCGTTGGTCGTACCGGCGGGGGGCGGTGTCCGTGCTGACGCTGACCCGGGTGAGTCCCAGGGACTTGAGGAGGCGCTCCGCCTTGCCCTCACCCTGACCCTCTCCCGTCCCACCGGGAGAGGGGATAGCAAAAAGAGATTGCTTCGCTTCGCTCGCAATGACAGAAAAAGAGAAGGCGCCCTGACGGACCAAGTCCTGGAATTGGGCCAAAGTTTTGGGATCGTTCAGTTTGCCCTCCGGGTCGTCCACGGTCAGACTTTGGGCCGTGCTCATCTGGCCCAGGCTGTTGAAGGTGGCGTCCTGGTACCCCGTGAGGCTGGTTTGGCCGTTTTCATCCGTGACCCGCTCCAGGAGGGTCACGGCCTGGCCCTTGTCGTTGTATTCGGCGGCAGCGAGCCGGAAGGTGCGGGTCCGGCCGTCTTCGGTCACGGTTTTGACGTAATCAATGAGGTTCCCCAAGGCGTCGTACCGCATGTTGTGCATGTCCGTGAGGCTTTCCTGGCGGAAGGAGATATCCGGGTCCAGGGAGGACTGGGTGAGGCGGGTGGTCATGGACACCACCCGGTCAAAGGCGTCGTATCGGATGCCGGAGACGTTCTCCACGGCCAGCAGGCCGCCGTCCTGGGTGGCGCGGGTGTACGCGGTCTGGCGGCCAAAGGCGTCGTAGGAAACGTCCGAAAGGGTTTCGTACGTGATTTTGTCCAGGCCGTCGCCTCCGTCTAAAGCCGGATCCGTTGATGTTTGGCGCACCGCGTCCCGGCCGGATCGGACCCGGCCCCGCTCATCGTACCGGATATCTTCCGTGGAAACCCGTTCCGTGGTCACGCCGTCCCGGGCGGAAACGGCGCGGGTGCGGAGGGCCTGGCCCCGATCGTCAAAGGCAAAAACCTGCTGGAGGGAGGAATGGGTTTTTTCCCGGCCGCCCTTGATTTCTTTGCCGTTGACACGGGTCTGGATGATCCGGCCCTGGGAGTCGTACGTGTAGTCCTTGGTTTCCTGGATGATGTCGGGTTGGCCGTCCGGGCCGGGCTTGGTGACGGTGTCCCGCGCCGACAGGGCCCGGCCAAAGGCGTCGTATTTGAGGAACTCCTGTAAACGGTCCCGGATCTTGACGGCGCCCTGCTTGTCCCTTTCTTCCTCCCGGGTCTCCTGCCGGAGGAGACGGCCCTGGTCGTCGTACCGGGCGTCCGCCAGGGAGGTTTCCCGGGTGACCAAGCCGTTGTCCGTGGTGACGCGCTCGAAACGCAGGACCCGACCCTGGTCGTCCAGCTTGAGGGCCTTCCAGAGGATGTCCACTTTGTGGTCATCCGGGTCGGTGACCGTGGTGTGGGTCTGAACGAGCCGGCCCTGGGCGTCGTACACCCGGTCTTCCACGTCCTCGGTGATGGTGGGGAGGCCGTTTTCCCGCCGGGTCTGTTTTTGCCGGAGGCCCCGGCCCAAGGCGTTGGATTTTGTGATCTCTATTCCTTCCTCGTAGGAACGGGATTGATAAATGGTCTGACCCTGGGGGTCGAGGGCTTGGCCGAATTCCCGCGCCCTGGTGAAGGTCTTGCTCACCCGGCCCTGGAGGTCATAGGTTTGGGTGACGTTTTCCAGAAGGGTGTTGATCCCGCCGCCGGGCAGGTCCTTTTGCGTGAGGCGGACCAGGTCCGTCACGTTTCCCCCGGGGTTGAAGCCGTTGTTCCACACCGCGATCCGGGAACGTTCGCCGCCGGAGGCGGAGAAATTCCGGTCGGCCTGGCCCCATTGGGCCGCGGTGGCGTTCAGGTTGTCCGTGAAGCTGAAGACCAAGCGGCCTTGGCCGTCGTACCGCCGGTCCGTGAGGTCCCGGGACAGGTCAACCCGGCCGTTCTGTTCGCGGATCGTTTCACCCTGGGTTACGCGGCCGGCGTCGTCAAAAGCGAAGTTCTGCTGGATGATGAAGGAGGTTTCTTCCTCCCCTCCCGCCCTTTCAACGACCCGGGTGTGACTTTCCGCCAAACGGCCCTGGTCGTCGTAGGAAGCGGAGATTAAAGTTTCGATGGTGGTTTTCGAAAGAGATGAGAGAGAAAGCTCGGTGGTGATGCGTTCGTAACCCGTGACTTGGCCCAGGGCGTTGTACTGTTGGTTGCGGGTTTCCTGGGTATAGGATCGTTGGGTGGTTTCCCGGCCCTGGCGGCCCAGCTCCGTGACCTCCACGGCCTGGGAGATGACCCGGCCGGTTGCGTCCTGGGTCTGGCCGAGAGCGCGGGAGAGGGTGACGTTGCCATCGGAAGATAATGAAATTGACGATTGCCGATCTTCGATTGCAGATTTTAATTCCTCTAAACCAGCCCCCAACCCCCAGTCCCTCGTCCCGATCTCTAAGTTGCCGGTCCAGGTGAGGTTCACCGTCCGGTTCGGGGAAGTCATGTGGAGTTGGGCGAAGTTTTCCTCGCTGTTCAGGGAGGTTTTGACCTTGGCGGATTGGCCCAGGCTGGCCAGGTCGTGAGAGCCGCCGTTGACGCTGATGGATTGGCCGTCCAGCAGGGCCAGGGCTTGGTCCGGGGTCATTTGGACCTGGGTACCGGTCACCACCAGGGTCAGGCCGGCCAGGGTTCGGGCGGCGGCGGACGTGGCCTGGTCAATGGCGGCCCAGGCCTGCTGTCGGCGGGCCCGGCCCCGGGTTTCCAAATCAGCCGCTACGGATTGATAGGTTCGTTGGGCCTGGTCATAGGTGTTTTGGGCGGCATGAAGGTCCGCCTCGGCTTTGTTGAGGTCCGCCAGGGCATCGTTCAGGGCCGCGGCCTTGTCGTCCCGCACGTTGAGAGCGCGTCCCAAGTCCTGTCGTCGGTCGTCCAAAACACTTTTGGCCAGGGCCTGCCGGACAAAGGTGTCCGTGACCAGGTTGGAGATGTCGGTGTACGGCAGGGAGATCCTGGACAGGGTGTCCGCGATCTGCTTTTCCGTGTCCCCCGTGAGGGAGGCGATCTTTTCCTGGGAGGAAAGCTCCGCCGTGTATTCCACGGTCCGCACGGCGTCCCGGCCTGTGCCCGTGGTCACGTATCGCCCCCGCATGATCCCGCTTTCCCGGTAAAAATTCCCGTCTTGGTCCAGCCGCACCCGTTGAAAGATGTACCGCGGAGGGTCGCCGCCGGGTTTTGCCCGAGTGGCATAAATATTTTTCCCCTTGAAGGTTTCGATGACCCGAGAAAGGGCGTCCACCACGGCTTGCTGAGCCCGCACCGCCGCTTTCCGCCGACCCACCTCCTCGTCCGCAGCGTTGTACCGGGCCAAAGCCTCTTCGTACGCGGCCCGGGCCATGTCCGCGTCAGTCTCTTTTTGGCGAAGATCGGTCCAAGCCAGGTCCATTGGCCGGCGGGCGGCCTCCGTTTCCCGGTCGATCTCTTCCTGGATGGCCTGCTCGGCCGCGTCCCTTTGTTCCTGCAATGTTTCGGGAAAGGCCAAGCTTTCGCCGAGGTCGGAGAGCAAAAAGCCCCGCGTGACCCGTCGGCCCGCCGCGTCCGTCATGCGGCCCAGGGCGTCATACGCGATGTTTTCGTAGGATTGGAACGACACCCGGCCCTGGATCTCTTTTCGCCCGTGGAAAACATCGTCCAGCAACGCGGCCCGCTCCCGCAGGGACAGGTTCTGCCAGGACACCTCCCGCCGATCCACGGTCAGGCCGTCCCCCTCAAAAGCCGCTTCTTGAAAACCGGCGGCCTGGCCCGCGGCGTTGTACTGATAACCGCTCTTGAACACGTGGCGTACGGCGGCGCCGTCCTGGATGCGGGCGTGGTACGTGTCCAGGCGCTGGGTGTCTCCCTGGTAAGTGGCCTCCACATCGGAGACCACGGTTTTTCCCGGCGCTGCGGCGGAGGCCGTGATCTCTTGCCAGGAGGCGGCGCGGCCCCGGTCGTCGTACGTTGTGCCGACCCGGCGCGTCACGGAAAGGCCGGCGTCGAAAGTGCCCAGGTGTCGGGCCGCGGGCAGCATACCCGGCGGCAACCCCTCCAAGGGCCTGCCCACGGCCTCTTGCTCGATGGCCCGCAGCAGGTTTTGCAGGGCCCGCGTCTCAAAAGCCCCCCCCGTCCCCGTCCTGTCCCCTGACGGGGCGGGGGAGAGCAATCCGGAAATTCGGTGCAAAAGCCCCTCGGTCCAGCCGGACACCTTTTCTTTGATCCAGTCCACGGCTTGGACCGCCAAATCCTTTGTGGAAGAAATCAAATCCTTCAGCCGCCCCAGGGCCGACTCCGGGGCGGACGCGCCGGGGGTCAAAATGTCCTTGAGTTGGCGCAGGGCGTCCTTGAGCTTGTCCGTCTCGGCCTGGACCGAGGTGGATGACATTTGGCGGCCTTGGTCGTCGTAAAGGATGTCGGACACCCGGGACACCTGGAACTTGTCCCCGGAGCCGTCATCCATCAGGGCCTCGGTATACCCGGAGACCATGCCCTTGAGAACCTGACCCGGGATAAGAGATGAGGAATGAGAGATGAGCGACGGCTGCCCCTCCTCCCCGATAACAGGAGAGGATTCATCGTAATAAGTGATGTTGTCGCGGGCGGAGACGGAGGTGGAGGTCTGGGTTTGGCCGTCCTCCGCGATGGAAACGGTCAGGGCGTTGCGGAAAGAGGCGAGCCGGCCCTGGCCGTCGTATCGGCCGGTCCATTGGGTGGTGCGGGATTCTTGGGAACCATCGGCAAAGGTCTTGTCTGATTTTTGCGTGTGGCTTAAGGCTTGGCCCCGGCTGTTGTACGCGCCGGCCGTGCGTTCCTCATTAAAGGAATAGAGAACCCGGCCGTTTTCAGAGACCCGGCCGTTTTCCACGAAGCCAAAGGACCGCCCTTGATCGTCGTATCCCCGCGAGTTCCACCGGGATTCCGTGGTCTGGCCGCCCGAGGTCCGGGTTT
This sequence comes from uncultured Elusimicrobia bacterium, assembly GCA_964484135.1. Lineage (GTDB taxonomy): Bacteria > Elusimicrobiota > Elusimicrobia > FEN-1173 > FEN-1173 > CAZAEL01. The sequence continues at coordinate 33,519 of CAZAEL010000008.1, forward strand.
GTCGGTAAGAGGCTTGGCGGCCCTGGCCGTCGTACCGCATGTCGAACTGGTGGGCCTCGTAATCCCCCGTCGCGGCGGTCCAGCCCCTTTCCCGGCGGCCCGTGATTTGGCCCAGGTCGTTGTATCCCTCGATCTGCGATTCATTGCGGTACGCGCCTCCGTCGTTGCGGCCGGATTCGGCGGTCTTGACCTCCCGGCCAAAAGCGTCAAAGGCCAGGACCCGGGACTCTTTTTCGCGGTACGCGCCGTTGGCCCAGCCCGTTTCCCTGTACGAAACGCGGCGGCCCATCCCATCGTACGTGACATCGCTTTGTTCCAGGTCGTAGGGGCCGTTGTCCGCGCTCCAGCCTTTTTGCGTCAAGGACGTGGCGCGGCCCGCCGAATCAAAGGCCCGGTTGCGGGTTTCGTTTTCAAAGGCGGCCCCGTTGCGCGCGCCCGCCTCCCGGGAGAGGACGAGGCGGTCCGCGCCGTCATAGGCCATGGCGCGCCGGACATCGGACGTTTGGCGGAGGCCGGGGCCCGCGGTTTCGGATTGTTCCCGCAAAGACAGGAGCCGGCCCATCGCGTCGTACTCCATTTCGGATTTCTGGGTTTCCTCCACCGTGACGGTCTGGCCGGGGCGGGTGAGGGTTTCGCGGCTTTCCCGGAGCCGCCCGGCCGCGTCGTACGTCAATCCGTGCGCTTCGCGGCGGGTCCGCGCGCCCTGGCCGTCGATCGTGTCCTCCGTGTACGCGGCCAGCTCGCCCAGGGCGTTGTACCGGTTGCGGCGGTCCGTGCGAGACCGGGCCTCCGGGCAGGCGGCGTCCGACGTTTCCTCGGCGTAAGACAGGACCCGACCCTGGCCGTCCTGGACCGGGCCGGAGCGTCGGGTGACCACGGTGTTGTCCGACAGCGGGACGCCGTCCGGGGCCCAGGCCCGGCGACGCGCGGTTTCGGTCCGTCCGCCGTCCTCCTCCAGGGCCACGGCGGTCTCCTCCCGCGTCAGGACCTGTCCGCCGGACTCGTCCAGGCCCGAGGTTTCGGAGAGCTGAACGTAGGCGGCGAGCCGGCCGTCCCGCAAGACCGCGCCCGCGACCCGCCGGCGGGTGGTCAGGTCCACCCGGCCCAGGCGGGTGGCGCCGGTGAGGCGGGTTTCTTCCTCGCCGCCCGTGATCTGTCCGGACGAATCGTAGGTCTGGCCGGAAAGACGGACGGCGGTGACGAGGCCGGGGTCGTCGGAACGGCGCAGGACCTGGAGGGAACCGGTGAGCCGGCCCCGGTCGTCGTACGTGAGGTCCCGCTGTTCCGTTGAGAGGGTGAGGCCCCAGGGGTCCTGACGGGTTTCCTCGGAAGACAAGAGCAGTCCTCGCTGGTCGTATCGACCGGACCACGTTTTTTGAGACTCGCCTTGGGCTGTCTTTGTCGCTTCTTCAAAGACCGTCACCCGGCCCGCGTCGTCGAAACCCTTGGCCGTCCAGCGCACCGTGGCGGTGTCGCCCAAAACGCCGGTCCGTTCTTCCTCATAGGACGCGAGGCGGCCCAAGGAGTCGTACCGGGCATCGCGCCATCGTCGGAGGCTCCTGTCGCCCAGGGGATCGATGGTTTCTTCCTCGTAGGAGGTGAGGCGGCCCCAGGCGTCGTACGTGCCGTTGCCCCAGTTCCGGCGCGTGGTCTGGCCCCGGGAGACCACGTCTTCCTGATAGGAGGCCAGGCGGCCGGCCTCGTCGTATTGGAGATTTTGGCGCAGCCGGCGGAGGACGCGCCCCGCCGCATCCGTCTCTTCCCGCTCGTCGCTCAGGAGCCGGTCCGCGTCGTCAAAAGCCAGGGCCTTCCATCGGCTTTGGCTCCGGTTCCCGAAGGCGTCCTCCTCGGTTTCTGAAAAGGCCGCGGTTCGGCCCAGGTCGTCGTACCGGATGTCTTCGCGTTTGCGGCGGGACAGGTTGTTGTCCGCGTCCCGATTTTCCTCCTCGTCGCGGAGGAGACGGCCCGCGTCGTCATACGTCCCCCGCCAGTCCCGCGCTGAGGCCCGGCCCATCCCGTCCGTCAAAATCTCCCGGAAATCCGCGACCCGGCCTTTGTCGTACGCGCGGGCCTGCCAGCGGCGCTCCGTTGTCAGGCCTGTGCCGTCCGTGGTCCTTTCACGGTAACCCAACAGCTCGTTGCGGACGTTGTATTCGGCCCCGTCCCATTGGCGCACCGTGGACAGACCCCCCTCCATCACGGTTTCCCGGAAAGAGAGGAGCCGGCTGTGGTCGTCGTACCTCCCGCCTTGCCAGGAGCGCCGGGTTTCCCGCCCGCCCGGGCCCTGCAGGGTTTCCTCATAGGAGGTCAGCCGGCCCTGTTTGTCGTAGGTCCCGTTCTCCCATCGGCGGATGGTGGTCTCTCCATCGGGGTTGGTGAGCTTTTCCGTGTAACGGGTGAGGGCGCCCTGGTCGGTGTACCGGGCCTCGCCCCACTCCCGCGCGCTCCGTCGGCCCAGGCCGTCCGTCACGGTCTCGCGGTACGCGGCCAGGCGGGGCCGGCCCCGCCCGTCTTCCTCGTAACGGGCCCCCTCCCATCGGCGCAGGGTCTTTAGGCCGTTCTGTTCCGTGGTTTCCTCGAAGGCCGTGAGCCGCCCTTTGTCGTCGTACCGGGAGCCCCGGACCTCGCGCAGGCTCCGGTTGCCGTACGCGTCGGTCTGGGTCTCTTGGTAGGAGAGCATGTACCGTCCGTCCGCCGTGTATTCGATGCCGGAGCGTTGGGTTTGGGTCCGGTTGCCCAGCGGGTCCCAGGCGGTCTCCGTGAACCCCGCGAGCCGGGATTTCCCATCGGGCCCCTCCGCGTACGTGCCCCGCCACTCCGTGACCGCGACGTGCCCCCGGTCGTCCCGTGTCTCGGCGCGGGAGGCGATGAGGTCTCCGGCCCGGTCGTATTCCATCTCCGTGGTGTCCCGGAAGGAGGCGTTGCCGAAGTCGTCCGTGATCTTTTCGTTCTCGATACGATGGGCCCGTCCGTCCTTGTACCAGACCCGACGTCCATCGGGGTACGTGGTGAATTGGAAACCGCCGGCCGCAGCCAGGGCCCGGGAGCTTTCGGCGCGCTTGCGCTCCACCTCGGCGGAGAACTCCGCCGCGGTCAGGAACTTTTCCAGGGAAATCCGGGCGGGATCGGGCGCAGGCGCGGCGGAGGCGGGAGAGAGGCGACCCTGGAGAGCCGCGAAGCGGGCGTTGTGGCGGGAGATCATCTCATCCTGGCGCTGGAGGCGCCGGCGCAGGTTTTGGGGGCTGAAGTACCCCGCGTCTTCCGGCCCGGTGGAGAATTCATCGTGCCGGTTCCCTCCGGGGCCGAAGAGGAAGCCCCGGTCCTGGGCCCAGAGGGGCAGGGCCGGCCCGAGGGTGGAGGTGGCCAAATAGAGAAAGGCCAGGGGAAAACGCAGCCTGGCCAAGCGGGAGGAAGGGACGGAAAAGGAAAAACCCCTCCTCGAATGAAGACGTGGGATGGGGCGTCTCGGCATGCGAGATTTTCCGGCGGCTTGCAAAACCCCCGGAGTCCTTTATTATTTCAAATCATGCAAATTAATTATACCCTATGTCGCGGAAGATTCAAGAGGAATTTTTCGGCCTGTTCCCGGCCGCCAAAACGCGCAACAAATGCCTGAAAAAACATCCCTTCCCATCCTGCTTTTCGGCCTCTTCGTCCTGCTCACGGCCCGCCGGGCGCCGGGCTGGGCCGTGCGCCGGCCGTCCTTGATCCTGGTGCTGGTCGCGGGCCTGGCCGCGGCGGGCGGGTTGTCCTTCCATCAACTGCCCGCGGAACTCATGCCCAACGCGGCCTCGGAGATCGTCACGGTGACGGTGAACGTACGGGGCGGCATGGCGCCGCCGGACGTGGAGACCCTCATCGTCCGGCCCGTGGAGGAGGCCCTGGGCGACGTGCCCCGGCTGCGGGACCTGCTCTCCAGCGCCAAGAAGGACCGGGGCGTGGTGTCCCTGGTGTTTGAGCCGGGAACGGACATGCGCGCCGCCACGGCCGAGGCGCACGAGCGCATGGAACGGGCCCTGGCCCGGCTGCCGCCGGAGATCGAGAAACCGGTCATCGCCCATTTCGAGGAGTCTGACGCGCCCGTGTACATCGGCGCGGTCACCAGCGACCGGCTCAGCCCCGAGGACATCCGGCGCGTGCTGGAGGAACGGGTGAAGGACCGGCTGCTGCGCGCGCCGGGCGTGGCCAACGTGGAGTTGGGCGGCGGCCGGGAGCGGAAGATCCTGGTGGAGGCGGACCGGGACCGGCTCCTGGCGTATCACATCCCCATCCACCGCATCGTGTCCGTTCTGGGACGGCGCAACGTGGCCCTGCAGGTGGGCAGCGTGGAGGGCGAAACGCGGGCCACCCCTTTCCGCCTGGTGGGGACACTGGAAAGCCTGGAGGAGATGAAAAAGACCGTGGTGGGGCGGGACCCCTCCGGCGGAACCGTGCTCCTGGAAAATGTGGCCGCGGTGCGGGATTCCCATTTGGAGGCGGAAAGCCTTTCCCGATTGAACGGCCGGATCGCGGTGTCCTTTTACGTGCAGAAGGAATCCGGGGCCAACACCCTGGCCGTGGCGCGGGAGGCGGAAAGGGCCTTTCAAGAGGCTTGGCAAGACCTGGGTCCGGGCCTGCGGCGGTCGCTTGAGGCGGTGATCGTGTCGAATCAGGCGTTGGCCATCCGGGCCGCGCTGGCCGCGCTGCGGGGCGGGTTGCTGTCCGGCGTGCTCCTGATCGTGCTGGTCCTGGCCCTTTTCCAGAGCGCCCTCCACCAAACCCGGCTTTTGGGCGGGGCGGGCTTGGCGCTCCTGGCCGGGCTCGGTTTGTTGAAGGCTTTCCTGCCCATCCCCGCCGCGATCCTGGACGGCGGCCTGACGCTTTTGATCGCGGCCTTCGCGGTCCTGGCTATTCTGCACGCGGACCTCAGGCCTGCCCTGATCGTGGGCGGGACCATCCCGCTGTCCGCCCTGTTCTGCCTGGTGCTCTTCCGCCTGTCCGGCATCTCCCTCAATGTCATGAGCCTGTTCGGGCTTGCCCTGGGCATCGGCATGTTGGTGGACAACGCGGTGGTGGTGTACGAAAACGTTTCGGAAAAGGCCGCGCGCGCGGGCGGCCGGTTCGCGCCCGACGACGTGGCGCGGGCCGCGGAGTCCATGACCGGGCCGCTCATCGGCGCCACATTGACCAACGTGGTGGTGTTCGCGCCCTTCCTGTTCCTGTCCCCGGAGTTGCGGCGGATGTACGCGGACGCGGGCGCCGGGGTGGCCGCTTCCCTTTTCGCCTCCCTGGGCGTGTCCCTGACCTGGGTGCCTCTGCTCTGCGCCCATGTGTCCCTGGATCCCGCCGAGTCAAAGATCCAGGGTCTGCTGGCGCGGCTGGAAAACGGCTGGAGGCGGCTTGCGCCCCCGGTCCGGCGCGCGGACGCCTGGGCCCGTTCCCGTCTGAAATACGCGCCGCCGATCCGCTGGGACAAGGCCGCCTCCCTGAAAAGGCTCTGGCCTGTTCTAACGGCCGCGGCCGCGGGCCTGTGGGTCATGGGGCAGGGCGGACCGCTCCTCAAAATCCTGTTCAGCCTGGCGGCGGGGCTGTTCCTCGGCGGGGGACTTTTTTCCCTGAAGGACCACGCGCGTCACTGGCCTGTCCTGTATGGACGGCGTTTTCAGGCGCTGGGGGCCGCGGGGCTCCTGGCCCTGGCCGGCACGGGTCTTCTGGGCTGGGGACTGGAGCGGGACTTTCAATCCGCCGGCGAGCTGGAGGAGTTCGTGATCTTCGTGGAGTTGTCCAGCGGCGCCCGCCTGACCGTGGCGGACGAGGTGGTGCGGGAGGTGGAACGGAAAATTCAAGAGGATCCGCTGGCCGCGGCCTGCGTCAAGACCCTGGTGTCCCGGGTGGAAGGGTGGTCCTCCAAAATTTACGTCACCCTGCTGCCCAGGCGGGAGCGGCCGCTCTCCACCGAGGAGGTCATCGCGCGGCTCAGGGAGCGCCTGCAGGACGCGGGCCGGTACAAGGACGACAACGCCTTCGTCCATTTTTCCGGCGCCCGGACCGGCCAGGAAATGACGATCCACCTGCTGGGACCGGACCCCGCGGTCCTGGAGGAACTGGCCCAGCGGGCGGCGGCCGGCCTGGAACGGGTCCCGGGCCTGCAAGACGTCAAGCTGCACCACAGGCCGGGACGGCCCGAGGTGGTGGCGCGGGTGGACCCGGACAAGGCGCGCCGGCACGGCCTGAGCGCGGAAGCCGCGGTGGAGACCGCCCACGCCCTGTTGCGGGGACTGCGGGCCACCACGTGGCGGGACCGGGGCCGCCAGACCGAGGTGGTGGTGCGTCTGAGGCCCGAGGACCGGGAGAGCCTGCCCACCGTGCTTCAGGTCCCCCTCCTGACCCGGCCCGGGGAACAGCTTCACCTGGGACAGGTGGCGGACTTTGAAATGTCCAAGATGCCCAACGAGATCCACCGGCGGAACAAGGAACGCCTGATCACCGTGAGCGCGCTTCGACGCGGCCTCTCCCTGGGCCGGGCCGCGGAGGAGATCCAAAAGGTCCTGGACAACATGTCTTTCCCGCTGGACTACCACGCGGAATTGGGGGGCGACTACCAGGCCGCGGCCGAGGGACTGCGCCAGCTCGCCTGGGGGGTGGGGGTGATGGTCTTTCTGGTCTATCTGGTGCTGGTGGTGCTGTTCGAGTCCCTGGCGGAACCCCTGCTCATCATGACCACCGTGCCCCTCTGCGCCATCGGCGCGGCGCTGGGGTTGATCCTCCTGGGGCTCCCTTTGAGCACGGGGGTGCTTGTGGGATTGATGATCTTGGGCGGGATCGTGGTCAACAACGCCATCCTGCTGCTGGAGCGGTTTAACGAATTCGGCGCCGACGGGCGGCCCCTGGCGGAGCGGCTCGGACAGGCGGCCCGCGACAGGCTGCGCCCCATCTTCCTCACCGCCGGCACGAACCTGCTGGGCTTCCTGCCCCTCATGCTGGACGTCAGCGAGGCCGGGGCCCTGTGGCGGCCCCTGGCTGCCACCATGGTCTTCGGGCTTCTGGCCTCCACGGTCCTGACGTTGTGGGTGGTGCCCTGCGCGACCTGTCTTTTGCTTCAGGACATCCCGGAAGGATGGAAAAAATTGCGGCGCCGCCTCAGAGGAGAAGGACCCCCCCGGTCAACCTTGGCAAAAATTTTGATGCGGGGTTGAAAACCCCTACCGCGAAAGAACCCCCATCCCGAAACGGAACACCAGCTCCCCGCCGTGCCAGCCCGTGGCCGCCAGGAACCCGGCCCCGGCCAGCCACGCCGCCAGAGCCGCCCGGCGCCAGCGCAGCCCCCTGAACCCCCGCCAGAGGGAGAGGGCCGCGAACAACCCGGCCGTGATCCAAGCCAGGGTTTCGTGCTCCTCCAGGACCTCCCAGGCCGCGGGCACGTGGGGCGCGGTTTCTTCCGCCAGAAAGCCGGAGCCCAGGGCGGCCAAGAGCCCCAGGGTCCCCAGCCACAGGAGCCAGGACGCGGCTTCGGCCAGTTTTTCCCGCCGCCACCCGGCCAGGGACGCGGCCTCCGCCGCCAGCCCCAGGGTCAGCAGCGCGATGGGGAAATGGACGACGACCGGGTGGAGATGGAAGGGCTCCATGGCCGCCCTACTTGACGCCTTCCACGGACGCCAGCACCAGCGCCTGGACCCCGCCCCGCGTGTACGTCTTGCCCGTCACCTTGATCTGTTTTCCGGCCATCTTCTTGGCCGCTTCGTAGGGCTTTTTGTTGGAGTGGTCCTCCAGCAAAAGATAAACGGCCCCTTCCTTGGTCAGGAGGCCCGCGGGCGCGCCGCCGTCAACGCAGGACTGGGCGCACTGGGCGTGCTTGGCCCCTTTGCCTTCGTGGGCCATGTAGCAGACCATGTCCAGCACCTCGCCCTGCAGCGTTATCCCCTGGCCCGACGCGGCATGATGGCCGTGCCCCTCTTCCGCCCGGACCGACCCCAAACCCGCCAGAGACAACACCGCGAACAACGCCGCCATTTTCTTGTTCATGTTTTCCTCCTCCGTTTCCTTTGATTTTTACAAATCCGGGGACGCGGCCGCAACCCTGGGCGAGGCCGTCCCTTCTTTCATTTCGTATTTCCATTTCCAGACGAAGTAGATGGCGGGGTACACCAGCAGTTCCAGCAGGAAGGACGTGAAGAGCCCCCCCACCATGGGCGCGGCGATGCGTTTCATCACGTCCGCGCCCGTGCCCGCGGCCCACATGATGGGCAGGAAACCCAGGAAGTTGGTGGCCACGGTCATGACCTTGGGCCGGATGCGCCGCACCGAGCCGTGCACCACGGCCTCGGTCAGGTCGCCGAAGGTCCGCATGCGGCCTTCGCGGACGCGTTCGTCGTACGCCAGGTCCAGGTACAGCAGCATGAAGACGCCGGTCTCCGCGTCCAGGCCCAAAAGGGCGATGATCCCCACCCACACCGCCACGCTCATGTTGTAATCCAGAAAATACAGCAGCCACACCGCGCCCACCGCGCTGAAGGGCACGGCCGCGAGCACGATGGCGGTCTTGACCCAGGAGCCGGTGCTCATGAAGAGCAGGAGGACGATGATGAAGAGCGTCACGGGCACGATGACCCACATGCGCTTTTTCATCTCCTGCATGTTCTCGTACTGGCCGCTCCACACCAGGGAATAACCCGCGGGCAGGGAGAGCTTTTCCCGCACCACCCGTTTGGCCTCCTCCACGTACCCGCCGATGTCCCTGTCGGCGATGTCCACGTACACGTACCCGGACAGCATGCCGTTTTCGTCCCGGATCATGGAGGGCCCGGTGACGAGCCGGATGTCGGCCAGTTGTTCCAGGGGGATGTGGGCCCCGGACATGGCCGGCACCAGCACCCGGCGAAGGTCCGAGAGGCTGTCGCGCAGTTCCCGGGCGTAGCGCACGCTCACGGTGTAGCGCTCGCGGCCCTCCACCGTGGTGGTGACGGGCTCGCCGCCGATGGCGGACATCACGATCATGTTGGCCTCGTCCACGCTCAGGCCGTACCGGGCCAGCTGGTCCCGCTTGAGCACGAAGTCCAGGAAATAGCCGCCCGCGGTGCGCTCCGCGTACACGCTCCGGGTGCCGGGCACGTGCTTCAGGATCATTTCCAAATGGCCGCCGATGCGCTCGATCTCCCGCAGGTCCGCGCCGAAGACCTTGACGCCCACCGGCGTCCTGACGCCCGTGCTGAGCATGTCGATGCGCGTCTTGATGGGCATGGTCCAGGCGTTGGTGACGCCCGCGAACTGGAGGGCCCGGTCCAGTTCCTCCACCAGCTCCTCGTAAGAGATGCGGTCCGGCCAGAGCCGGCGGAAGGGCGCCTGCAGGACATCCGGCAGGCCGGAGTACCAGCGTTCCGCCTTGCGCCATTGGTCGCGGGGCTTGAGGACCACGGTGGTCTCCATCATGGAGAAGGGCGCGGGGTCCGTGGAGGTTTCGGCCCGGCCCGCCTTGCCGAACACCCGCTCCACCTCCGGGAAGCTTTTGATGACCGCGTCCTGGGTCTGGAGGAGCCTTTGGGCCTCTGTCACGGAGATGCCCGGCAGGGTGGTGGGCATGTACAGGATGGTGCCTTCGTACAGGGGCGGCATGAACTCCGAACCCAGCTTGAAGAAGACCGGCACCGTCAAAAACACCAGGGCCGCGGCCCCAACCATGACCCAGACGCGGAAGCGGATGACCCAGCGGACCGCGGGCTCGTACATTTTGAACATGGGGCGGCTGACCGGGTGTTCTTCTTCGGGATAGAGCTTGCCCACGAAAAGCACGGTGGCCAGCCGGGCCAGCCAGCGGGGCCGGAAGGCGTAGGGCTCCGTGCGGGTGAAGAACAGGCGCACGGCCGGGGCCAGGGTGACGGCCAGGACCGCGGCCACGGCCAGGGCCAGGTTCTTGGTGTACGCCAGGGGCGTGAAGAGCCGGCCCGCCTGCCCGGTCAGAGCGAAGATGGGCAGGAAGGCCACGGCCATGATCAGCAGCGAATAGAAGGCCGAGGGGCCCACCTCCTGCATGGCCTTGATGAGGACGTCCCGGACGTCCCCCTTGCGGCCCTTCTTGTCCCACTCCTCCACGCGCTTGTGGGCGTTCTCGGACATGACGATGGAGGCGTCCACCATGTCGCCCACGGCCACGGCGATGCCGCCCAGGGACATGACGCTGGAGGTGATGCGCATGAAGTACATGGGGATGAAGCTGATGAGGGTGGCGACGGGCAGATTGGTGATGGGCAGGAGCGCGCTGGGGAAGTGCAGAAGGAAGAGGACGATCACCAGGCAGACGATCACGATCTCCGTGGTGAGCGCCTCGGTGATGGTGCGCACCGCCTGCTTGATGAGGTCGGAGCGGTCGTACGTGACCACGATCTCCACGCCCTCGGGCAGGGACGGCTTGATCTCTTCGATCTTGTCCTTGACGCGCCGGATCACGTTCAGGGCGTTTTCGCCGTGGCGCATGACCACGATGCCGCCCACCGCGTCGCCCTGTCCGTCCAGGTCCGCCACGCCGCGGCGGATGTCGGGCCCCAGGGCCACGCGCGCCACGTTCCCCACCAGGATCGGCGTGCCGGTCCTGTCCCGTTCCACCACGATGCTCGCGATGTCCTCCGCGCTTTTGGCGTAACCCCGGCCCCGGACCATGTACTCGGCGCCCGAGAACTCCACCACCCGGCCGCCCACGTCGTTGTTCCCCCGGCGTACCGCCTCCACCACCTTCATCAGCGGGACGTTGTAGGCCTGGAGCGCGTTGGGGTCGACGTTCACCTGGTACTGCTTTTGGAAACCGCCGATGGAGGCCACCTCGGCCACGCCCGGCACGGACTGGAGCCAGTACCGCAGGTACCAGTCCTGGAAGCTCCTGAGCTGGGCCAGGTCGTTCCGGCCCGTCTTGTCCACCAGGGCGTACTGGAACACCCAGCCCACGCCCGTGGCGTCGGGGCCCAGCTCCGTTTTCACGCCGTCGGGCAGGCGCGGCAGGATTTTGGAGAGGTATTCCAGGGTGCGGCTGCGGGCCCAATAGATGTCCGTGCCGTCCTCGAAGATGACGTACACGTAGGAGAAGCCGAAGTCGGAGAACCCGCGGACCGCCTTGACCCGGGGCGCGCCCAGGAGCGCGGTGACGATGGGGTAGGTGACCTGGTCCTCCAGGATGTCCGGGCTCCGGTCCCAGCGGGAGTACACGATGACCTGGGTGTCGGACAGGTCCGGGATGGCGTCCAGGGGGATGTTCCTCAGGGAATAGACCCCGCCGGCCGCGGCCGCCAGGGTGAAGACCAGCACCAGGAACTTGTTGCGGGCGCAGAACCCGATGATTTTTTCGATCATGGCGGCGTCCTCAGTGGGCGTGCCCGCCGCCCCCCGGGCTCAGGGCGGCCTTGAGGCGCGACTCCGAATCAATGAGGAAGTTGGCGGAGGTGACCACCTCTTCCCCTTCTTCGAGGCCGGAAAGCACCTCCCAATAATCCCCGGCCTCATGTCCCAGGGTCACCTCCCGGGGCTCGTACCGGCCCGGGGCCTTGCGCACGAACACGATCTTCCGTTCGCCCGTGTCCAAAACGGCCTCCTCGGGCACGGCCAGCTTGTTCCCCAGGTCCACCTGGATGACCACGTCCACGTACATCTCGGGCTTGAGCAGGCCGTCGGGGTTGGGCAGCTCGCCGCGCACGCGCAGGGTGCGCGTCTCCGGGTTCAGGATGGTGTCCACCGCCACCACCCGGCCCCGGAACGTCTTCCCCGGCAGGGCGCCGGTCTTCACCTCCATGGCCTGCCCGGCCTGCACCTGCCCGGCCTCGTACTCGTAAATCTGGGCGTACACCCAGAGCGAGCCGTCCTTCTGGCCGAGCAACAGGTTGACCGGGTCCTGGGCCGCGCCGCCCAGCCGCTCGATCTGGGCCTGGGAAAGCCCCATCTGGCGGAGCCGGAGGACGGAGGAGCGGATCAGGGCCTCGGACCGCTCGCGCACCTCGGGCCAGGGGCTGTCCTGGACGCTCTTCTGCGCCTTGAGGGCCTCGCGGTATTCCACCACGGCCCCGTACAGCTCGGGGTCGTACGCGATGCGCCCGCTGGCCCGGATGGGGTTCGTGAGCGCCCGGCGCTCCGCCGGCGCGGTCCGCACGCCGATGAGCCGTTCCTTTTCCGGCGAGAGGCTCACCGCGGCCCGGTCCGGCAAGGCCTCGGTTTCCTCTCCCGCGGGCGCGGCGGCGTCCCGTTCCGGCGCGGGCTCCACGGGCACCAGCCGCATGCCGCAGATGGGGCAGTCGCCCGGCTTGTCCGACACGTACGTGGGGTGCATGGGGCAGTGGTACTGGGCCGACTGGACTTCCTGTCCGGCCTTGTCCGCGCCGCCCTTGCACCCGGCCAGCCAGAACGCGCCCCCGGCCGCCAGCAAGAACGCCAAAACCGCCGTTTTCATCTTCATGGTTTTTCCTCCTGATCCGAAACCGTCAAATCCGCGCCCACGGCCCGCTCCAGCTCGGCCACGAACTGTTCGTACTGGGCGATGTGTCCGTAATGCTCCAATCGGAAATTCAGCAGGGAACGCACCGCGTCCAGCAGTTCGAGGAAGTTCATGGCGTCGGAGCGGTACGCGGCCTCCGTGACCCGCAGGGCCTGCTCCGCCTGGGGCAGGACGCTGGTGTGGTAAAGCTCGATCATGCGCTGGGCCGTCTGCGCCTTGACCAGGAGGTCCTTGACGTCGAAGAGGGCCATGTTCCGGGCGGCTTGGTATTCGGCCTCGGCCATGTCCCGCTCGGCCCGGGCCTCGCGCACCATGGCGCCCTGCCGCCAGAACCAGAGCGGCAGGGACAGGCCCACCATGGCGTCGTGGCTGTCCGTTCCCGAGGCCATGTCCCGTCGCCGGTACTGCAGCATGAGGTCCGGCAGGTATTCGGACCGGCTCAAGGCCAGGGAGGTCCGGCTTCTGTCCACGGCCAGGGCCGCGGCGCGGAGGTCCGGCCGGGACTTCAGGGTCAAATCTTCCAGGGCCTTCACGTCCTGGGCCAGGGCCTTGGGATGGGGATCGGCCGGAACGCCCAGGGGCGCCTCCGGCGCGCGGTTGAGCAGGGTGTTCAGAAAAGCCTGGTTGGTCTCCTGCTCCTGCCGGAGCGTCACCAGCTCGTTGAGCATCTTGGAAAGCTCCACCTGGGCCTTGAGCGCGTCGGCCTGGGGCGCCTTGCCCGCCGCGTATTTGGCCTCCGCCACCCTGGCGAACCGGCGCATGAGCTCCACGTTCTCCTCGAAGATGTGGATGGCGTGGCGGGACAGGTACAGCCGGGCGTACGCGGTCCGGACCCGGGCCAGGACGTCCAGCTCCTTGGCCCGGTACATGGCCTCGGCCTGGCCGGCCTCTTGGCGGGCGCGGCGGCCCCGCAGGTACAAAGTGGTCGGGAACGGGAGTTCCTGGGAAACCGCCAGATTTTTTTCCTCCGCGCCGGACCAGACGCCCTGGTCCCGCGGCGCGTACATGCGCTCCATGTCCAGCCGGGGTTTGTCCGGCGAAGCCTCCTGCCGGACGCGGGCCCGGGCCGCCTCCCACCGCAGACGGGCCGCGCGGATTTCCGGGTTCTGTTGTCGCGCCAAATCCAGAACATCGGACAGGGCCATCGTCCCGGAGGAAATGTCCGCCGCGGCCCGGCCCGGGAAAAAAGCGCCGTGCAGGGCGAACATCCCCAGGAACGCGGGGAGGGTTTTCAACGATCTTGGAAAAACGGTTCTCACGCTCATAACGCCCCTTTTCTCGATGGACAGGGCCCGGGGGGCCGCGCCCGTGTTTCATCAGACCGCCTTCTTTCATCCATGCTGACGCAAGCCCCGGAGGAACATTACACCTCCGTCGGGCCCGCAGGCGGGCCTTGCCTCAAGACAACAACGATGTTTTGGGTGGAAACGGTGAAGCTAGGCGAGAAAGGGCGGAGCGCGCAGGCACGGCAGGCGCCGTTGGTCCCGCGAGAAACAGGGAACATCCTGGAAGGGAAGGTGCGTGGAGACAAAGGAAAGGGTCTGGGCGCGGGCGGCATGCTCGGCCAGGGCGGGGAGGGTTTCCCCCTGGTCCCGGGCCGGGGCCAGAGAAACGGCCCCCGTGCCGATGACCGGGGCCTGGGCCGCCAGGCAACAGAGCATGCCTTGGCCGCAGTCGTCCGGCGCGGGCGCGGCCGGCGCCTGGGAATGGCAGGGCATGGCCTCGACGGCGGAAACGTCCGCCGGACAGAGGCGCGCCTCCATCATGGGGCAGGCGTGGGCCGGACGGCCCCCGAGCCCCGCGACGAAACCGGCCAGTAGGAACCAACGCGTGAACCTCTTCATCCTTTCTATTATAGCAGAGCCCGGCCGGATTTCAAGGGGCCTGGGGGTTTTCCCGCTCGAACCAGGGCCGGGCCTCCAGGTACAGGGCGGGCAGGACCAGCAGGGTCATGGCCGTGGAAACCAGGAGCCCGAAGATGACGGTGACGGCCATGGGCGCCTGCATCTCCGCCCCCCGTCCGATGCCCAGGGCCAAAGGCAGGAGGCCGGCCGCGTTGCCGATGACGGTCATGAGGATGGGCCGCAGGCGGACCCGGCTGGCTTCCTGCGCCGCGGCCTCCGGCGCTTTCCCGGCCTGGCGGCCCAACTGGATGAACTCCAAAAGCATGAGGGAGTTGTTCACCACGATGCCGGCCAGGATCATGAGCCCCTGGCCGGACATGAGGTTCAGGGAGTGCCCGCTGAGAAGGAGGGCCGGGGCGACCCCGTTCACGGACAGGGGCACCGCCACCAGGGCCAGGAGCGGGACCCACAGGGCGTTGAACTGGGCCACGAGCACGATGTACACCAGCCCCACCGCGGCCGCGAAACCCCACAGGAGGCTCCGGAAGGAGGCCCGCATCTCCCGGACCTCCTCGCCCAGTTCCAGGCGCACGTCCGGGCCGCGGGCCGCGGAGGCCAGCGCCCTTTCCGCCTCCGGCAGGACGCCGGACAGGGACCGCCCCTCCAGGCGGACCGCCACGGGCACGGTGCGCGCCTGGTCGCGGCGGTAAATCTCCGACGGACCGCGGACGATCTCCAAATCCCCGTACTCGCTCAGGGGATGGCTGGTCCGGTCCAGGGGCGAGGCCAGCATGAGGCGGGACAGGGCGGCCGCGTCCCGCCGGTCCGCCTCGGCCAGCCGGATCCGCAGGGGCACCTCCCGGCCCTTTTCCCGAAGCTTGGTGGGGACCACCCCGTGCACCCCGGCCAGCACGGACTCGGCCACATCCGCCACGGACAACCCGTCCCGGGCCAGGCGGGCCTCGTCCATGCGGTACCGCATCTGCAAAGAGGGGACCGACACCTGGGGCCGGGCCTCGGCCACGCCCCGGACCGTTTTGAGACGGCGGGCCGCCTCTTCGGCCGCGGACTTCAGGGCCTCCAGGTCCTGCCCCTTCACCTCCACCGTGAGGTCCGCGCCCGCCCGGCCGAACGCCTGCGAAAACACGTCCTCCCCCTGGATTGAATATTCGATCCGCGCCCCCTCCAGGTCCAGCTTGGCCAGGAGGGGCTCCGCCGCCCGCACCACCTGGCGCGCGGAACGGCGGGGCGCGGGCTTTTTCCGGCCGTCCCGCGGCGCCGGGTCCGCCAGGAAAACAGTCATCTCCGCCTGATGGGGCCCCAGGGCGTCGACGTCCTCGGACGACACCGCGCCCACCACCACGCTGTGATGGGTCACTTCGGGGATTTGGGACAGCGCCTCCTCCACGCGGCGCGCCGCCGCGTCCGTGGCCTCCAGTCGCGTGCCCACCGGCAGGGTCAGCTTCACGGAGAACCGCGGTTGGTCCATCTCCGGCATGGTTTCCCGCCGGACGACAAAGAGGATCAAAAATCCGTTCACCAGCGTGGCCAGGGCCGTGACGCCCAGGGCGCGCCGGCGGCGGCGCAGTGCCCAGGAGAGGGCCTTGTCATAGAAACGGAGCGCGTCCGCGGACAGGCGGCGGGCCCTTTCCCCCAAAACCGCCGCGCCCTGCCGGAGCGGACGGAGCCTTTTTTGGAAAAGCCCCTCGGCCCAAAGGCCGGAAAACAGGGTCTTGGCGGCGGAGCCGAGGGATGGCCGGGAGGCCGCCCTGTCCGAGGGGTTTCCCCTGTCCAGCACCAGGACCACCAGGGCCGGTAGCAAGGTGAACCCCACCAACAACGACGCGATCTGGGACAGGATCACGGACTCGCAGATGGGGGCGAAAATCCGCTGCGCCACGCCCAGGGTGGCGAAGGGAATGGGGGCGAAGGCCGCCACCGTGGTCAGGACGGAAAACGTGACGGAGCCGCCCACCTCGGCGGCGCCCTCCAACACCCCTTCCCGCAGGGGCCGCCCCGCCTCCAGCCGGCGGGACACGTTTTCCATGATCACCACGGAGGAGTCCACCAGCATGCCCACGCCCAGGGCCAGGCCCCCCAGGGTCAACAGGTTCAGGCTCATGCCGCGGCCGTACAGCGCCGCCACGGTCAGGAGCAGGGCCATGGGGATGCTCAGCCCCACGATGAGCGCCCGGAGGGGGTCCCTCAAGAAAAGCCACAGCACGCCGTACGCCAGGAAACCGCCGGCCAGCGCGTTCCAGCCCACCTCCGCGATCCCCTCCCGGATGTGGCGGGACTGGTCGTCCAGCACCCGCACCTCCATGTCCCGGGGGAGCTGGCGACGGAGCCTGTCCAGCGCCTCCCGCACGTTCCGGGCCACGCGGCCGGGGTACGCCTCGGCGCGCTTGTACACGGCCACGGACAAGATGTCGCGTCCGTCGTATCGGGCGAAGCTGGCGCGCTCCCGGAACCCGTCCGTCACCGCGCCCAGGCTCTCCAGGCGAATCCCGGCCGCCGCCCCTTCCGCGGGGGAAGCCCCCCCGGCGGGGTTCACCACGGCGGCGCGCAGGGCCTCCACGTCGGCGAAGGAGCCGGAGACCGTGACCGGGTATTCGAACAGCCCTTCCGCGGCCACGCCCGCGGACCGGGACACGTTGCGTTCTTTCAGGGCCTGGGCCACCTGGAGCAGGGAGAGCCTGTGGGCGTTCAATTTCTGCGCGTCCAGCTCGATCCGGATCTCCCGCTCCAAGCCTCCGCTCACCCGCAACGCCGACACCCCGGCCACGCGCTCGATGGCCGGCTTCAAGCGCGTCTCCACGAGGCGGGCCAGGTCCGGCGCGGGCAAAGCCCCGGTGACGCCCAGGGTCAACACGGGCCGGTCAAAGGGGTTGTACCGGAGCGCCACCGGCTTTTTGGCCTCCAGCGGCAGCTGGTCCTGGACCAGCCCCAGCTTTTCCTGCACCCAGAGCAGAGCCGCGTCCATGTCCGTGTCCCAGCGGAACTCCACCTGCACCACGGAGACATGCTCCCGCGAAAAAGAGGACAGGCGCCGGACGTTCTTGACGGTGCCGAGGATCTGCTCCAGCGGTTTGGTCACGAGATTTTCCACCTCTTCGGGGCCGGCGTTGGGCAGGGAGGTGACGACGGAGAGCTGGGGGAAATGCAGGTCGGGCATGAGCTCCTGGGGCAGGTTGATCCAGCAGAACAGGCCGAGCACGGCCAAGCCCGCGTACACCGCCAGGACCCCCAGGGGGCGTTGGACGCAGAAGCGGACCAGCGCGATCACGGCGAAGGGCCAAGAAAAGACGTTCAGGTCTGCCCGGGCGCGCGGTCCCCGGGTGCCGGCGGCGGCGCGGCAGGCCCCTGGGAAGCCGCCGGGTCGAAAACGTCCATGACGCGCACCTTGGTCCCATCCTGCAGTTCCGCGCCGGGCCGGAGGATCACCAGCTCCTCGGCGGCGAGCCCGTCCACCTCGACCCAATCTTCCTCCAAAAAGAGGACGTTCAAGGTCTTGTGGCGGGCCTGGTTCCGGTCGTCCACGGCGTACACCTTCATGTGCCCGCCGGACAATTCGGCGCCGGCCTCCAGCGGAACGGTGAGGGCGCCTTTCTTTTCATACCGCCGGACCGTGCAGCGGGCGAACATGCCGGGACTCAGGGCCTCGCGGGGGTTTTCGGGCACGTTCACCCTGACCTGGAAGGACCGGCTGTCCCCCTTCAAATAAGGCGTGATGGCGGCCACCTCGCCGGGGGACCGGAAGTCCGGCACCGCGTCCACCGTGATCTCCACCTTCTGCCCCTTTTTCAAATGCTGGATGTCGTCCTCGGAGAGCTCCATCTCCACGAACACCCGGCTCTTGTCCATGAGCTTGCCCACGGCCGCGCCCGCCTCCACCCGTTCCCCCTCGTTGGCCCACTTCTCCACCAGGTACCCGTCGTGGGGCGCCCGGATGACCGTTTTTTCCATGTCCAGGCGGGCCTGGTTGTACCGGGCCTTCACCCGCTGGTACTCCAGGCGGTCGATGGTGCGGTCCTTGAAATATTTGGTGGCGGCCTTTTGGTACTCCATCTCCACCGCGGTGAGGGCGTTTTGGGCCTCGTCCTGGTCCAGCGCGGCCACCAGAGCGCCCCGCTTCACGAACTGGCCCCGTTCGACGCCGAAACGAGCGATGCGGCCGGCCGCGCCGAATTGCAAATTGGTTTCCGCCGCGGCCCGGACCGTCCCGATCCTTTTGAGCGCGCCGGCCACGTCCCGGGGACGGACCCGGTACGCCTTGACGGCCGGGGTTTCGTCCGCGCCCGCTCCTTCGTTTTCCCTCCCGCCGTAAAGCCTGGCCTCTTGAAAACGCCTGAAACCCCAGGCCAGCGCCAGCAAGGCGACGGCCGCGACCCACAGGGGCCAGCGCCGGCGGAAAACGGACCTCCGCGGCTTCGTTTCTTCAGTCATCGACGCCCTCTCTTTTTCACGGCGCCGCCCGGTACCTGTCCGGGATTCCGACGGCCCGGTTGAGGGCGGAAACGGCGACGTGGTATTGGCCCAGGGCCTGGGCCTGGCCGGCCTGGGCGAAGGCCACGCGGTTCCGCGCCGCGGCCAGGTCCCCCAGGTGGGCGCGGTCCTCCTGCACCAGGGAACGCACGTCCTTGAAATGCTGGAGGGCCTCCTCCACGCGGGCGTTGGCGGTCTCCACGCGCTTCCAAGAGGAGGCCACCCGGCGCACGGCCAAGCGCACTTCCTTTTCCATGTCCGCCAGGCCCTGTTCGTACCGCCACTGTTCTTCCTGCAGGGCCCTGTCGCTTTCCAAAGCGCTCACGCTTCCGGACAGCGCGTCCCCCAGGCTTAAAAACATGGATTGGCTTTCCGTTTCGGTCCGGGACGACTCTCCGAGACGGGGACTCGTCCTCTCGCGGAAGGCGTTGTAGGACAGGGTGTTGCCGGCCAAGACCCAGGTGGCTTTGACGCCGGCGTTCCAATCCTTGCGATAGGAAAAGGGATCGGTCTCCACAAAAGACGCGCCGGAACGGCCGTAGAAACCGTTCAAGTCCAGGCGGGGGAAATAGACGCCTCGGCCGGCGCGCCGGCCCAGAACCGCGGACTGCAGGACTTTCCGGTTGATCCGTATCTCGGGACGATGGCTGCGGGAAAGACGGAGGGCTTCTTCCTCGTCCACCGCCACGGGGACGGCGGAAAGGTCCGACGGCACCCGAAAGGCCGGCGGCCCGGGCGTCGCCATGGCCTCCGCCAGGGACATGCGGGCCTCCAAAAGGTCCGCTTCGGCCTCGGCCAGGGCCGTTTCACATTCCCGGTTTTGGAGACGGGTGGAAAGGAGCTCGATGCGGGCGCTGCGGGACTCCCCCAACTCATGACGGACGGCCTTCTCCAGATCTTCCTGCAGCGCCATGTGGGTCTCCTCGTATAAACGCAAGGCCTTTTCCAAAGCCACCGTTTTCCAAAAAGCCTCGGTCACGGCGTGGCGGATGTCCAGACGTTGTTTTTCCAATTGATGCCGCGCCGCCTCCGCGCCCGCGGCGGCCCGGCGCTGTTCGGCCCAGAGCCGCCCTCCCTGGAACAGGGGCTGGGTCACCTGCACGCCGTAGGACCTTTGGACAAAACTCGGTGTACGGGCCAACTGGTCCGCCCGGCCCCGGGTCTCGTCCGCCTTCAAACTGACGGCCGGCAGGAGGGCCGCGGTGGACACCCGGCGCCGGGCATCGCTCAAACGCACGTCCCCTTGGGACAAGGATAGCGCCGGATGGCGCGACATCGCCTCCTGGACGCAGCGGGACAGATCAAAAACGGGCAGGGGGACGGCGGCTTCTTCCCCCGCGGCCCCGCCCGCCCCAAACCCCGTTGCCAGCATGACGACAAAGCCCGCCAAGGACCGCCGGACGCCGGACCGTCGCTTCTGAACTGCGATGCGTGTTGGCATGTTTTGTATGACTTATTTGGTTATATTGTAATGTATATTATATTTCAGCTCAAGAAAAGCCGTGGGCCCACGCGACACGAATTTTCAACCCTGGGGCCCGGATTTTGGTATCATCAAAAAGTCCTCCACGACCGGCTCCCTTTGGCCCTCATTTCCTGATCCTTCGGAGACATCTCCGCGAAATGAACACGCTTGCCGTTGTCCTCCTGTCCGCCGCCACCCTTGTGATCCTGGGTTTTGCCATCCGGGCCTATGAACGTCACCGCGACCGCCGCCTGACCGAACAACTGCTGGGCCACGAAAAGTGGGGACGGCGCACCGCGGAAGAGGCCCTGCGGGAAAGCAAAAACCACCTGTGCCTGGTGATGGAGCAGCTGCCGGCCGTCCTCTGGACGGTGGACAGAGACCTTCGTTTCACCTCTTCCCTGGGGGCGATGCTCCCGAAACTGAACCTCCGGCAGGACCAGGTGGTCGGCATTTCCCTCTTCGACTATTTTCAGACCCGGGACCCGGAATTTCCGGCCATCGCGGCCCACAGGCGCGCCCTGTCCGGGGAAACGATGACCTTTGAGCAGGCCTGGGCCGGGATGGCCTTTCATTCCCACCTGGAGCCTTTGCGGGACGCGGAAGGCCGCATCGTGGGCGTCATCGGCATCGCCTACGACGTCACGGAGCGCAAGAAAGTGCTGCGGGAGTTGGAAGAGAGCGAAAACCGGTACCGTCTCTTGGCCGAGAACGCCTCGGACATCATCACACGCTTCGACCCGGCGGGCATCCACACCTACGTTTCGCCGGCCTGCCGCGCCATCCTGGGATACGAGCCGGAGGAGCTTTTGGGCCGCTCCGGATACGAGTTCCTCCACCCGGACCACCTGGAGGAGATCCGCGGGCTCCAGGCCCGGATCCTGTCCTCATCGGAATCCGTCAAGGCCGCTCTGCAGTACCGCCACAAGAGCGGCCGGTACATCTGGCTGGAAACCACCGGCCGGGCCATCCGGGACCCCGCCACGGGCCAACCGCAAGGCATCATCTGCGTGTCCCGCGACATCACGGAGCGGAAGCGGGCCGAAGAACGTCTGCGGGCGTCGGAAACGCGTTTCCGGTCCCTGGCGGAGTCGGCCAACGACGCCATCATCATGGCCGACCAGGAGGGCCGCATCCTGTATTGGAACAAGAGCGCGGAGCAGCTTTTCGGGTACAGGGAAGAGGAAATTCTGGGGAAGCCGTTGACGGTCCTCATGCCGGAGCGGTACCGGGAAAGCCACGTCCGCGGCCTGGCCCGGGCCGCGGCCTCCGGGGAGACGCGCTTGGCGGGCAAGACCATGGAATGGAGCGCCCTCACGCGGAACGGACGGGAGTTCCCGGTGGAGCTTTCCCTGGCCGCCTGGGAGAGCGAGGGCAAGAGGTACTACACGGGCATCGTGCGGGACCTCACGGAGCGCCGGCGGGCCGAGGCGAGCATGCTGTTCCAGGCGAACATCCTTTCCCAGGTGAACGACGCGGTCGTCGCCGCGGACAGGGCCCACCGCATCACCTATTGGAACAACGGCGCGGAACAGCTTTTCCGGTTCAAGGCCGTGGAGGCGCTGGGCCGTCCCGCCGAGGAGATGACGCGGCCCCGCTGGGCGTCCCCGCAGGACAAGCGCAACGCGCTCAAGTCCCTGGCCAAGACCGGGCGGTGGCACGGCGAGAGCCTCTGCGCCACCAAGCACGGCGAAGAGAGGGACATCGAATCTTCCGTGAGCGTGCTGAAGAACGACGGCCGGACGGTGGGCTATCTGTCGGTGATCCGGGACATCACCGAGCGGAAAAAGCTGGAGGGCATGGTGCTGCACGCGGAGAAACTGGCGGCCATGGGCCAGATCGCCTCGGGGCTGGCCCACGAGCTGACCACCCCCTTGACGGTGATCCTGGGGTCCGTGGACATCGCCCTGGACCGGCTGAAAAAAGAGGGGTCGCCCGTCCGCCAGCTGGAGGTGATCCGCCAGCAGACCCTGCGCTGCAACGAATTGGTGCGCAAGCTGCTGATGCAGTCGCGGAAAGAGGACGCGCCGCAGCAGGTGTTCCCCCTGGAGGAGGCGGTGGAGTCCGTTTTGTCGCTCCTGGAGACCCAGGCGCGCCTGCACAAGGTCACGGTCAAACGCGACCTGTCCCCCGTGCCCCTCCTGGTGAGCGGCCAGAAGGAGCAGATCGAACAGGTGGTGATCAACCTGTCCAACAACGCCCTGGACGCCATGCCCAAGGGCGGGACGCTGACCGTGGGCACCGCCTCCGTGACGGAGGAAGGACGGGCCTTCGCCCGCATCCGGGTGGCCGACACCGGCACGGGCATCCCGCCCGAGGCGCGGGACAAGATCTTCGCCCCGTTCTTCACCACCAAGGACCCGGGCAAGGGCACCGGCCTGGGGCTCTGGCTGGCGCAGGAGATCACGTTCAAGCACGGCGGGAACATCACCTTTTCCACGCAGGAGGGGAAAGGCACGGTTTTCTTCGTGACCCTGCCGCTGGCGTAGGGCGGGTCAGGCTTTCGGGAAGGATTTCACCGCCCGGGAGAAGGCTTTGAACACGCGGATGTTGCCGGCGTATTCCGGCATCATCCGCTCGGGATGGAACTGCAGGCCCACGCGGAAGGGGTGGGCCGGGTCGTAAAAAGCCTCCACCAGGCCGTCGTCCGAGAACGCCATGGGGCGGTGGGCCGGCGCCAGTTTTTTGATCCCCTGGTGGTGGTAGCTGTTCACCAGAAGGGCCTTCCGGCGGTACCAATCGAAGAGGGGCGTGCCGGGCAGGACGCTCACCCGGTGGCGGTACGCGTCGTAACGGGCCTCGTCCGCCACGTGCTTGAGGCCGCTCTTTTTTTCCGCCATGACGTCCCGGTAAAGCGTGCCGCCGCGGAGCACGTTCAACACCTGCATCCCCCGGCAGATGCCCAGGACCGGGATCCCGCCCCGCAGGGCCCTCCGGCAAAGCCAAAATTCGATCTTGTCCTTCACCGGGTCCGGTTCCTCCAGGTCCTCGACGGGGCCCTTCTCCCCGTAATAGGACGGATGGATGTCCCCCCCCTCCGCCAGGAGCAGGCCCGCCATGTCCCGCGCGTAAAGCTCCAGCGTCCGCGGGGTCTCCGGCACCACGGGCACGATCACCGGCAAAAGCCCTTCTTTCATCAAGACCGACAGATGGGCCTCGGAGACCCAGTCAACGACCTTGTTCTTGCGCCGGAGGCGCCGGCTCACCATGACCACCCGCGGCCGGGTCCGACGCGTCATTTTCGCCCCCCGCCGCCGATGTCCCTCAGGGCCTTCAGCAGGAGGACGTCCTTGTCCCGCCCCTGGGACGCCACCCGGATGTGGTAGCGGTCCATGCCGATCTTGTTGGAACAGTCCCGGACGTAGAGCCGATGATCCTTGAGGAGCCTCGTTTGGAGTTCCGCGGCGGTCATGCCGTTTTCCGCCCGGATGAGGAGGAAATTGGCCCCCGTGGGGTACACGTAGAAACCGCGGAGCAGGCGCAGTTCCTTGTATAGCCATTGGACCTCGGCCATGAGGCGCCGGCGGGCCTTGTGGTAGTCTTCGTCGGTGGGCGGCAGGAGGCTCAGGAAATACTCCGCCAGGCTGTTGATGTTCCAGACCGGAAGGTTCCGGCGCAGGCGGTCCAGGATGTCCCGGTTGGCCGTGTAGCAGTACCCGAGGCGCAACCCCGGGATGCCGCAGTGCTTGCTCATGCTGCGCACGATCAGCAGGTTGGGATATCGCTCCGCCTCCCGCAGCAGGCTGGGGATGGGGGTGCCGGCGAAGTCGATGAAGGACTCGTCCACCATGACCAGGTCCAGGCCGCGCAGCTCCCGGAGGAAGGCGCGCATCTCCTCCAGGGGGTGGAACTGGCCCGTGGGGTTGCCCGGGTTGATCACCAGGGCGGACTTGAGGCGGCGCGACTTCACCCACCGGGCGTACTGGCCCAGATCAAGGT
Organism: uncultured Elusimicrobia bacterium; assembly: GCA_964484135.1. Lineage (GTDB taxonomy): Bacteria > Elusimicrobiota > Elusimicrobia > FEN-1173 > FEN-1173 > CAZAEL01. The sequence goes on from CAZAEL010000008.1 coordinate 57,697, forward strand.
GGTGGTGCTCCTCCGGCAGGAGATGGTAAAGCTTCGCGGCGCGGGCGTTCTTGAGTTTTTCCAAATACTCGCTGAAGGTGGGGATGGGAATGGCGATGTTGGTGATCAGCGTCTCCTCGATGAAAGCGATGAGCTCGGAGGCGCCGTTGCCGATCACCAGCTTGTCCGGGTCCACGCCCAGCACCTTGGCCAGGTGGACCTGGCTGGCGCGGGGCGTGCTGGAGGGATAGGACTTGATCAGGGAGGGGAGCCGCCTTTGCAGGTCCCGCAGCATGGCCGGCGTGGGGTAATAGGGGTTGGCGATGTAGCAGAAATCCACGATCCGGGCCGCCTCCCGGTACCCGACGATGTCCGCCAGGGACGGGGAATGGGACGTTTCGTAGAAGAGATGCCTTTTGATCCGGAGGTCTCGGGCGAGGGACATCATCGCTCCTTTTCGTAGAGGGCGTCGGTCTTGGCGGCCATGACGAAGTCGTTGCGGTGCAGGCCCCGGATCTTGTGGGTCCACCAGGACACCGTCACGCGGCCCCATTCCACCAGCAGGGACGGATGATGGTCCGCCGCCTCGGCCGCGGCCCCGACGCGGCGGGCGAAGTCCATGGCCCCGGCGAAGTCCGGAAAACGGAACACCCGTTCCAGGCGGGGGATCCTCTCCCGCTCCCGCACCTCCCAGCCGGGCAGGTCCCGCAGCAGCGCGGCCGAAACCGCGGCGTCCAGCGGCGGCGCGTCCGCCCGGCAAGGCGCGCATTTTTCCCGTTTCAGATCGGCCAGGTCATCCCTCCATCAATTCCTTCAAGTGGCTCTCCACGGACCGCCCCAGGGCCGACAGGTCGTAACCGCCCTCCAGGAGCGACACGACCCTTCCCCGGCAGTGCGTCCGCGCCAGGGACCGCACGGCGCGCGTCATTTCCGCGAACCCCTGTTCCGTGGCCTCCAGGCCGCCCAACGGGTCCTCGCGGTGGGCGTCGAAGCCGGCGGAGATCAGCACGAAGTCCGGCTTGAAGTCCTGGAACGCCGGCGCCAGCCTTTTCTCGAAGCACCCCAACAGTTCCCGGTCCCCGGCGCCGGAGGGCAAAGGGCAGTTCAGGGTGGTTCCCTCCCCTTCGCCCTCCCCCTTCTCCCGTTCCGCGCCCGTGCCGGGGTAAAGGGGGTACTGGTGGGTGCTGAAATAGAAGACCGTCGGATCGCGGTAGAAAATCTCCTGGGTGCCGTTGCCGTGGTGCACGTCCCAGTCCACGATGAAAATTTTACGGAGCCCGTGCCTCTCTTGCAGGTACCGCGCCGCCGCGGCCGCGGTGTTGACCAGGCAGAAGCCCATGCCCCGGCGGGACTCGGCGTGGTGTCCCGGCGGCCGGACCGCGCAGAAGGCGTTGGTCCAGGTCCCGTCCATGACGCGGTCCGCGGCCGTGAGCGCGGCGGACACCGCGATTTCCGCGGCTTCCAGGGAACGGGGCGAGAGCACGGTGTCCGCGTCCAGGGAGGCCCGGCCCGTCCGAGGGACGGTTTCCCGGAGGAGGCGGACGTACTCCCGACCGTGGACGCGCTCCACGGCCCGGGCCGCGTCCTCCCGCGCCTCCGGCGCGCGACGGTCCAGCCCGGCCCAGAGGTCGGCGCCGGACAAATGCCGGGCCAGGGCCGCCAGGCGTTCCGGTTGTTCGGGGTGCCAGGGCCCGGTGTCGTGCTCCAGGCAGACGGGATGGGTCAGGAACCCGGTGCTCATGCCGCCGCGCGGACCGGGCGAAGCGGGGTCAGCATCCGGGCAAACAGGTCACGCCCATCTTCCGTTTGGCGGCGGCGCGCAAGGAACGGCTGAGCTCCAGGGTCCGGGCCGCGGCCGCGCGGGCCCGCGCCTGGGACTCTTCGGAGAGGGCGCGCTTTTCCAGGAGGCGGCGCCCCATCTCGTGGTGGTGGCGCTCGTCCGGCTGGATGAAGTCCTGGTACAGCGCCGCGGTGGCGGCGTCGCCCGCCTGCCGGCTGTAATGGAGGAAATCCTCGTTGACCCTGTAGGCGATGGATTCCAGGGTCACCAAGCCGGCCGCGATCCTCTCCTCCGGCGTCGGAAGCCCCCGCAGGAACTCGAACAGCGGGTTCACGGGCGGCGCCTGAAAATCCGCCAGCGTGACGCCCATTTCGTTCAGGCGCTTCTCCAACAGCTGAAAATGCCGCGCCTCGTCCCCGGCCTGCCGGGCCAACACCACTTTAAGCTCCCAATCGTCCGTGCCGGGCATCCAAAAAGCGGCCAGCTCCGAAACGCTCAGCTCGTTGGCCAGGGCCACGCGCAGAAGAGTCCCCGGTCCGGCGGACGGGGGAGGCGGGGCCGGCGGGCTGCCGGCGTTTTCCAGCGCGGCCAGGCCCTTTTCATTCTCGTGCAACAACTCCTCCACGAATGTTTTGGCGTTCATGAAATTTCTCCCTTGAATGAACAACGGTGGATGGGGCCGAACCTCGGTTCAGTCTCCCAAACAGATCCCCAGACTGCGGGCCGTGAGGATGGTGTCCGAGTCCAGGGGCACGGCCTTCATCTGGGAGACCGCCTCGGCCAGGGGCACCAGCTTGACCACGGGCGGGTCCAGCGCCACCATGACGCCGGACTTCCCTCCCTGGATGGCCCGCACCGCGGCCGTGCCGAAGCGCAGCGCCACCAGCCGGTCGAAGGTGGTGGGGCTGCCGCCCCGCTGAAAGTGCCCCAGCACCATGGTGCGGGTCTCCTTGCCTGTCCGCTTTTCGATCTCCTCGGCCACGCGGGCGCTGACGCCGCCCAGCTTGACCTCCCGCCCCACCTCCTTGGCCCCCAGGGTGAAGATGTCGCCGCCCTTGGGCTTGGCCCCCTCCGCGACCACCACCATGCTGTAGGTGTGGCCCGCCGCCTCCCGCTCCAGGATCTTCTGGCAGACCTTGTCCATGTCGTAGGGGATCTCCGGGATGAGGATCACGTGGGCGGTGGAAGAGACCCCGGCGTTCAGGGCGATCCAGCCCGCGTACCGTCCCATCACCTCCACCACCATGACCCGCCGGTGGGACTCCGCCGTGGTGTGCAGCTTGTCGATGGCCTCGGTGGCGTTGCTGACCGCGGTGTCGAAACCGAAGGTGATCACCGTGGAACCCAGGTCGTTGTCGATGGTCTTGGGCACGCCCACCACGGGCACGCCCATTTGCGAGAGCCGGTGGGCGATCCGCAGGGACCCGTCCCCGCCGATGGCCACCAGCGCGTCCAGCCCCAGCTTGCGGAAGTTCTCCACCACCTCGGCGGAGCGGTCCTCGGCCACCACCTGGCCGTCCGGCCGCTTGACCGGCCACTCGAAGGGGTTGCCCTTGTTGGTGGTCCCCAGGATGGTGCCGCCCAGGGGCGTGATGTTCCACACCAGCTCCTCCGTCAGCTTGACCGTGTGAGAAGGGTCCAGGAGCCCCTCATAGCCCCGCTTGATGCCCACCACTTCCCAGCCGAGCTTCAGCGCGGACAGCGCCACGGCCCGGATCACCGCGTTCAGGCCCGGGGCGTCGCCGCCCCCCGTGTTCACGCCGATGCGTTTCACAACCCCCATGGATTCCTCCTTTGGGGCGGCTTAGAAACCCGTCCCTTCCAGCGCGGCCCGCTTCTCCCGCAGGTCGTTCTCGCAGGCCTTCAGCATCCGGTCCAGTTCCATGAGCTTCTGATAGTCGCTCTTGATGAACGTGGACCCCATCCGGGTCTGGAGGTCCTGAATTTCTTCCTCGATCTCGCGGATTTCGGCGTTGAGCCTGCGCCGGAGCTTCTCGCGTTGACGCTGGGCCTCGCGGAGCCGGCGGGCGTCCTCCGGGGAGGACTTCACCGCCGGCGCGTCCTGGGCCCGGCCGTTGTGCCCGGGCCTGGGCGGAGGCGGCGCCGCGGCCTCTTCCGTTTCCTCCCGTTTCTGGGCCTGACGCCTTTGGAAATACTCGTGGTTGCCGGGGTACACGGTGACGCGGCCCTGGTCCACGTGCACCACGTGGTCCGCCAGGGAGTTGATGAAGAACAGGTCGTGGCTGATGAAGCAGAGCGTGCCGTCGAAATCCTTGAGCGCGTCCACCAGCGCCTGGACGCTGAACATGTCCAGATGG
>CAZAEL010000009.1:0-59923 GCA_964484135.1 uncultured Elusimicrobia bacterium
ACGGGGCCCAGGTGTCCTCCCCCGTCCTGACACCCGCCGGCGTGTACGTGGCCGTCGTTCCCGTGGACGATCAGGGCACGGTGGACGCCAAAGCGCGGCTCCTGGCGTACGACGCCTCTTCCGGCGCGGCCAAGGCCGGGTTCACCGTCTATCAAACGGGGAACGCGGCGGAGAGCCGCGGCCTGGGCTACGCACCCTCGCCCGCGGCCACGGACGGCGTCCTCTACTGGGCGGACGCGGACGGCAAGCTGCACTCGGTGGACGAGGCCACGGGCGCGGCCCTGGCCGCTCCCGCCACCGTGGGGAGCGGCGCGCCGGTGCTGGCCTCCGCGGCCGAGGCCAACGGCTGGGTGTACGTGGCCTCCTCGGACGGAAAACTGTACGCGTACCAGGCGGACGAGATCGCGGCCCTGGCCGCGCCCTCGGACGTGGAGTTTTTGAGCAACGAGTCGGTCTATGCGGTGAAAGCCGCCATCAAACCCGCCGCGGGGCAAAGCCTTCAAACCTGCCGCGTGGAGTCCGGAGAGGGGGCCTCCCCGACCGTCTGGACCACGCTTTCGGAAGGCCCGGCCGTCGCGGACGGGTCCGTCGTCCAAGTGGCGGACTGGGACGTGTCCGAACTGCCGGACGGCGACCACACCCTGCGCCTGACCGCCGCCTTCTCCGGCGGGACGCGGGTCGTGACCCACACGGTGCGGCTCAGGAACAGCTACGCCGAGGCCCTGGTCTCGGCGGCCCGGGGGGTCCACCTCGTGAGCGCGGACGGCACCGAACTGATCATCCCGGCCGGGGCCCTGTCCGAGGACGACTTCCTGACCCTGTCCACGCCCGCCTCCGTTTCCGATGAAGGCATCCCCGCCGGGGTCACCGCCACCGCCATCGCGCGCGAAATCCTCCTGGGGAAACCGGAGACCTCCCTCGTCAAGCCGGTCACCCTGAAGGTCCCGTACAAAAGCGCCCAGATCACGGGCCTCACCCCGGCCCGGCTCCGCCTGTACACCTGGAACGCCTCCGACCGCAAGTGGGAAGTCGTGAACACCTCCCGGGTGGACGCCGCGAACCGGAAGGTGACGGCCGAGCTGCACCACTTTTCCATCTACCGGGTCATGGCGTACGCCCCGGCCGCGGGCCGCGTGATCGAAAAAGGCACGACGTACGCGACGCCCAACCCGGCCACGGGCGACACCGCGTACTTCAAGGTGTACCTGAACGACGACGCGGACGTGACCGTACAGGTGTTCAACGTGGCGGGAGAAAAAGTCGCGGAGCTCAAAGGGTCGGGCCTGGGCGGCACGTACGTGCACCTGCCCTGGTCCATGGGCCACGTGGCCAGCGGGGTGTACGTGTTCCGCGCGGAGGCCAAGTCCGCCACGCGCACGGACGAGATCATCAAGAAGATGGCGGTCATCCATTGATGAACGGCGTGGAAAGTGAAAAGTGAGACGTTTAAAGTGAAATCCGACATCCGTCCTGAAATCAAAGCCAAAAAGGCGCGTTCGGCACTTGGGCGGGCGCTGCAATGTATCCTTTTTGTCTTCCTTCTCGCCTCTCACTTCTCACTTCCCACGCCACTCTTCGCCGCCAAGATCCATCCCCGCGCCGGGACGACGGCCGCCGCCTTCCTGAAACTGGACCCCAGCCCCCGGTCCGTGGCCATGGCGGGCGCGCACACGGCCGTGGCCGACGACGCGTACGCGGGACACTGGAACCCCGCGGGCCTGACGCAGCTCAAGGGCCCCGAAGGCGCGTTGATGTACAACCGGTATTTCCAGGACCTGGACCAGGAGTTCGTGAGCCTGGCCCTGCCCCTGCCCTCGGGTTCGGCCCTGGGGCTGGCCTGGAACGGCCTGCGCGTGCCCAAGGACTTGGAGCGGCGGAGCGGCGCGGGCGAGGACATACCGACCGCCGCCCTCACGGCCAGCGAAGGCACGTTTGGGGCCTCGGACATGGCCGGCGCCTTGAGCCTGGCCCATCGATGGGGAAAAAGTTTCAGCGCCGGCGCGAGCCTCAAGCTCATCCAGCAAAAAATAGACACCCTCAAGGAATCGGCCTACGCCCTGGACGCGGGCATCCTCTGGCGGCCGGGCCGGGGGAGCTGGTCCTTCGGCGCGGGGATGCAGAACCTGGGCCCGTCCGTCCGCTTCCTCCGCAAGGCCTACGATCTGCCCCTGACCTACAACGCGGGCGCGGCCTGGCGGGGTTTCGGCGAGCGATTGTTGCTGGCGGTGGACGCGCGTCAACCCATCGACAATTACCTGTCTTCCGGCGCGGGGGCGGAATACTGGCTCCTGAAATTTTGCGCCCTGCGCGCGGGGTACCGGTACCGGATCAACGAAAACGAGCTGGGCGCGTTGTCGGGGCTGGGCGCCGGAATGGGGCTGCGCTTCAAATTCCTGCAGGTGGACTACGCCTTCGCGCCCTTCGGCGACCTGGGCAACACCCACCGGATCGGGCTCCTGGTCCGCCTGCCGGGCCCCGCCGTTCCCCATCAGGAGGCCGTTGCCCCGCCCGCCGCCGCGCCCCTCCCGCCGCCCGCGCCGACCCCCGCGGAACCGGAGCCTTCCAGGACCTGGCCCCTGTCCAGCGCCGTCAAACAGGTGCGGATCAGCCCCCAGGGCGCGGTGCATGAGGTCCTTGCCGCGGCCCCGGCGGACTGCGCCATCCAGCGCCTGTTCTTCCGGACCCGCGGCCTCTCCTCCGGCGCCGTCCCGGACATGGTTTTGTTGGAAGACATCGAACCGCCGAAGACGGCGGATGTTCCGGTCTACGCGTCCTTCCGCCTCGGCGGAAACGCGCCGCCGGCCTCCGGACGCATGGGCGTGGTGTTCCGCGTCCCGAAAACATGGCTGCAAGAAAAGAGCCTCACGCCGGACCGGATCGCCTTTTACGCCAAGGGCTGGGAGGGCTGGATCAAGCAGCCCACGCGCCGCGTGTCGGAGGGAGAAACCTTTTACGAGTTCAAAGCCGACGTGGACCTGTTCGAATATTGGATCATCGGCGCCCAATAATATCCTCCCATGGGCCATCCGCAAGAAACCCTGGCGCGCAATCTCATCCTCTTAAAAGAACTGGAACGGTTCCTGGATCTTTTCTCGGGGGGGCCGGTCCTGCTCCTGAAGGGCGCGGGTCTTCTCTGTTGCGGGTGCGCGGACGCGCGGTCCCGCCCCATGCAGGACCTGGACATCCTCATCCCTCCCCGGGACCTGGACCAGGCCCTCAAGTCCCTCGAGGGCCTGGGGTTTTCCAAGAGGCCCGGCGCCGCCGCCTTCCTGAAGGGCGCGGCGGCCTTCGACATCCACACGCGGGTCTGGTATCTGACCCCCGAAGAAGAGGCGGATTTTCGCCGGGACGCGGGCCCCGTTCCCGTGGGAGAGGCCCGCGCCTGGACGCCGGCGCCCCAGGACCATTTGATCTACATCCTGGCCCACGCGGCCGTGCATCACGGGGAGATCGAACCCAAGTGGGCGCGGGACGTCCGCGACCTCTTGAAACACCACGCGGGGACCCTCAGCCCGCGCGCGGTGGAGGGGCGGCTCCGTTCCCTGGGCCTGTGGCCCGCGGCCCAATGGTTCCTGAGACGGGCCGGGCTGGAAAGCGTTTGGCCCCTTGCCCGCGAAGAAGGGAGGGAACGTCGGATGAACGGACGCCTTGACCGGTTGGATCCGTTCCTCAAAGGCCATCTTTTGCGGTTCTGGTTTCTTCGCGGCTGGCGGTTCCGTCTGAGATACGCCGCGGCCGCGTTTTTTCCGGAAACCGCCTTTTTGCGCCTGCGGTATGACATCCGCCTTTCCGCCGCCCTGCCCGTTTTCCGTCTTCTTCGGCCTTTCCTGATCCTGTCCAAAGCCGCGGCGGCCCTGGGCCGCCTGGTTTTGTCCCTGCTCAGCGCGCCGCAACCCCTTCCTTCCCTTTCGAAAAACCGGAACTGATTGACAATTCAACCCATTTCCGTTAAAGTTTTATAGTAACGATGGAAATATGGGTTGATTTGACAAAAGATCCCCTGTTTTTGGCCGCTCTCGTTGTTCTGCTGACAGGCTTGGGGGTGTTGGCTTGGTGTCTGCGCGGCCTGTTTCGCCGTTCGGGCGCCCCGCGGGACCTTCGCCCTTTGCGCGCCGCGGAAAACGCGCCGGCCCCCGCCCCGCAGGCCCCCGCTTCCGGCGGCCTCCCGCACCCCGTGGCTCCGACCCCCTCCGCCGCCCCCTCCGTTGAAAATGACGCCGCCGTCCTCTACAGCGTCCTGGAAGAACGCTTCACGGAGCTTTCCCGGCGGATCGCCTCCCTGGAAGGGGGAAAAACCGTCGCGAAAACCGCGGACGCCAACGCGGCGGTCAACCTCTCGCCCCTTTTGAAACGCCTCGAGGAGATGCAGGAAGAAATCAACAAGATCAAAATTTTCCTGGCGAACCTGCCCGCGCCCTCTTCCCAGGGCGCCGCCGACCTGGCCGCCCTGTCGGCCAAGGTGGACGGCCTGCAAAAAGTCCTGGAACACCTGGCCCTGGAACCGGAAGTTTCAAAGCCGTCATGACGCCCGACCGCCGCACCCTCCTGGCCGTGCTCCTGGCGGACGTTTTCGTCCTGGCGGGCGCCCTCTTCATCCTGAGGGACCGCTACCTCCTGGCCAAAAACCGGCTGCCCGACATCGCGGCCGCGCCGCCCGAGGCCGGCCGCCTCGTTCCTGCGCCCGCGCCGGCGGCGGACCTGCCGGCACCCGCCCCCGACAAGGCCCCCGTCCGCAAGGACGCCGCCCAAAAACCCATGAACGTCCGGAACATCCTGTTCAGCTACCGAAACTCAAAGCCCGCGCGGGTGGAGATCATCGGAAGCTTCAACAACTGGACGCCCCAACCCATGACCAAGGGGAAGAACCACACGTGGAGCCTCATGGTGCCCCTGGAGCCCGGCGATTACACCTACAACTACCTGGTGGACGGCAAGGTGATCCGGGACCCCAACAACCGGCGTACCGCGCCCGAGGGCCGGTCCCTGCTCTCGGTCAAACCGCCGGAGTCATGAGGAGGGCGTCTCTTTTCGGGATTCTTCTGTCCTCGTTCCTCCTATCCCTCTGCGCGCGTCCTCCCCTTTGGGCCGGGACGCCGAGCCAAACCGACCTGCGGCGGGATTTCTCCCATTACGTCCGCGTTTCCCAAAAGAACAATTACGGCCCCAATGACCGGCTGTACATTCTCTACCGTCTCCGCGAAAAATACGCGGAAAGCGGGCTCGACCTCTCCGACCTGGAAGGAGAAATCCTCTCCTGGGAAAAGGCCCGGCAACCCTCCGAAGCCGCGCCCCCGGCCCCGGCCGACCCGCCCGCAGAGACCGCCGGCCCCGGAGCCGCCCCGCGCCTCGTCCACGTGGGCACGCGGCAGGAGGCCGGACGGCTCAAGCTGGTCCTGGAGCTCACCGACCCCGTCCTGCCCCAGGCCCTGCGCGTGGACGACCCCAAACGCCCCGGCCAACCGCTCCTGCTCATCGACCTGCCCGGCGCCCAGAACGCCTTGAGCAACGTGGCGCGGGAACTGCGTTGGAATTCCGGGCCCCTGGAATCCGTCGCCACCGAAGAAAAGGCGGACGGCGCCCTGCGGGTGCGGATCCAATTGCGGGAGGACCGGCCCTACCGCATCGTGCGCGCCGGCCGGGAGGTGTCCGTTGAAATCAAGACGGAGGAGGCCGGCCCGGCCCTCTCCCAGGCCCCGCCGGCCGCGGGAGAAGAGGACGCGGACAAATCCTATGTCATCCAGTCCGGAGACCTGCTCAACGTCCAGGTGGCGCCCGCCAAAGAACTCAGCCGGGAAACCGTTGTGCAACCGGACGGCACCCTGGTGTTCCCTCTGCTGGGGACGCTGCCCGTCAAGGGGATGTCGGTCGGACAACTGGAAACGCACCTGACCCAGCAGCTCAGGCCCTACGTGGCCAAACCCCGCGTCACGGTCTCCATCAAGCAGTTCTCCAACCGGAACGTTTTCCTCATGGGGAAGGTGTCCCGGCCCGGTCCCGTGCCGTACAAATCGGGCCTCCGCCTCCTGAACGCCGTTTCCGAGGCGGGAGGCTTCTCGGAAGACGCCGACCGCACCGCCATCAAGGTGTACCGCGGACGGGAGGGGGAACGCAAAACTTTTTCCGTCAACGCCCAGGAAATCCTGTCCCAGGGAGACCTTTCGCGGGACTTCTCGCTGGAGCCGGGCGACATCGTGGAAGTCCCCCGCGGAGGAAACACGGTGTTCATCATCGGACAGGTGAACCGGCCCGGCAATTACGGGTTCCGCGAAGGGTACACCTTGCTGGAGCTCGTGTCGGAGGCGGGCGGCGTGACCGTCGGAAGCCGGGCCAAAAAGGTCAAGATCTTCCGGGAGGCCTCGCCGCGGCGCGAGGCCATCCACGTGAACCTGGCCCGCATCATGCGCGGCCATCCGGAGGAGGACGTGTCCCTCAAACCGGGGGACATCGTGCTGATCCCCCAGAACACCTTTTATTCGGGCACCGCCGTGGCCACCAACCTGCTCCAGCCCTGGCTCTACCTGACCACGCTGATCATCACCGTCATCCTGCTCACATGATGAGAGGTCATCCATGGCCCTGAGCCCGGAACTCACCCTGCAGGACTACTGGCGCATCATCCGCCGGCGCAAGGGCCTGTTCCTCTTCACCTGGACCGCCGTGGTGGCCGCCACCTACGTGTTCACCGCCTGGCAGACGCCGGTGTACGAATCCCACGCCATCTTGAAGATCGAACGGCCCCCCTCCATCCCGGGCATGGGGGCCCAGGACCCCTGGGACGCCTGGACCTTCATGAACACCGAGGCCAAAAGCATCCGCAGCACCGCGGTCCTGGAAAGGACGGCCCGGATCCTCGGTTGGGTGGACGACTCCACCCCGGCGGAACAGCGCCTGCGGCTGGCCAACGCCCTGCAGGGGCAGGTCCAGTCCGAAAGGATGGGGGACTCCAACCTGCTGCGGGTGTCCGTCGCGTCCGACGACCCGGAGAAAGCCGCGGCCGTGGCCAACGCCGTGGGGCGGGCTTACATCGAGAAGGGCATGGAGGACCGCAGCCAAAAGGCCCGGGAAACCAAGGAGTTCACCTTCCAGGAGCTCGCCAAGGCCGAGAAAAAACTGCGGGAGGCGGAGGACGCCTTCCGCCGCTATTCCGAGCAGTCCGGGGCCCGGGGCGTGGGCAGCTACCTGACCAACCAGTTGGTGACCCTGCAAACGCAGCTGGACGACCTGCTCAAGCAATACACCGAACAACATCCCGACGTGCGGCAGACCCGCGCCAAGATCGCGGCGGTGCAAGCCCAACTCCGCCAACTCCCCCAGGAGGAGACCGAGTACCAGCGCCTCTCCCGCGAGGTGCGCATCAACGAGGAGCTTTACACCTTCCTGGCCAAAAAATACAAGGAAGCCCAGATCTCCGAGGCGGAACGGGAGCAGACCGCCTTCATGGACAGCCCGGCGCTGGTCCCGAAGGTTCCGGTGCGGCCCAACAAACGGCTCAACCTCCTGGTCGGCACCGCCCTGGGCCTGCTGTTGGGCGTCATGGTGGTCCTCCTGGTGGAAAACCTGGACACCTCCATCGGCACCATCGAGGACGTGGAGCATTACCTGGAGCTGCCGGTCTTGGCCGTGGTGCCCCACATCAGCGTGGGGGAAGCCGCCGGCAAGGGGCTCCTCCTCTCCCTCCGGCTGGGCCGCGCCCCCTCCTTGGAGGAGGCGCGCCGGCGGCTGGTCCTGTACCACCCCACCAAATCCTCCTTCGTGGAGGCGTACCACACCCTCAAGACCAATTTGCGCCTGCCGATCCGCCAGGGCGGTCGGCCCGGCGCGGTGGTGGGGTTCACGTCCGCCGGCGTGTCGGAAGGCAAGACCCTCACCGCCGCCAACTTCGCCATCACGGCGGCCCAGAGCGGCCTGAAGACGCTGTTCGTGGAAGGCGACCTGCGGCGGCCTTCGGTCCACCGGCTCCTGGGCCTGGACCGGGAGCCCGGGCTGACCGACGCCATCTCGGGCGACCGCCCCTGGACCCCCATGGTGCGGGGCACCTCCGACTTCCTCATGGGGGAGCTCGGGTTGGAATCTTTGTTGAAGTCGCAGGGCATCGAAAATTTCCGCCTCCTCTCCTGCGGCGCCAGTCCCTTGAATCCCGCGGACATCCTGGGCTCTCCACGCTTCGAACGGCTCCTGCGGGAAGCGCGGTCCCAGTACGACCTGGTGGTCGTGGACTGCGCGCCGGTCATGCTTTTCGCGGACGCCCTGCTCATCGGGCCCCGAACCGACGGCCTCATCCTGGTGTACAAGGCCGGCCGCACGGCCCGGGGCGCGCTGAAACGCGCCAAGGACCAGCTGGCCAACGTCAGGACCAACCTCCTCGGCGTGGTGCTCAACGACCTCCGCGCCGCGGAAATGGAGCCCCACTACGGGTATTACTATTATTCCTACCGCTACGAATCCCCCGAACCGCAACACCCCTCCCCGCGCCCGCGGGCCTAGGGTCGTGGCCGGGCCGGGATTCCGTCTCCCGAGGGACCGCTGAAAGCGGCCGCGGGGGATCACAACAGGTGACGGGGTGAATCTCCGCCAAACGCTTCCGTACGTTTTTGGGGCCGTCCTTCTGTCCTTCCTCATCCTCTGGCTGGGACGCACCGTCGCCGAAGGTTCGCTCCTGCTGCCTTTCGCCATCGTGGGCAGCCTTTTCGCCGCCATGATCACCCTCATCCGGCCCGACGCCGCCCTCCTCATCCTGGTTTTCTCCATGCTCCTGTCCCCCGAGATCACCGTCGCGGAACTGCCCCGCCGCGCCGTCGTGCTGCGGGTGGACGATTTTCTCCTCGTGACCGTCTTCCTGGTGTGGCTGGTGAAAACGTCCCTCCAAAAAGGGCTGGGGTTTTTCGTCAAGACGCCGCTGAACCGCCCCGTGCTGGCCTATGCCGTCATCTGTCTCCTGGCCACGGCCAAAGGCGCGCTCTTCGGCGACATCTCCGCGACGCGCGGGGTCTTCTACGTTTTCAAATACATCGAGTTCTTCTTCCTCTACTTCATGGTGGCCAACCTCCTGGAAACGAAGCGGCAGGCCCGCCTGTACCTGTGGGCCGGCGTCCTGACCGCCGTCGTCGTTTGCGTGTTCGCGTACGCCCACATCGGGAAGGTCCCTCGGCTGTACGCGCCTTTCGACTCCATCGCGGGAGGCGGCGGAGCGGGAGAATCCGCCACCCTGGGGGGCTATCTGCTCATCGTGATGTCGGTCTGCCTCGGTTTTTTCACCCAGACGAGCGGCCTCAAGAACGCGGCCTTGTCCTTGGGCCTGCTGGGTTTCTGCCTCACCCCCTTTGTCCTCACCCTCTCCCGCGCCTCCTACGCGGCGTTCATTTTCAGCGTGCTGGGGGTGGTCCTGTTCGGACGCCGGAAATCCGTCCTGCTCCTGTCTTTGGCGGCCCTCATGGCGGTTCTCCTTCCCCACGTTTCTCCCGGGCTGTACGAGGCCATGATGGAGCGCCTGCGGCAGACCTTCCTGCTCCCCTACGACCACCTCAAAGTGGCGGGATGGAAGATCGGTCTGGAGGCCTCCGCGGCCCAGCGCGTCAACAGCTGGGTGTACGCCTTCACCCTCTGGCTGCCCGAACATCCTTTCCTGGGGCACGGCGTGACGGGCGTGGGCCTGGTGGACGCCCAGTACCCGCTCGTGCTCGGGGAAACCGGGCTGTTCGGCTTCGCCGCCTTTCTCTGGCTCCTGGGGGCCCTTTTCCGGCACAGCCTGTCCGTGTTCCGGCGGTCCGTGGACGCTTTCGACCGGGGGGTGTCCATCGGTTTCCTGGCCGCCTTCCTGGGCCTTTGCGTCCAGGCCCTGACCACCAACACCTTCATCATCGTCCGCATCATGGAGCCCTTTTGGTTTCTGGCCGCCATCGTGATGCGCCTTCCGGCGCTGAGGGACGACCGACTGCCCGCGGAGGCCGCTCCCGCGGGCGTCCCGGCCCCCCGTCTGTCTCCCCGTCCGGCCTTCCCATGAACGTATTGATCGTCGGCGCGGGCCTGCTGGGGCAAACGCTGGGCCGCCTCCTGGCCAAGGACCATCGGGTGTCTTTCTTCGACAGCCGGCGGCTGTGGGTGCCCGGCCCGCTCTTCCGAGGTGACGTGCGGGACCCGCGGGCCCTGCTCCGGGCCATGAAGGGCATGGACGCGGTGGCCCACACCGCGGCCCTGTACGGCCGGGCCATGTGGAGCCGTCCGCCGGAGGATTTCCTGCGCGTGAACGTGGACGGCACCTACAACGTTCTGTGGGCGGCCCGCCGGAGCGGCGCGCGCAGGGTGGTCTTTTCCAGCACCGCGGCGGTGTACGGCAAATCCCTGGAGACCCGTTTCCTGGTGGATGAAACCACCCCCTGCGAGCCCGACCACATCTACGGCCTGTCCAAGCTTCTGGCCGAGCAGCTGTGCCTGTACCACGGCCGGCGCTTCGGTCTCGAAACCGTTTGCCTGCGGTACGCCAAGTTCCTGCCCGTGCCGAAAGAAGAGCACGGGCCCGGCCTGCTGCACGAGCGCGTGGACGTCCGGGACGCGGCCCAGGCCAACCGCCTGGCCCTGGAAAAGCCTTCTCTCCCGCCGGACGTGTTCCTGATCGGGCCGCGGACGCCCTTTCAGGAGGGGGATGCCCACGCCTTGAAGGACGCGCCCGAAGCCGCCATCGAGAAACATTTCCCGGGGGCCGCGGCCCTGCTGAAAAAACGGGGCATCCCCGCGCCGGCGGTGCGGAACCTGTTCCGGATCGAGAAGGCGCGCCAAGCCTTGGGATACGACCCCCAACACGGCTTTTCCGCGTTTCTGGAGGAGCTGGCGCGGGCCGATTGGAAACCCACGCCGCCGGAAGCGCCCCCTGGCTGGTTCAGCAAGGCCGGGGCCCGACGCCTCTGGCAGGCCGGCCTGCGGCGCCTGCGCGCGCTCAGAGACCCTTATCGGTGACCCTTCCCCCGGAGCCCAAAGACCCGCGTTCCCTGGCCGGGACCATCGGCGGACTGTCCCTCCTGTCCCTGGGCCATGCGGCCGTCTCCTTCCTCATCCAGATCCTGGTGGCTTTCCTCTTCGGCACCTCCGGGCCCTACGAAAGTTTCCTGGTGGCGTTGTCCATCCCCAACCTGTTCGGATACTTCCTGCTCCTGGGCGGGGTCAGCACGGTGGTCATCCCTTTGTACTTGGAGCAACGGGCCCTGGGGGAGGAACAGGCCTGGAAATTTTTAAGCTCTTTCTTGAACGCCTTTCTCCTCCTGGGGCTGATCCTCACGGTCCTGGGGTGGTGGCTGGCGCCGGTCCTGATGCGGGCCTCGGCCCCCGGCCTGTCCCCGGACCGCTGGGAGCTGGGCGCCCGCATGCTCCGATGGCTTTTCCTCACGCTGGCGCCTTCCTTCCTGCAGATCGTCTGCGTCTCCGTCCTGAACGCCCATCGCATCTTCCTCCTGCCCCAGGCCCTGACGCTGGGCGTCTCCGTGGCCAACCTCCTGGCCCTGACCTGGCTGCAGGACAGGTTCGGCGTCTGGATCCTGGTGGCGACCACCCTCGCCATGTACCTGCCCGGGCCCCTGCTCATCGCCCTTCATTGGCGGACCCTGTTCCACAATTACCGCCCCCGCCTGGACCTGGGACAGCCCGCGCTGCGAAAGTCCCTGGGCCTCCTGGCCCTCATGTCCTTCATCGCCCTGTCCAACCAGCTCAACTTCATGTCCGACCGGTTCTTCGCCTCCTGGCTTCCGACCGGCAGCATCGCGGTGTACGAATACGCGGGCAAGATCGTGCCGGCGTTCATCGCGGTCTTCCTCCAGAACATCGTGCGGGCCCTGTATCCCCGGCTGGCCCGGTCCGCCGCGGACCGGCGGGGAGAGGCCGTGGCCCAGGACCTGGTCAAGGGGCTCAGGGCCACCGCCTTTTTGCTCCTGCCCGCCGCGGCCTTTTGCGTGCTGTACCGGGAACCCCTTTTCATCTGGCTCTTTGAGCGGGGCCAATTCTCCGCCCAGGCGGCCCTTCAGGCGGCCGGCGTGTTCCCCTGGCTGGCCGGCGCCTTCGTGTTCTGGGGGCTGGCCCAGATCACGGTCTCCACGTTGTACGCCATGCAGGGCATGGGGATCATGGCTTGGTTGACAGGGGTGGGGGTATTCATTAACATTTTGGGGGATTGGCTTTTGGTGGGCCCCTTGGGTTTGAAGGGCCTGGCCCTGGCCAGCAGCGTCAGCGCGGCCTTCGGCTTCGCGGCCACGCTCCGCTGCCTGAAGCGGCGGCTTCCCGCGCTCGACTTGGGCGCCCTGGCCCTGTTCGCTCTGAAGCTGGGGGCGGGCCTGGCGGCGCTGGCGTTGACCGCGGTCCTCCTGTCCGGCTTTCCCGATCCGGGCGCTCGCTTCGGCGCCCTGGGGATCCGGTTGGCCGCGTGCCTGGCCGCGGGCGGCCTGGCGTACGGCGGGACCCTGCTCCTTCTCGGAGTGGAGGAAGCGGGGCGGCTGATCCATCTGGTGCGAAAGGGAACATGACCGGACCCCGACTTGTGCACGTCGCCTGCAACCTCTGCGGCCAGGACCGCACCGAACCGGTGTATGAGGCCCAGGGTCTGAAGGTGGTGCGTTGCCTCTCCTGCGGCCTGAACTACGTCAACCCACGCCTGAGCTCCGCCGAACTTCAAAAGCTGTACACCGAGGATTTCTACACCTCCGACGCCTCCCCGGCGGGCTGCGATTGCTCCACCGAGCACAGCGAATGGTATGACCGGACCCGCTTCCAAGCCGACCTCAAGCAGATCCACGCGTTCATCAAACCGCCCGGCAGGCTCCTGGACGTGGGCTGCGGCCTGGGACGTTTCCTGGAAATGGCCCGCGACGCGGGATGGGACGGCCGGGGCGTGGAGTTCTCCGAATACGGGGCCCGGGAAGCGCGCCGGAAAGGTTTCGAGGTCAAGACCGGGCCTCTCCGGCACGCGGATTTTCCGGCGCGGAGCTTCGACCTGGTGACCCTTTTCCATTCCCTCGAACACATGGAAGACCCGTTGCGGCTGCTGAGGGACGAAGTCCGTCCCCTGCTGAGGACCGGCGGGTTCCTCCTCATCGAGGTCCCCAACTTCGGCTGCGAATCCTCCCGGACCCTGAAGGGGGACTGGGTCTGGTCCCGTCCGAAGGAGCATTTGTACGGGTTCACGCCCGATTCCCTGTCCAAGCTGGCGGCGGCGGCCGGGTTCAAGGTGGCCCAATGCATGACCAAATCGGTCCACACCCTGGACGGGATCCAGGACGTGGGCCAGATCGGGGCGTACGCGCGGCTGTCCAACGCCTCCTGGACCCGGGGCCTCAAGGACAGGTTGCGCCGCACGCCCCTTTGGTCCGCCGTCAAGGCCGGACGGGCCGCCTTGTTCCGCGCCGCCCGTCTTTTTTACAAACCGCCCCTGGGCGAAGCCGAAATCCTGCTCATTGCCGAACGGGACACCTAGCCTTTTGATGCTTTCCTCGTACCTGCCGTACCCGCGGGCGGGGCGGGGCGGCGCGGTGCGCGTCTGGAACCTGTTGCGGGCCCTGTCGTCCCGTTTTTCCGTCACCCTCCTGTCCTTCGCCTTCCCGGGGGAAGAAACCCGCGCCAAGGACATCGCCCCTCTGTGCCGCCGCCTGGAAATCGTTTCCACCGATCATCTGCGTCCGGTCTTGCCCGACGGGTTCTTCAAACGCCTCATCCATCTCTTTTGGCCGTTGGAACCGGACGACGCCCTCAAGCGCCTCAGCCCGGTTTTCGCGGAAAAGCTGGGGGAATGCCTGGCCGGAGAACGCTTCGACGCAGCGCTGGTGGAGTTCCCCGAAATGGCGCCGTGGTCCCGGCGGCTGCCCGCGTCCCTCCCGAAATTCCTGGACACGCACGAGGTCCGTTCCGAAATCCACAAGCGGGCCTTCCTGGCGGAAAGGAGACCCCTGCTCAAACTGTATTTCCTTTCCCAATGGGTCAAAACGCGGGGATCGGAGCGGTCCTATCTCCGCGACTTCGACGGCCTCTTCACGGTGAGCGAACGGGACCGGGCCCGCTTCCAAAACCGCGGCGGCGGAAAACCCGTGGTGTGCGTGCCCACCGGCGTTCCGCTCCGAGATTTCGCGTACGTCCCGCCGCCGGGCCGCCGCGGGAACCTGCTGGCCTGCCTGGGGAATTATCGGAACCCTCCCAACGTGGAGGGCTTGCTTTGGTTCGCCCGGGAGGTTTTTCCGGCGCTCCGGCGGGACCGTCCGGCGCTGGAATGGCTGATCCTGGGGCTGGAGCCTCCGCCGGAACTGCGGGCCCTGGGCCGTCAGCCGGGCGTGACCGTCACGGGATACCTTCCCGACCCTTTCGAGCGCATCGCCGAGGCCCGGGTCTTCTTGGCGCCCATCTTTTCCGGCGGCGGGATCAAGGGGAAGATCGTGGAGGCCATGGCCCTGGGCACGCCGGTGGTGGCCACTTCCCGCGCCAACGAAGGCGTCGGGGCCGAAGCCGAGGAGGAAATCCTGCTGGCCGACGACGCGAAATCCTTCGCCCGACAGGTGGTCCGCCTGCTGTCGGACGACGGCCTGGCCGAACGGCTGTCCCGCCGCGGCCGCGCCTTGGTGGAATCCCGCTTCAACTGGGACGACAACGTGCGTCCCCTCCTGGAGCTCCTGGAAAGGGGGAAAAGGGCGTGACCCCGCACTCGTTTTTCCGCTTGGAAGACATCGGTTTTGACGACCGGAAGGACCGATTTTCAGAGGGGACCATCGCTGTTCAATACCCTCTAAGACGCGGCGCTGGATTTATCGTCGTTCACCCCTCCGGGAAAGCGAGCGCGGGATGACCCCTTCCTTCTTCTTCCGTTTGAAAGACGTCCTGCGGCGCAGCGCGGAAGGCCTCGCCGGCCTTTTCCGGGACAAGCCCTTTTCCTTCCGCCGCATGGACTACGAGGAATACTGGCGGCGGCGGGGGCCGTCCCCCGTCAAGTATCGATACCGGGTCATGGCCCAATGGATCCCGGAGGGGGCCGCGGTGCTGGACATCGGCTGCGGGGACGGCGCCCTCCTGGAATTCCTGGCGAAGGAAAAACGCGTGAAGGGCGCTGGGTACGAGACCTCGTCGGAAGGCGTGCGCCGCGCCCGCGAAAAGGGCCTGGACGTGCGGCGGGCGGACGTGGAATCCCCGGATTTCCGGCCGGAAGGGACCTACGATTTCATCATCCTGTCGGAGGTCCTGGAGCACCTGGCCCGGCCCGAGGACCTGCTCTTGACCCTCAGGGACGGGTTCCGGCAATCCCTCCTCGTTTCCTTTCCCAACATCGGGTATCTGCCCCACCGCCTGCGCCTGCTGTTCGGGCGGTTCCCGGTGCAGTGGGCGTACCACCCGGGGGAACACCTCCGGTTCTGGAGCGCGGCGGATTTCCGCCACTGGCTGGCCCAGCTGGGGTTCCGCCTGCACCGCCTGCATGTGTGTTCCGGCATCCCCCGCCTGGCCCCGCTGTACCCGTCCCTCTTGGGGGACCAGATCCTCTACGAGGTCAAACGCGCGGAGGGGAATCCGCCCGCGGGCGCATGAGAATCTTTTTCCTTTATTATGAGTACGACCCGCGGGTCCGGGGCGGCATGGGCGGATTTTCCCATCTGTGGCAGCTGGCCAAGAACTGGCACGACATGGGGCATCGGGTCACGGTTTTCTCGCCCACCACGGGCCCGGCGGACCCGGCCACGCCGGCCAAAGTGGTGCGGGTGCCGGCCCCGCCGCTTCCGTTTCTCCGGCCCCTGTGCGCGTACGGCTTTTCCTTCCTGATGGCTCTCCGGGAAGGACTGCGCCATCCGCCGGACCTGGTGTACTGCCGGGAAATGTTCTCGCCCCTCCTGCCGCTCCTGGCCCGGCTCTTGAAGGCCCGCCTCTTCATCGAAGTGAACGGCGACAGTTACGAGGACCACCTGCGGCGCAAAGCCGGGTTCCTGAGGCTGTGGTTCGTCAAAACCGTCCAAACCTTCAATTTCCGGAGGGCGGACCGGGTGCTTCCGGTCACGGAGGGACTGGGCCGGACCCTGCGCCTTCGGTACCGTCTGAAGGAAGACCGCGTGGCCGTGATCCCGAACGGAACGGACACGGAGCTGTTTTTCCCCAGGCAGGCGGTGGAATGCCGCCGGGCGCTCGGCCTGCCGGCGGAGCGCCCGCTGGTGGGGTTCATCGGCACCTTTTACGCATACCAGGGCCTGGACGTGCTTCTGCAGGCCGCGCCCATCCTGCTGTCCCGCTTTCCCCGGACCCTGTTCCTGCTGGTGGGAGACGGCGTGGAACGCCCGGCCCTGGAGGACCTCGCGCGCCGGCTGGGGATCGGGGACCGGGTGGTTTTCACCGGACAGGTCCCCTATGAGGAAGTGCCGCTGTACCTGGGCGCCCTGGACGTGGTGGCGGCGCCCTTCCGTTCCTTCCGGGGGGAGACGTCCCCGCTCAAGCTCATGGACGCCTGGGCCTGCGGCAGGGCCGTGGCCGCCTCGGACATTCCGGCCCTGCGCCCGCTCAAGGAGGGAGAGGAAAAGTGGGCGCCCGTGCCGCCGGATCATCCCGCGGCCCTGGCCAACGCCCTGGCCGACCTCCTGGCCAACCCGGCCCGGCGGGAGCGGCTGGGGCAGGCCGGGCTCCGTTACGTGCGGCAGGGCCGCACCTGGCGGGACGTGTCCCGGCGAATCCTGGAGCATTGGACATCTCCCTCGGAAACGCGCCCGTGAGCGCCCCTGTCTTCCTCAACGTCCTGGCCTGGAACGGCGAACGCTGGCTGCGCCCGTGCCTGGACTCCCTCCTGGAATCGCTGTCCCGGAGCGGGCGGCCCGGGCGCCTCCTGGTGGTGGACAACGGCTCCACGGACGATACCCCCGACATTTTGAAATCCTACGGAGAGCGTCTGGACGTCCTGCGCCTGCCGCGCAACACGGGGTTCGCGGAGGGCCACAATCACGGCATTCGGCGGGCCCTGGAGCGCGGCGCCCAATGGATCGGCCTGTTGAACCAGGACCTCCGGGTGGACCCGGGCTGGCTGGGCCCCCTCTGGGAGGCGGCGGCCCAAAATTCGCGGATCGGCGTCCTGTCCCCTTTTCAATATGATTACGACGGAAAGGACCTGGACCCCGGGTTCCGCCGCACCCTGACCTTCCTGCCGGACGCCCGGCAGGGCCTTGAGACCGGCCGCTGGGAAGCGCCCTATTATCTGAGCGACATGGCCGCGGCCGCGGCCATCCTGGTGCACCGTCAAGTGTTCGAGCGCGTGGGGTTGTTCGATCCGGCCTATTTCGCGTACCACGAGGAAGGGGACCTGTACCACCGGGTCCTGGCCGCCGGCATCCACATCGCGCTGGTGCCCAAGAGCCGGGTCTTCCACTGGCACACCCTGCGCAGGCAGACCCTGCCTTTCCGCCTGGGGTGGATCAACGTGCGCAACCACTACCGGCAGATCCTGAAAGACCCCCGGACCTCTTTCGCCGGGAACCTGCTCCGTTGCAAAATGGCCTGGCTCAAAAACCTGGCCCAAGCCCTTGCGGAGGGCCGGGCAAAGCGCTGCCTGCTCCTGCTGGCCGTGGGCCTGACGGATTTGCCCTTGCGGATTCCGGCCGTCTTCCTGCGCCGGCGGCAAGACCTGGCCCTGCTCCTCCGGCGGAGAGACGCCTTTTCGAACCGCGCGGGAGAATAGGCTGGTTTTTCCCCATGGGGCATGATATTCTGGTGGATCATGAGCGCTGAAGGCGAATACCTCCCCGACACCGCCGAAACCCTGGACGCCTTTTACGGCGCGCAGGAGGACCCCTGGAAGACCCGGACGCTCCCGGAAAAACGGGTCCGGTACCGGGAACTCCGGAAGCTCCTGCCTCCCTTCCGTCCCAAGCACGCCCTGGACCTGGCCTGCGGGGAGGGGGATTTCACCGAATTCATTTCAAGACGGGCCGACCGGGTGACCGCGTACGATTTGTCCGGCGTGGCCGCGGAACGCGCCCGGCGCCGCGCGCCCGCGGCCTCCGTGGAGGCGCGGGACGTCCGCTCCCTCTCGTCCGAGGCCCTGGACCCCTTCGACGCGGTGGTCTGGCTCGACGCCCTGAACTTCATCTCCCACCAGGAGAGCGGCGAGGTCCTGCGGCGGCTGGAGGAGGGCGGCCGCGGGAAAAAGAAACATTTCCTGTTTTCCTCCCGCATCCTGCCGGCGCACAGGACGGACATGCAATACCGTCCGGGCTATGATTTCCCGTCTCCGGATGACTTCCTGCGGCACGTGGCCGCCCGCTTCCCCAACGCCCGCTCCCGGCCCGTACAGCTCCACCACGACCTTCGGCCCTTCCGCTCCCTGGATCCCGCCCAAAAAACCCTGTGGATCCTGCTCAAGGCCACGGGCAAGCTGGGGCTCTACCCCTGGCAGGTGGCGGCGGCTCAGGCCCTTTGGGGGCTGGGCCCCTGGCGGGCGCTTTGGTCCCCCTTCGTGATCCACCTGGCCGTGACCGCGGAATCCCCGTCCTATTACGACGGCGCGCTGGCGGAGGACGTGACGGACCGCATCCTGAACCGGCCGGCCGCGGCCTGGATCGTGGAGCGGCTCATGTCCAGCCGGATCACGCCGAACCAGATCACGGCCGTGTCTTTCGTCCAGGGGCTGGCCGCGGCCGGACTGATCGCCGCGGGCGGGCCCGCGGCCGCGCTGTCCGGCGCCCTGCTCCTGGAAATGTCCATCGTGGTGGACTGCGTGGACGGACAGCTGGCCCGCGCCAAGAACATGACCTCCGAATGGGGCGACATCTTCGACCACACCTCCGACGATTTCACCCTGGCGGCCATCTGCGGGGCCGCGCTGTGGCACCTCCGCGGGACCTGGCCCGGCCCCTGGCTGGCCTTGACCGGCGCCCTGGCCTTCCTGGCCATGCTGCATTTGACCATCTCCCAGTATTTCTATTCGTCGGAGTACGCCTCTTTCGTGGGCAAGGGCGCGCCGGAAAAAATCCGCACGGACCGGGACCGCGTGCGGGCCATGGACCGGGAACGGCCCTGGGGCTGGAAGACCGTCGGATCCAAACTGTTGCTGAAGTACTACGCCCTCCGTCTCTGGGCCATCCGGGCCCACGCCCTGGCCTTCAACCGCGATCGGGCACGGGTGTCCCTGTCTGAAAGGGACGAAAGGGCCCGGCGGGCCTATCACGAGGACCAGGCCCCGGTCCTGCGCCTTTGGCGTTTCTGCGGGGTCAGCTCCGTGGCCCTCCTCTTCGTGGTCCTGACGCTGTTCCGGCAGATGTCCGCCCTGCTCCTGGCCCTGGCCGTCCTGGGCCACCTCTATTTCGGGCTCTGCCTGTGGAAGCAACGGCGGGCGGACGCAAGATCGTTCACCTTATGAGCGCCGCCTCCGAGCGTTGGCAAAGAATTCTTCAAAGCTACACCCCGCAAAAAAAAGCCTGGGACAGGACCTACCCCTGGCTGGCCTTTGTCCTGCGGCCCCTCTCCTTTCCCGTGACCTGGGCCCTCATGCCCCTCGGAATCACCGCCAACCAAGTGACGTTCCTGACCCTGATCCTGGGCCTGGGGGCCCTGGCCTGTTTCGCGCAGGGCCTGTTCCTGTGGGCCTCGGTGCTCATGATCCTTTTGAACCTCTTCGACTGCGTGGACGGCAATCTGGCCCGCCTGCGGCCGCCGCCCGCCGTGCCCGCCGGCAAGTTTTACGACCAATTGGTGGGCCTGGTGTGGTACGCCGCCTATTTCTTCCTGGGCCTGGGCCTGGCGCGGCAGGGCTCCGGCGACTGGGACCCTCTGACCCTCCTGGCCGCGGGCGCGGGCGCCAGCGTCCTGAAGATGATGGGGCTCCACGTCCGGGGAAATTTCTGGAACGTCTTGGGCTCCGTTTGGGAAAAGGAAAAATCCCAAAAGCCCCTTTCCGGCGAATCACAGGCCAGGACCGCGTCCTGGTATTACCGGCTTTATTACAACCTGACGGATCTGCAGGGGCAGGACCCCCTTTTGCTTCTGGCGGCGCTGACCGGCGGGCTGGACCTCTTTTTGTTGGCGAGCGTCCTTCTCCTGGGAGGGGAAACGCTGTTCCTGCTCGTCTTCTACGTGCTTCGCGCGGGCCGAATGGCCCACAACGCAAACCGAAAATGAACATTTGCCTTTTCACCAAAACCACCCTGGCCCACGGCACGGGGGGGGTGGAGGTGCACGCCGAAACCCTTTGCCGGAAAGTCCCGGCCCTGGGGCACCGGCTCACGCTCCTGGCCACGGCCCACCCCCGGGGCCTGGACCGGGAGGAACGCCACGGCTGCGCCGTGCATTATCTGGCCGGAACCCGACCCGCCCGCTATTCCAACGCTTACTGGCGCGCCGGCGTCGAAAAATTTCTGGAGCTGCATCGCGGGCGGCCCTTTGACGTGGTTTGGTCGCAGGATTTCGCCGGCTTCTCGTACGCCCGCGACCTGCGCCCGCGCGCGAACGTCCCCCTGATGTCCATCATGCACGGCCCCACGTGGGCGGGCCGGTTGCGCAGCGAATGGGCCCGCGTGGACACCTTGCCGGAGCTGGCGCGGTTCTTCCTGAAATTTTTTCCGGAGGCCGCGCTTTTTTACGGGCCGTGGTACCGGCGGATGATGCGGGCCTCCGACCAAATCGTCGCGGTGAGCCACGAGACGGGTCAGGCCTACCGGGAGGACCACGGACTTCCGGAGGGGAAATTGGCCGTGGTGTGCAACGGCATCGACACCGCCCTTTTCCGGCCCGACGATGAATCGGGGCGGCGGACGCGCCGGGCCTGGTCCCTCGCGGAAACCGACCGGGTGATCCTCATGGCCGCGGTGGTGCACAAACAGAAGGGTTTCCACGTGGGGATGGAGGCCTTCCGCCGCGTCCGCGCTTCCCTCCCGCAGGCCAGGCTCATGGTGGTGGGAGACGGCCCCCACCTGGCGGAGCTGAAAGATCTCGCACGCTCCTGGGGGCTGGAAGGCGACGTGCGGTTCTGCGGGCGGGCCGGCCGGGAAGAGATGCCGGGTTATTACAACGCCTGCGACCTGTTCCTGAACCCCACCCTGCGGGAAGAGGGGCTCGCCCTCACGATGGTGGAGGCCATGGCCTGCGGAAAACCTTCCGTCGTCTCACGGGCGGGGGGAACCCAGTCCACCATTGAAGAAGGGGTGAGCGGCCTGTTCGTGGAGAGGGGCGACAGGGACGGCATCGCGCAGAAAACGGCGGAACTGCTGAACGACCCCGCCCGGCGGAAAGCCATGGGCCAGGCGGCGCGGGACCGCGCCGTGTCCTTTTTCAGCGAAGACAAGATGACCAAAGATTATCTGTCCCTGTCCGAGAGCCTCCTGCGCCGCCCATGACGGCCGGCCTCGCGCGTCCCCTCCGCGTGGTGCACGTGGCCGGCAGCGCCCAATGGGCCGGGGGCGAGGTGTTCCTGCAGCAAATGGCGGAGCGCCTGGACCGGAAACGGTTCGAGATGCGGCTGGTCTGTCCGGAAGAAGGGCCCCTGTCGGCGGAAATGTCGCGGCGCGACATCCCCTGCGAAGTGGTGCCCCTCCACCCCCTGGGAAACCCCCGCCCCATCTGGAAACTGCGGCGGCTCCTGAACCTGTGGGAAGCGGACGTGGTCCAATCCCACGGCGCCCGATCCAACTTTTACGCGCGCCTGGCCGCGGGAGGACGAATCCCGCACATTTCCACCGTCCACAACGCCTTGGGCGACTATCCGGTCTCGCCCCTTCGCAAGGGCCTGTACCAGGCCCTGGACGCCTGGTCCGCGGCCCGGTCCCGACGGATCGTGTGCGTGGCCGACGCCCTGCGGCGGGAGTTCCTGGAACGGGCGCCCTCCTTGGAGGGAAAGACCCTGGTGATCCACAACGGCGTGGACGCGGCGAAATACGACCCTTCCCGCTTCGACCCCGAAAAGACCCGGGCCGCCCTGCAGCTCAAACCGGTCTGGACCCTGGGCGTGATCGGACGCATGACCCCCCAAAAGGGGCACATCTACCTCCTGGAGGCGCTGCGCCGGGCCCAGGCCGTCCTGCCCACCTTTCAACTGCTCCTGGCCGGAGACGGGCCCCTGCGGTCCTGGCTCGAGCAGAAAACCGTGGCGTACGGCCTGCGCCCGTTCTGCCATTTCCTGGGGGTGCGGTCCGACGTCCCGGCGCTTTTGTCGGTCATGGACGCGGTGGTTCTGCCGTCCGTGTCCGAAGGGTTTCCCTATGTGCTCCTGGAGGCGCTGGCCATGAAACGGCCGGTGGAGCTTCGCAAGTGAACGGCGTTTCCGAGATCATCCCCTCCTCCGAAGAAGGATACCTGGTGCCGCCGCGACAGCCGGAAAAGCTGGAAGAGGCGCTGCGGCGGCTCCTCCAGGACCCCGGGGAAGCCCGGCGGCGGGCGGAGAACGGCCACCGCCGCGTCAAGGACAGGTTCGACGTGCGGAAATCCGTGGCCCGGTGGGAGGCGCTGTACCTTGAGACGGCTTCCGAAAGCCGGGGCGGGCGGGGGAAGCGCTGATGTGCGGCATCGCCGGGTTCCGGGGCTTCCGGGACGACGCCCTGCTCCGCAAGATGACGGACCGCCTCCGGCACCGGGGGCCGGACAGCGACGGCTTTTACATCACCCCGGACATGAGCCTGGGCATGCGCCGGCTGGCCGTGCTGGACGTGCAAGGGGGGGGCCAGCCCCTCTTCAACGAAACGCGGCGGGTGGCCGTGGTGTTCAACGGCGAGATTTACAATTTCCGGGAACTCCGGGAGACCTTGACGAAGCGGGGCCACCGCTTCGCCACCCGGACGGACACCGAGGTCCTGGTCCACTTGTACGAGGAAGAGGGCGAAGACCTGGTGAAATCCCTCAACGGCATGTTCGCCTTCGCCCTCTGGGACGAGGACAAAAAACGGCTCTTCCTGGCCCGCGACCCGCTGGGGATCAAACCGCTCTATTACACGGAATGGAACGGACGACTGGCCTTCGCCTCCGAGATCAAGGCGCTCCTCTGCCTGCCGGGGCTGTCGCGGGAGGTTTCTCCCGCGGCCCTGGCCTTTTATCTCTCCCGCGGCTCCATCCCCGCGCCCCACTCCATCTTCCAATCCATCCGGAAGCTTCCGCCCGGGCATTGCCTGACCGCGGACAGCCGCGGCGTGAACATCCGCCGCCACTGGTCCCCGCCCGCCCCGGACGAGTCCCTGCGCGGCGGCCGGATCCGGGAAGAGGCCGAAGCCTTGCTGTGCCGGGCCGTGGAAAGCCAGCTGGTGAGCGACGTGCCCCTGGGGGTCTTTCTCTCCGGCGGCCTGGATTCCGGCGCCGTGGCCGCCCTGGCCAGCCGCCGCGCGTCCCAGCCTCTCAAGACCTTCACGGTGGGATACGCCCCGCCGGACCAGGACTACAACGAACTGGACAAAGCCAGGACCGTGGCGGAACGCTTCGGCTGCGACCACCGGGAATTCATCCTGTCGCCCGGGATCGGCGACCTCCTCGGCCCCTTGACGCGGGCCTTCGACGAGCCCTTCGCCGACTCCTCCGCGGTGCCGACGTACCTGATCTCCCGCGAAAGCCGCCGCCACGTCACCGTGGCCCTCACCGGCGTGGGGGGAGACGAGCTTTTCGGCGGCTACCCTCGATACATGGGCCTCCTCTTGGCGAGCCCTTTGGAACGGATTCCCGCCGTGGTCCGGCGATGGGTCGGAAGGCTGGGACATTTCCTGCCGGACCGCGGCGGGAGCGTCAACTGGCCGGGCCGCGTCAAGCGGTCTCTGATCCATATCCATCATCCTCTGGGAGAACAGTACGCCCGCTGGACCGCCCTTTTGTCTCCGGAACTGCTCCGGGACCTGTGGCGGAACGGCGGGACATGGGAACCTTTTCCCTCCGAGAACGGCTCTCCTTCGTCCCTGGCCCAGAGGGATCTGCTGAACTATCTTCCGGACGACCTGCTCTGCCTGACGGACCGCGTCAGCATGGCCCACTCCCTGGAAGCCCGCGTCCCCTTCTGCGACCTGCCCCTGGTGGAGTTCATGGCGCGCGTGCCTCTGTCCGCCAAACTGTCCGGGTTTTCCCTCAAACGAATCCTGAAAGACATCCTCCGGCCTCTCCTGCCGCCTTCCCTCCTTTCGCAGACCAAAAAGGGCTTTTCCATCCCCCTGGCCCGGTGGATCCGGGAAGAACTGGACGAGGCCTTGAACGACTGCCTGAGCGAAACCCGCCTCAAACAGCGGGGGCACTTCCGTCCGCAAACGGTGGAGGCCTTGCGCCGCGAGCATTCCGAAGGCCGCGCCGACCGGAGCGACGCGCTCTGGAGCCTCCTGATGCTGGAAATGTGGCACAGGGAATATGTGGACAACAAAGTGGTCTCATGAACATCCTCACCGTCTGCGACGCTTTCTTCGAGGACCAGCCGGGGGGAGGGGCCCGCGTGCCCTGGGAGATTTCCCGGCGCCTGGCCCAGCGGGGCCATGGGGTGAGGCTGCTGGCCCGCCACTGGAAAGGCAAGCCCTTCGCGGAGGAACGGGAAGGGGTCCTGGTGGTGCGCCACCCTTGGAAGACACTCAACCCCTGGGCCTTTTTCCGCGGCTTCCTCCGGTCGATCCCGTTGCTCCGCGGGCTGGACGCCATCCACATCCATCAACCTCTGCCGGCTCTCTTCGTCGTTCCGCGGACGTGGGCCGCCTTCGTCCCGCAGATCTATTTTTTCCATTCCCCCTGGGCGGAGGAGTACCGCATCAAAAGACGCTTCCACGGGGATTTCTCGCCGGCTTTCGCGCTGAACGCCTGGCTCCGGGAAAAGATCGAGGCCCTGGCCCTGCGCCGGCCCCGCCGCGTGGTCACCCTGAGCCGGTTCATGGAAGAACAGCTCCGGGCCCACCACCGGATCCCTTCTAAAAAGATCGTGCGCCTGCAGGGGGCCGTGGACACACAAAGGTTCCGGCCCGAACATCCGGTGCAAGAGGCCCGGGCCCGGCTGAAATGGCCCGCCGAAGCCACGATCCTCCTCACGGTCAGGAACCTGGAGCCGCGCATGGGCCTGGAAAACCTGCTGGAGGCCCTGCCGCCCCTGCTGCGCCGTGAGCCGACGCTCCGGCTGTACATCGTGGGGCACGGCTCCCTGCGGGGCCTTTTGGAAAACAAGGCCGGGGAGCTGGGCCTTTCGAATCGGGTCCTGTTCCTCGGCAAGGTCAGCGACGACCTCCTTCCCTTGTGTTATCAGGCCGCGGACCTTTTCGTCCTGCCCACCCGGGCCCTGGAGGGCTTCGGCCTGGTCACGGTGGAGGCGCTGGCCAGCGGATGCCCCGTGGTCGGGACGCCCGTGGGAGCCACGCCCGAGATCCTCCGGCCCCTGGACCCCGCGCTGCTCACGGCGGGGACCGGCCCTTCCGAGATCGGGCAGGCCCTGGAGAACCTCCTGGCGCGGCGGGCCCAGTGGCCGGCCCTGCGGGAACGGTGCGCCGAGCATGCCGGGCAAAATTACGGATGGGACCGGCTCGTGGACCAGATCGAAAAGCTCACGGCGGACACCGTCGCGGTCGCCGCCCGCAGAAAACAATGACCTCCGCGCCGCCCTGTCCTCCCTGCTGGATCTGCGGCGAACCCGGCCGCCGGCCCCGCTTTTCCCTGCGGGGGGAAACCCTCCTGTCCTGCCCCGGCTGCGGCCTGGTGCACCGCTGGCCCCTCCCTTCGCCGGACGGACGGCTGAAGGAGGTCCGGACCCGGGAAAACGTCCCTTCCGAATACGCGCAAAAACAGCTGGAGAGCAAAAAGCCCCTCCGTCGGTGGCAGCTGCGGCGCATCCAGGAGCTGTCTCCCGCCGGAAAAATTCTGGACGTGGGCTGCGGCTTCGGGTTTTTTCTGCAGGAAGCGCGCCAGGCCGGCTGGGAGGTCCAAGGGATCGAGGTCTCGCCGCCGGAGCAAAGGTACGCGGCCGGGACGTTGGCTTTGCCCGTCCAAGACAAGCCCCTGGAAGAGGCCGGACTGCCGGACGACTCTTTTGACGTGGTCACCCTGTGGGAGGTGGCCGAAGTCGTGGCCGATCCCTGGAAAATGTTCTCGGAGGCTTTCCGCGTCCTCAAGCCCGGCGGCTGGCTCTGGCTGAGGGCCAACAACGCCCGGTTTCATTTGCCGGCCCTGTGGTGGGAACAACGTCCGCCCCTGTCATGGCTGGGGCTCAGGCCGGGCATCTTCCACTTGTACGGTTTCAGCCCCGCCTCCCTGGAACAGGCCCTTCGGCGAAAAGGGTTCCAAAACACAAGCAGCCTTCCCTCGCCCGCCACCGCCGGGGACCCCTATGGCCAGGGCGGTCTCCTGGGCCCGCTCGCGGTGCGGGCCGGAAAGTTCGCGGCCACGGCGCTTTCCCAAATCCTTTACGGCCCGACGGGGCAGGTCCTTTCTCCCGCCTTTGTCACGCGGGCCCAAAAACCCCGCAGGAACCCCTTGATCGTCCATTTGATCACCCGTCTCGAAAGCGGCGGGTCCGCGGAGAACGTCGTCTATTCCGCGCAAAAGGTCTCTCCCGCCCGTTATGATTCCCTGCTCATGGCCGGCCCGTCCGCCCGGCCGACCCCTCTCCTCCGAAACGCCCATCTCCCGATCCCCGAACTGCGACGGGAAATCCGCCCCTGGGAGGACTTCAAAACCCTTCTGTCGCTGCGCCGCCGTTTCAAGGCCCTGGCCCCCCGCATCGTGCACACCCACACCTCCAAGGCGGGCGTCCTGGGACGATGGGCGGCTTTCTTCGCCCGCGTGCCCTGCATCGTCCACACCCCCCATGGCCACGTTTTTTACGGTTACTTCGGCCCGTTGAAGAGCCGCTTCTACGCCTGGCTGGAAAAAATCACGGCCCGGATCACCCATCGCCTGGCGGCGCTGACCGACGGGGAGAGGGAAGAATCCCTGGCCTGGGGCGTGGGACACCGGGACCAATGGCGCGTGGTCCACAGCGGCGTGGCGTGGGACGAGACGGCGGTCCGCGACCGGGAGGCCCTGCGCCGTTCGGTCCGCGAACGTTGGGGGATGCCGCCACAGTCCCTTGTGGTGGGCACGGTGTGCCGCCTGGAGCCGGTGAAGGGCGCCAAACACCTGGCCGAGGCGGCAAGGCTCTTGTTGAGCGGACCGTCCCTCTCCGAGAAACCCCTCTATTTCCTGTTCGTGGGGGACGGGGCGGAAAGACCTGCGGTGGAAAAAATCCGGGCGAGCCTGCCGTCCCCCGCGCGCTTGATCTTGGCCGGCCACCAGACGGACGTGCTCCCTTTCATGGCCGCCATGGACGTGTACGCCCAGCCCTCCCTCAACGAGGGCATGGGCAAGACCCTGATCCAGGCCCAGGCCCTGGGCCTGCCGATCGTGGCCAGCCGGGTCGGCGGCGTTCCGGACGCGGCGCCGGAAAACGTTTCGGCCCTGCTTGTGCCGCCCGCGGACCCGACGGCCCTGGCCGGGGCCATCGAAAAACTGCTCAAAGATCCGGCCCTGGCCCGTCAAATGGGCGAGCGCGGCCGGGCCTGGGTCGCGGAACCCGTGGAAGGACACCCCCGCTTCAGCGTGGAGCGGATGGTTTTTCTGCTGGAAAAATTATATGACGAACTGCTTTATGGAAAATCGTAAACCGCTTGTCAAAAAACTGGTTCCATTCGTCGTCACCGGCGCCCTCCTGGCGTCTTTGGGGGCCCGTTCCCGCGGCGCGGAGGAAAAAACCCCGCCGCCCTTTCAGCGCCTGGTCGCGGTGACCCACATCCATTCCCTCATCAGCCCCCACGGCCGCGCCTCTTTGCAGGCCATCGCCTCCCTGGCCGCCAAGCGGAACATCGACGTGCTCATCCCCACGGACCGTTTTCTGGAGCGGTGGGAATACGGCCTGCCTCCCTTGAGCGGCCTGCTCCGGATGTCCCTGTATCGGACCTGCGTCCTGAAGTTCGGGCCCCAAAAGTACCTCAACATCCTGGACAAAATCCGCCGGGACCAGCCTTCCCTGCTGATCATCCCCGGTCTGGAAACCCCCATTTCCTATTATTGGACCGGCCATCCGGCCAAGCGGAACCTGACCCTGCACGACCCCCAGCGCCATCTCCTGGTGCTCGGGCTGGGCCGGGCCGAAGACATGGAAAGCCTGCCCGTGCTGTCCCACCCCAGGCTGGGCGCCGTGGACTGGAAACGGCTGGTCCTTCCGGCCCTGACCGCGGCCGCGGGGTTGGCCCTCATGATCCGCTGGCCGGCCGGCCTCCTGGTGGCGGTCCTGGGCCTGGGGTGGGGGATCAACCAGCGGCCCTTCCGCCGCCTGCCGGACGCCTTTTCCCTGTACGCCCGCAACGGGTACGACGCCGCCCAGATCCTCATCGACCGGGTCAACGCCCGCGGCGGGCTCACGGTCTGGGCGCACCCCGAAGCCACCAACTTCGCGGAGCCCCAGAAGTTTTTCCGTTCCGTGTCCATGCAGACCGCGCCCTACCCGGAGGCCGTCCTGGAAACCAGGGACCACACGGGTTTCGCCTATTTCTGGGAGGGGACGAAGGCCGTCGGCGCGCCGGGCGGGTTTTGGGACCAGGCCCTCCGGGAGCACGCGGAAGGGCGCCGCGCCCGGCCGCCCTGGGCCTTCGCGGAGCTGGACTGGAGCGAGGAAGGCCGGGCCGGTCTGACCCTGGACAAGGCCCAGAACGTGCTCTGGGTCCGGGAAAAAACAGAGGCCGCGGTCCTGGAGGCCTTCCGCGCCGGGCGCTTCTACGCCGCCATCCAGGAACCCGGCCATGAAGTTTCGTTGGAGACATGGCGGGTTCAAACGCCGGCGGCCGCGGCGGTTTCAGGGGAAAAAATCCCTTGGACGGAGGGCGCCACGCTGGCGGTGTCCCTGAAGGGCCCCGCCTCCCCTGAAAAATCCCATGTCCGATACGTCACCCTGGTGCGCAACGGCCGGATTTGGCGGGAATATCAGGACGCCGACGGGGGGGAAAGGACATTCCCGCTTCCCGCGCCGGAAGGGAGCATGGACTTTTACAGGCTGTTTTTGAAAGAGGAAAGCCACTCCTTCATCGCCTCCAACCCCATTTTCGTGGCGCGCTAAAGGCCCCGGAAAACCCATCCGGGCAAATCTCTTATTTCCGTCACCCCGTTTATGATCTTTCCTCTCTAAAAATCGCGCTTTTTATCCCTTGCCGGTATCCGCCGGTCAAGGTATATTTAAAAGGATGGAGCGCCGCGCCCTTCCGCCCTTGTTCCTGTTGCTCGCCCTGGGAATCATCCAAAACGCCCGGGCCTTTTACACCAACCAGTCCGCGGACACGGTCCTCGGACAGCCGGGTTTCACGACCGGCCTGTCCAACCGGGGCAACGCCTCCCCGGACAGCAACACCTTCAACTTTCCCTTCAACATCAGCACGGCCACGGGCGGGCGGTTCTTCGTGGCGGACCGCAGCAACCACCGGGTCCTCATCTACAACAGCGTCCCCACGGGCGTGGGAACGGCCACGGCGGACTTGGTTTTGGGCCAATCCAATTTCACTTCCAACAACTCAGGCACCTCCGCCACCGCCCTCAAAAACCCCCACGCGGTTTTTTACGACGGCACCCGCCTGTACGTGGCGGATTCCGGGAACAACCGGGTGCTGATCTGGAACTCCCTGCCCACCTCCAACGGCCAGGCCGCGGACGTGGTCGTCGGCCAGCCGGACTTCGACACGGGGACCGCCAACACCGGCGGCGTGGCCGCCAACCGGCTGAACTTTCCCAACGAGGTGTTCGTGGCCTCCACCTCCCTTTCCTCCACCACGTTCTTCATCTCGGACGCCTCCAACCACCGGGTCCTCATCTTCAAAGCCATCCCCGACGATTCCACCGACATGGCCGACATCGTTCTCGGCCAGTCCAATTTCACCAACGCCAGCGCCAACCAGGGCGGCGCGGCCAACAACAACACCCTGAACCTGCCCAACGGCCTCTATTCCGACGGCCAGCGCCTCCTCATTTCGGACTACGACAACAACCGCGTGCTGGTCTTCAACGCCGTGCCCTCCACCCACAACGTGGGCGCGGACAAGGTCATCGGCCAGACCGGCTTCACCACCGGCTCCGCCAACCAGGACGGCGGCGCGGCCAACGCCAACACCCTGAGCCAGCCGGTTGACATCCTTGTGACCAACGACCGCCTGTTCGTTTCGGAACGGAACCACCGGGTCCTGATCTTCGACAACTTCTCCCAACTGGCCTCGGCCAACGCCTCCGCCAGCGTGGTGCTGGGCCAGTCCAACATGGCCGGGACCTCCGCCAACCCCGGCGGCGCCATCTCCGCCAACCGCTTCGGCAACGAGCTGTCCCACATCGCCCTGGCCGGCGGGCGGTTGTACGTGGCCGACTCCAGCAACCACCGCGTCCTGGCCTTTGAGGACACCTTCGGCGTGTACTCCGTGTCGCCTTCTTCCGCGCTGATCGGCGACCTGGTCTCCCTGACGATCACGGGCGACGACTTTTTGTCCGGCTCCGTGGTCCGGCTCACCAAATCCGGGGAAACGCCCGTCACCGCCACGAACGTGTCCGTGGCCAGCAAGACCATCACCGCCACCCTGGACCTGACCAACCAGCCGGCCGGTGTCTGGAACGTGGTGGTGTCCTCCGGGTCCAAGAGCTTCACCGTGGCGGACGGCTTCACCATCCTGGCCTTCTCCGTCAGCGAGGTGATCCCCAACTTCGGGTACAAAAACAGCTCCCTCACCGTGGTGGTGAAGGGCTCCCGCTTCGTCCAAAACGCCGTTCCAAAACTCCGTAAATCCGGCCAACCGGACGTCACCGCCACAAGCGTCTCGCTCTCCAGCAACACCCAGCTCCAGGGGACCTTCAACCTGGCGGACAAGGCCCTGGGCCTCTGGGACGTGGTGGTGTCTTCCGGCCCGAACGAAGGGGCGCTGGCCAGTTCCTTCCTGGTCACGCGCCTGCCGCGTTTCACCATCAACCCCGAGGCCTCGGCCACCCTGGGCTCCGGCGGCGGCACCATCCTGATCGCGGTGTCGCCCAACGGACTGGCCGGCACCAAGCTCATCGTCCCTTCCGGCGCCATCCCGGCCAACATCTCCCTGGACATCAGCGTGGGCGGGGTGCAGGACCCGCCCGAACTGCCCGACGGGTTCGTGTTCGTCAAAACCCCGGTGGACCTGAGCCCCTCCGGCATGCAGTTCGACGCTGATTTCAACCTGGAGATCCCTTACTCGGACGACGACCTGGACGAGCTGGGCATCCAGGACGCCTCCACCCTCCGGGCCCACGCGTACGACGAAGAAACCGGCCGATGGACGGCGCTGACCCCTTCGGTGGACGCGGCCAACAAAAAGGCCACCCTCGCCTCCGACCACTTCTCGTTCTATGCTTTGACCGCTCCCGTTCCTTCGGACCTGGCGTCCGTGGATTATTTTCCCAACCCCTTTCGGCCCTCACAGGGCCACACCCAGGTGCGGTTCATCCAGCTCCCCCGGGACACCACCGTCAGGATTTTCACCCTGGCCGGGGAGCTGGTCCGCACCCTGTCGGACCAGTCCACGGGCGCCGCGGCCTGGGACGGGCTGAACGAGGACGGCAAAACCGTGGTCAGCGGGGTGTACCTGATCCGCTTTGATTCCTCCGACGGCCATTCCCTCCGGAAATTGGCGGTGGAGCGATGAGAAAGCTCCTGGTTTTGGCCCTCCTCTTCGGCCTCGTCCCGCCAAGCCGGGCCTTTTTCGGGCCCCGGGACAAGGGCACGGCCGCGGCCCAGTTCTTAAAGTTGGGGGCCGGGGCCCGGGGGCTGGGCATGGGGGAGGCGCTGACACTCGCGTCGGAGGACGCGGGCGCGCTGTACTGGAACCCCGCGGCCCTGACCCAGATCCCGGCGGTCAACGACGTCCTCTTCATGCACAGCGCGTACCTGGACACCTTGACCCATGACTACGGAGCGTACGCCCGCAAGATCGGCGGCGTGGTCCTGGGCGTTTCGGGCCAGTCCCTGTCCGTGGGCGACATCGAGCGCAAGGACGCCTCCGGCAACGCGGAGGGACGCTTTTCTCCCTATGACGCGGCCGCGGCCCTGGCCGTGGCCGGAAAAAAAGACATGGGGGGAAAGGGGACCTCCTGCGCCTTCGGCCTGACCGTGAAAGGCATCGCGTCCCGCATCACGCGGCGGGCCAACACCGGGGCGCTGGACGCGGGGTTCATCCTGTCCCTGGATCCCGGCCAAAGGGTCCGCGTGGGCGCGGCGGTCCAGAACCTGGGGCCGGGGCTGAAGTACGACCAACGGACCGAGCCCCTGCCCACGGCCGTCAAGGTGGGGGCCGCCCTCAGGCCCGCGGACACCTGGCTCCTGGCCCTGGACATGGCCTCCTGGCGGGACAACGGGACCCTCTGGGCCCTGGGCACGGAAAAATCCTTTCCCAACCGCTCCGGCTGGACGCCCCGCCTGCGGTTCGGTTTCAACACCCGGGCGGCCCAGGATTTGGAAGGCTGGGCCGGCGCCAGCTTCGGCCTGGGCGTGGGCTTCCGCGGACTTTCCCTGGATTATGCCCTGGTGCCCTACGACGACCTGGGGACCGCCCACCACATGTCCCTGGGCTGGGGGTTTTGACCTTGACCCCATCACCCGCCTCGGAACCGCAGGTTCCGCCTATGGCGGAAAGGCGGGTGATGGGGTGATCCTCGCCGCCCACCAGCCCCAGTATTTGCCCTGGCTGGGATATTTTCATAAGATGGCCTCCTGCGACGTGTTCGTGTACCTGGACGACGTGCAGTACAAGAAACGGGAGTTCCAGAACCGCAACAAGATCCGCGTCAAGGAAGGGGTCCAGTGGCTGACCGTGCCGGTGATCACCAAGGGCCATTACGACCAGGCCATCTCGGAGGTCCGCGTTGACCCCACCTCGGCCTGGGCCAAGGACCATTGGACCGCCGTCAAGCTGGCCTACGCCAAGGCGTCCTTTTTCCCGGCGTACGCCCAGGAATTGGAATCCTTTTATCGGCGCCCCTGGACGCGCCTCTCCGACATGAGCCGGACCCTGATCGATTTCCATCGCCGCGTCCTGAACATCTCCACCCCCGTCCGCCTGTCCTCCGAGTTCTCCCTGACCACGGCCAAAACCCAACGGCTCCTGGACCTTTGCCGGGCCCTGGGCGCGGACACGTATCTGTCCGGACAGGGCGCCCGGGACTACCTGGAGGAAGACCTCTTCGAAAAGGCCGGCGTGCGGCTCGTGTACCAGGATTTTTCCCATCCCCGCTACGCCCAGGTCCATGAGCCTTTCGAGTCCCATCTGGCCGCCCTGGACCTGGTCCTGAACCACGGACCGGCCGGCGCCGACATTCTGATGGGACGGGCCGCGAAAGGACGATAGCCGTGTACGAAACCCACTGGGGATTGTCCCTCAAACCCTTCGAGAACACGCCGGACCCGCGCTTCCTGTACCACGCCCCCCAGCACGAGGAGGGCCTGAGCCGCCTGCTGTACGTGGTGCGGGAGGGGAAGGGGGCGGGCCTCCTGACCGGGGTGTACGGCTGCGGCAAGACGCTGCTCGGCCGCACCCTGCTGAGGGAGCTCGAACAGGACGTGTACCGCGTCGCCTTCGTGACCAACCCGCGGCTGGACGACGTGGAGTTGCTGCGGCTGGTGGCCCACGGCCTGGGCGCGCCGGACCTGCCCACGCGCAAGGCCGACGTGCTGGTGGCCCTGGAGAAGATCTTCCAGGAAAACCTGCGGGACGGGCGCAAGACCGTGGTGGTGGTGGACGAGGCCCACGCCATCGAGGACCCGCGCCTCTTCGAGGAGCTGCGGCTCCTGCTCAACTTCCAGCTGGAGGACCGCTTCCTCCTGACCCTGCTCCTGATGGGTCAGCCGGAATTGGGGCCCAAGGTGGACGCCAACAAACAGCTTGCCCAGCGCCTGGCCATGCGTTATCATCTGGAAGGGCTCTCCGCCGCCGACGTGCGGGGCTACGTGGAGCACCGCCTCCGCATCGCCGGCGCCGCCAGGCCCCTTTTCACCCCGGAAGCGGTGCAAATGATTTTCGAGCGTTCCGGCGGCATCCCGCGCCGGATCAACCACATCTGCGATCTGAGCCTTCTGACCGGGTACGGAAAGTCCGCGGCCGTGGTGGACCGGGACATCGCGCGGGAGGCCATCGAAAGCCTGGGGGGCGGCGCGTGACCCCCTTGGCGGAAAAGGGGGACTCCCAGTGAACATCCTCGTGATCGGGCCCCACCCGGACGACCTGGAGTACGGCTGCGGCGGGACGCTCTCAAAACTGTCGCGCCGGGGCCATCCGATCACCCTCCTGGTCATGACCAAGGGCGGCGTGGGGGGAAAGGTCGCCCTGCGCCAGCGGGAGCAGGAGACCTCGGCCCGCCTGCTCAAGGCCCGCCTGATCTGGGGACGATGGAAGGACACGCGGGTCCCCCTGGACAAACCCCTCATCCAATACATCGAGAACGTGATCCGGCGGGTGAAGCCCACCCTGATCTTCGTCCCCTACCACAACGACACCCACCAGGACCACCGCCACGTGTCCCAGGCCACCATCACGGCCACGCGGTACGCCCGGAACGTGCTCTTCTACGAGGTCCCGACCAGCGTGGACTTCACCCCCAGCCTCTTCATGGACATCGGGGATTCCCTGGACCAGAAGTTCGCCCTGCTCCGGGCCCACCGCTCCCAGGTGTACCAGACCAAGGTGCCGAACCTGTCCATCATCGAAAACGCGCGCTCCGCCGCCATCTTCCGCGGGTTCCAGAACCGGGTCAAGTACGCGGAGGGGTTCGTCCCCCTGCGGCTGGCCCTGGACTTCTGCCTTTAGAGGACGCTTTTTGAACCTGCACCACCGGCTGGAAGAGGGGCACATCTCGCTCCGTCCGGCCTACTGGTTCGTGGTCCTCGGCCTCCTGGCCCTGCTCCTGCCGCCGGGATGGCTCTCGGCCCGTTCCTGGGAATGGGGCGCCCGGTGGCTCTACATCCTTCTCCTGGCTTTCCTGCTGTGCTCCCTCCTGACGCCCCTCTGCATCCCCCTGGCCTTCCGCCTCAAAATCCTGGACATGCCCGCCGCGCGCAAGATGCACCACGAGCCCATCCCGCGGCTGGGCGGCCTGGCCGTCTTCCTCTCGGTGCTGATCGCGGTGGGCCGGAACTTCCAGTTTTCCCGGGAACTGGCGGTGCTCATGGCCGCGGCGGGCCTGATCTTCGCCACCGGCCTCGTGGACGACGCCCGGGGGCTTTCCGCCAGGGTCCGGCTGCTCTCTCAAGTCGCCGCCTCCCTGCTCCTGGTGTTCTCCGGCATCCGGATCACCTTCGTCCCCCACATCCCGGGGGAGCTGTTCCTGGAGGCCCTCATCACCGTCGTCTGGATGGTGGGCATCACCAACGCCATCAACTTCCTGGACGGCATCGACGGACTGGCCGCGGGCATGGGGACGCTGTGCGCCCTCCTTTTCTTGAGCATCTCCTGGCCCACGCGGCAGGGGTACGTGTCCTACTTCACCGTGGCGCTGGCCGGCGCCTGCCTGGGCTTTTTGCCTTACAACTGGCGGCCGGCCCGGATCTTCCTGGGAGACGCCGGCTCCACCTTCATCGGCTTCATCCTGGCCGGTCTGGCGGTCATGGGCTCCTGGGCCGACCAATACCCTCTGGTGGCGCTGTCCACCCCGCTCCTGATCCTCTCCATCCCCATCTTCGACATGATCTACACCACCGTTTCACGCGTGCGCAACGGCCAGGTGCACAACGTCAAGGAATGGCTGGAATACGTGGGGAAAGACCACTTCCACCACCGCCTCATGAAATTGGGAATGACCGAAAAACAGGCGGTGGGGTTCATCCTCCTCGTCAACCTGTGTCTCGGATTGGCGTCCATCACCATCCGGTACGCGGCCGATCCCCTGGGAGCGGGCCTTTTGTTGTTCCAAGCCTTTCTCATCTTCCTCATCATCACCGCCCTGATGCTCCTGGGGCG
The DNA here is from genome assembly GCA_964484135.1 of uncultured Elusimicrobia bacterium. GTDB lineage: Bacteria > Elusimicrobiota > Elusimicrobia > FEN-1173 > FEN-1173 > CAZAEL01. Next base: position 35,880 of record CAZAEL010000009.1, read on the forward strand.
GCAGACCGTCTGATTCCCCGTCCCGGCCCCGGATTTCCTTGAAAAACGGCGGTCTAAGCTTTATAATTACTCGTGGCTTCAAGGGTTATTTTTTCCGCCTTTCGGACGCCGCTTTTTTCCGTGCAAAGACATCTCTCGCGACTCCATTAAGAAGGGGTTTGGAACCCACATCATGAACCAACCGCAGCCCCTCCCTCGCCGTTTCCCTCCGCCGACACGGCTTTCTTTCCCACGGCAAGACGAACCCTCGCGTCCCCGCGCCGCCGTCGCCGGGGTTCTGGCGGTCCTCCTCGGCTTTCCCGCCCCGGCTTTCGCGGCGGCCCCGCCCGCGGACGCCTCCGCCAAGACCTTCGTGTTCGAGTTTTCGCCCTCCCATCCCAAGGAGGCCTTCAACGACTTCCTGAAGTTCACCCAGACCACCTCCCAGGGACTGGACAGCCTGCGGGCCCAGTACCTGGTGGCGGACCTGTACGCCCAGAGAGGAGACCACAAGGAGGCCACCGACATCCTGCAGCGGCTGGCCGGCGTGGCCCTGACGGACCCTTTTTTCAACCTGAGCGTCATGCAGAAACTGGCGGACGGTTACCTGCACATGGGCCTGTTCCAGCAGGCGGCCGAGGCGTACGGCAGCGTGGTCAACAACCCCATGAAGGCCCTGACGCCGGAGGCGCTCCTGGGCCAGGCCGTCACGTTCCTGGCCCTGGGGGACCGGGAGCAGGCGTACCTGCGTTTCCAGGAGCTGGTGGCCTTCCACCCCGCGTACAAGACCCAGATCCGCCTCATGCTCCCCATGGGGCTCATCCAGTGGGAGAACGAAAAATACGACGGCGCCCTGGAGTACTTCCAGCGGGACGACAAAAACCCCGCCTGCCTCTATTTCGCCGGGCTCTGCCAGCGGTCCCTGCAAAAGCCCGTGGAGGCCATGGGGACCTTCAAACGGATCCTCCGGGAACACCCCAAGACGGTCTGGGCGGAACGGGCGCGGTTTGAGCTGGGGGAGACTTTCTATCAACAGAGGGACTATCCCCTGGCCTCCAAGACCTTCGCCCGGATCGCCAAGGACCACCCGCGGGATTTCTGGCAGACCCTGGCCATGTACCGCCTGGCCTGCAGCGACATGCACCAGGAACGCTACAAGCAGGCGGAGGAAAAGCTTTGGCCCCTCCAACGGGGGGAGAAAAAACATCCGCTCCATCCCCACATGACCTACCTCCTGACCGAGTCCCTCGCGGAACAGGACAAGATGGAGAAGGCCATCCAGCTCCTCAAGGAGGAAACCCAGGGAGAGAACAAGACGGAGGACAGCCTGTACCGGCTGATCTGGTCCCTGGTGGCCGTGGGACGGTACGAAGAGGCCATCCGCCTGGCGGACGAATTCCTCAAGACCGCCTGGGACCCGGAGCTCACGCCCAAAACGCTCCTGGTGCAGGGTTACGCGTACGAAAAGCTCAAGCGTTACCCGGAGTCCGTGGCCAGTTACCAGCTGGTGGTCAACAACTATCTTCAGACGCCTTACGCGGCGCGGGCCCTCCACCTCATCGCCATCACGTACCACCGCTCGGGCCAGCACGTCCCCATCATCACCCAGGTCAACCACCAGTGGAACGACATCGTCCCGGAAATTCGGAAAAAACATCCGGAAACGCTCTTCTGGATCGCCGAGGCCCACCTGAAACGGGAAAACACCAAGGAGGCCCGGGATTTCTACCAGAAGTTCCTGGACCTGGCGCCGCCGGACCACCCCCTGACGTTCCAGGCCCTGGTGGGGCAGGCCGTGTCCTACGCCATGGAGAAGGATTTCACCACCGCGGTTTTGACCTTGCAGCGCCCGTACCAGGCGGCCCAGGAGAAAGGGGACAAACCCCTCATGGCCGCGCTGATGCTGGAGATGGGCAACGTGTACTTCAACGCCAAGGACTACGAGAACGCGGCCGGCTCCTACAGGGCGTTCCAGCAGATCGACGCCAAGCACCCCAAGATGCCGTTCGCCCTGTACCAGGAAGGGCTGGCCCTGCACCGGGCGGAGTACTATTCCGACGCGGTGTCCACCTGGGAAAAGCTGGCCAAAAATTATCCCCACGACCCGCAGGCGCCTTCCGGCCTCTTCCGCGCGGCCAAGACCCGCTTCGACCTGGGGCAGTACCCCGAGGCCGTGAAGGCCTACGAGCGCCTGACCAAGTCCTATCCCAAACACGAGCTGGCCAAGGACGCCGGCCTGCAGATCGGCCAGTGCTATTACAACGCGGGCGACTACTCCAAGGCCATCGTCCATTACACGGACTTCCTGAACCGGTATCCCGACGACCCGCAGGTGCCCCAGGTGCTCCAGCTCCTGCAGACCTGCTACTACCGCGCCCAGAAGACCCCGGACGAAATCGAAAAGCTCACACAAAACCAGGCCAAGAGCCCCATCCTGGCGGACATCTACTGGGAGGAAGGCGCCAAACATTACAACGGCAAAGACTACGACAAGGCCCGGGAATATTTCCAGAAAATCCTCTTCGAATTCCCGTCCTCCTCCCTGGCGCCGCAGGCCGCCTTCTACCGGGCGGAATCCCTTTACCTTCAGGAAAAGTTCGCGGAGGCGGTGCCGGCCTATGAAAACTTCGTCCGCTATTATCCGGAAGACCCCCAAAAAAGCCTGGCGCTGTTCCACCTGGCGGTCAGCCTCTTCAACCAGAAGGACTACGAAAAAAGCGCCAAGGCCTTCCAGGATTTCGCCGAAGGGTTCCCGGACGACCCCCTGGCCAAGACCGCCCGCCTGAACGTGGCCCTCTGCCACGCCAAGGCCCAGGACGTGGAAAAGGCGGTGGCCGCGTACCAGAACTACATCGACCGCTATCCGGACAGCGAAGACGTGGGCGCCACGTATTTACAGATGGGCCAGCTCCTGGAAAAATTCGGCCAGGACGAGCGGGCCGCGGCGGTCTACCGCCGGACCCCCCGGCATCTCGCGGAGCGTCCCGAAGCCCTCCTGAGCGCCGGCCGCTGCCTGCAGAGGCTCGGCAACACCGAGGGGGAAAAACAAATCTACGAAGAACTGGCCCTCCACCCGGCCAAGGACGACGCCTACCGCATCGCCGGCCTCCTTCAGCTGGCCGAAATCTATCTGACGCAAAACCAGACGGCCAAAGCCGCCGCCGTCTATCAGGACGTGGCCCAGAACGCGGCCGACGAACAGAGCGCGGCCCTGGCCAAGGAGCGGCTGCAAGGGCTCCAATCAAAATAACCGCACAAGAGAGGCAACGCGAATGCACGAATTGACTTTCATCGAACTGCTGAAAATCAGCCTGGTCATGCCGGTGTTGCTGGTCCTGTCCGTCATCCTGGTCATGGTGTTCCTGGAGCGCTGGATTTTCTTCATGCGCATGGCCAAGGTGGACTCCCGCCTCTTTGAGAAGATCAAGGCCGCGGTGAAAGCCGGCAAACTCAAGGAGGCCCAGGCGGCCGCGGCCGAGGGAAAGGGCCTCCTGGCCCAGGCCCTGGAGGCGGAATTGGCCGCGGCCCAAAAATCGTCCCGGGCCGACGCGGAAAGCGTCCTGACGCTCTACTACCAGCGCATCCAGGCCCTCCTGGGACGGCGGCTGGGGCTCTTCGGCACCCTGAGCTTCATCTCTCCGCTCCTGGGCCTGTTGGGCACGGTGCTGGGCGTGATGCGGGCCTTCCGGGACCTGGCCCTGTCCGGCTCCGGCGGCCCCACCATCGTGGCCGCGGGCATCTCCGAAGCCCTGATCGCCACGGCGGCCGGCATCGCCGTGGCCGTGAGCGCGGCCATCATCTTCAACTATTTCAACTTCCGCCTCAAGCACGTGTTGAACAGCCTCAACCTCTTCGGGCAGGAGATCCTGATCATGGTCTTCAGCGGCAAGGACGTTTGAAAGCGGGGACAAAATGGAAAAACAAAGGGATAAGACAAATGGGACGATGGGCCGGCAGAGAGGGCGTCTTTGTCTCATCCCTCATCCCTCATCTTTGGTTTAGCCATGGATGATCCTTCCCAAAAAGGCGATCTCGAAGAGACGGAAAAGATCAACGTCGTCCCGCTGGCGGACCTGACGCTGGTCCTGCTCATCATCCTCATGGTGCTTTCTCCCATGATGACCCAGTCCATGATCCACGTGGCCACGCCCGCGGTCAAGTCGGACAAGAACATCGAGATGGAACCGGACAAGGACGAGAAGCCGCCGGAGCCCCTCCTCATCGCCGTCCGGGAAGAGGGGTACACCCTCAACAACGTGCCGGTGCAGGACCTGGACCAGCTCATGGCCGCGCTCAAGGCCCGGCTGGAGGAAACGCCGGACCGTCCGGTCCTGGTCACGGCGAACAAGGACATCACCGTGGGCGCGGTGGTCCGGGTGCTGGACTTGGCCAAGCAGAACGGCGCGGAAAAGGTGTCCCTGCTGAAACAGGCCGACAACGGGCCGGCCGAGGCGGAAGGACCGTCCCCGTCATGAAGATCCCCCGGCACTTCGAGGGCGCCCCCATCGCCGGCATCAACATCGTGCCGGTCATCGATCTGTGCCTGGTGCTCCTGGTGATCCTCCTGATCCTGTCTCCCCTCCTGGACACCCCGCCCCTGGAGGTCAAGCTGCCGGAGGCCCAGACCAAGGAGGAAAAGGAAAACAACATCTCCGTCACCGTCGCGCCGGACGGGAAGATGGCCTTGAACTCCGAAAACATCGCGCCGGTGGACCTGCCGACGCTGCTCCCCCACCTCCTCCTGGAACAGGGGGAGGAGACGCCGGTGGTCATCCGCGCCGACAGGAACGTCACGTACGGCCGCCTCACGGAGCTCCTGAAGGTGGTCAAAACGGCCGGCGCCAAACGCATCTCCCTCGGAACCGAACAGCCCAAGGAGACGGCCCCCTGACCATGGAACGGCACGACTGGAACCTGCTCTATGAACGCCAGCCCCTCTCCTTGGACGCCATCCTCCTGGCGGTGGCGCTGGCCCTGCACACGCCCATGCTCCTGATCCACATGAAGGCCCCGCCCAAGAGCGCCAAGAAACCCTTCGCCCGCCTCGTGAACATCGACTTCGTGGAACAGGAGATCCGGGAGAGGAAGGCGAAGGCCGTGGTGTTGCCTCCCAAGATCCCGGAAACCGCCAAGCAGCTCCAGGAGGTGGTCAAGAAGGTGGAGGAGCAGGTCAAGCAGCAGGTGTTCAAACGGTCCCTGCCGCCGCCCCCGCCGCCCAAATCCAAGCTCCAGGACGACCTCATCAAGGGGCCGGAGATCTCCAAGCTCCAGGAAAACCTCCTCAAGGACAAGCTCGCTCAGGAACAGAAAAAACTCCAGGGAAAAACGGGCTTCCAGGGATCGGACATCAAGCTGGGCGGGGCGAGCGAGGCGCGGGACATCAAGCTGGGCGGCGGGGGAGCCGCCCTGCAGGCCGTCCCCGCCCGTCTCTCCGGCGTGCCCGGCGCCGGGGGGGGAACCCTCAAGGGCAAGAGCGGCTTTCAGGTATCCCAGGACGCCATGCCCATGTCCATCGGCGGCGGCGACGAAGGCGGTCTCAAGATGGGCGGGGGGGCCAACGTGGTGGCCCTGCCCACGGGCGCCCGCGCCAAGGCGGACGCCTCCATCCTTTCTCCGGTCAGCGCCGCCAAGGACCGCGGCTCCTTGGCGTCCCGGGCGCCCGCCCTGGGCGGTCCCGCCGGCGGAGAGGAAAACGCCGGCCTCGCCGGCACCGGGGGCGCCTCGCCCATCGCCGTGGGCAAAGGGAGCCTGGCCCCCGCGGCGGCGGGCCCGGTCCCCGTCAAAGAGGGGAAAAAGCTGGATTCCGCCCAAATCGCCAACCCCCTGGCGGACGCCATGAAGTCTCCGGCCAAGGAGAACCCCGTCTTCACGCCGGTCCTGCCCCGGCGCGCGGCCCCCAAGGCGCAGAAACCCATGTTCCTCATCACCGGCCCGCTGGCGGACCGGAAGGTCCTGTCCCGCGACGTCCCGCCCTACCCCGAATGGGCGCGGGAAAAAGGCGTCGAGGCGGCGGTCACCCTCCAGTTCACGGTGACGCCGGAGGGCGACGTCAAAGACAACATCCTGGTGGCCCGCACCTCCGGTTATCCGCAACTGGACGAGTTGGCCATGGGCTCCCTGCGGAAATGGAAGTTCGTCCCGCTCCCCCCGGACCAATACCGGGAAGAGGTGGGGACCATCACCTTCAACTTTTCGGTGCGATGATGAAAAACGCGGGCGCGCGACGAGAAACCCGGTTGTTGACAAAGGCGGGGATGATTCTCCTCCTGGCCCTCATCCCCTGTTTGTCCGCCCCGGCGCGCGCGGAGGAAGGCGTGGCCGAGGCCCCCGACCCGGGAGCGACCCAAAGCGCCGAGGGGACCGCCAAACCGGACGATTCCCTGGACGTGACCATCACCGGCGAAGCGAAAGACGAAATCCCGCCCGGCAAAGAGCCCCCGCCCCTGGACGTCCCCTTTCAGGACGTGGCCAGCCTTTCCCGCGAGGGGCAGCGGGAGCAGGTCCTGTCCGACCCCGTCCAGCACATGGCCGCGGAACAGCAGGTCAAGCTCCTGGCGCTGGATTCCCGGCAGACCGCCAGCCCGCTGCTGATCCATATCCCCAGCCCCCCGTTTTTCCGTCTGGAGCCGCCGCAGGGCCTCTCGCCCTATCTCTGGGAGCTTCAGGTGGTGGACCAAAACAACCAGGTGATCAAAAGCCTGCAGGGGACCACGCTGCCGTTCCCCTTCCTGGAATGGGACGGGTTCGACCAGGAAACCTTCAAGCTCCGGGTGGGGCCGGCCTATACCTCCATCCTCACGGTCAGGGACGCGGACGGCAAAAGCCGCCGCTATTTCGGAGAACCCATCCAGCTGGACGCCCTTCAGTACGAAGAGGACGGTCTGCTCCACATCGAATTCAACAACAGCCGCCTGTACCGGCGGGGATCGGCCGAATTCTCCCCCGACGTCGTCCCTCTCTTGCGGGCGTCGTTGGACATCATGCGCCGGCGCGTGGGGACGACCTTCCGCGTCGTCATCTACGAGGACCCGTCCGCCTCCGGCCTCTCGCAAAAACGCCTGGAAGCCTGGAAAACGCTCCTCCAAAACGAGCTGGTGATATCGGCGGAGGACATCACCCTCGTGGCCATGGCTCCCCAGGACCGGGGCAAGGTGACGGCGCTGATGATGCTGGCGCAGCCGTGACAGAAGCGGATGAGAGATCAGAGATGAGAGATCAGAGATCAACACGCAAGACAAACCGTCTCCTTTGCTGGGTGATGGCCGGTTTTTATCTCTTATCCCTTGTCTCTTATCCCTCATCTCCGGTTTATGCCGCGGACTCCCACAGGGCGCTGCGGAAAGCCATGAAACTGTACGAACAGGGGGACTACGACAAGGCCCTCAAACAGTTCGTCAAAATCGTGAAGAGCGACCCCAACAACGCCACGGCCCGGGAATACATGCTCCTCTGCAGCCAGAAGATCGTGGAACGCAAGCTGGGCCGCCAGGCCGCGGAAACCGTGGAAAAGGAAATCGCCGCGGAAAAGCAGTTCCAGGAAATTCAGGCTTCCACGCCGCCCACGGACCTCCCGCCCGCGCCGCCTGAGACGCCCGCCGTGGGACTGCCGCCGCCCGCGGCCACCGTCCCCGGTCCTCCGCAGGTCAGAAACAAGTTGACGGCGCCCATTTCAGAGGTCCCGCCCATGGAAAACTGGAGCGTGCCGGCCTCCGAAACGCCCGCGCCGGGCGCGGCCGCCGCGGTCCCTCCCCAAAACATCGCCGGACTCCCCGGCATGGCCGGTCAACCGGTCCCGGATCGTCTCCCCGCCCCTTCCCCGGCGGGGCCTTCCCTGGTGGACCAGCGCCGGCAGATGACGGAAGAGCTGCGCCGGCGGCATCTGGGCATGGGGAACGTGGTGCAAATCGTGGAAGAGAACAATCGGACGGAGATCACCTTGTTCATGAACCGCCTCTTCCTCCCCTATTCGGACGTCCTGCGGGACGACGCGTACGTGATCCTGGACCACGTCGTGTCCCGGCTCCGGGACCGCCAGCCGCGCCGCGTGTCGCTCAAGGCGCTGGACACGCCGACGCCGACGGCGGAGAAGGCCCTGCCGGACCTCTCGGCGAAACGCTGCACCGTCGTGTTCGCCTACCTCCTCCACACCACCTTGTCGCCGGCGAACCCGGACGATTTCCTGACCCGCTGACGCCGCCCGACCCCTCCGACGCCGATTTTTCATCCGGCGGGACCGCCGGATGAAAAATGTCTCGAAACTTCTTGACACGACATGGCAAATGCTTTTTAATATGTGAACGTTTCATGGATTTTCTGAGGGACCGGCCGCTCTTTCCGCCGTTGACGCTCCCCCGCCGGCCGGCAATCCCCAACGGAAGGATCAAAGAAACGTCGAGGAACGAAAAACGCCCCGGGGAACATCGGGGCGATGTCTTTTTTGGCGGAGCCGTGCCATGCCGAACCGAAAATCGCCGCGAATGCCCCCGCGACCGGAGACGTCGGGGCCCCTGTCGCGAAGGCCGTCTTGCGCGGCCCCGGCCCCGCGGCGTCCGCGCCCCTTCCGTTCCTATCAATAGGAGAGACCTTCCGGCCGCCCGCCGACCCCGTTCGGGAACCTTCTCTTTTCCAGACGCCCTTCAAAACCGCCATGCGACAGGACAAAGCCCCGCTCTTTGAGACGGTTTACAACCACGCCAAGAACCGCGTGGTGTCCTTCCACACGCCCGGACACAAGAACGGCCGGGGGATCGACAAACGCCTGCGCGAATTCACGGGGCGGAACCTCTACTACATGGACGTGACGGTGTTCCCCGAGGTGGACTCCCTGCACGACCCCATGGGCCCCATCAAGAAGGCCCAGCAGCTCATGGCGCGCGCCTACGGCGTGGAGCACTCCTTCTTCCTGGTCAACGGCTCCTCCGTGGGGAACATGATCATGCTCATGAGCGCCTGCCAGCCGGGGGACTCCGTCATCGTCTCCCGCAACGCCCACAAGTCGACCATGTCCGGCATCATCCTCTCCGGGGTGTGGCCCATCTGGGTGCAGCCCAAGGTGGATCAGAAGCTGGACATCCTCTTCGATTCGAGCCCGGACCAGATCGAGGACGCCCTCCGGCGGTACCCCGAGGCCAAGGCGGTCTTCATCACCAGCCCCACGTACAACGGCGTGACCACCGACCTGGTCAAGATCGCGGAGATTTGCCACTCCCGCGGCAAAGTCCTCCTGGTGGACGAGGCCCACGGCCCCCACCTCAAGTTCCACAAGAACCTGCCCGTCTCCGCGGTGGAGGCCGGCGCGGACCTCTGCGTGCAGTCCACGCACAAAATTCTTTCGGCCCTCTCCCAGGGATCGGTCGTCCACTTCCAGTCGGACCTGGTGGACATCACGCGCCTCCGGCGCGTGGTCTCGCTCCTGCAGACCACCAGCCCCAACTACCTGATCCTGGCGAGCCTGGACGCGGCCCGCCGGCAGGCGGTCATGCAGGGGGAACCCATGCTGGACCGGGTGATCCGGTGGGCCGAAGACGGCCGCGACCGCGTCAACCGGCTGAAACACCTCTCCAGTTTCACGAGGAAGGAAATCCTTTCCCGGGGATACGACCTGGACGTGACCAAGCTGACCGTGAACGTCACGCGGACCGGCCTGTCCGGGTACGAGATCGAGGACATCCTGGCCAAGGAATACCGCGTCCAGGTGGACGCCGCGGACCTGTTCAACCTCATCGCCATCATGGGGATCGGCTCGGACAAGACGGACGTGGACAAGCTCGTGAGCGCCCTGGAGGAGATCGACGAAAAGCACCACGGCACGGCGCAGAACTGGATCCTCCAGATCCCGACCCTGACGACCGAGATGGTCATGGTCCCGCGGGACGTGTTCCTGCTTTACAAGTCCAAACGCGTGCCCCTCTCCAAGGCGGCGGGGCACATCTCGGCGCAGACCCTCACGCCCTACCCGCCCGGCATCCCCGTGCTGATCCCGGGGGAACGCATCACCCAGGAAATCGTGGACTATTTGGAAGATCTGACCGAAAAGGACATCCGCGTGGTGGGGCAGGAGGGGGAGACCCTCCGCACCATCAAGGTTGTGTCTGTCCGATAAAGGAGACGACTCATGGCCCGTCAAACGAAAACCCTCAAAAAAATGAAAAGCGGCGCCCAGGCGCGCCCCGCCAAAAAACAATCGGGGACCCAATTTTACGAGCGGCGCCTGACCCAGATGCGGGACGACATCCTGAAGCTGGTCCAGCAGAAGCAGAAGGCGGAGATGCCCGACCTGGAGGTCGGCGACGAGGCCGACGCCGCCACCCAGTCGTCCGAGCGGGAGCTCCTGTTCGAGCTCTCCGACAACGAACGCCAAACCCTGGACGCGGTGGAGGCCGCCCTGCGCAAGATCGACCAGGGCCGTTTCGGCCTGTGCGAGTCCTGCAACAAAAAAATCGCCCGCCAGCGGCTGCGGGCCATGCCCCAGGCCCGCTATTGCATCAACTGCCAGGCCCGGTTCGAACGTCCGCGCGCCTGAGATTTGAGCCCGTCCACGGACGCCTGACAGGCCTTCTTCCCCGAAACCCCATCCGCCCATGCGCTTTTCCCTGAAGACGTCTCCCGACAAAGGCACCCCGCTGGCGGCGGTGGTGTTGCAGGGCCAAAAGGGGTTCTCCTGGAGCCGGGGGGCCAAGGGATTCCCTCCGCGCCCGCTGGCCATGGCCCACGAAGACGGCCTGCGCTGGGACAAGGGGAGCGCCCTGGTCTTGCGCCCGCCCGCCGGAAACCCGACGGAACGCCTCCTCCTCCTCTGCGCCGGCGATCCGGCCCAACCCCCTCTCCATCCCCTGCGGGGGCTGGCCGCCATCGCGGCCGAGACCGCCCTCAACCTCAAATGGCGCAGGCTGAACTTCCTGCTTCCGGAAGAGTTCGGCTCCCCGTCGGAAGAAGCCCAGGCCGCGGCGGAAGGGGCCCTGCTGGGCGGTTACCGGTTTGAACGTCACAAAAGCCGTCCTCCCGCGAGAGGCCCGCTGGAGATGGGCGTCGTCGCGCCGTCCGGGGAAAGGGGCCTCCTGCGGGAAAGCCTCAGGCGCGGGGAGACCTTCGGGGACGCCGCCAACTTCGCGCGGGACCTGGTCAACGAGCCCCCGAGTCTGAAGCGGCCCGAAGTGCTGGGCCGCGCCGCCCAGGGGCTCGCGGCCCGCGGACTCACCGTGCGCGTCTATCGCAAGGCCGAGCTGGAACGGATGAAAATGAACGCCCTCCTGGGGGTCAACCGGGGGAGCGCCCACCCGCCCGTGCTGGTGCATCTCCACTACAAGCCCGCCGGCCGTCCCAAAAGGCGCGTGGCGCTCGTGGGCAAGGGCATCACCTTCGATTCCGGCGGGCTGTCGCTCAAGACCGCGGAAGGCATGATGACCATGAAATACGACATGGCCGGCGCCGCCGCGGTCTTCGCCGTGTTCCGGGCCCTCGGAAAACTCCGCCCGGACGTGGAGGTCCACGGCGTGGCCCCCGTCACGGAGAACATGCCCGGCCACGACGCGTACAAACCCGGAGACGTGGTGCGTGCCCTCAACGGCAAGACCATCGAGGTCCTGAACACGGACGCGGAAGGGCGGATCGTCCTGGCGGACGCCCTGTCCTTCGCGGCGCGCCTTCCGGTGGACGAGATCATCGACGCCGCCACCCTGACCGGCGCCGCCTCCGTGGCCCTGGGCAGGGCCTATGCCTGCCTCATGACCCGCGCGGAGAAGCTGGGGGAAAACCTCCGGCAAGCCGCCGAAAAGGCCGGGGAGAAGATCTGGCCCCTCCCCTTGGAGCCCCTCTACAAGGACCACATCAAGAGCCAGGTCGCGGACCTCAAGAACATCGGGAACGCCGGGGAGGCGGGGACCATCATCGGCGGGCTTTTCCTCCAGGAATTCGTGGGGGAAAAGGACTGGGCCCACCTGGACATCGCGGGCTGCGCCTGGAACCCCCAGCCGGCGCCCGGCAAGGCGGCGGGGGCCACCGGGGCCATGGTCCGGACGCTGCTTTACCATCTGATCGATTGATCCCCCGTGGAAGGGCGAAACGACAAAGGAGGGTCCCATGGGGCTTAAAGGGAAGAAAATCGCCGTGCTGGTGGAAAGGGATTACCAGGACCTGGAGGTGTGGTATCCCGCGCTGCGGCTCCGCGAGGAAGGGGCGGAGGTCCTGTTCGTGGGCACGGGCGCGGCCGAATACAAGGGGAAGTTCGGGTACCCCGCGGCGGCGGACGTTTCCGTCGAAAAGGTCAAGGCCGCGGACTTCGACGCGGTGGTGGTCCCCGGCGGATGGGCCCCGGATTTCTTAAGGCGGCATGAGCCCGTGCTGCGCTTCGTGCGGGACATGGACAAGGCGGGCAAGGTGGTGGCGGCCATCTGCCACGCGGGCTGGGTCCTGGCCTCCGCCGGAGTCCTCAAAGGCCGGACCGTCACCTGTTTTTCCGCCATCAAGGACGACGTCAAGAACGCGGGGGCCGATTACGTGGACCGCGAGACCGTGGTGGACAAAAACCTCATCACCGCCCGCAAGCCCGAGGACCTGCCGGCCTTTTGCCGGGCCATCCTCGCCGCCCTTCAATAACGCCGCCGGAGGTCTTCCATGAGCGAAACCGTGAAAGTGGGCTCCAAGAACGACTTCCCGGAGGGAGAGGCGCGGATCGTCCGGGCCAAGGACCGGGAGGTGGCCGTCTTCAACGTGGGCGGGGTCCTCCACGCCATCGACAACCTGTGCCTGCACCGCGGCGGGCCGCTGGGGGAAGGCCCCCTGGACGGCTGCATCGTGACCTGCCCCTGGCACGGCTGGCAGTTCGACGTCACCACCGGCGCCTCCCTCATGAACCCTTCCGCCAAGATACAGTCCTTCAAAGTCCAAGCCCAAGGGGACGACGTTTTTGTCGAGCTCTAAGAAGGGGGCGAGGGGCCGGGGGCGAGGGGCCGGTAAAGTCAAAAACTCTTCTTTCCGTCCCCGGTCCCCAGTCCCCAGCCCCCGCATCTTGTCCGTGGCCCACAGCCCGGACCCGGACGACGCCTTCATGTTCTACGGCCTCAGCCAGGGCAAGATCCCCCTGGACGGCCTCCGCGTCAAGCACGTCCTGAAGGACATCCAATCCCTGAACCGGGACGCGCTCCGGGGAAAACACCACATCACCGCCATCTCCACCGCGGCCTACCCCTCCGTGGCGGACAAATACTGGATCCTGTCCGTGGGCGCGTCCGTGGGCCGCAAATACGGCCCCATGGTGGTCTGCCGGCCGGAAAATCTCGCCAAGTTCCGGGGGACCGACTGGTCCGGCCTGCGCATCGCCACGCCGGGCCCCCAGACCACCGCCCTGCTGGTGCTCCGCCTCTTCCGCCGGGGTTTCAAGGCCGTGGACACGCGCTTCGACAAGATTTTGCAGGCCGTCAAAAACGGCCGCGTGGACGGGGGGCTCATCATCCACGAGGGACAGCTCACGTACAAACGCTGGGGGCTGGCCCAGGTGTCGGACCTGGGCCGATGGTGGGACGAAGAGACCGGCCTGCCCCTGCCGCTGGGCCTGGACGTGGTGCGGAAGGATGTGGGGCGGGTGGCGGCGCGGCTCTTGGCGAGACGGCTGGCGGACAGCATCCGCCTGGCGTACCGCCGCAAGAAGGACGCGGTGCGCTACGCGCTCAAGTTCGGACGGGGGATCGACGCCAAGGTGGGGGAAAAATTCGTGAAAATGTACGTGAACCGGGACACGCTGGACATGGGCCCGGAGGGGCGCCGGGCGCTCAGGACCCTCTTCGCCAAAGCTTTCCGCCGGGGGCTCCTGCGCCGGCGGGTCTCTCCCGAGGTGATCAGCCCTTCGTAACTTCCGCCAGGATTCGCGGGACGTCCGCCTCGGACACCCCCTTGTACCAAACCCGTTCGCCCGTCCGTTTGAACACCATCACGTTGGGGCCCTCCTCGCAGAGATCCATACAGCCGGAGGCCGACACCCGCACCCGCCCTTTCAACCCCAGCGCCGCGGCCCGCGCCTTGAGCAAGTCCCGGATTTGGGCGCCCGGGCGGCCCCCATGGGCGCAGGAGACCCTCTCTCCTTCCTCCCGCGCGTTGGTGCACACAAAGACGATGGCCTCGTACGGAACCCCCGCCTTGTCCATCAATTCTTCCCGAACACCTTGAGGATGTCGTAGAGCGTGGTCCGCTGGGCGGCCTCGAACCCGGCCTCTTGGATCAGGGCCACCACCTCGTCCGTGGAGGCCTTGTTCACGAAGTCCGCGGCGGCGTGGACGTTTTCGTCGATCAGGGTGCCGCCGAAGTCGTCCGCCCCGAAATGCAGCGCCGCCTGGCCGGTCTTCTTGCCCTCGGAGAACCAGGAGGCCTGGATGTGGGGGAAGTTGTCCAGGTAAAGCCGGGAGGCGGCCAGGACCCTTAAGTAGGGAACCGGGCCGGTGCGGTCCGGGTGACGCCGCTCCAAAACCGTGTTGTGGGGCTTGAAGCTCCAGGGGATGAAGGCCGTGAACCCGCCCGTCTCGTCCTGCAGGGACCGGACGTGCTCCCAGTGCTCCACCAGGTCCTCCGCGGTTTCCACGTGGCCGTACATCATGGTGGCGGTGCTCTTGTACCCGACGCGGTGGGCGGCGCGGTGCACCTCCAGCCATTTTTCCGGGCCGCCTTTTTTGTGCGCCAGCTTTTGGCGCACCCTCTCGGACAGGACCTCCGCCCCGCCGCCCGGCAGGGTGCGCTGTCCCGCCTCCCACAGGGCCCGTAGCACCTCCTCCACGGTCTTGCCCGACACCTGCGCCATGGCCTGGATCTCGGAGGCGGTGAAGCAATGGGGGGTGATCGCGGGGAACCTTCGGCGCATGGTCCGCACCAGGTCCGTGTAATAGGACAGGGGCAAGGCCCGGTTGTGCCCGCCCTGGAGCAGGATGGTGGTGGCGCCCAGGTCCGCGGCCCGCTTGACCTTGTCCATGACCTGGTCCACGGTCAGGGCGTACGCGTCCTTGTCCCCGGGCCGGCGGTAAAAGGCGCAGAACAGGCAGTCCGTGTCGCAGATGTTGGTGTAGTTGGGGTTGGAGTCCACCACGAAGGTCACCCGCGGCAGGGGGTTTTTCTCGAACCGTTTCCGCTGGGCCAGCTGGCCCAGGGCCAGCAAATCGCAGTCCTCGGACAGGAGGAAGAGCCCCTCCGCCGGCGTCAACCGCCGGCCTTCCAGGGCCTTGCGTTCGATCCCGGCCCAGGCCGCGCCGTCCGTCAGCACAGGCATCGCGCCGCCTTCCCCGTGAGGAATTCCCGGAAAGTTTTCTCCGCCTCCGCCTCCGCCTTCCCCAATTGAAAAGTGAACCCGGCCAAATAGTCCCGGACAAAGGGCTCCGTCAGGCCCAGCCGTCGGGCGCCGGCCGCCGCCACCTCCGTCCTTTGCTCCTTGAACAGCTCCAGGGACCTGGCCAGCCGCGCGGCCAGCTCCTCCTTGAGGTACGCGGGCAGGCCCCGCCGCACGGCCCAGCGAGCGAACACGAAGGGACGCCTCTGCCAACGGTGCCATTCCTGGCTCAGGTCAAAAACCAGGGAAAAACCGGGCAGGCCGGACCAGGACGCTTTCAGGGCGTCGTCGCCGATCAACAGACGGGCCTGGGCCCTTTCCTGATCTCCGCGCCGCAAATCCGCGCGCACGCCGTGGCGGACGTTCAGGAGCACCTCCAAAAGTCTTACAGAGGTGGAGGTCTGGTCCGTCACCGACACCACCGCCCCTCCCAGCCCCTCCAGGGGTCCCTTGGAAAAGAGCAGAACGCTGGCCGCCCTGGTCTTGACCGCGATGCCGAAATCCTCCAGGGGCTCGAAGTCCGCCTCCAGCCGCCACAGGTCCGCCAGGGACAGGAGCCCGGCGTCCACCTTTCCCCGCTCCGCCCACTGGCCCAACTCCCGGGGCGTGGCGGAGAGCACGGACAGGGACGGCGAATCCTCCCATCCCAGGAAAAAGGGGTCGGTGTTCAGGAAAGAGATGCGCGCCACGCGCAGGGTTTTCACGGAAGACGGGGCCTTCACGCGGGCACCGGCTCCCCGGCGGGCCGGCGCGCGTCCTGGGACGGGGACGGCCCCACCGCGTTGTACAGCGCGTCACGCTCCACGGGCACGCAGCCCGACTCCCGGATCAGCCGCGCCAGCCGTTCCTTGGCCATGCCGAGCGGCGTGCCGGCCTTGGCCGCGTGCATGATGCGCTCCTCCAAGATGGTGCCGTCCACGTCGTCCGCGCCGAAGCGCAGGGCCATGGCGCAGGTCTCCTCGCCCACGGTCACCCAGTAGGACTTGATGTGGTCGAAGTTGTCCAAAAGCAGGCGGGACACGGCGATGGTCTTCAAATCGTCCACCACCGGGGCCTGCCGTTCCACGATGCCGGTGGAGCCGGGCTGGAACGCCAAGGGGATGAAGGACAGGAAGCCGCGGGTCTCGTCCTGCAGGGCGCGGAGCTTGAGCATGTGGTCCACGCGCTCCTCGATGGTCTCCATGTGGCCGTACAAAAGCGTGGAGTTGGACCGCAGGCCCAGTTCATGGGCCGCGCGGTGCACCTCGGACCATTTGGCCCAGCCGATCTTGAAAGGGAAGAGGGCCTTGCGCACCCGTTCGCTGAACACCTCGGCCCCGCCGCCGGGCAAACACACCACCCCGGCCTCCTTAAGCCGCGTCAAAACTTCCTTAAGGGAGATGCGCTCCATGCGCGCGAAAAAGTCGATTTCCACGGCGGTGTACGCCTTGATCTGGAGGGAAGGGAATTTCTCGTGGATGACCCGCACCACCTTTAAATAATCCTTGAACCGCCATTTGCGGTACAGGCCGCCCACGATGTGAACCTCGCGCAGGTCCGGGGAAAGACGGTTCAAAATATCCTGTTCGCTCAGAACGTACGCGTTGTCCCAGCCCTCCTTGGAGGCGAAGTCGCAGAACTTGCAGGACAAAATGCAGATGTTGGTGGGGTTGATCTGGCGGTTGACCACGAAGGTGGCGCGCCGGCC
This sequence comes from uncultured Elusimicrobia bacterium, assembly GCA_964484135.1. GTDB lineage: Bacteria > Elusimicrobiota > Elusimicrobia > FEN-1173 > FEN-1173 > CAZAEL01. The sequence continues at coordinate 52,850 of CAZAEL010000009.1, forward strand.
GTGGCGCTTTTGGCGCACGTGGTCCGCCATGCGGCCCAGGCCCAGCAGGTCCGGGCTGGCGTACAGGGCCAGGCCGTCCTCAAAGGTCAGCCGCTCGCCCCGCTGGACCTTGTCCCACAGAGGTTCGAGGTTTTTGTCCGAGAGGTTCATGTCCATGGATTCAAATTCCGTATTCGTTCCACCGGCGGTTCACCTTTTCCACCATGTCCGGGTCCATGACCAGGGGCTCCGGGTAGCCCTGTTTCCAGGTGGCGTCCAGGCCCAAAGGCCCTTCATACAGGGGCCAGCCGCCGCGAAATTCCGCCTTGGCCGGGACCAGGTCCCGGGCGCAGTCGAACCGCGTGAAAATGCCCCACAACAGGAGCTGGTCGTCGTCCAGGGGCACGTCCTCGCTCACCGTGGCGATGAGTTTGAAGCCAGACAGCGCCGGGTCCTTGACCAGCCGCTCCAACGTTCCCCGTCCGTCCCGCTTCACCTTCACCACCAGGAGCGCGTCGCCCCAGTTCCTGTGCTCCAGCACATCGCCACCCAGGGAAGACGGGTTGATCGGTTTTTTCGCCTCCCCGTTTTTTCGCCCGTTCTGAGAGGTGGCGTCCAAAATCATCTTGCTGCCCAGGTTCATGGCCGGGCCCGTGAAATCCAAAGTGTCCTGGGCCGTACCGGGCAGGAGCAGGAAATCCTCCCGCGGATCGAAGTTTTTCCGCAGGGCCTCCAGCACCTCGGGAAATTGCCGCGCGTTCACCTCCGGGTCCACCAGGATGACGCACTTGGTCAGGGACATCTGCCCCTCGCCCAAAAGCCCCAGCGCGGTCTTGACCGCCTCTTTCTTGTACCGCTGGCGCACCGACGCCACGGCCAAATTGTGGAAGCCCGCCTCGAAATAGGCCCACAGGTCCGCCAGTTCCGGCCGCATCAGTTTGAGCAGGGGCAGGAGCATCTCCTGCACCGCGTTGCCCATGTGCTTGTCTTCCTGGGGCGGCTTGCCCACCACCGCGGCCGGGTAAATGGCTCCGCGCCTGTGAAAGAACCGCTTGACCTCAAAGACCGGAAAGGGCGCGGCCGCGGAATAGTGGCCGAAGTGGTCGCCGAAGGGCCCTTCCGTGCGCCTTTCTGCGGGAGGGACCAGGCCTTCCAAAACCATCTCCGCCTCGGCGGGCACCTCCAACGCCCCCCCGTCCAGCCGCGTCAAGGGCGTGGCCGCGCCCCGCAGGAAACCGGCGAAGGAAATCTCGTCCATGTCCTCGGGCAAAGGCAGGATTCCGGCCAACATCAGCAAAGGGTCCGCGCCCAAGATGACGGCCACGGGCAAAGACTGGCCCCGCGCCTCGGCCTGGGCGTAATGGAACCCGCCGCCTTTCTGGATCTGCCAGTGCATGCCCGTATGGGATTTGTCATGCACCTGAAGGCGGTATATGCCGATGTTGCGCTGGCCGCTCTCCGGGCCCCGCGTCATGACCAAGGGCAGGGTGATGAACCGGCCGCCGTCCTTGGGCCAGCATTTGAGGACAGGCAGGGCCTCCAGGTCCGGCGGGCGGGACACCTCGCGCACCGGCGCCCGCGCGACGAAGCGGGGCTTGAGGCACAGCGCCCGCCGGAGGATCCGCCGGTGTTTCCACAGCGCGCCCAGACGGGGCGGCCGCATGTCCTCCGCGAAGGTCTTCAGTTCCGCGCCCACGGCCCCCGGCTCCCGGCCCAGGGCCCAGGCGATGCGGCGCGGCGCGCCCAGGACGTTGATCAGGAGGGGGAAAGCGGAGCCTTCCACGTTTTCAAAAAGCAGGGCCGGGCCTTCCTCCTTGACCACGCGGCAGGCGATCTCCGTGATCTCCAGCTCCGGGCTGACCCGCGCCTTGACGCGGCGGAGGTCGCCCCGGCTTTCCAGAAAATGAAGGAATCCCCTGAGGTCCTTGAAGGTGGCCACTGTTGAGAGGAGAGAGTTAAACCGGAAAACTTCTAAGCGACGTTGGGAATCCCTATTCGATCTCGCTGGAGCGCCAGCCGCTTTCCACCGGCAGGCCCAGCACGCCGCGCACCTTGTCCACGTACGCGGCGATGAGGTCCGGCAGGGAGGACGGCTTCTGGTAAAAGGGCGGACAGGCGGGCATGATCACGGCGCCGGCCAGGGCCAGCTTGTGGGCGTTCTCCAGGTCAATGGCCGAGAGGGGGGTTTCCCGCACGCAAAGGATGAGCCGCCGCCGTTCCTTGAGCGCCACGGCCGCGCAGCGGGTGATGAGGTTGTCGCCGATCCCGGCCGCGATCTTGCCCAGGGTGGACACGGAGCAGGGCAGGACCACCATGGCGTCGAAAGGGTTGGAGCCCGAGGCCCAGGGCGCGTTCATGTCCTCGTTGGAAAAAACTTTTTTCGCGAAGGTGGACAGGCTCTCCACCGTGAGGCCCGTCTCCTGGTGGAGCACGGAGCGGCCCCAGCGGGAAACCACCAGGTGGATTTCTTCCTGGGAACACCGCCGCAGGAATTCCACGGCGTAGATGGCGCCGGAGGCGCCCGTGAGCCCCAGCACGATCCGCATCAGAACTCCGCCCCCACGCCCATCATGACCATGGCCAGGATCACGAAACCCGTGATCACGTTGATCTTGAAGAAAGCCAGGTCCACGTTGTCAACGAACATGTGTTCCAAGAAAAGCAGGAAACCGGCCATGATCATCAAAAAGGCCGCGGCCACGCCCTGCAGCCTGACGGCGTACAGCGCGCCCAGGCAGGCGAAGGCCGCCCAATGCAGGAGGCTCGACACCCGGAGGGCCCCCCGTTTCCCCAGCCGCGCCGGCAGGGAAAAAAGCCCTTCCTTCCGGTCGAACTCCTCGTCCTGGGTGGCATAGATGATGTCGAAACCGGAGAGCCAGAAAAAGCTGAAGAGCGCCAGGATCAGGGCGGGCCAGAACCCTTCGAACCCGGGGCGCACCGCGAACCATCCGCCCAGGGGCGCCAGCGCCCAGGTCAGGCCCAGGCCGAAATGGGAAAGCCACGTGAATCGCTTGAGGGTGGGATAGATGACGAAGAAGAGCACGGGGACCCAGCTCCACAGCAGGCAAAAGCGGGAAAGGGACTGGGCGGCCCACACGTACAACAGGAGACTGGCGGCCGAGATGAGGACCGCGTCCCACACGCTCAAGGCGCGCGCCGGAAGCTCCCGGGAGGCGGTGCGGGGATTCTTTTCGTCGAGCTTCCGGTCCAGGATGCGGTTCAGGCTGAGCGCCAGGGTGCGGGCGCCGGTGCCGGCCAGCAGGACGAGCAGGCTCACCCGGGCCGACGGCCAGGCGGACCCGGCCAAGACGGCGCCGGCGAACAGGAGCGGCAGGGAGAACAGGGTGTGCTCGATCTTGATGAATCGGGCGTAGGCCCGGCCCCTGGCGCGCCAGTCTGTTTTCAGTAGATTTTGATCCATCACGGCGTCCATTTCGATTCGTTGAATATAGCAAATTGAGAGAGTGGAGGGTAGATGGCTCCGACGAACAGTCTTGATTTGGACAAGCGCTCCTCAACTTGCTAAAATAGAAGGAACTTCCTGTCCATGGACACAACCCCCAAAACCGCCCGACGGCCCGGGCCGAAAAAGACGGCCCCAACAACGTCGCACCGCCCCCTGATCGTCTTCGACATCGGGAACGTGCTGATCCGCTTTTATTTCAGCATGGCCCGGCGGAACTTCGACCGCCTCCACAGGGGGATGGGGGAAAAGGTCATCCGGTATCTGTGGTTCTCGCCCCTGGCCCGGCCCCTGGAGACAGGCCGTCTCACGGACAAGGAGATTTACCGCCGCGTCAAAAACAAGTTCGGCCTCAAAATCTCCTACGACCAATTCTGCTGGGCCTTCAACAACATCTTCATCCCGGTGCGGGAGAACCTGCGCCTGTTCCGGGAACTGGGCCGGCGGTACCCCACGGCCCTGCTGTCCAACACCAACCCCATCCACTGGGCGCACGTGCTCAAAAGGTTCCCGGCGCTGAGGCGGGCCAAATGGCCCTTCAGCTCCCACCACCTGGGCCTCATGAAGCCGGACCCCCGCATCTACCGGCTCTTCTCCCGCAAAACCGGCGTCCCCCTGGACCGCATGATTTACGTGGACGACCGCCCGGAAAACGTGGAGGCCGGCCGCCGCCTCGGCATGAAGGCCATCCGCTTCACGGGCCGGCGCCCCCTGAAAAAAGACCTCCGGGAAGTCCTGGCCCGGTTCTCCGCCAACGGAGCCAACCATAACTGAATTGTCTTTTCTCGCGCCGAGGCTGGGGCCTTCCCCTTGGCATCCTCTATGAGTTTATATTTGCGCCAACTGGAAATCGGTCCCATGCAGAACTTCGTGTACCTGGTGGGGGACACGGAGGAAAAGAAATGCTGGATCGTGGATCCGGCCTGGGACGTGGAAACAGCCCTCGCCCAGGCGGAAAAAGACGGGTATGGCCTGGAAGGCGCGCTCCTCACCCACTCCCATTACGACCACTGCAACGCCCTGGACAAACTGCTGAAGGCCAAGGACATGCCCGTGTACGTGCACAAGCGGGAGCCGGAGATCGCCAAGAAAGCCGTGGAAACCGGCATCTTCGGTTTCCTTCCCCCGGACAACCTCAAGGCCGTGGAATCCGGCGACAAAATTTCCTTGGGCCGCACCACCCTGACCTTCCTGCACACGCCCGGGCACACGCCGGGCTCCCAATGTTTTTTGGTCAACAACAACTTGATCTCCGGCGACACGCTGTTTTTGGGCACCTGCGGCCGGTGCGACCTGCCGGGGGGAAATCCTTATGAAATGCATGAGAGCCTGAACCAGAAGATCGCCAAGCTGCCCGGGGATACCGTGCTGTTCCCCGGCCACAACTATGCGCCCGACGGGGTTTCCAGCACCCTGGAAGCGGAACGAAAACGGAACCGCTTCCTCCAGGCCCGGTCCCTGGACGACTTCCTCGCTCTGGTGGGGCTCTAAAACAAACCCGGCCGGCCTTTCTCCCCCGCCCGTCCTTCCGAACATGCGCCTCTTCTTTCCGGAGAGTTTCGTCTGAGCCGTCCGCCGAGGCATCCGCTCCTTCCGCGCTGGCGGTTCGTCCTGGCCCTGGCCGTAGCGCTGGTCCTGGCCTGGATCTCCTTCCGGCGCTGGATCGACCCCCTGTTCGCCGCCCTGGAAAGCCGCTCCGTCCAACGCGCCGATCATCAAACCCTTCACCTGTACGCGGACCTGCGCGCTTGGCGGCCCGGCGATCCTCTGACCTCGGAAACCCTCCTGGGACATCTGCGTCAGCGGGGGTATGCGGAACAGGCCGAAGAGCCCCTTCAACCCGGCGGCTTCCGGCGGCGGGATGAGCGCACCGTGGACGTTTTTCTGCGCCCCCATCTTTTTCCGGACGGCCCCTGGGAAGGCGGGCCGCACCGGTTCATCCTGAAAGAGGGCCATGTGGACCGCCTCCTGCGTCTGCCCGAGGAAACGGACGCGGACCTGGTCCGGCTGGAACCCTTTTCCCTGCCGGACCCCCGGCCCGCGGGCTTGGAGGCCCGGCCCTGGGTCCCGCTCTCCGACGTGCCAGACGCCCTGAAAAAAGCCGTGCTGGTGTCGGAGGACCGCCGCTTTTACAGCCACCACGGTCTGGACCCCCGGGCCGTGGCGCGGGCCCTCTGGGTCAACCTGCGCCAGGGCCGCCGCGCCCAGGGCGGCAGCACCCTCACCCAGCAGCTGGCCAAGAACGCCTTCCTCCGGCAGGAGCGGACCTTCCGACGGAAGTTCCTGGAAATGCTCCTGGCCTTCGCCCTGGAGGCCCGGTACGACAAGGACGCCATCTTGGAGATGTACCTCAACCACATCTACCTGGGACAGGACGGGTTGCGCGGTCTGTACGGCGTGGAGGAGGCCGGCCTGTCCTATTTCGGCAAGCCCGTGTCGGGGTTGACCGCCGGCGAATGCGCGCTCCTGGCCGGCCTGATCCCGGCGCCCAACGCGTACCATCCGCGGTTCAACCCGGACCGGGCCCTGCGCCGCCGGGACCGGGCCCTGGACCTGATGCGCGAAGAGGGGCTCCTGCCCGAGGAGGAATGGAAACGGGCCCGCCGGGAGCCCCTGGGCCTGGCGCCCGTTCCCTTGAGCGGCGCGGGCCTGGCGTACGCCACCTGGGCCCTGCAAGAGCTGGAGGAAACGGGCGCGGTGGACCTGTCCGAGGGAGGATATCAAGTGTATCTGGCCATGGACGTGGAGATGCAGCAGTCCGCGGAACAGGCCATGGCCGCGCAACCTTTTGAAGGCGCCCTGGTGGCGCTGGACCCTCATACCGGCTGGGTCAAGGCCCTGGCCGGGAGCCGGGACTTCAGCCGCAGCCCCTTCAACCGCGCCGTCCAGGCCCACAGGCAGCCCGGCTCCGCCTTCAAGCCTCTTCTTCTCGCCGCGGCGCTGGAGGCGCGCGTCGTCACGCTGGCGGACGTCCTGGACGACCAGCCCGTGCAAATTCCCCAGCCGAGCGGCCTCTGGGAGCCGCAGAATTACGACGGACTGTTCCGGGGCACGGTCACGGTGCGGGAGGCGCTGGTCCATTCCCTCAACGTCCCGGCGGTGCACCTGCTGGAGCGGACCGGCGCGGACAAGGTGATCGCCCTGTCCCGGAACCTGGGCATCGCCGGCGACCTCCTGGCCGTGCCGTCCCTGGCCCTGGGCACCTCCGAGGTCACGCCTTTGGAATTGACCGCCGCGTACGCCGCCTTTGCCAACGGCGGCCAAAGGATCAAACCGATTTTTGTCCTCTGGGTGACGGACGCGGAAGGACGCCCGCTCTGGGAGGCGCAACCCGAGGCCGCGCCGGTGCTGTCCCCGGCCGTGGCCGCGATGGTGACGGACGTTTTGCAAGAAGCGGTGGACGCGGGCACGGGCCGGAACCTCCGTCGGCGCGGTTTCACGCGGCCCGCGGCCGGGAAAACCGGCACCTCCGACCGGTTCATGGACGCCTGGTTCATGGGGTACGTGCCGGGCCTGGTCTGCGGCGTGTGGGTGGGCCACGACAAACCCGCGTCCCTGGGCCGGGCCTCCTCCCACCTGGCCCTGCCCATCTGGGAAACTTTCATGACGAAGGCGCTCGCGGGCCTGCCGGA
>CAZAEL010000010.1:0-45340 GCA_964484135.1 uncultured Elusimicrobia bacterium
CCAGGCCACGGCCACGACGGGGGCGCCGGTCAGACGCGCGGCCGCCGCCACCCCCGGCTGCACGGAGCCGTAGGGCCCGCGGGGCCCGTCCGGGGTGAAGCAGACCCTCTGCCCGGCCCGCACGCGGTTGACGATCTCCAACAGAGCGGGCCCGCCGCCGCGGCTGGAAGACCCCCGCACCGCCCGGAACCCGAAGCGTCCGATGGCCCGGGCGATGAACTCCCCGTCACGACTGCGGCTCACCAGGGCGTTGACGCCCTCGCCCCGGTGCACGTACACCAGGAGGAGCTGGAAACGGTGCCACAGGGCGTAGATCACGGGCTTGCCGGAGTCCAGGAGTTCGCGCGCGCCGGCGCCGTGGTGGAATGAAAAACGGGAGGTGACGCCCACCGTCTGAAGGAAAACCCATCCCAGCCAGGACGCCAGCCAGGCCAGGAGGCGGTCCCGCGCGGACAGATGCTGGGCGCCTTCAACCATAAAGGACGGGGGAGAGACGGCGGCGGTCAGCGGCGGCGTTTGGCGGGCGGCCACCAGAGCACGTGCCCCGTCCGGGTGAAGCGGGGAGACAGGTGGCCCATTCCGTCCATTTGGATCTGGACCTTGTCCGCCTCCAGGAGCGCCAAAATCTCCCGCTGGACCTCCGGCGAAGGGGCCGCGCGCTCCGACAACCCGCAGGACTCCTCCTTCGCCTCCTCGGAGATCAGGCGGTACACGAATTGGGCGGCCTGCTCCGCGGATTCCTCCCCGACGGACGTCAGGATCTGGCTGCGCAGGGCCTCGCCCCGCGACAGGGCGTCGCCCAATTCCCCCTCCAGGGCGGGCCCGATGGTGGCGGCGTAGAACGTGACGGCCACGGGCTTGGCGCCGGACTCGTTGGCCGCGTCCCAGAGCGCGGCCGCCCAGGCCGGGGACTCGGCCGGGCCGAAGGTGTCGTAGAGCGCGGCGGTGGAGTAAAACTCCGCCGCTTTCTTGATCTCGGATTCCACCGCTTTTTCCAGTTCGGGGGTGGTTTGGGCGTTGCCCAGGAGGGCCTTCAGGTTGCGCAGGACGGCGGAGGGACGGGGCTGAACGCGGAACTTTTTGATCTTTTTCATGGGACGGAGGGCCGCAGGCCGGAAGAAGTCTGTCCTTTCCTCGCCGCCGGAAAAAATGGCAACTCGGCCCGCCCGGACAGGGAGCCGCCGGCTACCGCGGCCGGGCGGCGCGGCGCGTCTGCCAATCGTACACCATGGGCGTGGCGATGAAAAGCGTCGAGTAGCTCCCGATCACGACGCCGACGGTCAGGGCGAGGGAGAAATCCCGGATCACCTCTCCCCCCGCGAACAGCAGGGACAGGAGCACGATGAACACGGTCAGGGAGGTGATGATGGTCCGGGACAGCGTCTCGTTCAGGGACCGGTTGATGATCTCCTCCAGGGTTTCCTTGCGCCGGGCCCGCATGTTTTCCCGGATGCGGTCGAAGATCACGATGGTGTCGTTGATGGAATAGCCCGCCAGGGTGAGCAGGGCCGCGATCACGGTCACGGACACTTCCCGGTTCGTGACGGACAAAAACCCCACGGTCAGGAACACGTCGTGGACGAGGGCGAACACGCCGGACACCCCCCAGATCCAATTCTTGAACCGGAAGGCCACGTAAACGACGATCCCCAGCATGGAAAAGAAGAAGGCGAAGAAGGACTGCTTCACCAGATACCGGCCGATCACGGGCCCCACGAACTCGGCCCGCCCCAGCTGAAAGGGGTTGTCGGGAAAGCTCTTCTTGATCGCGGCCTCGATCTGCCCGGACAGTTCCTCCTTGGCGTCGGACTTGCTCCGTACGATGATGGCGTTCCGGGCCGGCACGCTCTGGAGGTCCGTGGCCGGCAGGCCGGCGTCCGAAAGGGCCTTGCGCACGGCCTCCAGGGCCACCGGCTTCTGGAAGGTCCCCTCCAGGAGGGTGCCGCCGGTGAAGTCGATGCTGAAGTTGGGGCCCTTGCGCACGACCAGGGAGCCCGCGCTGACCAGGGCCAGCGCCGCGGACAGGCCGTAGAAGATTTTCCGGACTTTGATAAAGTTGAAGTTGGGTGTCTTGAAGAATTGCATGGGGGCCCCTATACGCTCAATTTCTGCACGTTGCGGTGCATGAACCAGAGATCATAAATCGTGTGCGTGACCACGATGGCCGTGAACATGGAGACCAAAAGGCCGAGGATGAGGGAGATGCCGAACCCCTTGACCGGGCCGGTCCCGAACTGGAACAGGAACAGCGCGGCCGTGACCGTGGTGAGGTTGCCGTCCAGGATGGCGGAGAAGGCCTTGTCGTATCCCTGGTCCACGGCCAGGCGCGGGGTCTTGCCCAGGCGAAGCTCCTCCCGGATGCGCTCGAAGATGAGCACGTTGGCGTCCACGGCCATGCCGATGGTCAGGATGATGCCCGCGATGCCGGGCATGGTCAGGGTGGCGTGCAAGGCGGCCATGGCCGCCAGGAGCAGGAAGAGGTTCAGGGCCAGCGCCAGGTTGGCCAGAACGCCGGACCACTTGTAATAGACGGCCATGAACAGCATGACCAGCCCCAGCCCCACCCCGCAGGCCAGCATGCCGGCGCGGATGGAGTCCTCGCCCAGGGTGGGGCCCACGGTGCGCTCCTCGATCAGCTCCAGGGGCGCGGGCAGAGCGCCGGCCTGCAGCACGGTCTTCAAAAGCTTGGAATCCTCGGGCGTGAAGTTGCCCTCGATGATGGCGCGTCCGTCCGGGATGCGGGTGCGGATCACGGGCGCGGACTGGACCACGCCGTCCAGAACGATGGCCAGCTGTCTCTGGACGTTGGCCTCGGTCACGGCCGCGAACTGTTTGGCGCCTTCCGGGCTGAACTCCAGCGCCACCACGGGAAATCCTGAATAATCCCCGCCCATCTCCACGCGGGCGTTGACCAGGGAGGAACCGGTCATCTCGGCCTTGTCCCGCACCAGGTAGAAGTCCCCCCCGTCCCGCCCGGCCAGGAGTTCGGTGCCCGGCGGGAGCAGAGGCTTGATCTCCTCCGGCATCTCCCCGGGATGCAGGGTGTCCGGCCCCAGCCCCAGCTCACGGGCCTTCAATTGCAGGGGGCCGAAGGCTTCGCCGAACTCCACGATGCGGAACTCCAGCAGCGCGGTGCGGCCGATCAAATCCTTGGCCTGTTCCCGGTCCTTCACGCCCGGCATCTGCACCACGATCCATTTCTGTCCCTGGGTGACGATGAGGGGCTCGGCCAGGCCGTATTGGTCGATGCGGTTCCGGATGATCTCCTTGGCCCGGTCGAGGGCCTCATGGACCGTCTCCATCTTGTCGTCCGGCAACTGATCGGTCTTCAGCTCCAGCACCATGTGGATGCCGCCCTGCAGGTCCAGGCCGAGGTTCAGGATCTTCTCCACCAGAGGGTGACGGCGGAGGCGCATCTTTTCCTGCTCCTCCCGGCTGTGGCCGTACCAACGGAAGGTGGGGTACAGGTAAACGGACGCCACCACCAGGGTGACGAAGATCAGGATGAGGCGCCAATAGGCTCTAGGCATGGAAAAGCGGGATCAGCTCTTGGCCGGGGCGGAGGATTCGGGCTCCTGGGCCGGGTCGCCGGCCACCAGTTCGGACACCGCCGCCTTGCTGACGAGGATCTTCACGTCCTCGTTGAGCTTCACCTCCAGCACCTTGCCCTTGACCGCGCTGACCGTGGCGTAGAACCCGCCCTGGGTCAGAACCCGGTCTCCCCGTTTCAGGTTGTCCAGCATCTTCTTGTGCTCCTTGGCCTGCTTCTGTTGGGGACGGATGAGAAGGAAATAGAAGATGACGAAGATGAAGATCCACGGCGCCATGCCCAACAGGCCGCCCCCGAAGGGGCCGGACGCCCCGCCGGACGGCGCCGCCGGCGCCTCCGCCCAGGCCGGCGACGAAAGCGCCGCCGACAGAAAACCCGCTGCTCGCAAAACCGTTCCGTTGTTCAACGCAAACCTCCCTGTTTCCATAAGGAAATGGCCGCGGCCAGCCGGACCCGTTCCTCCGGGTCGTCCAGCAACGGCGCCAGCGCTTCAGTCGTCTTGTCGTCCCTGAAAACCGCCAGGGCCTGGATCGCGCGCACGCGCGCGTCCGCGTCCCCCTGGCCCAAAAATTGGCTCAGCAACGGCCTCCCGGAATCGTCCTCCAGCCGGCCCAGGGCCTGGGCCGCGGCGATCTGGACCAGGCCGTTTTCGTCCTCCAGCAGGGGCCTCAGGGCGGGCGCCGCGCCTTTCTGGCCCAGCAGGCCCAGGGTCTCGGCCGCCAGCTCCCGCACGCGGGCGTCCCCGTCCTTGACCAGAGGCGCCGCCCACTGCCACGTGCCCGGGTTTTTCAGCCGCTGCAACCCCACAAGGGCGGCGGCCCGGACCGGCGGATAACTGTCCGTCAACGCCCGCAGGAAATGGTCCTGGCTGTTCGGGTCCGCGATGTCGGCCAAGGCCTCGGCCGCGGCCTGCCGCACGCCTTCGTCGGGATCGGCCAGGGCCGAGTGGAAAACGATCAGTTCCGTCTTGTCGCCCAGGCAGGCCAGCCCCACCGCGGCCGCGTCCCGGACCCGGGCGTCCTTGTCCTGCCGCGCCCGTTTCAAAGTGGCCCTGCCGGAGGCCTCCCCCAGCTTGCCCAGGGCCTTGGCCGCGGCGGAACGTTTCTTGGCCGCGGCGATGGACTGGAACTGGAAGAGGATGGGGTTCCCCCTGTCCAAGACCGGCGGGTTGTCCACGATCTCCTGCAGCGCCGCCGCGCCGGACAAATCCTTTTTGCGGGACAGGGACAGGGCCGCGGCGATGCGCACGTATTCGTCCCGGTCCTTGAGCGCCTCCCGCAAGAGCGCCGTTTCCTTGGGAAAGCCCATGTCCCCCAGGGACGCGGCCGCGGCCTCCCGAACGGACGAACCTTCGCTTTGAAAAGCCGTTTCGATCGTCTGCCGGGCCTTTTGAAAGACCTCTTTCCGCACCCCGGCCCGGGAAGGGACGGCGGACAGGACCACAAGCGCGGCCAGAGAGGTCCGCAGGGAGGTCGAATTCCCCCCTTTTTTCAGGGGACTCTCACTCATTTTCAGGCCGGTATTCCTCCAAAAATCGCTTCTTAAAAACGGCGAAATTCGAGTTTTCAATGGATTTTTGGATTTGCCGCAGGAAGTCTATCATAAAGGCCAAATTGTGTAAAGAGACGAGCCTCAGGGCCAAATATTCCCCGGCGCGGAACAGGTGGGAAAGGTACCTTCGCGAATAGCGCCGGCAGGCCAAGCAGGGGCAGTCCGGGTCAATGGGGCCCGGGTCCGCGCGGTACCGGGAACCGCGCAGGTTGCGGGGGCCCTTCCAAGTCATGGCCTGGCCGTTGCGGCCGTTGCGCGTGGGCCACACGCAATCGAACATGTCCACGCCCCGCTCCACCGCTTCCAGGAGGTCCTCGGGTTTCCCCACGCCCATCAGGTACCGGGGCCGGTCCGAAGGCAGGCCGGCCACGCTGGCCTCCAGCATCTCCAGCAGAACGTCCCGCGGCTCTCCCACGGACAGGCCGCCCACCGCGTACCCGGGCAGGTCCAGCTCCAGGGTGCGCCGGACGCTTTCCCGCCGGAGATCGGGGTACGTGGCGCCCTGGACGATGGGAAAAAGCTGCGTGCGCGCCCGCCCGTTCTTCTCTCCCGCCCTTTCCCACTCGGCCTTGCAGCGGGCCGCCCAGCGCAGGGTGCGCTCCATCATGTCCCGGGCCGCGGCCTCGGACACGGGGTACGGCGGGCACTCGTCCAGGCACATGGCCACGTCCACGCCCATGCGGAGCTGGGCTCGGACCACGCCCTCCGGCGTGAACAAATGCCGGGCCCCGTCCACGTGGGAGGAGAAGGTGACGCCCTCCTCGCTGATCTGCCGCCGGTTGGACAGGGAAAAGACCTGGAAGCCGCCCGAATCCGTGAGCAGGCACCGGTTCCAGGACATGAAGGCGTGGAGGCCGCCCGAGGACTCCAGCAAATCCACGCCGGGGCGCAGGTATAAATGGTACGTGTTGGCCAGGATGATGTCGTATCCGAGGGATTCCAGGTCCTCGCTGGAGAGCGTTTTGACCGTGGCCTGGGTGCCCACGGGCATGAACACCGGCGTCTGGACCGTGCCGTGGGCCAGGCGCAGCTCGCCCCGGCGGGCGGCCGTGGACGTGTCCCGGGCCAGGACCCGAAAGATCCCCTTCCCTTGTTCCCTCTTGGCCGGGACGCGGCGGCGGACCGAAGACTTTTTCATAGGATGGCCATGGCGTCGCCGTACGAGAAAAACCGGTATTTTTCCCGGACCGCCTCTTCGTACGCCCGCCGCAAAGGGGCCTCTCCGGCGAAGGCCGCGGCCAGGAGCAGGGGCGTGTGCCCCGGCAGGTGGAAGTTGGTGACCAGCGCGTCCACGGCCCGGAACCCGTGGCCCGGGTAAATGTATTTGTCCGTCTCCCCCGCCCCCGGACGGAACAAACCGTCCGGCCCGACCACCGTTTCCAAGGTCCGCGTCACGGTGGTGCCCACGGCCCACACGCGGCCGCCGCGCTGCCGGACCCGGTTCAGGGCCTGGGCCGTGGCCGCCGGGACCTCGTACGCCTCCGGCAGCATGCGGTGCTTGCGGTAATCCGCCCCGGCCACGGGACGGAAAGTCCCCCACCCCACATCGAGCCGGAGGAATACCACCTCCGCGCCCTTGGCCCGTACGCGGTCCAGGAGTTCCGGCGTGAAGTGCAGGCCCGCGGTGGGCGCGGCCACGGCGCCCTGCGAAACCGCCGCCGGACGGGCGTACACCGTCTGGTAATATTCCCGGTCCAGGGCCTCCATGTCCGGCGCGGTCCCCTCGCCGCGGCGGATGTAGGGCGGCAAAGGCATCCGGCCCAGCCGGTCCAGGTCCGCGTCGATGTTCCTGGAAAAGGCCAGGCGGTACTCGCCGCTGTCCAGCTTGGCCTCCACCGAGGCCGAGAGCCCTCCTTCCAAAAAGACGTCCGCGCCGGGCCGCAGGGCCGGGGTCAGGAGCGCGAGCCAACGGTCCGCTGGGCCGGCGGAGGGGTCTTCCGCCCACCGCTTGATGAGCAGGATCCGCACCCGGCCGCCGGTGCGCTTGCGGCCCGTCAACCGGGCCGGGAACACCCGCGCGTCGTTCAGGACCAGGACGTCGCCGGGGTCCAGGAAACGGTCCAGGCCGGAGAACGTTTCGTGCCTGAGGGCCCCGGACTTCCGCTCCAGGACCATGAGCCGCGCCGCGTCGCGGCGGCGCAGGGGCGTCTGCGCGACGAGGTCCGGCGGGATCTCCGGAAAATCCAGGCGCCCCTCGCCCGAAAGGGGGCCGCGCCCCGGGTTCGAAACGGTCTCCTTCTCGGTCATCTCTGGCCTCACCCGTAGATTTTTTTGACGGACACGTTCCGGTAATAAAACCGCAGGATGTCCTTGTGGCTCTTGCCGCGGTCCGCCATGCCCTTGGCCCCCCACTGGCACAGCCCCACCCCGTGCCCCCATCCCTTGCCCACGAAACGCCAGGCGGCGCGGGACTGGGACGCCGCCGTCCAAAAAGTGCTGCGCACCGCGCGTCCGTCCAGGATGTTGCGGAAGGGGTTGCCCCGCAGCTCCACCGTTCCCCGGGAGCCGGACACCCGGACCTCGTACGCGCGGCCCGAACGGGACCGGGACAGGATCCGCAGGGACCGGACCTCCCCCACGTCGTGGCCCGCGGCCTTGAGCCGGCGGGAAACGTCCTCCGGTTTCACGTCGGCCTTCCAGAAGAAACGGGGGGCGTCCCGGCACCACCGGCAACGGACCGCCTTCAAGTAGGGCTGGCCGCCGCCCTGCCACACGCTGTCCGCGTCCTCGGTGTGACCGCCGCAGCAGGAATGGAACACCGCGGTGATGGGCTCGTCCTGGTAAAGGACCGCCTCGCCGCGCGTCTCCCGCACGATCCGGTTGGTGACGTCCCGTTCCGAGGACCGTCCCCCGTACACCTGGCAGTGGGGTTCGGCGCAGAGGTCGTAGCCGTCCTGCCCGTGGCGGCCCCGGTTCCTCAGGGCGTAGGTCCGGCTGATCACGGCCTGGGCCTTGAGCGCCTCCGCGGGCCAGTCCGGGTTGGCCTCGTGCACCAGGATGCCCTGGACGTAATCGTCCACGTCCAGGACGTTGACCACGGTCAGGCGGCCCGCGCCGCCCCACAAGACCTCCACCCGGCCGCGGTACGGCCGGCCGTTGATCACGACGCTTTCCTCCGGGTCCAGCGGTTCCAGGATCGTCCGGCGACCGAAGGCCCGGGACCCGATTTGGATCCCGCCGGCCCCCGCGGTCACCGCCGCCTTCTGGGCCCAGGACAGACGGTGGCTTCCACCGTCGCTTTGCACCAGATACCGGCCGGGCCCCAGAGGGACGGAGGCGGCGCGCGTGAACAGCCCGATCCGCACCCGGTCCGGCGCCGCGAAGGCGCGGACGGGCGGCCCTCCGGCCAGGAACGCCAGCGCCAGAAAAAATGTCCCGGCCGCGGGGCCGAAAGCCGGGCGCCGCCGGAAGATCCCGGCCTGGAGGAAACGGGGCCGGCGCAAGGTTATGGTTTCCCGAAGAAACGGAAGAGGAGCGTCAGGCCCAGGCTGAGGAGCAGGCAAGTGGTGAGCGGAAAATAAAAGGTGAAGTCGCCGCGCTTGATCAGGATGTCGCCCGGCAGGCGGCCCACGTACGGGAGGCGGGGCAGGACATGCAGGGCCGCGCCCGCCAGCAACAGCACCGCGCCCAGGAAGATCAGGCTTTTGGCCAGGGGCGCCATGTCTTAAAGGAGGTCCGCTTGCTTGGCGCCCTTGGGCGGGGCCTTGCCCAGGTGGGCGTAGGCCGCGGGCGTGGCGGTGCGGCCCCGGGGCGTGCGCATCAGGAAACCCGCCTTGATGAGATAGGGCTCGTACACGTCCTCCAGGGTGTCCCGCTCCTCGCTGACCGCCACGGCGATGGTCTCCACGCCCACGGGCCCGCCGCCGAACTTTTCGACCACGACGGACAGGATCTTGCGGTCCACCGCGTCCAGGCCCTGCGCGTCCACCTCCAGCGCCTCCAGGGCCCGGCGCGTCACCTCGGGCGCGATGCGCCCCCCGGATTGCACCTCGGCGAAGTCCCGCACGCGGCGGAGCAGGCGGTTGGCGATGCGGGGCGTGCCCCGGGACCGGCGCGCGATCTCCCGCGCCGCCTCCGGGTCGATGGCCGCGGACAGGATCTGGCTGGACCGCCGCACGATGGCGCCCAGGTCCTCCTCGCCGTAGAAATCCAGGTGCCCCAGGATGCCGAAGCGCTCCCGCAGGGGGCTCGTGAGGAGCCCGGCCCGCGTGGTGGCCCCCACCAGGGTGAAGCGCGGCAGGGGCAATTTGATGGTCTTGGCCGAAGGGCCCTGGCCGATGATGATGTCCAGGGAAAAGTCCTCCAGCGCGGGGTACAGCGCCTCCTCCACCGCGTGGTTCAGCCGGTGGATCTCGTCGATGAAGAACACGTCGCCCTCGCCCAGGCTGGTCAGGATGGCGGCCAGGTCCCCCACCCTTTCCAGGACGGGCCCCGAGGTTTGTCTCAGGTTCACGCCCATCTCCCGGGCGATGATGTGGGCCAAGGTGGTCTTGCCCAGCCCCGGGGGCGCGGAAAAGAGGCAGTGGTCCAGGGCCTCCTTGCGTTTGCGCGCCGCCTGGATGAAGACCTTCAGGTTCTGCTTGAGCTTTTCCTGGCCCACGAACTCGTCCAGGTTCTGGGGCCGGAGCGTCACCTCCAGGGTCTCCTCCTCCGGCAGGGGGGCGCCGGCCAGGGGCGAGGCGGAACGGGCGGGATCCGGGGGAGAATTCATGTCAGCCCCGGCCCGACAGGTACCGCAGCGCCTCGCGGATCATGTCCTGGGAGGAAGCCCCCGCTCCCAGCGCGCCGCGGGCCGACTGGGCCGCCTCGCGGGCGGACGTCTCCCGGTATCCCAGGCTGACCAGCCCCTGGACCGCGTCCTCGAAGGACGAATCCGTCCCGCGCGCGGCGCGGCCCGCCTTCAGGAAGGGCGCGGCCTCCATTTTCCCCTGCAGGGCGTTGACGATTTTTTCCGCGGTCTTGTGGGTGAAGCCGAAGAGGGACACCAGGACCCGCGTGTCCTTTTCCAGGACGGCGCGGCGGAAGTCCGGCAGGGACTTGGCCGCCTTCTCCAAGAACTCCAGGGCCTTCTTGGCGCCGGTGCCCGGCACGTTGTCCTTCAGCACGTTGAAAATCTGCCGCTCCTCCGCGTTCAGGAAACCGTACAGGGTCACGCCCCCGCCGTACATGGCCACGGACTCCACGACGTACAGGAACGTTTCCTGGCCCGCGGCCGGAAGCTGGGCCAGGGACGAGGGGTTCAGCGTCACCAAATACCCCACGCCGCCGGCCTCGATGACCGCGCCCTCCTCCGTCTTCTCCAAAACCGCGCCCCGCAGGCTGGCGATCATCCCATCACCTGCTTTTCCGCCGAAGGCGGAACCAAGGTTCCGAAGCAGGGGATGGGATCATCCCGCCGCCTGTTTTGCCGCCGGGGCGGTCAACGCCGTCAGGCGGGCCGTGTGGATGTGGCAAAGCGCCACGGCCAGGGCGTCCGCCGCGTCGTCGGGCTTGGGCACGGCCTTGAGGCCCAGGAGCCGCTGCACCATGCCCTGCATCTGGAATTTCTCCGCGCCGCCGAAACCGGTCAGCGCCATCTTCACCTGGCGGGGGTTGTATTCGTGCACGGGCAGGCCCATCTCGCTCAGCACCAGGAGCACCACGCCGCGGCCGTGGCCCACGCTGGCCGCGCTCACGCTGTTCTTGGCGAAGTAGAGCTCCTCCACCGCGGCCACGTCGGGTCTTTCGGTCCGGATGAGCTGTCGAAGGGATGAGGCCAACTGGGACAGGCGGGAAACCAGGGGCGTCCGGGCCGGCGTCTCGAAACATCCGTACCGGACCGTCCGGAAACGGTCGGGGGAGGACTGCTCCAGCAGGCCCCAGCCCGTGGTGGCCATGCCGGGGTCGATCCCCAGGACCTTCATAAAAGGGGGGCTGGGGACTGGGGTCTAGGGACTGGTTCAAGGGACAAAAGGCATGTATTCCTTCCGCCAGTCCCCGGCCCCCAGCCTCCAGTCCCGGACTTCATTCTTTGATGTCGCAGTTGGTGTACACCTCTTTCACGTCGTCGTGCTCCTCCAGCTCCTCCATCAGGGCCACCATCTGCTCGGCCTCGTTTCCGGACAGCGGGACCGTGGTCTGGGGCAGCATGGTGAGCTCCGCGGAGGCCAGGGGCACCTTGGCGGCGGCGAGCGCGGCCTTGACCTTCTCGAAGTCCGCGGGCGCGGTGACGACCTCGTACACCTCCTCGTCGTCGGACTTCAGGTCCTCCATGCCCGCGTCCAGCCCCAGGCTCATGAGCTTGTCCTCGTCGGCCCAGTCTTTCTTGGACACCACGATCTGCCCCTTGGGCTGGAACATCCAGGCCACGCAGCCCGACTCCCCCAGGTTGCCGTTGTGGTTGGAAAAAATCTTGCGGATCTCGGAGGTGGTGCGGTTCCGGTTGTCCGTGGTGCCGGTCAGGAAGACGGCGGCCCCGCCCGGGCCGTACCCCTCGTAGGACACCTCCTCGTACACCACGCCCGGGATCTCGCCGGTGCCCCGGGCGATGGCCTTCTTGACGTTGTCCAAAGGCATGTTGGCGGCCTTGGCGTCGTCCACGGCCTTGCGGAGGCGCGGGTTGTTGTCCGGGTTGCCCCCGCCGACCTTGGCGGCCACGGTCAGCTCGCGCACGATCTTGGTGAAAATCTTGCCGCGCTTGGCGTCCGCCGCGCCTTTTTTGTGTTTGATCCCTGCCCAGCGTGAATGGCCTGACATGAAAAAATCTCCTTTAAGAAATGCGCCCGCCCTCTGCGGCGGGCGTATTTTTAGATTTTACTAGAAGTCACTTCAAAAATCCACCCGCTCAGGACGCGGGGAACGGCTCCCCCAACGAACGAAAAACCTCCCGGACCTCCGGGTCCTGGGGCCTTTCCCGGGCCAGCTTTTGGAAAAGGTCCCTGGCCGCGGCCCGGTCCCCTTCCTTTAAATAGAGGCGGCCCAGGCCCAGGCGGGCCTGCCAATGGCCCGGCTCCCAGGACAGGACCTGCGCGTAGGCCTCCCGGGCGCCGTCGCCGTCGCCCGCGGCCGCCAGGACGCCGGCCAGGGCCAGCCGGACCGGGAGGTTCTCGGGCGCCAGCCGCGCCGCCTCCTCCGCCAGACGGCGGGCCTGGGCCCAATCCGACCGGGCCGCGGCCCGGCGCGTCTCCTCCCACAGGGCGGGCAGCCTCAGCAACGCGTGGTCCTTCCGGCCCAGGGCCGCCAGCGCCACGCGCAAGTTCTTCCAGGCGATCTCGAATTGAAAATCCAGGCGCAGGGCCCGGCCGTACGCCTCCAGCGCTTTTTCGTGCCGGCCGAGCTTCGTGTACAAATATCCCAGGTTGTTCCAGAAATCCCGGTCCCGCGGGAAATAGGACACAGCCCTTTCGAAATGGTCCGCCGCGGTCTCCCAGTCCTTCCCGCGCGAGAGGTAGAGGTTCCCCAGGGCCCGGTGCGCCTCGATGGACAGCGGGTTGATCAGGAGAGCCACGCGGTAGCTCATCGCCGCCTCGTCCGCGCGCCCCAACTGCGCCAGCACCGTGCCCTTGTTGAAATGGATCTCGTCGTACCCCGCGTTGGCCGCCAGGGCCTCGTCGTACGCCCACAGGGCCTTCTCCGCCATGTGCGCGGCCTCCTGGGCCAGCCCCTTTTCCGCGGCCCAACGGGACTGGCGGGCGTACGCGTTGGCGAGCTCATAGTTGTTGTTGACTTCCCAGCGTCGGAAGGCGCGGGACTTTTCCGTCTCCGCGATGGCGCCCTTCACGTCCTCCTGCTTGGCCTTCTTGAAGCCGGCGAAGTAATGCACCTCCGCCTTCCACTGGGTGTACGCCAGCCCCGCCCCCCCCAGGCACAAGGCCGACAGGACCGCGGCCAGGGACCAGGCCCGGGGGCCGCGGAAGGCGAAGACCCGCGTTTCGCCGGGAGAGAAAGCGCGGGCCAGGGAACCCGTCATCCACCAGAAGAGGAACGCCGGCACCGCGAAAAACAGGGACACGTTGCCGAAAAAATTGTCCGCCATCATGCCCGCGCCGCCGGCGAACAGGGCCCAGGCCGCCAGCCGCCGCTCTTCCTCCAGGGCGGGGACGCGCCGGATCACCAGCGCCGCCGTCAACGCGGCGATCCAGAGGAAAATCCCCAGGCCCAGGGTCCCGGTCTGGGACCAGATTTCCAGGACCACGTTGTGGGCGTTGTTGGCGTGGGTGCGGAATCCCCGGAACACCTCGTCGGACAGGTACCATCCCTGGTAAAAGGGATAGAACAGCTCGAAACAGCCCCAGCCTTTCCCGAGCAGGGGGCGCTCCTTGACCATGTCCCAGGCGCAGGACCAGATCATGAGGCGCTGGTGCCAGGAGCCGTAGGATTTTTCCCGGGTCACCCCGCGCGCCAGTTCGGTCATGCGGTCCAGGGGCCGCATGGGCCGGTCGTTCAAGGGGCTGGAAGGCCAAAAAGCCGCCATCAAGAAGACCGCCCCCAGGAGGAGCCCCAGCCGCCGGCGCCGCTCCCAGGCCAGCTTCTTCGCGAACCCGAGGAAAACGCCCGCCGCCACGGCGCCGCCGATCCAGGAGGACCGGGTCATGGTGCAGATGATGGCCGCGGAAAATGTCAGGAAAAGAGCGGCGGCGCCCCAGGCCCGGCGCGCGGTCCTGGCGCGCAGGAACCTGTCCAGGGCCGCGGGCAACAGGAGCACCAAATAGGAAGACAGGAAATTGGGGTTGCCGAAGGTGGACACCGGTCGTCCGCCGTACGGGTCCAGGGCCTTGGGCCAGATGATCTCGCGGCCGGAATATTGGAGGACGCCGTACATCCCCGCCGCAACGCCCACGGCCAAGGCCAGCCGTTGGAAACGCTCGTCCCAGGCCGGGTCCTTGACCTGGACCGCCAGCCAAAAGGCCAAAAGGCAGTTGACGACCAGGAAGAGGGTGACCCGTTTCCCTTCGTTCCAGACGGGCAGGCGGAAAGGCGGGTGGTCCCACCAGGACAGGGCCCAGGAGGCCAGCGCCACGGCCAGGAAAATCAGCAGGGGCCCGTCCAGCGGGGTGCGCGCCGCCGCGAAGGTCCCGGCCCGGAGCGCGGACAGGACCACGACCAAAAGCGCCAGGCAGAGGCCGGCCTGCAGGAGGCTGATCTGTGTGAAATAGGGGTTGCGCGTCAGGTCCGTGAAAAACAGCAGGGGGCAGACCAGGTGGACGAAGGCCAGGAGCCAGAAAACGGGGCGGGGCGGGGCGGAAACGGCGGGCGGAAAGGCGGGGGTCACGGGGAGCCGGTGGGGGCCGACGTCCTTACGACGTCACTTCTTGGCGGGCGGCTGCTGGAACACGCTCCGCACGTCCGGGTCGTCGGGCCGCATGGCGCGGAGCCGCTGCCACAGGTCCACCGCCTTGTCCTGCACGTTGGCGCGGGAATAGAGGATGGCCAGCCCTTTCATGGACTCAAAGGTCCACTTTTCCTTCTCCGCGGTGGTGTCGGCGCTCTCTTCCAGCGCGGCCTGGTAGTGGGCCACGGCCTTCTTGAACTCCTCCGCCTCCGCCGGCAACACGGCGCGGCCCGGGTTCCGGTTCACCAACAGGATGTAGAACATGCGCCCCAGGTTGATGTGGGTCTCCACGTTCCGTTCGGGGTAGTAGCGACGCACCACGTTCTCCGAGTTGTAGGGCAGGGCGTCCTTGTACGCCTGCTCGGCCTTGTCGTATTCGCCCCGGGAAAAGTGGATGTACGCCATCCGGTAATGGTTGGGCGGGAAAACGGGGTCCAGGTTCCGGTACAGGCGGAAATGCTTCAAAGCCAGGTCCCAGTACTCCTGGCATTTGGCCTCGTTCCCCCAGGATTTCTCCATGTCCCCCAGCTTCAGGTACACCAGGCCCACCTGGTGGTGGGTCTGGACGTAATTGGGCGCGAACTTCTTCAGCCGATCGTACGTCTCCAGGGCCTTGCGCCAAGTTTGCTCCGCCTTTTCCTTCATGGCCACGGCCGTCCCCATGTCCCCCCGCTGGCGCGCCTCCAGGCCCCGGCTGTGGAAGGCGGAGCCCCAGTCGTTGTACACGTTGCCGATGAAGTACCGGGCCATGGGGAAGAAGGGGTTCTGACGGACCACCTGTTCATAATGCTCCAGCGCGCCGCCCACCTCCCGGTATTCCCTCTGCATGTCCGGCGGGAAGTTCGCCACCGCGGAGTCGAACTCCGGCGACTTGGCCCACACCCCCTGTTTGGAGAAAAAGATGGCCAGGTTGTGGTTGATGTCCGCCATGAAAAAATTCCGGAAAACGTTGTACCCGTACGCCCCGGCGCCGGCCAGGAGCAGGAAGGCCAGGAAGACCCAGGGGGGCTGGCGCCGCAGGTCCTTTTCGACCGCGTCGCCGGTCAAGGCCGCGCCGGAGGGCGCGGAAACCGCGGGCTCCTCCGGAACGAGCCGCAGTTCCAGGGCCTCCCCCAAAAGCCACAACGCCCCGCCCAGCAACAGGCAGACGGGAAGCTTGATGTCCAGGCTCAAAAACACCGCGGTCCAAAACACGGCCACGGCCCCGCGGACCCAACGGTCCACGGGAGACGGCGCGTCCTGCCGCAGGGGGACGCTCTCCTGCCGCACCAGGCTGGCCACCAGGCCGGGCAGGAGCAGGGAATAGATGCCCGACGACACGAACCGCACGGACACGTCCACGAACCAATGGCTCAAGGCCCCCCACCAGGCGCCCAGGTACGCCAGGAGGCTGTAGGCCCTCTCCCCGTACCCGGCCGCGGAGACGGGCGGCCCCCGCGGGTCCTGAAGGGTCAGACGGTTCAGGGCCTTCACCCCCAGCCAGCTCACGGTCAGGACCAGCCACAAGAAGATCCCGAACCCCAGGGCGCCTTCGTCGTACCAAATCTCCAAATATTCGTCCTCGGCGTGGTCGGTCTCGGTGTTGGACTTGGCCTCCACCAGGATGATCTCGGGCCGGCGGTACGCGGGATAGGCCCATTTGAAGCTCCCGATGCCCGTGCCCAGGATGGGCTGCTCCCGGATCATCTCCCAGGTGGCGATCCAGGTGAAGACGCGGAAGCTCACGGACTGGAACCGCCGCCGGGCGTAGTACCCCACCACCAGGGCGCCCAGGGCCACCGTGACCAGCACCACCGCCAGCAGGCGTCGCGCCACCTGCCGGGCGTGCGTGCCGCCGAAGAAAAAGCCCACCAGGAGCGTGGTGAACGACAGCGCGGCCAGGAACCCCAGCCAGGCGCCCTTGGTCTCGGTGGCGTACAGGTTCACGAACATGGCGCCGAAGAACAGGAGCATGCCCGAGGCCGCGGCCGTGGGCGTCTTCCACCACACCAGGGCCAGGGCCAGGACCACGCTCAGCACCAACCCCGCCTGCACCCAGCCCCGCGAGGCCGCGGTCACGCCGCCGAAGGCGCCGGTGAAGAGACGGTCCGCGCAATAGACCACCAGCACCATGAGCGCGGTCAGCACATAGGGGCGGAAGATCTGCCCGCCGCTGCGCAGGTACACGGCCAAGAGGATGGGCGTGATGATCACCAGGAAGTTGCCGTAAAAGTTGGGGTTCCCGAAGGTGGAAAAGGGCCTGAGCCCGAAGGCGTGCCGCCAGACGAAAGGGTCCAGCCCGATGCCCTGGCCCGGCGGGAAAAGCCGGGTGTCGAAATACTGGACGAAGCCGTAGAACACGCACACGCCGAAGGCGGCCAGGAGCCACCGCAGGAGCCGCCGGTGCCGGTCCCACCCGCGAAATTCCAAAATGACGATGAGCCCCATGAAGGCGTACAGCACGCGGCGCAGGAATTCGTCCACGCTGCCGGCCATGAAAGAGGACTGCAGGAAGGACAGCACCCCGGACCCCAGCACCGCCAAAAATGGCGCCAGGAGCGGCAGGTCCTTCCGCTCGAAAGGCCAGCGCCGCTCCGCCGCGAGCTGGGCCAGCCACAGCAGGATGACGAGCGAACAGCCGACCTGCGTCAGGGTGATCTTGATCTGGGCGGAGTCGTAGGTGCGCAGATAGAAGGACACCGTCACCAGGAAATAAACGCCCGGCAACAGGTGGCCCACCAGGCGGGACAGCAGTTGGGCCAGGGGCGATTCGGAGGCGGCGGATGTCGGCGTCATGAAGGCGGGACGGGACGCGGAGGGGTCAAAGGGTCGCCGGCGAGGGAAAGGGGCTTCAATGGGCGACGGCGAACCGCCAGCCGACGGAAATCCGGTGGGAGTCTCCCAGGTCGCCGAAGGGCAGGAAGGCGTAATCCGCGCGGAAGGCCTCCACCTGCACGCCCACGCCCACGGCCGCGCCCGCCTCCGGCCCCAGGCCGGAACTTTCAAACCCGTACTTGTACCCGAAGCGGAAAAATCCCATCTGGTTCCAGTTCAGCTCTCCGCCCACGCGCCACTCGGCGCCCCCTTCAAAGTGGTGGACCAGCTCCGTGCCCCACTGCATCCATTTTTCCGGGGACCAATGGGCCCCGGCCCGCGCCCGGAGCGGCGGCGGCACGGACTGGGAAATGTATTTGCCGGAGGTCCCCGCGTTCTGCAGCACCAGGGCCGCGCGCCAGCGGCGGTTGATGCGGTAAATCCCCCCCGCGTCCGCCAGGACGGACACCGCGGACTCGGAATCCAAAGTTTCCTGGGCGATCTTCAGGGTGCCGCCCAGGGCCAGGTTGCTGGTGTGGCGGCGCCCCCAGGAGACCGAAAGCAGGCGGCTGCCCGCGTCCAGCTCGCCCGTCTCCGTGAAACGGTCCACGGCCGCGGGGTCGTATTTCGTCCCCACGATGTCCCCCACCCGGCCCACGCCCACGGACACGCCCCAGCCGCCGCGCTTGTACGGGATCACCACGCCCAAATTGTCGTAGGACATGTCCTGGTAATGGCTCACGTGCTGGAAGGAGGCCTCGCCCGCGGCCATGTGGGCCAGGCCGGCGGGGTTGGAATGGAGCAGGAGGGCGTCCCCCACGAAGGCGGAGGTGGCCTCGGCCATGGCCGCGGAACGGGGGTACGGCGAGGTCTTCAGGAACAAAAACCCGGTCCGGCCCGCGGAGCCCGCGTGGAGCGAAAGCGACGGCCCCAGCCAGAAGGCCAGGGCCGCCGCCGCGACTTTGACGCCTTTGTTCTTATTCATCAAATGAAAGCCGAGGATGAGACTCGAACTCACAACCTATCGCTTACGAAGCGATTGCTCTACCATTGAGCTACCTCGGCAAAAATCCGGTTGACCCCTCAAAAACCCGCAGGGGGATGTCCCAACGGCGGGTATTGTATCAATTTGTGGGATTTCTAGGAACTTGGTTGGCGCAGCGGAACAGAAGTCAGAACTTCAAAGACAAAGAAATCCGCTGGGTGTTCCCGAATTCAGCGGATGGGGAAAGGGCGTAATCCATTTGATAGCCGGCGATCTGCAGGCCCAGACCCGTCGTACCGCACCTCATATTTCCGCGTGGAAGTGTTGTACACCACATAGGCCGTGCTCGGCTCGTCCTCCACCCCGTACGCGATGTGCGGCGGCCCGCGGAACCCCTGGAACCGCACGCCCGGCGCCAGGGTCTGCAACGGTCCATCCATCTGCTTGACGCGGATAACGTCTATGCCCAGGGCGTTTTGCTCGATGTACGCGATCCCCGCGCCGTTGGTGCTCCGCAAGTCCATGTCTATCCAACTGGAGACGTTCGCAATGACCTGTTCCTCGTCTGTCCCTTCGATTTGAATGTTGATTTCATGCCGCGTGTCCGCCCCCATGGGCCCCGTGAAATTCCCCCCAGCGTCACGGGCCAGTTGGCTGACCGGAAAGCTGTTCCCCGTGGCCGTAGAAAGCAACGCAAGCTCTGTCCCCGCCAAATCCTGGGCCGTCACCTCAAGCACGTTCGTGCCGTTGCTTTCGTTTTGTCCCTCGGGCAGAGTGAAGCTCCCCGTCCACACCGTGCGCTGCCCTTGGGGCTGGGCCGAGGCCAGAGCAATATTCCCCACTTTGCCCAGGTTCAGGGAAAGGGCCGTCTCCACAGGCTCGGAAAAGGTGAGGGTGATGGTGTAGACCCCGGTGCTGCGGATCACGGCAGAAGAGGCAACGGTCAATTCGTAGTTCGTCCCGTTCAAATTCCACGCCGCGTTGTAGAAGATTTCGCCATCGTTCAAACGGTTGACCTGGATATTTTTTAAGAAAGGCAGCTTGCTGTTCACCAAAAAGGCGTAGCCAGTGGTGGTCTCTGTCAGGCCGTCGGCGCTTTTGGCGGCGTAGGTGAGGATGTGTTCGCCTTCGGTCAGCGTTGAGATGTCCGCCCGATAGACGAACTGCCGGCGGAAGGTGTCCCCATTGATTCGGATGGGGTCCACGCCGGTGCGCACACGGTCCAAAGTGGCGTAATCCCAGTTGTTCGATGCGGAACTCAAGTTGACCGCCGCCTCCCCCGGCACCCCACCGAATGAGAACGTCGGCCCAGCCGAGCCATTTACCGGCTGGCCGTCCAGGAACATGTACAGCTTGTCCAGGTCCATGGACCCAGTCATGTCCACGTCAACGACAAAGGGGAATTCCTGGCCTGTTACTGTGGCATACACCACGCCGCCTTGGGTCGGGTGGGAGGCGGTGAGGTTGAATTGGTACGGCGCGGCCACATGAGACATATAGGTCAGGGGGTTGTCTATCGGAAGATAATCCGGTGGCTTTGTGAGATAGCTGTTCAAAGCAAGATGAAGGTGGGCATTTGTCGGGTCACCAGCGTCGGTATAGCCCATCGGCGCGATGGGTTCACCAAGATTAACAAATGAGTCCACAAGCAATGTTCTTGGGTTCCATGTTCCAATAGTAGATCGATCAATTTCGTAGGCGTTTACATTGGGATTGGGTTTTCTTAAGTGAAATCCTCCCAATTTGTGATCTGTCTCTTGCTGAAAGGTATGGGCGTAGTACCACGTTCTCTGCTCGGATTCCACCGTGACCACGATTCCATACTTGTCAATGCTGGATATATCGGTGATCGTTCCCGCCTCCACCGCATAAATCGTCGTCCCCAGTCCCAAGGACGCGCTGAAATCCACGCCGGCGTGAAGCTTCCAAACCAGATCTCGCGGATGAATCCTCGGTCCAAAGGGTGATTTCGTGGAATAGGCCACGTCAAAGGGGCTGTCCAGCGCCCGCGCGATGGCGGGCGTCGCCAGAAGAGCGATGAAAAACAGCAATTTCTTCATTTTATGGCAAGCCGCTCCGCCAGATAAACGTTATAGCCATCATTTTTATAGAGTTCTGCCGTGCCATCGTCAAAAACCTTGGGTCTCACAAACCGTCCTTCTTTCATAACCATTTTGCCTGTATCTAGATCATATAAATATGCACCGTCGCCCGGTAGAATTGCAGCGCGATCTGAGTTCTTCACAGTCACCACCAGATATTGACCATTCGGTGACTGTTCAACACCAGTGATGTGCTTAAAAGCCTTTAGAACAAGGACCGATCGCTTCGTTGGCAAATCATAAACAAACAAACATTCATTATCTGGATGTTCTGTATTTTTGATCATAAACGATATCCGTTGCCCATTCTCCGAATAACTGGCTCCCGTGGAGGTTATATCGTCCCGCTCCATGACGACCGCTCCTGTCTTTGCTTCCAATACCCTTATGGTGCGTCCATAATTGTCCTGATACTCATCGCCCTCGATTTTTTCCTCATGAATGATTGCCACGTAATCCCCCGTCGGCGAAGGAAAGGCGGTTTCTTCATCGGTGATTTTCACGTCCGCCTCCGGGTTTATCTTGTGAAGTTCGTATTTCGGCGGCACCTTGCCGAAGCGGGTGTTCTTGCGAAGCTTCATCTCCTTTTTCACATTCCCCTGCTCATCCAGGAACCGTAAAGTGGCGTCGTCCACCTTCTCGATCCGGGGACCTTTGCGTTGTGCAGGCGCGGTTGTGGCTTCGGGCGTTTGAGCTTCCACACCGCTCTTGCCCTTTTGATTCTCTTGCACAGAAGCCGCCTCCTGCGGCTTTTTCGTATCTTCCGATTTCTTCCCCTTGGCATAGGCCAACGAGCCAGCCAACACACAAACCATCAATACCACAACAATTCGCTTCATCATCCCTCCAGGCTCATAAAATAAAAAACCCTCCCCATGTTCTGGGCAGGGTTATATCCTATAAATCTTCCGGCCGGGTTTCCTCCCCTCGGCCGCGTCTCCATCGAGAGATCGTATCATGCTCGGCGCTTCCATACGAACCTCGGCACTCTTTGGTCTTTTGGGCCCTCCAACCTTATTCCCGCGCCGATTATCTGTCAAGACCTTTTTGTCTCTTTTAGTATTATTAACTTATATGCATGAAGCGCCTTGTGTCTGCTACATATGGCAATATATAGAATACCTGGTCGACAAGGGAAGATCGGACTAAGGTCTGTTATTCCTCAAACAACGGCGCGGCGGCGAAGACGCCGAACTGGGCCACCCAGTGGCCCACGTCGCGGTAGTCCCCGGCCCACCAATCGCGATTTTTGTATTGCAGTTCGAAGTGGTCCAAGTACAGCTTGAGGTAATGGGGGTCGTTGGTGGCCTTGTACAGCCCCCAGAAACCCCAGGCCCGGCTGAAGTTCATGCCGTGGTGGTGGGGCGTCCGCGGCCTGGACACGGGCCGGAGCGACGGTTTGGGGCCCCAAAAACGCTTGAGCCATTCGGTCATGTCCGGCCCGCTCCGCACCCGCGACACCAAAAAGGCTCGTGCGGTGCAGGGCGGCATGAAGTCCGGCCAGCGGGACTCTTCGTTCCGGGCCGCGCAGGGACCATCGGCCAGGGCGGCGAAGAATTCCTTGATGTGGTTCTCCGCGAAGGCCGTGATCAGGCCGTTGCCCGCGGCCCTGCCGTAGTCGTACAGGTTCAGGAGCGCCCAGGCCGCGCTGTCGTATTCGCGGCTCATGGGGTCGGGCGGGGTTTGGGCGTAGTGGCGCACCAGGGAGTCGGCCGCCAGCTTGGCCAGGGCGTCCAGGCGACCGGTCCCGAAGGTCTTTTTGTCGTCCACGGCCAGCCGCAGGAGCCAGGCCCGGCCGTAGGGCATCTCAAAGGCGGGAGAGCTTTTGAGGAGTTCGTACTCCTGCTTTAGATTCGCGGGGGAAAGGTTTTGGTCAAGCAACGCAACATAACGGCGGTCCCGCGTCCATTGGGTGTACTTGACGAGGGCCCAGGTGCCGTGCACGGCGGAGTGCCAGTCCCCGCAGCCGTGGAAGGCCGCGAAGTTCTGGTCCTGTCGCTGGACGCAGTTCTCGATGGGGCCGATCAAATCCTCCAGCACCTGGCGGCGGTTCTGTTTGAGGGCCTCCAGCCGGGCCTGCGGCTCTTTGGCCGCGGCGGGCGCAGGGGCGAGCAGGAGCGTGGCAAAACAAAGGAATATCTGGCCAGCGGTAAAACTCAAAAAAGCTGTCATTGCGAGGAGGCCTTTAGGCCGACGCGGCAATCTCATGTTTTCAATCATATAAGGGCGGGATTGCTTCGTCGCAAGAAACGCTTCTCGCAATGACACCAGGGATAAAACCGTCCGTCATCATGACATGAAAACGCGCGACACCGCTTCACAGGGCCACCCCCCAGAGACGGCGCGTCAGCACGCCCACGCCGTAGGTCACGGCCACGGCCGCGGCCAGGATGGCGAGGTTGAGAAGGATGCGCTTTCGGATCGCCATGCCGGAGAGGAAGGCCAGGATCAGGGACACCAGGGCGATCATGAGGCCGGCGGACAGGAGCGAGGCCAGCACCGTGCGGGCGCCCAGGAGCACCGGCAACACCGGCACCATGGCGCCGAAGAAATAGCTCACCCCCACGATCAGGGCGGAACGGACCGGCCTTTCCCCCCCGCCCTCGGGCGGCGGCGTGCCGGAAAAGCGGGCCTTCCCTTTTTCGATCTGGCTCATTTCTCCCTCGGAGCTGGCGGCCACGAAGGCGCCCGCCGCCATGGACAGGGCGCCGGCCACCGCCACGGTGGAGCTGGCCATGAGCACGGAGGAGGCGTGGCTGAAGGCCGCGAAGAACCCGCTCACCGCGCCCAGCATCTCCACCAGCCCGTCGTTGAACCCCAGGAAGATGCCGCGGACTTTTTCCGGGTCGATCTGCCGGGAGGAGAACTGGGACACGATGGCGTCCTCGTGCTCGAACTCGTCCTTCAGGATCTCCCGCACGGCCTGCCCCAGGGGCGCGCCCTGGTATTTTTCCCAGATGGCCAGATATTTCCGCACGCCGTAGATTTCGATGGCCTCCAGCACCATGTGGACGGCGGTGGGACCGAAGACGCGGCAGACCCAGACCAGCAGCCAAAGCTTGAAACGCCTCCCGAAGTCCAGCCGGGAAAGACGCATGTTGAAAAAGTCCTGCCAGAAGGCCAGGTGCCGCGTTTCCACCGGGACCAGCTCCCCCAGGATTTTCTTGAGGTCGCCGTCCGTGGCCTCGTGCAGCTCCCGGTACAGGGTAAGGTCGAACATCTCGTCCAGGATCAAGCCGCGGGCCAGGCCCGCGTCCACGCCGGAAGGTTCGTTCATTTAACCGCTCCTATCCCCCTTGACGACACGGGAAGGGCACCACTTCCGCGGCGGCCCCCCCTTTTTCATCGCCAATTTCAAAACGCGCGCCGGGTTCGCTCCGGTCCGCGGGCACCAGGGCCAGGGCCAGGGTCCCGCCCAGGGCCGGGGATTCCACCACGCTGGTGATTGTCGCCGCGGGCCGGCCTTCCCGCAGGAGGGAAGCGCCGGGCCGTGCCCGCGCGCTGAGCCGCAGACCGGCCAGGCGGCGGGGCAGGCGGGCGTGGTGCTTGGTGCGGGCCGTGGTTTCCTGACCCAGGTAACAGCCCTTGGTGAAGCTGATCGCCTCCTCCAGGCCCGCCTCCAGGGGATAATTGTCCTCGTTCATATCCACGCCGAAGGCCGGGCGTCCGGACTCCACCCGCAGAATTTCAAGGGCCTCAAAGCCCAACGGTTGAAGGCCCTGGGAACGTCCCGTTTCCAGAAGGGCCGACCACAGAGACCGGGCCGCGGGCGCGGGGCCCAGGATCAGGAACCCGTCCGGTTGGTACGCGGGCCAGGAAAACAGGGTGGCCGGCGCCTCGTTCCAAAGGAGGTCCGCGCATCCCAGGGGCCCGGGGACCGCGACGCCGAGCGTTTTTTGCAGAACGTCGGAAGCCCGGGGGCCGGACAGGGAAAAGAGGGCGTGGGAGGCGGTCAGGTCTTCCAAAACGGTTTCGCTCAAGGGCAGATACTTCGACAGGGACCGGGACACGGCCGGGGCGGCGGGAGAGGGGTGGAGGGAGAGGAGGTCTTCCCCCCGGTTGTACAGCCAAAAATCTCCGGTGAGCTTGCCGTGGGGTGTGAGCAGGCAGGCGGGGAAGCCTTTGCCCGGCGGGAGGTTTTGAACGTCGTTGGTGAGGAGGCCGTTCAGGAACTCGGCGCGGTCCGCGCCGCTGAAGAGGAGCTTGCCCCAATGGCTCACGTCCGCCAGGGCGCAGGCGCCGCGGGCCGCTTCGTACTCCCGCAAAGGACCGGCGTACCGGGCCGGCAGTTCCCAGTCGCCCGCCGTTTGGAAAACGGCGCCCAGGGCCTGGTGAACGGGATGCAGGGGAAGGTGTCGGGGCATGGTTCCGTCAACCCCATCTTACAAAAACCCGCGGCCCCCTCCAAGCCGCGCAGAGTTACCCCGCGTGCATCTCCCAAACCAGGACTTCCGCGCCGGAAGGCCCGGCCGTGAGGCCCCGTTCTCCGGCTCCGGTCAGCCGGACCGCGTCGCCCTCGGACAAGTCCCCCGCCTCTTCAAGCCGGGCGCGGCCCTTGGCCACGTACACGTGCGCGAAAGGGGCGTCCGGGACCTTCACCGTCCCGCCGGGCCGGAGCCTTCCGACCCACAGCACGGCGTCCTTTTGGTGCAGGGTGACCGCGCCGGCATGCCCGCGGCCCGAGGCCACGGCCACGAGGCCGCCCCGTTCCAAAACGGGGGTCATGTCCCGCTGTTCGTACCCGGGCGCGATCCCCCGGGCGTCCGGCAGGACCCACATCTGGACCAGATGCAGGTCGGTCCGCGGGTCGGGGTTCTTCTCGGAATGGCGTATGCCGCTCCCGGCGCTCATGCGCTGGGCCAGGCCGGGATAGAGGACCCCCTTCTGGCCCGTGGAATCCTCATGCTCCAACCGGCCGCTCAGCACCCAGGTGACGATCTCCATGTCCTGGTGGGGATGGGTGGGGAAGCCGGCGCCGGCCTTGATCACGTCGTCGTTGCTGACCACCAGGAGTCCGTGGCGCACGTTGTCCGGGTCGTAATGGGGGCCGAAGCTGAAGCTGTGCCAGGAATCCAGCCAGTCGATGCGCGTGCGGAACCGTTCGGGCCCGCGGCGGACGTCCACGGATGAAGATCCCATGGCCCTTTTAGGCGGCACGGTAGGCCTCCGCGAAGACGGCGGCGAACCGCTCCAGGGCCGTGGGCGTGGTGTTTTCGGCGGACCGGGCCTCGGTGGGAACGATGACGCCTTCGTTGAAGGCGCGGTACATCTCCACCATGTTTTGGGCCGCGTCCGGGGAGAACCCCATGCCCTCCAGGGCCTTTTGGGTGTCTTCATAAGAGAACGCCACGTAGGGCAGGTCGGGCTTCCCGACGGCCCGGCCCAGGACGCGGGTGGCCTCGGGCATGCTCCAGTCCCGGGGCCCCAGGAGCTCCCGGCTGGACTGGCCCTTGAAAGACAGCGCGCCGAGGAGCTTCACCGCCGCCTGGGCGATGTCCGCGGTGGCGATCATGGGAATGGAGATGTTTTCCCGCAGGGCCCCGCCGTTGATGCCCTGGTGCTTGATGAGACCGACGCTGAAGAGATGGTTCTCCATGAAGAAGGCGGGACGCAGGTGCACCACGTTCAAGCCGGGCAGTTTGTTCAGCCTTTGTTCCAAGTCATAAAGCCCCTTGATGGGCCCCACGCCTTCGGACAGGTGGGCGCCCACGCTGCTGAGCGTGACGGCGTGGGAAACGCCGGCTTGCCGGAGGGCCTCTTCGTACGCCCGGCCCACGCGGTTTTGGTACGCGCGGAAGTCCGGCGCGCCGTACTGGGGCGGAACCATGAGGAAGGCCGCCCTGGCGCCCGCGAAGGCCCGGGCCATGTCCGCCGGGTCCTCCACGGAGCCCACGAAGGCCTCGGCGCCGAGGGCTTTCAAAGGCGCCAAACGTTCGGCGCCGCGGCCCACGGCCCGCACTTTCTTCCCTGCCTTTAAAAGCCCCTCCGCCGTCTTGCGGCCCACGTTGCCCGTGGCGCCGGTGACCACATAAATGTCCTTCTCCATGATTTGAAATCCTCCCTTGATTTTTCGACCGGACTAGCGGTCGGCGCGTTGCGACGAATCCTGCGGCACCACGTCCAGCGCCATCTTTTCGGTCCCGCGGAGCAGGGTGAGGGACGTCCGTTTCCCGATCCGTTCCTCGGTCAGGAGCCGGTGCAGGTCGTCCACGGCGGACACGGGCCGTCCGTCGAAGGCCGTCAGCACGTCCCCCTCCCGGAGGCCGGCCTCGTCCGCGGGACCGCCCTCTTCCACGGCGATGACCAGGACGCCGCTGTCCGCCTCAAGCCCGTGCCGGGCCTTGGCCCGGGGATGGAGCCGCACGTTCTGGCCGCCCAGGCCCAAATAGCTTCTCCGGATTTTTCCGTCGCGGATCAACTGCCCGGCCACGAACTTGGCCGTGTCCACGGGGATGGCGAAGCACAGCCCCTGGGCCGGCAGGATCACGGCGGTGTTGACGCCGATGACCTCGCCCCGGGAAGACACCAGGGGCCCGCCGGAGTTGCCGGGGTTCAGGGCCGCGTCGGTCTGGATGATGTTGTCCATGAGCCGCCCGGAAGAGGAGCGCAGGGACCGGCCCAGGGCGCTCACCACCCCGGCCGTGACCGTGCATTGGAAACCGTACGGGTTCCCGATGGCCACCACCAACTGGCCCGGCCTCAAATGTTGGGAGGTGCCCAGGACGGCCGGGGTCAGGCCTTCGGCCTTGATCCGGATCACGGCCAGATCCGTGTCCGGATCATCCCCCACCATTTCCGCGGGGAACCGGCGGCCGTCGGCCAGCGTCGCCTCCACGCGGGAGGCGCCGTGGACCACGTGGCTGTTGGTCAGAATGTACCCGTTGGAGGTGAAAACGAACCCGGAACCGCTCCCCCGGCCCTCGCGGGGCCGGAGGCCGGGCCAGGGGGACGGGGAGGGCTGGCGGACCTCGATGTTCACCACCGTGGGGCTGACCCTTTCCGCGGCCTCCACCACGGCCCGGGAGTAGGCGTCCATCAACCCCTCCTCGGACGGGGGCGGGAGGACGGGGGCGGAGGGCGCCGAAGGGATGTCGTTGACGAAGGTCAAAGCGGGGCTCATGGGGTCTCCTTGTTGCCGCGGGTTTCCTTGCGGCGGGCGGGGGGACGGTGATACAATCCCCCTTTCCGTTCCGCCTCTGTAGAACGTTTCGCCGCGGCAAAAGTTCCACGACATCCCCGGGAGGACCCATGAAAACCGTCATCCTGCTGATCTGCTCCAACGTCTTCATGACCATCGCCTGGTACGGCCACCTCAAGCACAAGTCCAGCGCCCTGTGGGCCGCCATCCTGGCGAGCTGGCTCATCGCCCTGCCGGAATACATGCTCCAGGTGCCGGCCAACCGCTGGGGGCACGGCACGTTCACCGCGCCCCAGCTGAAGATCATCCAGGAGGTGGTGTCTCTGACGGTCTTCGCGGTTTTCTGCTTGGTCTATCTGCGGGAGCCCATCCGGTGGAACACGGTCGTCTCTTTTTTGCTGATCGGGGCGGCGGTGTTCTTCGGGTTCTGGGACCCGCCCCGTCTCTAGGAGGGGTCAGTCGGCGGGGATGGTCAGTTTCGTGCCGGCGTAAATCCTGTCGAAATCCGGAATTTTCTTTTCGTTGGCGCGCCAGATCTTGACCCAGCCCGCGCCGCGGCCGTACACCTCGGTCTTCTTGGCGATGGACCACAGGTTGTCCCCCCGCCCCACCACATAGACGCCGAGGCGGAGGAGCGGCGCCTCCTCCGCTTCCCGCCGCGCCTGCCGCGCCAGCAGCGCCGCCGCCTCATGGTCCTCCGCCAGGCGGGCCTCCTCAAAGCGCTGTCGCGCCTTCTCGTACCCCTGCGCCGCGGACACGATGTCCTTGCCGTCCCGTCGCGCCGCTTCCAAAGCCGCCCACGCCTGGTCCAGGGCCTCCCGCGCCTCAACGCGGGCCGCCTCCAGACGGCGTTGTTTCTGTTCTTCGACGGAAGGGACGGCCCGCGCCGGCAAGGGCGGGGTTTCGTCAACGGACATCCGGAACGAGGGCAGGGACAGCGGCACGCGCGGCCCGAAGAATTGGTACCAGAAAAACCCCACGCCGGACAGCACCAGGAAGCTCACGATCAGGTGCAGGTTGGTGATGCGCACGGCTACCGGCCCCCTCTGGACGCCGCGGGCAGGAGCCGGCGCACCCGGTTCACCTTGCCGCCGGACAGGGACGGCTCCCCCACGTTTTTTCCCTGGACCAAAACATGGAAAGCGCCGCCGAAGGACTGGGGGTGGACCAGTTGCTGGACCTGGCGGGCCAGCGACAGGTCGCGCCGCCCGTCCGGCCCGCCCTCCACCGCCTCCCGCAACACGCCCTCGGCCGAGTTCAGGAAATAGGTCCCCTGGCTGGCGAACACCAACGGCCTCAGGTTCCCCTTGAGCCCCAGCGCCGCCAGCCGCCCGAAATCCACCAGCGCGGTGAGGTCCCGCCGGCCGATCTCCTGAAACGGGTCCGTTTCCCGGCGGTGCTTCTGGTAGGCCTGGAGGGTCCCTTCCCGCCGCGATTCCCGGTACAGGTCCGCGGACGGCTCGCCGTAATCGATGGTCAGGACGAACCCGCGCGATAGCGACCGCTCGATCTCGGCCATCGCCTCCTCCGCCTTCAGGCACACCTCGGCTTTCTGTCCCTCCGAAAGAGCCACGCCCTGCTCCTCGAAAAAGCGGGACAGGCGCGGGGTGGACGGCTCCCCGGGTTTTTCCACCAGACGCCCTCCTTCTTCCTGGACGTAAAGCTCACGCAGCTCCCCTCCCTCCCACAGGACCCTGTGGAAGGGCAATGCGTCGAAGAACTCGTTGGAGAAAACACAGCCTTCCACGCCGGACACGTGCTCCAGGGATTCCAGCCGGTCCAGAAGGGTGAGGCGGGGAAAGCGCGCCAGCCGGCGCTTGGCCGTTTCCCGCGCCAGCGGGCTCTGCTCCACCAGGCAGTAACGCAGGCCCTGGCGCCGGCCCTTCCGCTCCAGGGCCAGGAGGACCTGCTCCGCCAAACGGCCGTCGCCCGCGCCCAGTTCCACGAGGGTGAAATGCCCGGACCCCAGCAGATCCCACATTTCCGCGAAAGACTCGGCCAGGAGCCGGCCGAAGAGCGGCCCCACCTGGGCGTTGGTGAAAAAATCCCCCTGACGCCCCGTGGGCACGGGCCCGGAGGTGTAGTACCCGTGCTGGGGGTGGTACAGGGCCCACTCCATGTATTCGGCGAAGGTGATCCGACCCCGCCGACGGACCTCCGCGCGCACCAATTCCGCGAAAGTCACCCCACCACCTGCCTTTCCGCCGAAGGCGGAACCAGCGGTTCCGAGGCAGGTGGTGGGGTCACGCCGCCTCCAAACAGAAAGAAATTTCTTCCTTCACCAAAAGATCCGTCTCCACGGCCCAGGCCCGGTCCAAGGCCTGCCGCGCCTGACGGCCCGGTTCCTGCGCCAGGGCCCAGGCCGCGTGGCCCCGGACCGCGGGCTCCGGATCATGGCGGAGGCAATCTTCCAAGAGAGACCGCAGCGCGCCCGCGGCGCCCGTGTTGGCCGCGGACACGCAGGCGTTCCGCACCAGGCCCGTCCGCTTGGCCCGCAGGAGCGGCGTGCCTTTGAACCTCGCCTTGAACTGTTCCTGCGTCCGAAGGGAAAGCACCTCCGCCAAAGGGACCCAGGGACCCGCGCCCCGCTCCGCGCGCAGCTCCGGCCAGGACGTTTCCTTGGCCCGGGCGTTGAAGGGGCAGACGTCCTGGCAATCGTCGCACCCGAAGAGCCAGCCGCCCATCCGCGGGCGCATGTCCCGCGGGATCCAGCCCCGGTTCTCGATGGTGTGATACGCGATGCATTTCCGGGCGTCGAGGCGGAAAGGCACGGCCAGCGCGTCCGTGGGGCAGGCGGACTGGCATTGGACGCAGGCGCCGCAACCCTGAAGGACAGGAGAGTCCGGCGGCAGTTCCAGGTTCACCACCAATTCGGCCAGGAAAATCCAGGAACCCGCGCGGGGCGCGATGAGGTTGGTGTTCTTGCCGGAAAACCCCAGGCCCGCGCGGCGGGCGAAGGCCCGCTCCAGGAGCGGCTGGGCGTCCAGGGCGTTCCTGGCGCGGAAGCCCGGGCCGAATATCTCTTTCAACGTCTGTTCGAACCGCGACAGCCGGGCCGCGATCACGTCATGATAGTCCTCGCCCCAGGCGTACCGGGCCACGCGGCCGGACGGGGCCGCGGGCGGCGGGGGCACGGCCCCTTGGAAATAGCTGACGCCCAGGGTGATGAGCCCCAGCGCCTCCGGGAAAAAGGCCCGCGGCTCGGCGCGGGCCGCGGGCGCGCGCGTGAGCCAGGCCATGTCGCCCGCCGCGCCCTCCCGGCACCATTCCAGGAAAAGGTCCCGGTCCTCCACCGGGACCTCCGCGTGGGTGAAGGCCGCCAGGTCAAAACCCAGCTCCCGGGCCGCGGCCTTGACGCGGTCCGCCTCCGCCTGGGAGATCATTTCAGGAGCCGCGCCAGGCGGTCCGGGTAATTGGTGGCGATGCCGTCCACCCCCAGGCGGACCATCCGCTTCATGTCCCCGGGCTCGTTCACGGTCCAGGTGCCCAAGAACCATTTCCGCCGCCGGGCCAGCCGCGCCAGCGCCGGCGTCACCAGGGTCCGGCGAGGGAACACCCCGTCCGCGCCCGTCCAGCGGACCCGCGCCTCCAGGTCCGGCAACAGCGCGTGGTACAGCAGACCGGTGAAGAGGGCGCGGCACAGGCGCTTGGCCCGCTTGACCGCGCCGTGGTCGAAGGAGATCAGCGCGGCCCGGTCCGTCATGCGCGCCTTTTTGAGCGCCCCCACCACGGCCTCGGCCAGGCCCACGTACCGGACGGGTTCGTTCTTCAACTCGATGAGGAGGATGAGGGGGCGGCCCGAAGGCGCGGTCTTGTCCCGGATCCATCCCAGGAGGTCCGGCAAACGGAGGACGCGCTGGCCGCGGAACCGCCGGTGGAACCAGCCGCCCGCGTCCAGCCGCCGGATGTGGCCCCAACGGTGGTCGCGGATCAGGCCGGACCCGCTGGAGGTGCGGTCCAGCGCCTCGTCGTGCATCACCACCAGCTGCCGGTCCTCGGACAAATGCACGTCGCATTCCAGGGCGTCCGCGCCCATTTTCCATCCGAGCTCGAAGGAGGCCAGGGTGTTCTCCGGCGCGTGGCCCATGGCCCCGCGGTGCCCGATGATCCAGGGCCTGGCCCTCACCACGACCCCTCCGGGGAGAACCGCATCACCCCGCGCACGTATCCGTCCCATCCGCCCAAAAGGACCCGGGCGCCCTCCCCCTCGTAACGGCGGGCCGCCACCTCGAGGACGGCGGGCATGTCCAGCCCGCATTCCGCCGCGAAAGCCCGGTGGCCCACCACCACGGCGCGGGAGCCGCCCTCGCCGGGGAGCCGGACCGCGCCGCCGAACCCCTTTTCCGGAAAATCCTGGAAACCGATCACGGGGCAAAGGGGCAGGCGGTTCAGGCGGGCGACGCGGCGGAGGTCCGGCGCGGCCGGGTGGCGGGACGACTCGGCCAGGCTGCCGACCAGGGTGAGGAAGTCCTTTTCCATTTGTTCGCTGGCCGGCGCGGTCTGGTACGCGGCAAAAACCCAGGCCGGGGCGGACGCGGGACGGGCGGTTTCGTTCATAAGTGGTAAAGCATGAAATAAATCAGGATCCCGGTGGCGGACACGTACATCCACAGGGGCCAGGTCCAGCGGGCCAGGCGGGCGTGGAGGTCGAACCGTCCCCGCAGCGCCCTTCCGAATGTTACCAGAATCATGGGAAGAATGGCCACGGCCAGGACGGTGTGGGAGAGGAGGATGGAAAAATACAGGGGGCGCGTCCACCCGGTCCCCTGGAAACGGGTGGCGCCGGCCTGATAATGATGGAGGAGATAGAAAAAGAGGAACAGGGTCGAAGAGACGAACGCCCCGGCCATGCAGAACCGATGGGCCGGAACGTTCTTTCGCCTGATGAAGAGGAAGCCGCAGAGCAGGAAAAGGGCGCTGGTCCCGTTGAGGGCCGCGTTGACGCTGGGGAGGTGGACCGTCTCCATCCCCTGATTCTACAAAAATTCAGAGCAGGGCTTGGGCGTCCCGCCGGAGGCGCTCCATGGCTTCGGGGTCCGTGCCCGTGTAATAGCCGCGGATGCGGCCCGCCCGGTCCACCAGCACGAAGGACAGGCTGTGGGTCACCTCTTCCCCGGGCTTGCGCGCGGCCCCGGCGTTCTCCCGGACCGCCAGCCGGAAGCCGTCCAGGACCAGGCGGTACACCTCGCCGGTTTCGCCGGTCAGGAAATACCATCGGTCCGGCCGGGCGCCGTAGCGGTCCGCGTAATGGGCCAGGACCTCCGGCGTGTCGTACGCGGGGTCCACGGAAAAGGAAACCAGCCGGATGTCCGGAAAACCCGCGAAAGCCTCCTGCAGGTCCTTCATCTTGGCGGTGATGATCGGGCAGGGGCCCCCGCACCGCGTGAAGATGAAGTCCGCCACCCACACTTTTCCCTTCAGGTCCGCGGACCCGAAGGCGCGTCCGCCGCGCTCCCGCAGGGAAAACGCCGGCGCCGGGCCGTAATCCGCCGACGGAAGGGACGGGACCGCCTCGGTCCGCGCCCCGGAACGGGCCTGGAAAACCCGCCACCCGGCCAGGCCCGCCGCGCCCAGGCCCAGGAGCAGGACCGCGCCCCGCATGAGAGGAAAACGCGCCTTCATCAAATCAGACCGTCCTGCGGGAGGCCGTCCACAGCGACAGCAGGAACATGGCGGCCGCGAAGCCGCAGGAAATCCCCAGACAAAGCCCCCAGGAGGACGGGAACGGCGCCCCCGCGGCCGGGAACAGGGCCCGGTGCAGCGCCGCCACGCCGTAGGTCAGCGGGTTGAGGGCCATGACCGCGCGGAGCCAGTCCGGCGCCCCGGACGCCGGGAAGAGGGCGCCGGACAAAAACCACAGGGGCATGAGGAACAGGTTCATCACGGCGTGGAATCCCTGGGTGGAATCCATGCGCCAGGCCATGACGAAGCCCAGCCCCGTGAGGGCGAAAGAAAGCAGCAGGAGCACCAGCGCGGCCAGGGCCAGGTTCCCCCATTCCGCGGACGCCCCCAGGAACGGCGCGGCCGCCAGGAAAAGCAGGGCCTGCCCGAAGGCCAGGGCCGCGCCGCCTGACAATTTTCCCAGGACGATGACGGAACGCGGCACCGGCGACACCAGCACCCCCTGCAGGAACCCCTCCCGCCGGTCCTCGATGATGGAGATGGTGGAAAAAACCGCGGTGAACAGGAGGATCAACACCAGGGTCCCCGGGAAAAAATATTGCAGGTAGCCGAGGCCCGCGCCGCCGAACCCGTCGGAAGACCGGAAGGAGCGGCCGAGCCCCGACCCGATCAAGAACCAGAACACGAGCGGCGTGCCCAGGGCGCCCACGACCCGGTCCCTCTGGCGCAGGAAACGCACCACCTCCCTTTCCAAAAGGGTCCCCGCAGCCGCCAGATAACGGCTCACGCCGGCCGCTCCTTCCGCCCGAACCCCCGGCCCGTCTCATGGATGAAGACGTCCTCGAGCGTGGGCTTGCCCACGGTGACCGCTTCGATCAAGCCGGGAAAGGACTCCACCAGCCGGGACAGGAAGGCGTGGCCCTGCCGCCTTTCCATGCGCACGGCGCCGTCCATCACCGCGGCCTCCTCTCCGAACGTCTGCCGGATCCGGGTGCAAAGCTCCTCCGGCGACGGGGTCCGGACCGTGATCACGTCCCCCCCGATCCTGTCCTTGAGCGCGGACGGGGCCCCCAGGGCCACGCAGCGGCCCTCGTGCAGGATCGCCAGCCCGTCGCAGCGCTCCGCCTCCTCCATCAAGTGAGTGGTCAGGAGCACGGTCATGCCGTCGCGCTTGAGCGCCCCGAGGAAATCCCACAGGTCCCGGCGGGCGCCGGGGTCCAGGCCCGCGCTGGGCTCGTCCATCAGGAGCAGGTCCGGGCCGTGCAGAAGCCCCTTGGCCACCTCGCCCCGGCGCTGGAGGCCGCCGGACAGGCGCTCCACCCGTTCGTCGGCCCGGTCCGACAGCCGCAGGCGCGAGAGCGCCCCCGCGATCCTTTCCCGCAGGGCCGCCCCCCCCAGGCCGTAGAGCCGCCCCTGGTGGACCAGGTTTTCCCGCAGGGTGAGCTTCTTGTCCAGGCTGGGGTGCTGGAACACCACGCCCAAACGCCGCCGGACGTCCGCCGGGAAACGGACCACGTCCCGGTCAAAAACGCGGGCCTGTCCGCCGGACGGCGTCAGGCCCGTGGAAAGCACGCGGAAGAGGGTGGTCTTGCCTCCGCCGTTGGGGCCCAAAAGGCCGAAGACCTGTCCGGCGGGCACCGAAAAGTCCAGCCCTTTCAGCGCCTCCCGCGGCGGCGCGCCGCGCCGGGGCGGAGGGAACACGTGGCGCAGACCTTGGACGTCGACGGCGTTCATGGAAGGGAAAACGGCGGGAAAGCGGACAACCTAAAAGGCCGCGGGCACCCTGTTGAGGACCATCACGGCCGCCAGGAAGGGGATGTACAGCACGGAGGCCAAAAAGACCTGGCGGGCCCGTTGCCGGGACCGCTCCCAGAAGAAGGTCAGGCTCAACAGGGTCAAACCGGCGCCCAGGGACAGGGCCGTCCAGAAATAAAAAGAGCCCGTCATCCCCAGCAGGCCGGGCAAAAGGCTGACGCCCCAGAGGGCGAAGCTGTTCAGCGCCATTTTCCGGGCCGTGCTCTCCCCGTCCGGTTCAATCACCGGCAGCATGGACAGGCCGGCGCGCGCGTAATCGTCCTTGTACATCCAGGCCAGGGCCAGGAAGTGCGGGAACTGCCAGAAAAACAGGATGGCGAAGAGGGTCCAGGCCTCCGGCCCGAGCCGGCCCCTGGCCGCGGCCCATCCCATGACCGGCGGAAGGGCCCCGGCCACCGCCCCGACGGCGGTGCAGAGGGCCGTGACCTTCTTCAGGGGCGTGTAGAGATAAATGTACACGCTCAGGGTGAGGGCCGCCAAAAAAGCCGTCAGAAAATTCACCGCCCACGCCAGGTACAGGATTCCCGCGGCGGCCAGGAACGTCCCGAAGAACAGGGCCTCTCCGGGACGCAGGCGCCGGGCCGGAAGAGGACGATGCTCCGTGCGTCGCATGCGTCCGTCCACGTCGATTTCCAGAACCATGTTCAAGGCCCCGGCGCCGGCCGCCACCAAGAGCGTCCCGATCACGGTCTGCAGGAGCCGCCGCAGGTCCGGCGGGGCGGCGGACCCCAGCAGGAACGCGGTCAGGGCCGTGACCGCGCTCATGAGGCTGATGCCCGGCTTGGTGAGGGTCAGGTAATCGGCGAGACGACGTCGAAAAGAATGGCCGGCGGCGGGGCGGGCGCGGCGCGCCTCAAGCAGGAGCAGGAGGGACAGGCCCAGGATCAGGGCCCCGGCCGCCACGTGGACCGTCACCAGGAGCGTCCGCGCCGGGGGCGGGACTTTCGTGGGCCCGGACAGGACCACGTACGCGCCCGCGCCCAGGGCGATCTGCAGGAAAAGCGTCCACAACACCGCCTGCGCCAGCGCCCAGAGGGTCTTCTCCTGGCCCGGGTGGAGCAGGAGGCGCTGGAAGACCCCGCCCAGCAGAAGCAGGACCACGCCCGCGTTGGCCGCGTGGATGAACACCCC
Source organism: uncultured Elusimicrobia bacterium (assembly GCA_964484135.1). Taxonomy (GTDB): domain Bacteria; phylum Elusimicrobiota; class Elusimicrobia; order FEN-1173; family FEN-1173; genus CAZAEL01. The sequence continues at coordinate 35,998 of CAZAEL010000010.1, forward strand.
CCGTCCGGTGTGCCGCACCACCGCGCCCAGGACCAGCTGAAGCGCCAAGGCGGCGAAGAGCAGGAGCGCCATGCGGTCCAGGGGAACCGGGCCGGGCGGTTCGGCCCGGGGCGGGACGGGCGCGCGGGCGGCGGGCGACGTCCAGAAGGCCAGGGCCACGGCCAGGCAGAAAAAGGTCTGGGCCAGGCACGCGTGGAGGATGGACACCGCCGGCGGAAGCTTCAAGAGCACCGTCAACCCGCCGAAGACGCCCTGGAGGACCACCAGCCCGACGGCGGCCCAGGCCGCGCGCCGGACCCAGGGGCGCGGCTCCCACCTGGCGAAGACCAGGGCGGTGAGGATGGTCAGGAGCCCCACCGCGGCGGCGGCCATGCGGTGTCCGTGTTCGAAGAGGATGCCCCCCTTCATGGGCGGCATGAGCCGGCCGTAGGACAGCGGCCAGTCCGGCACGGCCAGGCCCGAATGGGTGGTGGTCACCAGGCCGCCCAGGAAGATCAACCCCCAGACGGCGCAGGCGAGAAGGACGGCGAAACGGTGGGGCCAGGGTTTCATGGAAAGGGCGTCAAAAGGGGAGAGACGGGGCTATTTGACGGTCTGCGTTTCGGGCTTGGCGTGTTTGCGCGCATGGTGCACGATCAGCCCGATCAGCAGGAACATGAGCCCGAAGGGCAGGGTCAGCAGGAGCATGACCCCCCAGTATAACCCCTTGGCCATGTCCGGGGAGTCGCCGCCGAAACACACGGTGCAGGCCCGCGCCGCGCCGGGGAGCAGGATCGCGGCCAGGGCGAAGAGCGTCCGCGGCGGGCGGGCCATGATTCTACCGCTGGATGAGCCCGATGTCCGGCAGGATCGCCAGCACCAGCACCGCCACCAGGAAAAGGGCGCTGAAGAACAGGGCGTGGATGGTCTTGCGCTCGAAGCGGAGGTGCATGAAGAAGGCCGCGATCAGCCCGCACTTGACCAGGGCGATGAGCCCGGCCAGGGGCACCGCGGCCTTGAGAGGCAGGTGCAGGTAGGACAGGACCACGGTCACGCCCGTGAGCGCGGCCAGGGCGGCGAACACCAGCAAATAGGCTTTGACCGACGAATGAGCCGGGGCGTTTTGGTCCATGGCCTCTCCTTTATACCAGATAAAAAATCGGAAAGAGGACCACCCAGACGAGGTCCACGAAGTGCCAGTAGAGCCCGGCGTACTCCACCCGCGCGTGATGGGCGGAAGAATACCGGCCCTTGAGTCCGTTCCACAGCACGTACCCGTTGAAGGCCAGGCCGCCGATCACGTGCAGGGCGTGGAGGCCCGTGAGCGTGAAATAGAAGGAGCCGAAGAGCCCGGAGGAGATGGTCAGGCCCGCGTGGATCTTGTGGTGGTATTCGAACATCTTGATGACCAGGAACAGCAGGCCCAGCCCCATGGTCGCCATCAGGCAGCGGGCGAAAGATTTGACGTCGTCCCGCTGGATGCCGGCCAGGGCCAGCACCATGGCGGCGCTGGAGCTGATGAGGACGAAGGTGTTCAGCGTGGCCAGGGGCCGCCCCAGGACCTCCTCCGACGGCACGCCGAAGCTGGGGCTCCCCATGCGCAGCACGATGTACGCGCTGATGAAGGCGCCGAAGAGCATCACCTCGGACGCCAGGAACACCCACATCCCCAGCTTGCCGTTCGGGATGCCGGTGGCGTTGTGCTCCGTTAAAACCGTTGAGTGGGACATCGCAACTCCTTATGAACGCGCGAAGCGGCTCTGCCGTGCGCCGCGCTGGCCATCACCGCAACGCCGCGGCGCGGAAGCACGTCGTTATTTTTCATTCTGCGGCCACCAGTCCTCCCGGCGGTCGGGCACGCTGTACTCGTACGGCCCCCGGTGCACCGTGGGCAGGGTCTCGAAGTTGCCGTGGCCCGGCGGCGAGGGGCAGGCCCATTCCAGGGTGGTGGCCTGCCAGGGATTTTCCGGGGACTTCTCCCCCCGGAAGATGGACCGGAAAAAGTTCACCAGGAACGGGACCTGGAACAGGAGCAGGGCCACGGCGGAGAAAAGCTGGAACGGGCTCAGGGGCTGGGTGGTGAGGTTGTGGAGCTGCACCGTGGGGTCATAGAGACGGCGCTGCATGCCGGCCAGCCCCTGCAGGAACATGGGGAGGAAGATGCCGTTCATGGTGATCAGGGTCCCCCAGAAATGAAGGCGGCCCAGCCGCTCGTCCATCCGGCGGCCGAACATCTTGGGGAACCAATGGTACACCCCGGCGAAGAGGGCGATGATGGTGCCCGTCACCACCACGTAATGGAAGTGCCCGATGACGTAATAGGTGTCGTGCAGGTAGATGTCCGTGGGCAGGAACCCCAGGGGCAGGCCGGTGAGGCCGCCGATGCCGAACATGGGCAAAAAGGCCAGGGCGAAGAGCATGGGCACGGTGAAACGGATGGAGCCCCCCCACAGGCTGAAGAGCAGGCAGGAGAGGATGGCCACGGACGGGATGGAGATGACCATGGTGGTGGTCATGAAGAAATAGGCCAGGGAGGTCTTCATGCCGGCCAGGAACATGTGGTGCGCCCACACGATGAAGGAGAAGAACCCCACGAACGCCATGGACGCCACGATGGTCTTGTATCCGAACAAGGGCTTGCGGGTGTTGTTGGCGATGATCTCCGCGGCGATGCCCATGGCGGGCAGGACCAGCACGTACACCTCGGGATGGGCCAGGAACCAGAACAGGTGCTGCCACAACAAAGGCGACCCGCCGCCGGCCCGTTCCAGGATCTTGCCCCCCACCACCAGGCCCATGGGGATGTAGAAGCTGGTGTGGGCCACCCGGTCCAGCAGCTGCAAAATCGCCGCGGACTGGAGCACCGGGAAAGCGAAGAGCAACAGGATCGCGGTGATGAACTGCCCCCAGACGAACACGGGCAGGCGCATCCAGGTGAGGCCCGGGGCCCGCAGGTTGACGGTGGTCACGATGAAGTTGATGCTGCCCAAAAGGGAGGAGGTGATGATGAAGGTCATGGCCACCAACCACATGGTTTGGCCGGGCGCGATGTCGGCCAGGGGCGGGTACGAGGTCCACCCGGACTGGGCCGGCCCCTGCGGCAGGAAGAAGCTGGCCATCATCAGCACCCCGCCCGTGAGATAGACCCAGTAGCTCATCATGTTGAGCCGGGGAAAGGCCATGTCCGGGGCGCCGATCTGCAGCGGCAGGAAATAGTTTCCGAAGAATCCCACGCCCAGGGGCACCACGCCCAAAAAGATCATGATGGTGCCGTGCATGGCGCCCAATTGGTTGTAGAGGGTGGACAGCATGGCCCCGCCCGGCGCCAGGGCGTCCGGCAGGAGCGCGCCGATCAGGGGGATGGGCCGGCCCGGGAAAGCCAGCTGCCAGCGCATGAGCAGGACCAGGCCGAAGCCGAACAGCAGGAAGGCCATGGAGGTGAACAGGTACTGCAGCCCGATCACCTTGTGGTCGAGCGAAAAGACGTATTTTCGCATAAAGCCGGGTTCGTGGTCAGACATAGGGTTTTTGGCTCGCTGATTCATCGAATATGCGCCTCAGTGCTGCCGTGCTTCTGTTGAAAACCTTTTTGTTCCTGACGGCAGCACCGCAGAACGGCAGCACGGTCTTCATTCGCTCCAATCCTCCACGGGGAAGGCGGGCGCCGCGGCCTGCCGCTCTTTGAGGCGGGCCTCCAGCCAGGCTTGGTGTTCCTCGGGCGTCTCCACCACCACCTCGCCCCGCATCACGTAATGGCCCGTGCCGCAGAGCTGGGCGCAGCCGATCTCATAGCGCCCGGCGCGGATGGGCTCGAACCAAAGGGGAGTGCGCATGCCCGGCACCACGTCCTGTTTGACCCGGAACTCCGGCACGAAAAAGCTGTGGATCACGTCCTTGGACGTCATATAGAGGAGGGTGGGCTTGCCCAGGGGCACGCGCAGCTCGTTGTAGTGGACGATGTCGTCGGCGCCGGCGGGGTCCTCCGGGTCCACCCCCAAAGGGTTGGAGAGGGTCACCAGGTCGGGGCGTGATTTCCCGAACCGGCCGTCGGGCCCCGGGTAGTGGAACCCCCAGCCGAACTGCTCGGCCGTGAGCTGGACCACGTGGGACTCGGCCTCGGGAGGAAACTCCTCCTTGATGTGGGACCAGATGGGGAGCCCGAACACGAAGATCAGCCACACCTCGAAGATCAGGACCAGGGCGTCGGGGATGAAGGAAGACGCGGTGCCCTTCCAGCCGGTGTACGAGGCCCGGGCCCGTTGCCGGAACCGCACCAGGCAGTACACGAAAAAGGAAAACCACAGCACGAAGATGGCGGCCATGCCGATGTGCAGGACGTGCAGCGAGGCGTCCACCCGGTGGGCGTAGGTGGAGGCGGCCACGGGCAGGCCGAAGGTGTAGTTCTGGGAGACGTCGATCATCGCGGCGGGGCGTTATTCCGACCAGTCGTCGCCGGCCTGCTTGGCGGGCCGCAGGGAATAGACGTATTCCACCAAGGCCTCGATTTCGTCTTCCTTCAGGGCCTGGCCCCAGGCCGGCATGGCGATCAGGGGGGCGGGCCGGGAGGGGTCCTCGGGGGTGGAAACGCGCCCCTTGGCCAGGAGCTCTTTCAGCTCCTCTTTGGAATAGCCGTCCGCGGTGAAGGTCAGCGCCGGGATCCTGCCGCCCACCACGTTGTTGTTCACGTACCCGCCCGCGCCCTTGACGCCGTGGCACCCCACGCACCCGGCGTATTGAAAGAGGGCCTCGCCCCGCTTGACCGGATCGCCCGCGAACTTGGGCGCGTCCCAGGGCGGGTCCTGCCGGTACGCGTCGCCTTTCAGGGTGGACATGTACGCCACGATGTCGGCGCGCACGTTGTCCTGCAGCTTGAAATTGGGCATGGCCGTGCCGGGTTTCCAGGCCGCCGGGTCCTTGAGCCAGAGGTCCAGCCATTCGGGAGATTTGCGGAAACCCACGTACGTGAGGTCGGGGCCGGCCTGGCCGCCGCCCCGTCCGGCGATGGTGTGACAGGTGTTGCAGCCGAGGCCCACGAAATAGGCCTTGCCGCGGACGACGGGATCCTGGGGCTTCTGGCAGGCGGCGAGCAGGAGCGCCGTCAACAAAAGAAACCATTTCCCTTGATTGTGCTTCACGGTTTCCCCATCCTCTCTTTGGAAAAGGCGTTGCAGGAAGGTGTTGATTGTAGTAACTCGCGACCGTTTGCACAAGGCCTCCGCGGCCCGCGCGGCGGGGAAGGCCCCCGGGGCCGGGAGGGCGAAGGGCTCGACGCGCTTGACGCGATTGACCGTTTTGAGCCTTGACAAGGGGAGAAAATCCGGTTAGCCTTCGAAAAATAGGCCCAAGGGGATTCCACGCCTGGAACGGACGGGACAATCCATGAAAAAACGCATCATGGTGGTGGACGACGACCCCGCGGTCCGCGGGGTCCTGAAACGGATGCTGAGCCAGGACGGGTACGAGGTGTCGGACCACGGCGCCGGGGACGAGGCCCTGGCGCGAATGAAGGAATGGAGGCCGGACCTGGTGTTTTTGGACATGCACCTGCCCCGCCTGAGCGGGCTCGACACGTTGCGCGGGTTCAAGCGCGTCGGGCCCCATACCCCGGTGGTCATGATCACGGGGCTCAAGGACGATCAACAGGGACGGGACGCGATCGAGGAAGGGGCGGTGGGATATCTGTCCAAGCCCGTGCGCTGGGAAAAATTGAGGGAAACCCTGTCGCGCTTCCTGTCCCCCCCTCCCGACGGCGACGGAAAGGGCTAGTCCGGAGAGATCACCCCTCCACAGGCAGCGAAACCCGGAAAACGGTCCCCTTTCCGACGCGGGAGTCGAAGGTCACCTCTCCCCCGTATTTCTTGACGATCTCGTAAATCAGCGACAGACCCAGGCCCGTCCCCTGCCCCACCTCCTTGGTGGTGTAAAAGGGCTCAAAAATGCGGGACCGGGCCTCCGGGGGGATGCCCACCCCCGTGTCCTCCACCTCCATGACCAGAAACGGCGCCCCGTCCCTGGATTCCCGGCGGGCGCGCACCGTCAACCGGCCCCCGTCGGGCATGGCGTCGATGGCGTTGTTGCACAGGTTGATCAGGACCTGCTGGAACTTGTTCTTATCCGCCAGCACGGGCGGCAGGCCGGGCGCCAGGTCCCGGAGCAGCTGGATGTTCCGAATCCGCCCCTGCGCCGACACCAGAGACAGGGCCTGGTCGATGGCCGGCCCCACATCGGTTTTGAGATCGCCGTCCGACGCCGAGTGCCGGGAAAACGTCAACAGGTCCTTGACGAGCTCCCGGCAACGGATGGTTTCCCGCTCGATGTGTTCAAGAGGCTCCCACAGCGTGTCTCCCGGTTTGAGGCGGGACTTGACCCTCTGGGCGAACCCCAGGATCACGCTGAGCGGGTTGTTGAGTTCGTGGGCCACGCCGCCGGCCAGCCGCCCCGTGGCCTCCATCTTTTGGGCCTGATGGAGCTGCTCCTGGCTCCGGCGCAGGGCCTGCTGGGTGTTTCTCCGTTCCGTCACGTCCTCCGCGATGCCCACCACCCGGTAAACCCGGCCGTCGCCGTCCCGGATGGGGAAAGCGCGGTCATGGATCCACCGGAGGGAGCCGTCCGGCCGGACGATCCGGTATTCTTCATCGTACGCGCCGGTCACCTGTTTCTGAAGGGCCGCCTCCAGGACGCGCCGGCGGTCTTCCGGCAGGATGGCCTCCAGCCAATTGCGGGCATCCTCGTACAGGCTCTCGCAGGGCCGGCCCCAGATTTCCTTGTACGCCGGGCTGATATAGAGTATTTGGCTCTTGGCCGGGTCGGTCATCCAAAAGACCTCGCGGATGCATTCGGCCAATTGGCGGAACCGCGTTTCGCTCTCGCGCAGGGCCTCGGCGTTCCGGTGGGCCTCCGTGATGTCGGACATGACCCCCACCATGCGGACCGCCTGGCCCCCCTCGTCCCGCAGCATGGCCGCCCGGTCCAGGACCCGCCGGTAGGAGCCGTCCCTGTGCCGGAACAGGTACTCCGCCTTCCAGGAAAGGTCGCCGCGGCCGACGGCCGCATGGGCGCCCGAAACGATCCTTTCGCGGTCGTCCGGGTGAATCCGTTCCATCCACCAATCGACCCCCGGCTGCACGTCAGACAGATCGTACCCGAAAAGGCTGCGCACGCCGTTGTTCCATTCCAGGCGGCCCGTGGTCAAGTCCCAGTCCCACACCGCGTCTCCGGTGGCCTGCGCCACCAGCCGGTAACGGAGCTCGCTGCGGGCCAATCGTTCGGCGGCCTCACGCTGCGCCTTTTCTTTGTTCCCGATCTCCGCCGCGTAGCGGACGGCCCGTCGCAGGGAGGCGTAGGAGAGCTTGGTTTTGTCCAGGTAATCCGCGGCGCCGGCCTTGATGACCGAGGCGGCCATCTCCTCGTCCCCGTACGCCGTCAAAAATATCACGGGCGTCGGGATCCCCTGCGCCCGGAAACGCCGCAGGAGGTCCAGTCCGTCCTCTTCCCCCAGACGGTAATCCAGGAGCAGGACGTCGTACGCCGGCCCCTTGAGCCGCTCCAGGGCTTCCGCCGAGGAAGCGGCCACGTCCAGCTCGAAGTCCCCCTCCCGCAACATCCGGCGGGTCAGGGCGACGCTGATTTCTTCGTCGTCGACCAAGAGCAGGCGCACGGCGGGCGTTAAACCACCATCTCGAAACGTTTCGCGGCGCCGGCGGGGCGGTCGGGGGAAAGGCGGGGCAGCTGCACGATGAGCCGGTTCCCGCGCTGACCGGACATGACCGCGATCCGGCCGCCGTGGTGCAGGACGATCTTCCGGCTGATGTGGAGCGCCAACCCCAGGCCTTTTCCCCGGCCCGGGAACGTCGCCAAGGGATCGAAGAAACGGGGCAGGTCCTCCAGCGACAAGGCCGGGCCGCCGTCCTCAAAGACCACCTGCACGGAGTCATCCTCCCCGCCCTGCAGTCGCGTGAGGACCCGGACCTCCCCTTCCGCCGGCGTGGCCTGGCACGCGTAAAAGAGGAAATTTTGGAAGGCCTGCTGCAGCCACACCGGGTTCAGGAAAATCCGGTCGTCGGCCGCCTGAAAATCCTTGGTCAAGCGGAGGCGCTTGGCGCGGATTTCGCCCTGGGCGCGCAGGGCCGCGTCCTCCAGGAGGGCGTGGAGCGCCCCTTCCTGCAGGGAGATCTCATGGCGTCCCAGCAGGGACAGGTTTTCGAGGATCATCTTGGAAAGCCGCACCGCGGATTCGACCCTCTCGATGTCCCGGCGGCCGGGTTCCCCCGACAGGGCGTGGGTCTTCAGGATCTGGGCGCTCCCCAGGATCACGGTCAGGGCGCCGTTCAGGTCGTGCACGCCCCGGCCCAAAAGGGCGTCCGACAGGGATTTCCCCGCCGATGGTGGGGCGTCCCCGCTTTCGGTGAGGCCCGCGTCCAGATCCTGGCGCCGGCGGGAGGCGGAAACCCGCACCGCCCGCTCCGAGGCGGCCAGCCGCCCCGTGACCGAGGCGGCCAGAAGCAGCAGCCCGGCCTGGCTCGACAACTTCAGCCAGTCCAACGCGTCCAGACGTCCCGGCCGGCTCCAAAAGAGATGGCCCTGCAGCAGCACGAGGAACGCCGTGGTGAGCCACACGCCGGCCTGTTCGAACAGCAGGCAGGCGCTGAACAGGGGCAGGAGGTACATCACCCACAGGTAGGACTCCGCGCCCCCCGAAAAATGGATGGCCCAGGTGATGATCACGCCGTTGACGACCACGGAGACGGCGGTCAGGGCGGGAGAGCGCCTGTCCTGCATCAGGAACCGGTTGAAGAGGAAGTTGAACCCCAGGAAAGCCAGGAAGGTGAAGAGGATCTGGGGATAGACGAACGTCGGATGGTGGCGGAAGAGGAACGCCAGGGTCAGGAGGAAGACGGAAAAAACGATCTCGTGGGCGGTCTTGAGCTCCACCGGAAAGAAAGAGGCGGATTTCATGGGTTGGGGTCGTCCGTCCGACGGGACGGACCGGAGGCCGGGACGCCCGCCTCTCCGGGCCGGTCGCTGCGGCGGTCTTTGAGGAACAGGCTGCCCCGCCTGTCCGGGCGGCCTTTCAAGTAACGCTTGATTTCGGCCGCGATGTCCACCACCCGGCCGTAATGGGGGAGCCGCCGGCGCTCGTTGGTGACCACGGCGATGGAAAGGGACATGAAGGGGAACCGCCGTTCCTGGCCCTGGCGGTCCTTCGCGGGCAGGTACCCCTGGGCCCGGTGCTCGGCGTTGTAATAGGAGGGGGCCCTGCCGTCGAACCGCGCGGCGGCCTCCCGGGCGACCGTCTCGCACGCGGAGGGCCTGGTCAGCAACACGAAATCGTCCCCGCCGATGTGCCCCAAAAAATCTTCCGGAT
>CAZAEL010000010.1:45350-59517 GCA_964484135.1 uncultured Elusimicrobia bacterium
CCCGCCGACGTCAGCACCTCCAGGAGCATGGCGGCGGTTTCCTGGATCACCAAGTCCCCCATGGCGTATCCGTAGAAGTCGTTGAAAGCCTTGAAGTGGTCGATGTCCGCATAGAGGAAAGCCAGCGGTTCCTGGGCGGCCAGCCGCCGGTTGACCTCCTCCTCGATGGAAGGGGCGCCCGGCAGGCGCGTCATGGGATGGGCGGAGAGATACCGCCTGTGCCGCCCCAGGATGCCCTCCACCCGGGCGATGAGTTCGGGGATCTCGAAGGGCTTGGTGATGTAGTCGTCCGCCCCCAGCTCGAAACCCGCCACCTTGTCCTCCACGCCCCCTTGCCCGGTGAGCAGGATCACGGGGATCATCCGGGTGTGGATGTTCCGCCGCAGCTCCCGCAGCACCTCCCGCCCGTTCTTGACGGGCATGTTGATGTCCAGCAGGATGAGGTCCGGCTTTTCCGCCTCGGCCAGGGCCACCGCCTCCGCGCCGTCCAGGGCGCTGGTCAGGCGGTAGGGCGGAAAGCCCAGGCTCCGCTTCAGCACGGACTGGACCACCGCCTCGTCGTCGGCGACCAGGATCCTTTTGTTGGTTCCGTTCGTTTTCCCGTTTCCGGTCATATCATGCAACCCCATCCGTCAGTCAACGCGGCCCGGCCCGCGGGCCGGGAAACGTCACCGGCCGTCCGTTTCACCGGAGGCCTCCCGGATCGTTTGGATCGCGCGCTGCATCACGGGGTCCCGCTTCGGCAAAACCACGCGGAAGCGGCTGCCCTCCCCTTCGCGGCTCTGCACCGAGACCTCGCCGCCGTGCATCTCCACGATGCGCCGGACCATGGCCAGCCCCAGCCCCAGCCCGCCCACCCGCCGCGTCAAATACTCCGCCGCCTGATAAAAACTGTCGAAGACGCGGGAAAGCTTGTCCGCGGGGATGCCGGCGCCGGTGTCCGAGAACGTCAGGGCCACCCCTTCCCCTTCCGCGCGCCCCTCGATGCGGACCTTCCCGCCCTGCTTGTTGAAGAGGACGGCGTTGAGGAACAGGTGCTTGAAGGCGGTTTCCAGCAGCTTGGGGGAGGCCCAAAGGATCCGGCTGCCCTTATCCAAAATGACTTCGATCGTGAGGCCGCGGCCCTCCCACTCGGGCTTGTAAGCCCGCACGATCAACTCCAACAGCTTGTCCACGTCCACCGAGGTCCGATAAAAATCCGGGGATTCTTTCTGCAGCTCGGAGAACAGGAGCAGGTTTTCGATGGTGTCGCGCAGGAGGCGAAGGTTGGACCGAAGCGCCTGAAAAGACCGCTTGCCGCGCTCCGAAGAGATGTCCGGCTCGATCCCCTCCAGGGCGAACAAGGCGGGCAGGAGCGGCGTCCTGAGCTCATGGTTCACCCGGCCCAAAAAAGACTCCTTCAGGCGTTCCACCTTCTGCAGTTCGCGGTACGCTTCCTGCAGCTCCCGGCGCAGGGCCCTTTCCCGGTCCAACTCGCGGGAGAGCCGCCGCTTTTCGAAGTGCCGGGCGACCAGCCCCCGCAGGAGCTCCTGGTCGAAGGGCTTGATCAAATAATCGCAGGCGCCGTGCTTGAGCACCGGGATGGCGGTCTCCAGGGACGGGAAGGCGGTCATGAGCGCCACGTCCGTCGAAGGGAAGCGGCGGCGGATCTCCTCCACCAAGCGGGCGCCGTCCACGCGGCCGGGCATGGTCAAATCCGTCAGGACGAAAGCCACGTCGTGGGACTCCAGGTGCGCCAGGGCCCGTTCCCCGTCTTCCGCGGTGTGCACCGCAAAGCCCAGCTTGGACAGGGTGCGCTGACAGACCGCGCGGACGGACTCCTCGTCGTCCACCACCAAAATTTCCTCCCGCGCCTCGGGCGCGGAGAAATTCTGCGGCCCTTGCGGCTTCATGGAAAAAGCTTCTCCTCCGGAGCCCCGTCCGCGCCGCCCCGGCGGTCGAGGCACCTCTGAATGGCGGCCTGCAGTTCTTCGATTTCGAAAGGCTTGCAGATGCATTCGTCGATGCCCAGGCGGGACTCCTTGTACAATCGGTCCTCCGGCGTGAGGGAGCCGGTGATGACGATGATCCGCGCCTGCGGGGAAAGGGCCCGCAGCGAGCGGATCACGTCCACGCCGTGCCCGTCCGGAAGGCGCAAATCCGTGATCAACAGGTCCGGCGCCCCCCGCTTCAGGCTGGCTTCCGCCTCCCCCACCGTGCCGGCCATGGTCAATTCATACTCGCCGCGGCCCAGCAGGCGCCGGCACAGGCGCTGAACGATCTCTTCGTCTTCCACCAGCAGGATTTTCTTTTTCATGGGAGCATGGCCGGGAATTCCAAGATGAACCGGGTCCCCTGTCCCGGCTCGCTTTCCACGCGCAGGGTCCCTCCGTGCTGCTGCACGATGCCGTAGGAGATGGAGAGGCCCAGGCCCGTCCCCTTGCCCACCGGCTTGGTGGTGAAGAAGGGATCGAACACCTTGTTGATGTGCTCCGCCGGGATGCCGCAGCCGTTGTCCTGGAACGTCACCCGGACCCGTTCCCCGTCCGCCTCGCTTTTGATCACGATCCGGCCGTCCTTGCGGCCCTCCAGGGCCTGGCGGGCGTTGGTCAAAAGGTTCAGGAACACCTGCTGGAGCTGGTTGGGGTCGGCGGAGATCCGCGGCAGGCCCTCCGCCGCCTCGTGGACGACGCTCACGCCCGAGGTGACCAGATCGTACCGCACCAGCCGAAGGGTGCTCTCCACCAGGGAAACCATTTGCGTGGGCTCCCGCTTGGGTTCCTTGCGGTGGCTGAACTGCAGCAGGTTCTGGATGATCTGCCGGCAGCGCTGGCTTTGTTTGTAGATCCCCTCCAGGTCCTCCTTTTGCTGCCCGGAGAGCCCCTCTTCCTGGAGCAGGAGCTGGGCGAAGCCCATGATGCCCGTGAGGGGGTTGTTCAGCTCGTGGGCCACGCCCGCGGCCAGCTGGCCGATGGCCGCCAGCTTCTCGCTCTGGACGAGCTGGTTCTTGGTTTCCTCCAAGTCCCGGTACGCGGTCTCCAGCTGCGCCATCCGGCTCTCCAGCTGGCGGTAGAGCTTGGCGTTGTACACGGCCTGGGCGATCTGAGAGCCGATGATGGTGGCGTTCCGCAAGTCGGGGGCGGAAAAAGGGACCTCCTGGCGGAGCCGGTTGAAGGTCAACACCCCCAGGACCTGCCCGCCGATGGCCAGCGGATAGACGATGGACGATTTGACGTCGCGCAGGCTGGGGACGTCCGCGAAACGCGGGTCCTTTTCCAGGGGGCCCACGATCAGGAGGGGCTGCTTCCACTGGGCGGCCCGTCCCGCCACCCGTTCCCCCAGGGACAGCCGCGCGGACTCCTTGACGACCCCCTCCAGGCCCGCGGAGGCGGCGAGCCGCAGCGTCCCGTCGTCCTCCTCAAGCATGATGGAAACGTCGTCGGCCCGGAGGACGTCCTTCCCGATGCGGCAGATGGTCGGCAGCAGAACGCCCAGGTCCAGGGAATCGAAAACGGCCTTGCTGGCCTCGTACACGCCCACGACGGCCCTCAGGTCGCTCTTCTCCAGCGCCTTCCTGACCAGGGCGAACATCTCGCTCAAATGGAACGGTTTTTGGAGGTAGTCGTACGCGCCCATCTTCATGGCGGTCACGGCCGTTTCCACGCTTCCGTACCCCGTGGCCATGATCACCTCCATGTCCGGATCCATCTTCTTCATGGTTTCCAGCGTCTTGAGTCCGTCCATCCGCGGCATGTTGATGTCGCAGATCGCCACCTCGAAGCGTTCCCCCCTCATCAGCTCCAGGGCCGCCGCGCCGTCCGCGGCCTTGGCGACTTCATACCCCGCGGCCCCCAACTCGTTGCACAGCATGTCCCGTATGCCCCGCTCGTCGTCCACCACCAGGATCTTGACCGGGCCCTTGCCCGCGCGGCCTTCCGCCGCCTCCGGCAGGGGGACGCTTTGCCGCGCTTCGCCGCTCACGACGTTCCCTCCCGGTTGTTGGCCGCCCCGGAGAGGACGCTGACGGGCATCATGCGCAGGAGGCGGCGGGCGTTGGTCTCCACGCGGCGAAGACCCTCTTTTTGCTTTTCCGACAGATCGCCGTACGCCCCCTGGAGGACCAGGGAGGTGTAACCGATGATGACGTTCAACAGGGTCCCCATGACTTTCCCCCGGCGGGCGGCCTGTTCGGCGGCCCGATCGTCCGCCATGTCCTCCGGGGCCTGGCACAGGTTCATGAGCCGTTTTTTCATGGCCCCCTCCAGCACCCGCATCATCTCCCCCAGCTGGAAAGGCTTGGACAGATAGTCGTACGCCCCCCGCTTCATGCCCTCCACCGCCGTCTCCAGCGTGGCGTGGCCCGTCATGAGCACCACCTCCACGCCGGGACAGTCCGCCTTCAGCAGGCTCAGGGTCTCCAGGCCGCCGAGTTGGGGCATGGTCAGGTCCAGAAAGGCCACGTCCACGGGCTTTTCCTTGGCCGCCTGGACGCCGGCCATCCCGTCGGCCGCCTCCCACACGCGGTAACCGCGGTCCCCCAGTTCAAAGGCGAGCAGCCGCCGGATGCCGGGCTCGTCGTCGATGACCAGCACGTTGCCGAGGGCCGCCTTGTCCCCGGCCCCGTTCCCCCTTTTCGCCGTCCCGAAATTTTGTTCCATAGGCCCCCCGGTGTTCCTAGGCTCGCAAGGTCAACAGCTTGGCCGTGACCGTGGTCTCCAAATAGGGCAGGTCGAACGGCTTGACGATGTAATCGCAGGCGCCCAAGGCCATGGTTTGTCGCGCGGTGGGCAGGTCGTTGTTGGCGGTGACCATCATGACCGCCAGCTCCTTGTCCGCCTCCCGCACCGCCTTGAGCACGGCCAGGCCGTCCATGCCCGGCATGCGCAGGTCCAGGAGCATGAGATGAGGACGCTCCTTCCTGGTCAAAAGCAGGGCCTCCTCCCCGTTGGACGCGGCAAAGACCTGGAACCCTTTTCCCGTCAAAAAGCGGGTCAAGACATGCCGGATCACCGGTTCGTCGTCCACCACCACGATCCGGCCCCGCGATTCGGCGGGCAGCCGCAGGGGAACACGGCCGGAGGCGTCGTCCTCCCCGGCCTCCGACGCGGGAAAAAACCGGAAACGGCCGTCCCCGCCCCCGCCGAGGATGGAACCCACGAGGAGTTCCGCCCGGCGCAGAAAAACCGCGGGGTCCGCGCCCTTGGCCACGTATCCCGCGCAGCCCGCCTCCGCGGCGCGGGCCTCCGCCTCCGCCGAGGGGCCGACGCCCAGAAGGGCCACCCGCGCGTGGGGGTCTTCTTTCCTCAGACGTCCCAAAACCCGCCAGCCGTTCCCTTCCGTCCCGCGCACGCCCAGCAAGGTCAGGTCCGGCCGGTGGGCCCGGAAGGTCAGGAGCCCGTTGGCGCCGTCCGCGGCCACCTGCACGGCATACCCCCCCTTCTCAAGCGCCTCTTGAAGGCGCCGGCCGGAGGCGACGTCTTCATCGATGATCAACAGTCGGGGCATGGCGGGCCGCCTCCTTTCCTCAATATCGTGAAACGACGCTGCCCTGGGGCGAAGCGGGCAGGAGCTTGGCGAGCCTTTCGGTGAGGTCGTCCGGGGCGAACGGCTTGGGAAGGAAATCATCCGCCCCCGCGTCCAGGATCGCCTTTTGGGTCTCCTCGATGCCGTAGCCGCTGATGGCCAGGATCTTGACGCCCCGCAGGTTTTTGTCGGCGCGGATGGATTCGCAGACCTTGATGCCGTTGACGCCCGGCAGCTGCACGTCCAGGATCACGAGGGCGGGCGAGAGCGTGGCCACCTTGTGCCCGGCCGAAAAGCCGTCCTCGGCCTCGTGGATCTCCGCCCCCGCGAATTTCTTGGACACCACCCGCCGGACGAACCGGCGGACCTCCGCCTCGTCGTCCACGATCAAGATCCGGAGCGCCGCGGCCGGGCCCAGCTCCATGGGCACGGGCAGGTTGAGGACCCGCAGGAACGCGATCAAATCCGTGTCCCACACCCGGCGGTGCCCGCCGGCCGTGGTAAAGGAAGGGATCCGTCCGTCTTCGATCCATCGTCCCACCGTGGGCGGCGTGACCTGGCAGAGCCGGGCGATGTCGTAGGTTCCGAAGGTTCTCTTTTTCATGGGTTGGGGGATCCTCTTTTTTGGCTTTTTTATCTAATTAATGTTTATATTGTTTGTTATGTTTTGTCAAGTAAATTTTCGCTGCATATCTAAATCATGTTTTAAAATAGATGCAAAATTTATATGCCGGTTCCAAAGAAAAACCCCTGGTTCCGAAAGAACCAGGGGCCGAAGCACCGGGATCCCGTTCCCGGTCAGGACGCGGCCGGCTCCACCATTTTTCCCTCCCGCAGGAAAATCACCCGGAACCCGCAGGGTTCTCCCAGGGCCTTTTGGACCGCGGCCCGGTACGCCTCCCCCTGGGGCCGGTATCTTTGCGCCGCCGCGGAAAGGCCTCCGGCGGGGACGCGGTCCGTCTTGTAGTCCGCCACCCAGAGCCGGCCCTGGTCCCGATACAACAGGTCCATGACGCCGCGCAAAATCCCCTTCTCATCCGGACAGAGGAACGGGACTTCCCGCCCCAGGATGGAGACCTCGCCCAGGCGCCGCGCCGCGGCGGATGACAAGAACCCCTCCAAAATCTCTCCGGCCTCGCCGGAAACCCGCTCCCAGTCCGCCTCCGGTTCCTGCCAGGCCAGGCGCCCGCGGGCCCGGTCCAGGGCCGGACCCAGTTCTCCGCCCTTGGCGAAGTCCCATCGCTCCAGGACCATGTGACAGAGCCGGCCCAGGAGCGCGGCCCCGGAAAACCCCTGCCGCGGTCCGGGGGCGGCGGGGCCGGCGGCCGGCCGTTCCGCCAAAGCGCTGGGTTGGACGAAAAGAGGGGATTCGCCGGCCGCGCGGAAGGCGTCCCGCCGTTGCCGCCACAGCTTGGCCAGGCCCGGCCCGTTCAAGGCCGGCGTCTTGAGGCGGGCCCGTTGACGGCCCGCCGGACGGAACGTCTGCTCCGGGGTGACGTACGTGACGGGCACGGTATGCCCGTGAAAAGACATTTTTTCCGGGCGCTCCCCGGGAGCGGGCCACAGGCCGCCCTCCCGAAGCAGATGGGAAAAGGAGGTCCGGTCCCCCCCCTCCTGCCGCCCCAAAAGGATCAACCGCTCCCGGGCCCGGGTCATGGCCACGTACAGGAGCCGCACCGTCTCAAAGTTTTCCCGCTCCTTTTCCTCCCGGCTCAGGAACGCCCAGGCCGTGTCCGCGGCCTTGGCCTTGGGCAGATGGAACCCCACCGCGCCCTCCCGCCAGCCCACCCGGCACACGGGCGGGGTATGGCCGCCGGAACGTTCCGCCGACAGGTTGGGAAGGATGACCACGGGGTATTCCAGGCCCTTGGCCTTGTGCAGGGTCAGGATCCGCACCGCGTCCAGGTGCTCGTCCGCCAGGGGGCTTTCCCCCTCCCGCGCCGCCTCCTCCATGGAACGGACCACCCGCCGGAGGAAGGCCTTGAGCGTGGCGCCCCGCTCCCCGGCCTCCGCGGCCAGCCGCTGGAACTTCATCAAATTGGACAAGGTCTGCTCCTGGTGGTACGCGGCCGCGCAGAGCTCCAGCAAAAACGAATCCCGCAGGAGCCCGGCGATGAGCTCGCCCAGGGGAACGCGGCCCAGCCGCGCCCGCTGCGCCTCCAGGAATTCCCGGAAGGCCCTGAGCCGCCCCCGGGACGACGCCGGCAGGTCCGCCTTGTCCCAGGCCTCGCCCGGCTCCTCCAAACCGCCGGCCCGGGCCAGGGCCTGGATTTCCCGGTCCTCCAGGCACAGGAGAGGCGACCGCAAAAGCCCCAGGAGCGCCACGGGATCCTGCGGGTTGTCCAGGACCTTGAGAAGGTTGAGAAAATCCACGGCCTCCTGGGTGTCGTAGAAAAACCGGTCCGACTCCACCACGTACGGGATGCGGGCCTCCTTGAGGGCCTCCAGGTACGCGTTCAAGGGAGAGAAGGTGCGCAGCAAGAGGGCGATGTGCCGGAAACGGTACCGCCCGTCCGGCGGCGTCTCCCCTTCCGGCAGAGAGACGCCGTGGGCCCCGATCCATTGGGCGATCCAGCGGGCCTCCGCGGCCTGGGCCTCGGCCGCCTTGACCTTGGGCGCCTCTCCCGCCGGACGGACCAGCACCAGCTCCGGCCCGGGCGGCGGGGATTCGCCGTCTCCTTCGGGCCGCCCCTCCGTTTGGGCGGGCCGCGGGTACAGGGGCAGGTACGCGGGCTGGAGGCCGGGGGTTTCCCGCATCAGGGCTTGAAAGAGCCCGTTGACGGGCGCGGCCAGGCCCGCGTGGCTGCGGAAATTGGTCTGCAGATCGCACTTCAGCGCGCCCTGGTCCAGAAGTTTTTGGGTGAAGGCCGTGTACGCCCGGATGTCCGCGCCCCGGAAACGGTAGATGGACTGCTTGGGATCGCCCACGAAGAAAAGTTTCCCCGCCTGGAACCGGACCTCCTCCCAGGCGCGGGCCTGGACGCCGCGCTCCTCGGCCAGGTACAGCAGGATCTCGCCCTGGAGCGGGTCCGTGTCCTGGAACTCGTCGATCAGGAAGGCGTCGAAGCGGGCCTTGAGCGACTCGCGCACGGCCGGGTTGTCCCGCAGCAGGTCCCGGGCCCGGGCCAGGAGCCCGTAAAAATCCACGTACCCCTTGCGCCGGTATTCCTCCCGGAACCGGTCCGCGAAGGGCCGCACCAGGTCCAGGGCCCGCCGCACCAACTCGTTGGCCAGAGGGGACGTGTCGCAGGCCACCTCAAGGCCTTCCTCGTACAGGGCCCGGCCGTCCGTCCCGTCCCAGGCCTTGGGCCAGGCCCTTTCCTTGAACGCGGGGGGCGCCCAGCGGAGGGGCGGGGGCGCGGGGGGTTCGGCGGCGGACAACGACGACAGGTGGGCCGCCACCTCGGCCAGGGATTCCTTGATCTTGCTGGACCCGCCGGGGTCCGGCCTCTCCCGTTGCAGGGCCGACAGGCCCCGGGCCAGCTCCCGCAGGCGGTCCCGCATGCGCGGCGAAGGCCCCGTCCGCCCCTGGCGGGATTCGTCCGAACACAGGGCGCGGGCCAGCGCCGCCAGGTCTTCCAGCGACACCAGGGGCAGCAGCTCCAGCCACTGTTCCCGGCGGGACGGCTTGTCCCCCAGCTCCTGGTCCAGCCACAGGGCCCAGCTTTCCTCGAACAGCTCGTCGAAGGCGTCTCCCGGGTCCACCTCGAACCCCGGGTCCACCCCGCTTTCCAGGGGATGGAGCCGCAGGAGGTGGGAGGCAAAATGGTGGATGGTGCCGATGAGGGCCCGGTCCATGTCCCGCAGGGCCTTTTCCGTGGCCGCGCGGAGCCGTTCCTCGGGCACGCCGAAGCCGGCCTTGACCTCCGACAAAAGGCGCGCCGCGGCCTCGGCGCGAGGGCCGGGCGGGGGTCTTTTGTCCAGGACCGCCAGCGAATCTTGGAGTTTGGCGGAGAGGCGGACCTTGATCTCGGCCGCGGCCTTTTCCGTGAAGGTCAGGGCCACCAGCCGCGTGATGTCCGCGGCCGGCCGGTCCGCGCCGCCCCGGGGACGGGCTTGGCCGGGTTTTCCGGGAGGACCGCCGGCCAGGAGCCAAAAGAGTAGACGGTCCGTGAGCAGGGTGGTCTTGCCCGTGCCCGCGCCCGCCTCCACCACCACGTTGGCGTCCAGCCGTCGCCGGGCGCTGTCCCGGGCTTCCTGGTCGCGGGGGATCATGTCTTCCTCCGGGAAGGCTTGGTCGACTCCGCGGCCTGGACGCGGCGGGCCTCGTCGTACGCGGACCGCAAGCGTGAGTCTTCGGCCCGGCGGCGGCTGGGGGGGTGGGCCTTGCGGCAGGCCGCGGCAAAGGCGCAGCGGCCGCAGACCCCGCCGCGCCCTTCGTCCGGCGCGATGAAAAACCGGCCCGCCGCCATCTGTTCCGCCAACCGTCCCAGGTTTTCCAGAAAAGACGGACGGACCGCCCGCCAATCCTCGGCGGAGAATTCCTGCGCCGGCCCCCGCTCCCCGTCCGCGGGTTCCTCCAGGATGTAATAATAGGCGCCCACGGGCGAGGCGTCCGCGGTTTCGGACGCGCCCCGGGCCATTTCCAGGTAGAGCGGCGGCTGATGGGCCGCCATGGACAGGACCCGGCTCCTCAAGGACTCCCGCGCCGTCCAGCGGGTTTTGTAGTCGATGACGCGGAACCGCTTTCCGGCGGGGTCCATGTCCAGGCGGTCCGGCCGGCCGTAGAACCGGATGCCTTCACCGGCGCCGCCTTTTCTGATGTCCGCGGGAGCGGCCATGGTCCTCTCAAAAAAAGCGGGGAACAGCCCCGCGCCGCGAATCTCCGCCACGTCCCAGGCCGCGAACTCCCGCAGATGATGGAGCATCTGGCGCCGGGCCGCCTCCCACAGAAGGGGGTACACGCCCAGCGCCTCCCACCCGTGCTCCCGGAAAACCTCCTCCGCCGCCCGTTCCAGGGCCGGGGCCCAGGGCGCCCCCGGCGGGCGGGACCAATGCCCGGACGCCTTCAGGTCCTCGTGGAATCGCTGGAGCACGCGATGGTAGATCTTTCCCCGGGCCAACGGGGAAAGGTGGCCGCGCTCCGCCGGGTCCTCCAGCCTCAACCCCAACACGCGGGAAGCGTAGAATTGGAAGGGACAGGCGGCCAGCACGTCCAGGGACGTGGGCGAAAGCCCCCGGCGCCGCGCCAGGCGCATGTACTCCTCCGGCGGGTCCACCAGCCCGTCGAAGGGGCCGGGCGCGCCGGGCCGGTTCAGGGCCGCCACCCCGGCGCGCGCCTCCCGCAGCCAGGCCGCGTCCGTCCCCAGCGCTTCCCAGAGAGGCGAAGGGTCCTGCTCCGCGGCCGCGGCCAGGAGCGACGCCTCCTTGGGCGTCAAGAGCGCCGGCGGCACGGACTGGAGCCGTGCCAGGGGCTGGCGCGGGACCCTTTCGCCGGCTTCCTTCTCAAAATCCAGGCCGCAGGCCCGGCAGAGCTCCCGCAGGTAGATGGAAGGCACCTGGGCCTTGCCCTCCTCGTCGGAACGGGGGTACAGGCAGTGGAGCCTTTCCGTCGCGGCGGAGACCGTGAGGGCGAAGAGGAGCTTTTCCTCCTCGTACCCGGCCAGCTTGGGCAGGATCCAATAGCCCGCCGCGTCCTGCAGCAGGTTCCTCACCGAATCGCGGAGCAGGGGGTCTTCCCGGACCTGCCGCGGAAAAAGCCCCTCCTGCAGGCCCATGAGGAACAGCACGCGGAAGGACTGGCCCCGCGCCTCCATGGCGTTCAGCAACCGCACCCCTTCCCGGGGCGGGCCGGGCTCCAGCGTTTCTCCCTGAAGTTTTTCCTCCAGTGCTTCCAGGAACTCCCCCCAGGAGACGCGGGAGGACAGCCGGTCGAAGATTTTCAGGCCCTCCACCGCCTCCAGGGTCCTTTCCCAGACGCGGGCCTCGGGCCCCTCCGCGGGCGCGTCGAAGTTTTCCCGCAGGATCTCCGCGGCCTCTTCCGCGGCCGCGGCCCAGCGTCCCGCCTCCCGGGCCGGGTCCAGCCGCGCGTACAGGTCCCGGGCGAAATCCCAAAGGGCGGCGGTGTCCTGCCGGGGGATCGGCCGCGCGTCCCGGCCTTCGTCCTCCCGGAGGAACGGCTCGAAATCCTTCTTGGCCCAGGGCGCCACCTTGCCGGTCCACTGCCACCAGCCGGAATGGACGTCCAGCCGCTCCAGGAGCCGGCGCCATTGGGCCGTCAGCCGGTCCCCCCGGCTCACCCCGCGGAAACGTTCCCGCCGGAAATAGGGGGACTCGGCCACGTCCAACAGCTGGGCGGCGGGCATGTTGCGGCGGCGCAGGGTCAGGAGCGCGAGGGACAGCCGGGCGAGGGGATGTTTCAGCAGGGGCTCGGCCGGCGGCGCGGCCAGGGGGACGGCGTTTTCCCGGAAGACGTCGGCCAGCACGGCCCGGTACGGCTCCAGGCTCCGCGCCACCACGCCGATGTCATGGAAGGACAGGTCCGGCATTTCCGCGCGCAGGGCCAGGATCTCCTTGGCCACGCGCCAGGCCTCGTCCCGGCGGCCGGACACGCTGAAAATCCGCAGGGCCTTCTTGTCCCTCAGGGCCGCCTGGCGCGCCGGGTCGAAGAGACAGTCCAGCGCCTCGCCCAGGGCGCGGTCCTTGAAGGGGGCCTCCAAAAGCACGGGCGCCCGCCCGCCCTGGTGCAGCTTCGCTTTGTAGAAACGCTCGGCGAACGCGAAGGCGGGCCGGCCCGGCCGCGTGGGGCAGAACAGGACCGCGGGGCGTGACGCGGCCACCGCATGGAAAAAATCCGCCTGCACGCCGTTCAGATCGTAGAAACCGTAGTACAGCACCTCGGCGAAGGGACGGAGGCCCTCGTCCGCCCCCTCCTCCAGGGCCCTGGCCGCGGCCCGCGCCAGCTCCGGCAGGGACAGGACCTTGGCGCCGGCCAAGGCGGCCCGGTAACGGTCCTGCAGGTCCAGCAATTCCTGGAAACGGGCCTTGTCGTGGGGGTCCTGGATCAGGTCGGAGAAATATTCCCGGAAGCGGTCGGGCTCCAGGCCGGCCTCCATGAGGTCCCGCACGGAACTGCGGAACGCCGCGGCCAGGCCGAGGGAAAACCCCCGCCCCGGCCCTCCCTTGATGAGGCCGTCCACCACCTTGTCGTGGAAGAACTCGTCCGGCACCACGGCCCGGTCCGTGCGGCCCGCCTTTTCCAACACCTCCAGAGCGAGCGTGTGGAAAGTGAAGAACCGCGTCCCCAGCAGGGACAGGCCCCGCTCCCGCGCCAGCAGGACCTGAAGCCGGTCGGACAGGCCGGACGAGGCCGTGACCACCGCCGCCGGCCTGTCCGGGCCGGGGCGCAGGGACGTCAGGCGTTCGACGAAGGCGTTCTCAAGGGAAGGCTGATACGGACCGCAGAAGACGGACAGGGGCATGGTCTGTTGATATCGCTTTTTAGGAAAATTTTGGGCAGGGTGGGATTTGAACCCACAAGGCCTTGCGGCCAGCGGATTTTACACGATTTCCCCATGTTTCCATGGGGCGTGGACTATCCCTTTCCGCGCAAGGCGGATCTCCCGTCTAGTCTCTACACCTTTCCGGGAAGCAGGAGCTTACCGGACTTGGCTCGGGATTGGCATGTCCTCCAAAAATCCGGAAGATTTAGCGTTCCCCGAATTTGAGAGATTTATTACCCTGGAGTCGCCTCCAGGGAGACCCTATCCGAGTCCGCTGCGTATACCAATTCCGCCACCTGCCCAATCGTGCGGCTCCGAGCCCAACCACTTGGACTTCGAAGGCATAGGAGCGCAATGTCTCTCTTGCGATGCAAGCTCAAAGAGCCCTTCCCATAACACTCTTTCAAAATATTTTGGGCCGCGATTTTCCCGTATCTGAGAACATGCGAAGATGGAGACTCGTTGTGAATTCGTCCATGCGCCCGAAAACGCCGGCTTATTTCGTTCTTGAGCCATGTCAAAAACGCGCTCGAGCCGGAATAAACACGGAGAGACCACTGCTTTGCGCCGTTTGTGGGATGAAACCAAGACCGGATACAGCCGTCGCCGTCTATGACCCCTCCGAGAAAATCCTCGAAATGGCCGTCATCCACTTTTATGGAACTCAAACGAAGCGATTTCCTGGGCATCAGCCCTATTGAAAGAAGAAAACGATAAAACCCGACATCGCCGAATTGAATCCTGTAAGATATTTGCCCTTTGCTATTCAATTTTGGGCGAACGCGATTCGTGAGTTTAAGATGACGCCGAATATCCATGAGGAAAAACCGGTCCTTCGCAGTGATTTCCATATGCCTCCCATCACCGGAAAGACACCCCCATCCGTGGCGATCAAACCCACAAGACACCAAAGGGTAGAAGGCGGCAAATCGGCCCAGTGTCTCATGTCTGGCATTTTACCAAATAGGCCGGCCCGAAAAACCCATAAAAAAGTCGGCTCCGGTTTTGTCAAGACTTTTTTGATGAGAAATCAGTCGCCGACAAATTCCAGGGCAAGCTCCGGCGTGGCGGGGAAAATCGTCAGAAACCCGCTTTCAAAAGGCCTGAGAAAACTCTGGAGCGCCCTCACGCCCCTGTCAGGACCGAGCCAGGCCTCCTCGCCTTCCGCGTCCAGGACGGCCGGCATGCGCGGGTGGATGTGCTTCATGGCGTCGTTGGGCGGC
>CAZAEL010000011.1:0-58751 GCA_964484135.1 uncultured Elusimicrobia bacterium
GACTACCGGGAGGACGTGCGCCTCTCCCAGGACATCCTGGACCGGGTGATCGACACGTACCGGAAAATCCGGAACACGCTGCGGTATATGTTGGGGAATCTGGGGGATTTTGACCCTGCTCAACATGCTGTGGCACTCGATAAATTAGAAGACATTGACGAATCAATGTTGGATTACGCGAATGTCGTCGTAGGCGACATCGGGAAGTATTTTAATAACTACGAATTCCACTCGGTTTCTTTTTGGGTATGTAATGATTTCTTTATTAACGCTTTGTCGGGATATTATCTCGATGTCATGAAAGACATTTTGTATTGCGACCCCCCAGACAGCCTGCGCCGCAGAAGCGCTCAAACAGCTTTCTTGGAAATAACCAAGATGCTGGCAAAAGCCCTCGCACCACTTATGTCGTTTACCGCTGAAGAGACTTGGAAGACCCTTGGAGAACAAAACCTGTTTAAAAGAGAAGAAGACAATACGGAGAGCGTCTTCCTCAACCCTTTCCCAAAAGGCGTCATGTCGGGACGACAAATGGGCGTGTCTTTGCTGGACCTACAAAAGTTACGAGAGATCTTGAATCAAGCTATCGAACAAAATCGCCAGAAAGGCGCTATCAAAGGCTTAAATGACGCGCATGCGCATATCAGTGTTGATGAAACACATCAATATTTCGCCGTTCAAATAGACGAAAAACGACTGGCTTCCTACCTTGGAGTGGCAAAAATCACACGCTCCCTTTTTAAACATAGCGGGAATCCATCGGATATCCGGTTTCAAATTATTAAAATCGAACCTGCACCCGGCCAAAAGTGCGACCGGTGCTGGATCTGGCGGGAGGATGTGGGCGCGGACAACCTTTGCGCGCGCTGCGCCGAGGCGGAGAAGGCCGCGGCCCAGGCCGCTCCGGCAAAGACATCATGAGAATCCCGGTCTTCACCCTGGCCGCGGGGGTCCTGATCCTGGACCAGAGCACCAAGCAGATGGTCATCCAGTCCATGCCGCTCAACACCACCCGCCCGGTGCTGCCCTTCTTCTCCCTGACCCACGTGCAGAACACGGGCGCGGCCTTCGGCATTTTTCCCGACGCAAACCTGTTCTTCATCGTCGCCGGGTTCCTGATCCTGGCCGGACTGGTCTTTTTCCACAAACGCCTGGTGTCCCACAGCGCCTTCGGCGCCCTGGGTGTGTCCTGCCTGTGGGGCGGCGCCCTCGGGAACCTGATCGACCGGATCAAGCAGGGCAGCGTCACGGATTTTTTGGATTTTTACATAGGGCAGTGGCATTGGCCGGCCTTCAACGCGGCGGACAGCGCCATCTGCGTCGGCGTTTTCCTGCTCTTTCTGGACAGCCTCCTGGGCCGCCAAACCGAATCCGCCCCCGTCCTGTTCAAACGGGGCGAGTAGCCTCCGCGTATGTGGCCTGCCTTGCTTAAAATCGGACCCGTCACCCTCCACACGTACGGCCTGCTGGTGGCCCTGGGGTTTTTCGCCGGGTACGCCTGGCTCCTGAAACAGTCCCGCCGAAACGGGCTTCCCGCGGAAATCGTCACGGACCTGGTGTGGGTGTTGCTTTTGAGCGGCATCGTCGGCGCCCGGCTCCTGTATGTGATCTTCCATTGGCGCTATTACGTGGACGCCCCCCTGGACATCCTCAAGCTCTGGCAGGGCGGGCTGGTGTGGTCCGGCGGGCTCCTGTGCGCCATGGCCGCGGGCGCGCTGTGGCTGAAGCGCCGCAACATGTCTTTGCTGCTGGCGGCGGACCTGGCCGCGCCGGCCGCGGCCCTGGGCCACGCCGTGGGCCGGTTGGGCTGTTTCGCGGCCGGCTGCTGCTACGGCCGGCCGTCGGACCTGCCCTGGGCCGTGACCTTCCGCCACCCGGAAACCCTGGCGCCCGCGAACATCCCCCTTCACCCGTCCCAACTCTACGAATCCGGACTCAACCTGCTGCTCTTCGCGGTCCTGGTGTTCGCCGGCGGCAAGCCCGCCCTGGCCTTGGGCCGGGGCCGCCTCGCCGTCCTGTACCTGGGGCTGTACGGGGTCCTCCGTTTTCTGGTGGAGCTTTTCCGGGGGGACGACCGGGGCCCGGTCTTCGCCTCCCTCACCGCCACCCAATGGGTCGCGGCGGCCTGCGTGCTGGCCGCGGCCGGCGCCGGTCTTTTCCTTCCGCGCGAAAAGCGTGGCTGAAGAACAAAATTTCCTGTTCGCCGGCGCCCCGGAACGGCTGGACCGGTTCCTGGCCAAGCGCCTGGCCCCCCTGTCCCGCACCCGCGTCCAGCAACTGATCCGGGAAAGCCGCGTCGCGGTCAACGGCGCGTCCGCCGCGTCCGGCCGCGTCCTGAAACCCGGCGACCGAATCCGCGTCGAACTGCCCGAATTCTCCAGCCTGCCGCCCTCGGCCGCGGACACCGTGCCGGTGCTGCACGAGGACGACCACATCATCGTGGTGAACAAACCCGCGGGCCTGGTGGTGCACCCGGCCGGCCCCCACCGGCGGGACACGTTGATCCAAAGGCTTTGGCCCAAGCTGGCGCCGGCCTGGTCCGCGCCCGGCGACCGGTTGAAAAACCTGGCCGCGGCCCGGCCCGGCGTGGTGCACCGGCTGGACCGGGGCACCTCCGGCGTCATGGTCCTGGCCAAGACGCCCCGCGCCGCGGAGGACCTCAGCCGCCAGTTCGCGGAGCGCGGCGCGGAAAAAATCTACCTGGCCCTGGTGCAGGGCGTCCCCTCCTCCCCGGAAGGCCGCATCCTGTCCACGGTGGGCCGGTCCCGGCGCCAACCCCGCCGCATGTCCGTGGGAAACGCGGGCCGACCCGCGGAGACCGGGTTCAAGGTGCTGGAACGGTTCCCCGCGGCCCCCGGGGGGCCGGCCGCCTTGATCGAGGCGCGGCCCAAGACCGGCCGCACCCACCAGATCCGCGTACAACTGTCGGCTTTGGGGCATCCGCTCCTGGGGGACGTCCTCTACAAGGCCAAACCCCTCCCCGAGGTCGCCCGGCCTCTCCTGCATGCTTTGTCCCTCAAGCTCCGCCACCCCGCCACGGGCCGGGAAATGCGCTGGGAAGCCCCGCCGCCGCCGGATTTCCAGACCGCGCTCCGGCTCCTGCGCGGCCCCGAAAAGCGGAAAACCCGCGATTGACCTTTTTCCCGCGGAAAAGGTAGAATATAAAGAAGTTTCCTCTCCCCTGAATTCATGTCCAACGGATTGTTGCTTGTGATTTCGGGCCCTTCGGGCGCGGGAAAGTCCACGCTTTCCCGCGAGCTCCTGAAGAAACGGCCCCATTTGTGGTATTCGGTTTCCGCCACCACGCGGCCGGCCCGCCCGGGCGAGGTCAACGGACGCGAATACATTTTTCTGTCCGAGGCCGAATTCAAGAAACAGGCCGAGGCCGGGGCCTTCGTGGAATGGGCGCGCGTGCACGACCATCTGTACGGCACCCCGCGCGGCCCCCTCGTGGAGAACACCCGCCAGGGCCGCGACGTTCTGCTGGACCTGGACCCCCAGGGCGCCATGGCCATCAAGAAGGCCTTTCCCGGCAGCGTGTGCGTGTACATCTGCCCGCCTTCCTGGGACACGCTGGAGGGCAGGCTGCGCGGGCGGGCCCAGGACGACGAAAGCGTCATCGCCAAGCGCCTGAGCAACGCCCGCAAGGAAGTGACCTATTTGGAACGGTACGATTACCTGGTGGTCAACGACGACGTGACGGAAGCGGTGGAGGATTTGTCGGCCATCCTGCGGGCGGAGCACCGGCGCGTGGAGCGCCTCGAACACCGCGCGGGGGTCTTGGAGGAGGAAAAGGCGTGAGCGAAAGCAAGAAGAAAAAGGAAGCGGCGAACAACCATCACAAGGCGGACCTTCCCTTGAGCCAACTGCTTTTGGACTGCCAGCGGGACAAGTACCGCCTGGTGACCCTGGCCCTGCGGTGGGCCCAGGAGATCAAACAGCGGGACCAAAGCAACGAACTTCCCCAGGAACTGATCAACAAAGCCTTGAAGGAAATCCTTTCGGGACAGGTGGACCTGGAGACCATCGAGAAGCTCCCGCCCGTGCCCAAGCCGGAGAAAAAGCCCCTGGAGCCCCTGAAGATTTCCGACGACAAAAAGGAGCCCAAGGAAGAGTAGCCGGCTTCCGGACGGGGCCCCGCCGTGACCTCTTCTCCCCTTCAGGACCGCGAGATCGTCCTGGGCGTCTGCGGAAGCATCGCGGCGTACAAGGCCGCGGACGCGGTGCGGCGCTTTCAGGACGCGGGCGCCCGCGTGACCTGCGTCATGACCCATTCCGCCGGACGCTTCATCACCCCCCTCACCCTGGCCGCGCTGAGCGGCCGTCCCGTGCCGCAGGATTTCTTCGATCCGTCCCTGTGGAACATGTCCCACCTGGCCCTGGCGGAAAAAGCCGACGCCGTGGTGGCGGCCCCCTGCTCCGCCCATTTCCTGTCCCGGCTGGCCCTGGGGCAGGCGGACGATCTCCTGGCCGCCCTGATCCTGGCCACCCGCGCGCCGGTGTTCCTGGCGCCCGCCATGCACGAAGGCATGTGGCTCCACCCCGCCACGCAGAAGAACGTCAAGACCTGCCGCTCCTACGGGTACCGCTTCATCGGCCCGGTGCGGGGCCCCCTGGCCTCGGGCAAGCCCGGCTGGGGCCGGCTGGAAGAGCCCGCGCGGATCGTGGAGCAGGTGGGCAAGGCGCTCGCCCGGCGGCGCACCAAACCCTAATAAACGCGACGCCTTTCCGTCCCCCCATGATTTCCCGAAACTTCTGGCGGGGCAAAAAAGTGGTGATCACGGCCGGGCCCACGCGGGAGGCGCTGGACCCGGTCCGGTTCCTGACCAACGCCTCCTCCGGCCGCATGGGATACGCCCTGGCGAACGAAGCCGCGAAACGGGGCGCGCGCGTGATCCTGATCTCCGGCCCCACGGCCCTGACGCCTCCCCGCAAAACCCGTTTTGTCCCCGTCCTTTCCGCCCGAGACATGCTCCGGGCCGCCCTGCGCCATGCGCGCGGCGCGGACCTGATCGTCGGCGCCGCGGCCGTGGCCGACTGGCGGCCGGAACGGCCTTCCGCCCACAAGCTGAAAAAAAACGGCCGCGCCGCGATGTCCCTGCGCCTGGTCCCCAACCCCGACATCCTGAAGACCCTGGCCCGCCGCCGGAAGGGCCGCGCCCGTCTCGTGGGGTTCGCGCTGGAAACGCAAAACCTCGTTCCCCGCGCCGCCCGCAAACTGAAGGACAAATCCCTGGACCTGATCGTGGCCAACGCGCCGGACGCCCTGGACAAGGACGACACAAAGGCGGTCCTCCTGTTCCGCTCCGGCGGACGAGCGGCTTTCAAAGGCCCCAAGGCCGCCCTGGCCCGCAAAATATTCTCCCTCCTGGCCCATGTCTGATCGGGAAGAATTGCTCTCTCTGGCGTCCCAACTCCGCCGGGACCTTCAGGACCGTCGCTCCCTCCGGGGAGGGGTCTGGAAGGAACGGGCCCCCGCGCCCTCCGCCGGGCCCGCGGCCCCGGCCGCGGCGGACGTTCCGCCGCCCCCCGCGGCCGCCTCCCCCGCGACGGACGACTTTCCGTACGCGGGCCTCCCGCCGGAGGAGGCGCTGAGAAAACTCCGCGAAGAGGAGATCGGCGACTGCCGGCGCTGTCCTTTGGCGCCGTCGCGGCAAAAGCTGGTGTTCGGCGTGGGCAACCCCCGGGCCCTGGTCATGTTCGTCGGAGAGGGACCCGGGTTCATGGAAGACCGGCAGGGAGAACCGTTCGTGGGCCCGGCGGGGCAGCTCTTGGACAAGATGCTGGCCGCCATCGGCCTCACCCGCCAGCCCGCGGACCCCTCCTGGAAAAGCGCGTACATCGCCAACATGGTGAAATGCCATCCCATGACCGACCCTTCCCAGCCGGACAAGCGGGGCAATGACCGGCCGCCGTCCCCCGCGGAGATGGCCGCCTGCCGGCCTTTCCTCATGAAGCAGATCCGCATCATCCGCCCCCGGTTCCTGGTGGCCCTGGGCGCGGTGGCGGCCAAGGCGCTCCTGAACACCTCCCGCGGCCTGACGTCCTTCCGGGGGCAATGGTTCGATTTTTCGCCGGAGGGCGACGACGCCCTCTCCCTCCGGCTCCTGCCGACCTACCACCCGTCGGCCCTGCTGCGGACCCCGGACCTGAAAAAGGACGCCTGGGAAGACCTCAAAAAACTCCATGCGGAAATGTTGAAGGTCGTCTCGTAATGGACCAAGCCCCCGCAGCCATCCTCCCTTCCACGCCCGCGCTCGACGCCGGCGACGGCGCGGGGGCCGGGCTCCTGGCCGAGGTGGCCTTCCCCATCCCGGCGCCGCGCACCTTCCACTACATCGTGCCGCCGGAACTCCGGGGCCGCGTCCGGTCGGGCCAGCGGGTCCTGGCGCCCTTCGGCAAGCGGGGGCTCCAGGTGGGCGTGGCCTGCCGCCTCGTTCCCCCCGGAGAAAGCGATTTTTCCGCGCCGCTCAAAGCGCTCAAGGACGTCCTGGACCCGTCGCCGGTCCTGTCTCCCCAGGATTTCCAGCTGGCCCAATGGCTCTCCCGGCGGTATTTCTCCTCCTTGGGGGAGGCGGTGTTCTGCGTGCTGCCCGTGGGCAAACAGAGGCCGCCCCGGCGGCCCGCCCCGTTCTCGCGCCCGGCGGCCGTCCCGCCGCCGGAGTCGCCGGCGCGGGAGCTCACCGAGGACCAGAAAAAAGCCTGCGAAGAGATCCTGCCCGCGGTCCGGGAAAAACACTTCAAACCTTTTTTGCTGTGGGGCGTGTCCGCGGCCGGGAAGACCGAGGTCTATCTGCAGGCCGCCGCCGAAACCCTGCGGCAGGGGCGGTCCGTCCTGTACCTGGTGCCGGAGATCGGCCTGACCCCGCAGACCGAGGCGCTCCTGCGCGCGCGCTTCGGGGACGTTGTGGAGGTGTGGCACAGCGAAATCGCCCGCGGGGAGCGCTGGCGCGTGTGGCAGCGGGCCCTGTCCGGCCAATGCCGCGTGCTCCTGGGCCCCCGCTCCGCCGTGTTCGCGCCGCTCCAAGACCTGGGGCTGGTGGTGGTGGACGAAGAGCACGATCCCTCCTACAAGGAGGACGCCAGCCCCCGGTACCACGCCCGCGAAGCGGCTTTGGAAAAAGCGCGGCTGCACGGCGTCCCCGCGCTTTTGGGCAGCGCCACGCCCTCCATGGAAACCTACCACCGCGTTCTGGAAAACGCCATCCGCTGCCTGGAGATGCCTTCCCGCGTGCAGGACCGCCCTTTCCCGGAGATCCGGGCCGTGGACTGGCGGCGCGCCGGAAAACGGGTGCTTTCCGATCCTCTGATCGAGGCCATGAACGAGGCCCTGGCGCGGCGCGAACAGGTCATTCTGTTTTTGAACCGGCGCGGGTTCGCCACGTACATCCTCTGCCCCTCCTGCGGCTGGGAGGCCCGGTGCCCGGACTGCGGCGTCAGCCTGGTGTTCCACCGGGGATGGGGACAGGGCGCGGACGAATCCCTGCGCTGCCACTATTGCAGCCACCGCATCCCACCGCCCAACAAGTGCCCCCAGTGCCGCCTTCCGACGGTGCGGATGAAGGGCAAGGGCACCCAGCGGATCGCGGCCGAGGTGGAATTCCTCTTCCCGCAGGCGCGCGTGCTCAGGTGGGACCGGGACAGCACGCGCCGCCGGGGCGCCCACGGGCAGGCTTTCGAGGCCGTCAAATCCGAAGGGGTGGACATCGTGGTGGGCACCCAGATGATCGCCCAGGGGCTGGACTTTCCCCGCGTCACCGTGGTGGGGGTCCTGGACGCGGACCAGAGCCTGCGGTTCCCGGACTTCCGCGCGGGCGAGCGCACCTTCCAGCTCCTCAGCCAGGTGGCGGGACGGGCGGGACGGGCCGACCAGCCGGGCCGGGCCTATCTTCAGACCCGGAACCCGGACCACTACGCCCTCCGGGCGGCCCTGAACATCGATTACAAAACCTTCGCCCGGGAGGAGCTGGCCTTCCGACGAGAGATGGGATATCCGCCCTACGTCCGCCTGGCCCAGATCATCCTCCGCGGCAAGCAGTCGGAAGCGGTGGAGAAGGCCGCGGAAGACTTCATGCGATGGCTGGAAAACCTGCCCCTGCCAGAGGGCATGGCCTGCCTGGGGCCGGCGCCCGCGTTCCACGCCCTGCGCGCCGGGTTCACCCAATGGCAGGTCCTGTTGAAAGGCCCGGACGGCCCCGCCTGGGACGCGGTCCTGCCGCGCCTGCGGGACCACAAGCCGCCCAAGGGCGTTTCGCTCTCCGTGGACGTGGAGCCGGAGGACCTCCAATGAAAGACCGTCTTCCGGCTTAGGGATTCCCCGTGGCGGTCTTCGCTTTCCTCTCGGTCTTCGGCCTTTACCTCTCCACCCTGTACCCCTGCATCGCGCCGGAGGATTCCGGGGAGTTCGCGGGCGCGGCCTGGAGCCTGGGCATCCCCCACGCCTCCGGCTATTCCCTGTACGTGCTTCTGGGCAAGGCCGCCTGCCTCCTGATCCCCTTGGGCAACCCCGCGTACCGGGTGAACATTTTGTCCGCGGTCCTGGGCGCGGCCGCCGTGCCCCTCTTGGCCAAGGCCCTGCAGGGCCTGCTCCCTTCCGTTGAAAGGGCCGCCCGGCCCCTGGACGAAATGGAGGCCGACCGCTGGAAAAAAACGGCGCTGTGGGCCGCGGCCCTGTTGTGGGCCCTCGCGCCGGGGGTCTGGTATCTTTCCCTCCTGGCCGAGGTCTACATCCTTGAATTGTTCCTGGGCGCGCTCCTGCTCTGGGCCCTGGCCAAAGGCGCGCCCTCGGATCCGGTCCCCCTGCGCGGCTGGGCGCTCATGGCCTTCCTGCTGGGCCTGGGACTGGGCGTTCACCACACGCTCGTTCTGTGGGTCCCCGGGCTCCTGCTGTTGTTCCTGGCCCGCCATCCCGCCGCCTTCGCCAAGCCGGCGACGGCCGTCCGTCTCCTCGGGGAAAGGCGGCCGGCCTTCCTCCGGCGCTGGAAAGCCCTTCTGTCCCTCGCCGTCCTTTTCGCGGCCCTCGGCCTTTCCGTCCAGCTGTTTCTGTACTTCCGCGCCCAAACCGATCCCGTCTGGAACACCGGCGCGCCGGACAATGGGGAACGCTGGCTGCGGGTCCTGTTCCGGCGGGACTACGGGACCTTTTCCCTTTTCAAAGGAGACCAGGCCGTTTCCCGCTGGGACGGGTTGGGCGCCTATTTCGCGGCGGCGGCCCGGGCCTTCACCCCCGTGGGCCTGGCGTTGGCCCTCTGGGGCGCGCGGCGGAGCCTGCGGCAGGCCCGCGCCCTGTTCTGGGGCGCGCTCCTCCTGTGGCTCATCCCCGGCCCCCTCTTCATCCTGCTGGCCAACCCGCCGGTGCAGGACCATTTCCGCGGCGTGATCGAACGTTTCTATCCTTTGTCCCTGGCGGGGATGGCGGTTTTTCTGGCCTGGGGCCTTTGGGACGCGGGCCAGCGCTGGCCGAAAACCCGCTGGATCGGCGCGGCCCTGATCCCCCTGGCCCTGGCCGGCCACCTTTGGGTTTCGGGCCGCGGGAACCTCCACGCCCGGGACTTCGGCGTCAACCTGCTGAAATCCCTTCCGCCGGGCTCCGTGCTGTGGGACCCGGGAGACTCCGCGGCCTACGCCGCGCTGTACGCGCAAAGGACCGCGGGGCTCCGGCCGGACGTGGCCGTCGTTCTGTACCACACCACCCTGTGGGGCCAGAGGGAACTCCGGCGCCGCTTCCCCGACCTCCTGCCCGACGACGGTCCCGACGCCCCGGCGCAGGACGGGTTCCAAAACGATTTCCTCCCGCGCCTCCTGCAGGGCCCCCGGGGCGGGCGCGTGTTCACGGAGGTCCCGGCCAGCCTGCCCGGCGTGGCGCCGGACGACGGCCTGCCGGTGCGCCGCCGTTACCCGCAGGACGGCTTCCCCCTGGGATTGACGTACCGTTATTTCCCGTCGGACACGTACCGCCTGGTGGAACCCCAGGCCCAGCTGTCCCTGGCCCGTCTGACCTTCCGGTGGTACCGCCGCTCCGGGACCTGGCGCGTCGAAAACCAGCCCCCCGCCTTCCCCCCCACGCCCCTGGCCGGGCAGTCGCGGGACGCCTTTACCGCCGAAATCCTCCGCCGCTACGCGGAGGCGTACACCAACCTGGGTCAAAAATTCGCCCAATACGGCCTCTCGGAGGAGGCGGAACAGGCGTACCACGGGGCCTTGACCGTGAACCCCTCCCAAATGGAGGCCCACAACAACCTGGGGGTCCTGGCCTATCAGGCGGGGGACGGCCGAAAGGCCGCGGCGCTTTTCCAAAGGGCCCTGGCCGCCGGCCCGGAAAGCCCGGGGTTGTGGGTGAACCTGGGGCTCTCCCGTCTTCTGGCCCAAGATCCTTCCTCGGCCGCGGAGGCCTTTCAAAACGCCCTGCGGCTGCAACCCGATGGACCGGAGGTCCGGCGGTTCCTGGCGGAGGCGCTGGAGGCGGGAGGTCGAAGGGAAGAGGCTTTGGAACAGTGGAAAACCCTCCGGAAACAGAACCCGGAGGACAAAGAGGCGTACTGGCGCCTGGCCCAGGCGCAGGCCGCCCTCGGGCGGCGGGACGAGGCCCGCGCCACCCTGGGCGAATACGCGCTGCTTTCCCTGACGGAGGAGGAAAAAACCGCGGCGGAGGAGTTCCGCTCAGCGCTCGCGCGATAGAAAAGGCTTCTGCACCAACTCCGCCAACACCCGCCGCTTCCGGGTCTTGGCGGAAATGTCCACCAGGACGAAATAGACCCGCTTCCCGCCGCCGCCCCGCGCGGGCCTTGAGCCGATGCCCCGCAACCTTGCGTCGCGGAGGGAACCCAAACGTTCGGCCGCGGCCCCCGCGTCGCGGACCCCCAGCTCCACCTGTTGGATCCCCTCCCCATGCTTGGCCAGGAACCCGGCGATGGGGCCGTCGGCGCCCGCCGGCGTCAGGACGTCCAGCCGCCGCCCTTTCACGTCAATGGAGAATTCCCGCGTCCGGCGCGCCGCCGGCACCGGCGTCTCCCTTTCCACGGCCCAGAGGGCCCGGATCCGCCGGTAAGCCCCGGGCCGGACCGCCACGCCCACCGCCTCCAGCGGATTTTCCCGGGACAAAATCAAACGACGCAGCACCGGGTCCGCGCCCAGCCGCTCCGCGGCCCGCCGGGCGAGGCGTTCTCCCGCGGCGTACAACCGCCTGAAAGCCGCGGCCCGGCGCGCGGGGACGGGCGACCCCAGATTCCTCACCGCATTCGTCCGTCTCACAAGGGGTTATGCGTGGGGTTTTTGGGGCGAGCCGTCCAGGATGCCCCGGATTTTTTGCAGGAGCTGGTCCGGCGTGAAGGGCTTCTGAAGCAGGTCCACCCCTTCCTCCATGACGCCGTGGCGGAGAACGGCGTCGTCCATGTATCCCGACAAGTAGAGCACCTTGGCCCGCGGATGACTGGCCGTCGCCCGCTTCGCCAGTTCCCGCCCGCTCATGCCCGGCATGACCACGTCCGTCACGATCAGGTCCAAGGCCCGTTTGTTCTCGCGGGCCAGCCGCAAGGCCTCCTCCCCGTTCTGGGCCTCCAAGACCGCGTAGCCGGCCTTGGTGAGCACCTCCAGGCAGAGGTTCCGCACCAGCCGTTCGTCCTCCACCAAGAGGATGGTCTCCGACCCGCCCGCGGCGCGGCGCCGGGACGCGGGCGCGGCCTCGTCCGCCGGCGTTCCCTGAAAGTGCGGCAGGTAGAGCGTGAAGACCGTTCCCCGTCCGGGCTCGCTCTGCACCTCGATGTATCCTCCGCTCTGCTTGACGATGCCGTACACCGTGGCCAGCCCCAGGCCGGTCCCCTTGCCCTGCTCCTTGGTCGTGAAAAAAGGCTCGAAGATGTGCGACATGACCTCCGCGGTCATGCCCGCGCCCGTGTCGGCCACGGAAAGCAGGGCGTAGGGGCCGGGGCGGAACCCCTCGCGTTCCCCGGCCACCGGCGGCTGGCGCAGCTCCACGTTCTGCGTCCGGATGACGATCCTGCCGCCGCGGGGCATGGCGTCGCGGCTGTTCACCGCCAGGTTCATCACCACCTGCTCGATCTGGCCGGGGTCGGCCTTGACTTTGCCGAGGTCCGGGGCGGGCGCCACCGCCAGCTCCACGTCCTCCCCGATGAGCCGCCGGAGCATCTTTTGCATGCCGGACAGGAGGGCGTTCAGGTCCACCGCCGAGAACGCCAGGATCTGTTTGCGGCTGAAGGCCAGCAACTGCCGGGTGAGGGCCGCGGCCCGTTCCGCGGATTGCTTGATCTCCTCCACGTCCTGCCGCAGGGGGTCTCCCTCCCGCAAACGGTTCAACAGGATGTCGCTGTACCCCAGCATGGTGGTCAGCAGGTTGTTGAAGTCGTGGGCCACCCCGCCCGCCAGTCGGCCGGCGGTTTCCATCTTCTGGGAATGCCGCAGCTGCGCCTCCAGGGCCTTGCGCTGGCTGATGTCGCGGGAGCTCGCCACGCCGCCCACGATTTTCCCCCCCTCCACCAGGGCCCTGCCCACGGCCTCCAGGGGACGCCAGGAACCGTCCTTATGGAGATACCGAAACTCCGCGCTGCGGGTGGCGGCCCCGGGGTCCTCCATGGCGCGGCCGAAGACGTCCCGCACCCGGTCCAGGTCTTCCGGGTGCACGAATTCGAAAACGCTTCGCCCCACCATCTCGTGGGGCTTGTAGCCCAGCAGCCTCTCCACAGCGGGGCTTTCGTATCGGATGACCCCTTCGGTGTCCACCACGGTGATGATGTCCGAGGTGTTCTCGATCAGCGTCTGGAAATACGCCCTTTGGCGGAGCATCTCCGCCTCCGCCTTCTCCTTTTCCCGCTCCGCCTCCCGCTTCGAAAGCGCGTTCAAGACCGCGGACGGCAGGCGCCTGAGGCTGGACTTGAGAATATAGTCGCTGGCCCCCTGCCGCATGCATTCCACGGCCACCTCTTCGGTCTGGGACCCGGTGACCAGGATAAAAGGGACGGCCATGCCCCCGTCCCGAAGCAGGCGCAGGGCCTCCAGCGCGTTGAACTGGGGCATGTTGTAGTCCGACAGGATGAGGTCGGGCGAGAAGCCCTTCAACGCATCGAGGTACGCCGCCGACGTTTCGACGCGCCGTATTTCAATCGGAAGGCGCGCCTTGCGCAATTCGGTTTCGATCAGAAGGGCGTCCGCCGGGGCGTCCTCCAGGAGGAGGATGCGGACCACCTCCCTGTCGCCGTTCTTCGGCCGGACGCGGCCGGCGGTCTCTTCCGCGCTCATCGGGGCGGCTGGTTGAGCAGGAGCCAGTACAGGCCCAGGTCGGAGACGGCCTGGACGAAACGCTCGAAGTCCACGGGCTTCACGATGTAGCTGTTCACGCCCAGCTCATAGCTCCGCACCACGTCCTGGTCCTCCCGGGAGGAGGTGAGGACCACCACCGGCAGGGTCTGCGTGCGGGGATCGGACTTCACGCGCCGCAACACCTCCAGCCCGTCCACCTTGGGGAGCTTCAGGTCCAACAGCACCACCTTGGGACGATCCTCGCTCCGGCGGCCCGCGTGGGCGCCCTCGCAGAAAAGGAAGTCCAACGCCTCCGCGCCGTCCCGCGCCACGAACAGCCTGTTGGCCAGGTTGTGCTTCTTCAGGGCCCGGGTGGTCATCTCCACGTCCTCCGGGCTGTCCTCCACCAGCAGGATGTCGATTTCTTGTCCGTTCATGAAGGTCCCCTTTCCCTTCCGAGGGTGAAAAAGAAGACGGCCCCGCCGCCGGCGGGCGCGTCCGCCCACACGCGGCCGCCGTGCCGGCGCGCGATCCGCTGCACCAGGGCCAGCCCCACGCCCGTGCCTTCGAACTCCTCCCGGGGGTGCAGGCGCTGGAAGACCGTGAACAATTTGTCCCTATACTTCATGTCGAACCCCACCCCGTTGTCCTTCACGAAATAGGCGCCTTCCTCCGCCCGCCAGCCGATCTCCACCGCGGGCCGCGCCACGGGCCGCGTGAACTTGAAGGCGTTGGACAGGAGGTTGACCCAAAGCTGCCGGAGCATGGCCTCGTCGCCCCGGGCGGGCGGCAACGGACCCACCGTCACCTCCACGGACCGGCCCTTCTCCGCCTCCCGGGCCTCCAGGGCCGCGGCCCTGGCCAGCGCGGCCATGTCCACGACGGAAGCCCCCATGTCCTTCCGGCTCAGGCGGGAAAAGGCCAGGAGGTCGTCTATCAGCCGGCCCATGCGGCGGGTGTTCTCCCGGATGACGCCCAAAAACCGCTTCCCCTCGGCGTCCAGCTGGTGGGCGTGGTCCTCCTCCAGGATGCGGGAAAAACCGTCGATGGCCCGCAGGGGCGCCCGCAGGTCGTGGGACACGGAATAGGAAAAGGACTCCAGTTCCCCGTTGGCCTCCTGGAGGAGGGCGCGGGCGTCCTTCAGGCGGCGGACCACGGACAGGATCAGGCCCGCCAGGAGGGCGTTCAGGAGCAGGACCGCGCCGTAAAAGAGGAGGATCGCCCGCAGGGCCCGCCGGCGGGGGCCGAAGACCACGTCCGCCGGTTCCCGCACCACCGCGGCCCAGCCGTATCCGGGGACCGGCTCAAAGGCCTCCACATAGTCCCGGCCCTCCGCCGGGTCGAACGCGCGCATCACGCCCCGCTCCCCGCGGAGCGCCCTTCGGACCGGCGTCCGGGAGAGGAGATCCAAAAGGTCCCCCGCCACGCTGAACCGGGGATGGTGCACCGCGTGGCCGTTCTGGTCCGTGAAATAAAAATGCTCGACGGGGTCTTCCCGGGCAATCCCCACGTCCCTGAAAAAAGCGTCAAGCCGGATCTGCAGGACCAGGTACCCGGCGGGGGACCCGTCCTCCCCGCCCACCGGCGCGGCCACGGCCACCACGTTCAACCGCGGCTCCGCCGTCCGTTTGTACACCCCGGACACGTAGGGTTTGCCGGAGCGCGTCACGCCCTGGTACCAGTCCCGGAAAGCGAAGTTCTTGCCCCGCACCCCCGGCAGGGCGGGCGTGTCGGACCGCAGGGTGCCGTCCGGGTCCGACAGGTAGATCCGGTCCACGAAGGGAAAACTTCCGGGCACGGCCCGGAGGATTTCCACGGCCTCTTCCCAACGGCTTTCCGCGACGCATTGGCGGAACCGGACGCGCGTGGACAGGGACACGGTCAAGTCCACCATCCGGTCCAGCCGCTCCTTGAGCACGGCCGCGGACAGGAAGGCCACGGACTGGCGGCGGGTCAGGGCCGAGGCGGTCAGTTGCTTGTGGATGTGGAAGGCGCTGAAACCGGCGATGAGCAGGACGGGCAAGAGGCCGGCCCCCAGCACGGCCGCGGGAAAGAACCGGCCGGACCATCGGGACTCCGTTAAAAAGGACACCGCTTTGCCGAAAACCAGCCTTCGATCCTCCCCCCTTGAAGGGGCTACAAAGCCGGCAGCGTTGAAGAGAAACGTCCTATGGAAGGGTGAACCATAAGGATAGCACCAAAAAAAGAGGTCGGCAATAGATTCGATCGGATTGTGGGGTTTGGAGGGTTCGGGGCCCGGTCAGGGGGCATCGCCGAAGAGACGGACGGCCCGCGCCAGGGAAGGAACGGAGGCGACGCCCCGGGGCGCGGGACCGCGACGGCACACCAGGACCGCCCGCAGTCCGGCGCGGCGGGCCCCCGCGTAGTCCTCCTGCACGCTGTCCCCCACGTGCAGCGCCTCCGCCGGACGGACGCCGGCGAGCTTGAGCGCCTTCCGGAAAATGCCGGGCCGCGGCTTGGCGCAGCCTTCCACCGCCGACGCCAGGACGAAGTCCACGCGCCGGGTCACCCCCAGGCCGTCGCAGAGCCGGAAAAGGCGCGAGTCCCAGTTGGAGACCACCCCCACGCGGAATCCCCTCTTGCGCAAAGCCTCCAGGGTCGCGAGCGCGTCGGGGAACAAACGCCAGGTGGAAGGCTCGGCGAAAAGATGGTACAGCTCCTCGAAGAAGGCGGAGAACCGCCTCCGGGGCATGCGGCGGCCGAAGACCCGCCGCACCAGCGCGGCCCACCAGTCCTTCTGGTCCTGTTCGGCGGCGCTCCGCAGTCCGGAGAGACCGTTGCGCCGGCGCCATTCCCGCCGGAAACGGCCCTCCACCCAGGCGGCGGACACCCGGCAGCCGTGGCGCCGGGCCGCGCGCGCGTACACGCCCCCCACCGACGGAAAAGGGCGGAAAAGCGTGCCGCCCGCGTCCAAGAACACGGCCCGAAGGGGAGGACCGGGCCGGGAGGCGACCCCGGAAGGTCCCCGTCTCACCGGGCGCCGTGGGGCCGCCGGCGAAGGCTCTCTTTTTCCCGCTTTTTGATCTGCTCCCATTGGACCATGACCTCTTGCGCCGTGTTCAGTTTCTTCTTTCCGAACACATGGGGGTGCCGCCGCACGATTTTCCGGAAAAGGCCGTCCACCACGTCGGACAGGGTGAACCGCCCCTTTTCCCGGGCCAGCTGGGCGTGGAACACGATCTGGTGGAGCAGGTCCCCCAGTTCCTCGCAAAGGTTGTCGTGGTCCGCCCGCCGGATGGCCCGCGCCACCTCCTCCGACTCCTCGCGCAGGTGGCGCAAAAGGCTCCGGTGCGTCTGTTCCCGGTCCCAGGGGCATCCCCGGGGCCCCCGCAGGCGCGCCATCAAACGCATCAAGTCCCCCATGTTCGCCCGTTTCGCCATTTTCGCCCTTTCCGGTCGGAAGATCGCCGTCCGCCGGACGGCGTTTGACACCCTGGAAAGGCAAATGGTATATTAAACCGCTTCCGTCAAACAAGCGTTCCGACGATAAAACGGCGGCTTTTGCCGACGCGTCGGCGCGCCCCGCGCGCGGAAAGGACCTCCGTGGATATCCTCATTGTTGACGATGACCACGAAACCCTGCAGATGCTGAAGTCCTTTCTGGAAAACGAGGGACATGCCGCGGCCACGGCGGACCGGGCCTCGGCGGCGCTGGACGCCGTGCGACGGAAGACGCCCCAACTGGTGCTTCTGGACGTGCTCCTGCCGGACCAGCAGGGCCTGGAAGTCCTGAAAATCCTCAAGACCCGGCATCCGTCCCTGGCGGTGGTGATGATGACCGGCTTCAAGGAGGCGGACGTGGTCCTGGAAGCGTTCCGGCAGGGTGCCAGGGATTGCCTTTTCAAACCGTTGAACCTGGACTATTTGAAGACGAACGTGATCGGACGGCTGGCCCATTCATGAAAAACCGCGGACGGGTTGCGTGTCTCCTCCTGGCGGGGTTCTTTTTCGTCGTCCGCGTCTCCGCGGCCGAGGAGACGGCGCCTTCGCCCGCGGCGCCGGCGGAAGCGGCCGACCCGCGGCTTGAAAGCGCCCGCAAGGACCTGGAAGAAGGCCGCTGGCGCGAGGCGCGCAAAAAAGCCAAGGCCGTCCTGTCCGGGGACAAAAGGTCGCCGGAAGGGTGGGTGATCCTGGGGCGGGTCCGCCTCCTCCAGGGGCGCTACCGGAAAGCGGTGCGCCGTTTCCGGAAGGCCGTCAAGCACGACCCCCATTACGCGGCGGCCTATTACTGGCGGGGCGTGGCCTTTGAAAAGTGGGGCAAGCTGGACGAGGCCGCCAACGAATACCAGGCCGCCTTCCACGCCGACCCCGGCATGGAGACGGCGCGGGACGCCTGGAAACGCCTGCGGGACCAGGTGGCGGCGCCGGGAGAATAGATTCGTCCGTTCCCTGCGGGACAACGCGGGGCGCGATAGAGCGCGGGTGGTGGAACTGGCAGACACGTACGCCTCAGGAGCGTATGGGTAACTCCATGGGGGTTCAAATCCCCCCCCGCGCACCAATTTCAGAGACGTGTTGCGGTGCTTCGGTGCCGCCGTGGCGCGGTCGAAGACCCTGTTGTTTTTGACGGAAGCGCGGCGGCACATTTTGATGAAAACCATTGCCAAAAACCGTCGGGCCGGGTTCAAATACCACATCTTGGAAACCTTCGACGGCGGGCTGGCCCTCACCGGGCCTGAGGTCAAGTCGCTCCGCGCCGGGGAGGTCACCCTGGAAGACGGCTTCGGCCGCGTGGACGGCGGGGAGATCTTCCTCTGGAACGTCCACATCAAGCCCTACAAACAGGGCTCCCTCCACGTCGTTCAGGAACCCACGCGCAAGAGGAAGATTCTCCTCCACAAGAACGAAATCAAACGGATCCTGGGCAAGCTGACCGTCAAGGGCCTCACCCTCGTGCCTTTGGAGCTCTACTTCGCGGATTCGGGCTACGCCAAGGTCAAACTGGCCCTGGCCAAGGGCAAGACCGGGCCGGACCGGCGGGACGACATCAAGAGGAAGGACCTGCAGAAGGACATGCGCCGAAGCTTTTCCGGCCGGCACCGGGTGTAAAAAAGGCCCGGCTTCCGCGGGAGGCGCGGGGGCCGGTCATGGAACGGATTTTACGGAGGGGTGGGAGAGTGGTTTAATCCGCCGCACTCGAAATGCGGTGTACCGCAAGGTACCGTGGGTTCGAATCCCACCCCCTCCGCCATTCACACCGCCTCTCCGATCGGGCCCAAAAGCCGCAGGGCGGCTCGACGGAGAGGTCCCTTTCTCCGCACAGCAGGGGCGGAGGCGTCATCCCCGCTCACCGCCGGGCTTGGCCGCACCAGCCGGATGCGCGGCGACATCCTGAGAGGGATGGGTGACATGGGCCCATATTTTTCTATGCGGGCGATGCCCGCCATTGGGCCCCAATTTGATCTCGAACAGAAAATCAAAACAGACGGTGAACGGATGGCTGGGGAATTCGAATTCCTGAAGGGAGGCCTCTTTAAGCCCGGATGGGTTTAATATCGGGATTCCAAGAAGATCGGATATCCGGCAATCCAGTCGTTCCATAAGGCTGGAATAGATGCAGTCCGAAACAGCGGGGTGGGCATAGTCCCGGATCAATGCCGGGGCCTCGCCGTTGAGCAGAACGCCATGGGACATGGAAAAACCGATGGTCTGTTCTCCCGCCCGCAGAAGCGTCGCAAATTGGTAGGGAAGACATGCCAAAGCCACGATATTGAATCGAAATGGCCCCAGGTAGATCGGGTGCAAACAGTTGAAAGGCTCTGTGGTGGGACAACGCATGGTCTTCAACAGGTCCCACAGATTTAAGCTGACTTCCGCCGAATATCTCCTTTTTATGTCTTCTCCTCCTGTTTGTTCTTCGAGCCAAAAGTACAGCTGCATGACAATTTTGGACAGTTCTGAGACAAGCTTGGGTTGTTGCCCGGCCAAACGGGGCTTTGATCTTTTGGCCTCGACGATTCTGGAAAGGCCCTCCCCGATTTGACCCATCCTCTCGCGATCCGCCGGACGCAACCCGTTCTTTCCTTTTCGGCCCAGCTCCAACCGCAGCACTTTGAGCAGAGCGGCCGCCTTCAGCAGGTCTTCTTCGTTCATTCGCATAATCAACGGCATCGCCAAATCCACGTCCTCGTTGTCCAGATATCCTTTCAAAACCTTGTGCCTGCTCCAGAGATTAGAAGCCAGGGTGGCCTGCATCCAAAGATTTAACCTGTCCAGAGATCGCCCCACGCTCTCCGGCAGGACATCTCCAAGCTCCTCGAAGCCCTGGACCACGAGCGGGGCGCGACCGGCTTTCGCCCAAAGGGGATCTTGGGCTGTCTTCGTCAGCGAAAACGATGCGCCGAATTTGACGGGCGCGATGCTTTGGGTCGTAAATTGACTGCGGCTCGCCCTCAGAAAAAGGTCGTGAAAAACCGCGTTCTCCCTTCGGCTCACGACGAACAACTCGGCCCAGTCAAGCAATTGCGGCAGGCTTCGGTTGCCGGGGTCTGGAAAGGCCGTTTTCTGACCGCGGTCTTCCAGTCCCGCCAGGCTTGGCAAACGATGCGTGATAAACTCCATGAACGATTCTTTGAGATAAGCGGAACGCAAAACATCCTGCGCAACGTCGTGGGTGATGTAACGCAGGTCCGCAAGTTCCGAAAGGGGGAAGGCAATGGACGCCCGATCCAGGATGTCCGTCCCCGGTTCTCGTTCTTGTGGTTCCAACCAGGAAAGGGGCGTTCTGCCGCGGTGGGCGGAAATAAGGGCTCTGAGGAGAATGAGCCTCCTCGGCAAATCTTTGGGCAATTCTTCAAACTTCTTTTCAAAAGCTTCTTTAACGGCGGGCTTGAGAGGGACATTCTCAAGAAAGAACCTCTCAATGGGTCCCAGCGAATTGTCGCCGGCCGGCTGGACATTTTTCAGTTCCTTGCAGAAAGCGGCGGGATCTTTCCCGAACCAATGAACCCATCGAAGGCAATGCTTGTCAAAGAACTTCTCTTTGGGTCCCGTTCGGGTTGATTCGCATAACTCTTGGATGGCTGGCAGCACGACCTCGTCGTCAAACCCGCGCAATTGCGGAGAAGGGTTGGTTTGAATCACGCGGCACCAACCCCCGGATGCCGGGGCGCGGACGGCTCAGCAAACGCGTTGTCCTTCCTGTAAGTCCTCCACCACAGCCTCCCGTCTTCCCTCTCCATTCCCAGCGATCTCCCGTTTTCCGACAACCCGGCCCCCGCAGGGACTTCCCACCCGTGGAGCTCCCGCTCCCTGATCCCCCCGTCCGTCTCCAGGAGGACCATCTGCCCTCCCTTTTTCAGCCATTTTCCAAGCCGCAAAGCCAGCGTCCCGGACAACAACGGGTCCACGGGCATGTTAAAACCGATCCCCGCAATGGCGTCGAAAGACCCTTCCTCCCACGGCGCTTCCAGGAATTCTTCGATGCTCCAGGGGAAGACCTTCGAGAAGAAAACCGATGTGTCCAACGTGGAGCACTTTTCCGTTTCAACCGCCATC
Organism: uncultured Elusimicrobia bacterium; assembly: GCA_964484135.1. Taxonomy (GTDB): domain Bacteria; phylum Elusimicrobiota; class Elusimicrobia; order FEN-1173; family FEN-1173; genus CAZAEL01. Next base: position 20,770 of record CAZAEL010000011.1, read on the forward strand.
AACTCCACGCCCCTCCGCCGGATGACGTCCTCCAGACGGACGATCCCGCACCCCCAAAGCAGGACCTTCCTCCCCGCCTCAAAGTTCTCCGGCCAACCCCTTATCGCTTGCTCCAGCGCCCCCCGCATGTCCTCCGTGCGCCGGCACCAGGCGTTGCGCCGCAGGCCCCCCTCGATTTCGCCGTTGATCCGGTCCCTGGATGCCTCCGCCACCCCATATCGGACCGCCTCCCGCTCCAAAAAAGCCCGCAGCGTCAACAGGACATCGTCGGCCTGGTCCTTGTCCCCGAGATGCATGTCTTTGAACCAGGGGAACTGGCCCCAGGCCGCTATCCCCTTTTCAAAATCCTGGAATTCGTCCGATTCAACCAGGGCAAGATGGGGCTTCTCCTGGCACAGGAACTCAAAGAACGCCTGGAAAGTCGACAAATACGGCAGCTCCGATTTCCCGGCGACTTCGTCTGAAAGGCCGTACAGGGCGCCCAGGACATAGGGGTCCGTCGAGAACTTCCGGACGTAATTGCCGATCAGGGCCGCCTTCAAGACGTCCTTCCGCGGAAAGGTCCTGGTGCCCAATACCCGATAGGGGGGGTCTCTTTCAAACTCGATCTGGTATTTTTCAGGGGCCCGCCCCATTCCCGAGCCCGGCAGCGCCAACGAGTGAAACGCGATCGGCAAGGCCGGGTGCTTGGACAACATCCAGTCCATGGACCGCCGGAACCCGTCCAGGGTGTCGCCAGGGAGTCCAATGAGCATGTCGATGCAAATGAGGTTGCGCGGGGCCAGCTGCTTGAGACGGTCCATTTTTGCGTCCAGCTTGTGGAAGTTGTGCGGCCGCGTGATGCCTTCCAACACCCGGTCGTCTATGCTTTGCACCCCGCCCTCGGGCCGCATCTGGCCGCTGTTCATGAGGGACATGCATTCGTCGTCCAAGAAGATGGGGTTTGTCTCGATATCAAGAACGATCGGGTGGCGTTTGGACAAAGCCGAGAACGCCCGCAAAATGGCCTTCGCCCGCGGGCGATCCATAAAGAAATCGGAGTCCGTAAAGAAAATGATGCGGGCGCGCGTGGCCAAAAACTCCAGTTCCTTCAACACCCGCTCCAACGGGCGCCACCGGATCCGTTGGCTCGTCCACCAATCGCAATACTTGCAGTCAAAGGGACACCCCCGCGAGCCTTCCAAAAAGGCATACGGGAAGAATTGGTCCATCTCCGGAAACCCGCTCAAATAGGCCGACGGCAATCGCTCCACGCTTACCTGCGGGCGGGCCTCCGTCTCTCGTATCTCCCCCCTCTCCCTGAACGTGATCCCCCTGATCTCCCCCAACCCGCCCCCCAACCCCCCGTAGTGCCGCAACAGCTCCGCGAACGTCTCCTCCCCCTCTCCCTGCACCACCACGTCCACCCCGCCGTTCCGCTCCATCAACGACCGCGCGCGGGGCGAAACCTCGGGCCCTCCCAGGATCACCGGCGTCCCCGGCATCTCCTCCTTCAACCGCCGCACAACCGCCATCACTTTCCGGATGTTCCACACGTAGCAGGAAAAACCCACCACGTCCGGTTTCCCGCGCACGATCCGCTCCGCCAGCGTCTCCGGCTCGATTCTCATATCCGCCAGTTCGAGGGGGATCTCCACGCTCTTGCGGATGTCGGCATCCTGGCGGGCGAACGCCTTCAGGGATGCCCACACCACAGGCGTGTGCAATCCGTATGAATGGACCTCGACGACCGTGGCTCTTATGGCTGGTTTCCCTTAAGAAAAGAGGACTTCCCGATTTTTGAAGTACATGAGGTAGACAAAATCCAACAGCTTCTCTCTCCCGACGGGATCCAGACCCGCCCGACGGGCCAGAAGGGGACTCATGCTGCTGGCCACCTCCCAGGGGCGCCGCCCCGGCATGGACACATGAATCTGTTTGGGATGATTCCGCCGCATGGCCAGGGCGTCGGTCAAACACCCGACGCGGCGGGGACCCAGCCGCCGCATGGCGCGAAACCACATGTCCGGGTCATCGCAGATATATCGGAAGTTGGGATCAAAGGACCCCAATGACAAAAGAAGGCGCCGGCGGACGAGCACCGTGGAGGTCAAAGGAAAGAAAGGCAGAGGCCAATTCCTTGCGCGGAAATAGTCGGCGTACGCGGAGTTATAGGTTCCGGCGAGGGCCTGCCGTTTGATCAACCGGCCGTCATCGGCCACCGCGTCAATGTCGGAATAGACGAACTCCATCCCTGAGCGGACGGCGGCCGCCTGCCTCTCCAGTTTTTGAGGATACCACACGTCGTCGGCGTCCAAGAACGCGATCCAGCGCCCCCGGGCCGCCCGAACGCCTCGACGGCGCGCCTTGGCGGGGCCCTGGTTCCGGCGAAACCGGATCAAACGCACGGGGACTTTCCCGCGGTGACGGGCGACAGCGGCGGGAGTCCCGTCGGTGGAGCCGTCGTCCACCACCACCGTCTCCAAAGGGCGAAGGGTCTGCCTCTCCACGCTCGCGAGGGCTTCCCCGATGTAGGCGCGGGCGTTGTGGCAGACGATGACGACGCTGACGGGGACGGGCAACGGTTTCAAGGCCAATGGGACCTCACGGCAACAGCCGGACCGGGGGGAAAAAGACCGATCGATGCGAGGCCGAAGGAGGCCGGCGCAACTCAACAGGGGATGCGAGACAGCGCCATACGCTCCAACTGGCCATGTTTGATCAAAAGAGGCTTCCGATACCCTCCTTTCCTCTTTGACGTCTGACCCGCCTTCCGCTTTTTTTTGGGCATGGTTTTTCTCCTTTCAATATTGCGTACGCCACCCGCCGCACACGGCGGCCCTTCAATACGCCGACGAGAACCGCGGTCAACCCCGGGGAAAGGGACCTCTCCCCGCGGACGCAAGCGCGGGCGCCGGTCCCGGGACCGGCACGGCGGCGCCCGTGCGTTCCTTCGCCAACGCGGTGAACCGCGCGAAAATCTCCTTGCGTTCGGGCCAGGACATCCCCTCCGCGTCAATCACGTACCGAGGCTCCGGGAAAACGACCGCGCGGGAGATGACCAGAGGCGTCAGGCCCGTGGCGATGTCCGACAGCATGTCCGCGCCGAGCTCCCGCAGGAAATCCTTCTCCGAGGAGAAGCCGTAGTGCGCCAGGAATTGCTCCCGGGACACGAACCGGAGGCCGTACCGCGCCGGGTCCCGGCCGATGTCGGTCAGTTCGTCGAACCGGAACGTGAAACACGCGAATTCGTCCACGTAGGGGATGAGCCGTTCCGCCTTCTCCAACATCTCCTCCGCCTCCTCCCGGCGCGTGGTCGGAAAATCCCAGATCAGGTTGAACTTGACCTTGATCCCAGCGCGCTTGGCGCCGCGCAGGACCGGCTCCACCATGTCCGACGTGTACCCCTTTTGGATCAGGCGGAGGACGCGGTCGTTGAGGGACTCGACACCGATCGTCAGCTTTCGGCACCCGCCCCGGGCCATCAGGCCCAAGAGGTCCTCCGTCCAGGCCCGCGACACCTTCAGATAGGACCACCAGCGCACGTCCATGCGGGCCCGGGCGATCTTTTCGGAAACCTCCTTGGCGAACCGGGGCGGGATGGAGTCGCCGATGAAGCTGAAACGCCGCTGCCCGTGCCGTTCGTAAAAGAATTTCAGCTCCTGGAAAAAATCCTCCGGGTCCCGCAACGCGAAGGACTTCCCGTCGGCCCATTGGTACGGGTAGGAGCAGAACGTGCATTTCCCCCAGTAGCAGCCCTTGGCGTACAAAATGGGCAGGTAAAAGTTCCGCGGATACTCTCCTTTTTCAAAAACGCGGTCGAAGCGGGGCCGGGGGGGGCGCAGGGGTTTGGCCGGGGGCGGGGAGGGGACCGCCGCCAGATCGCCGTCCGTCTTGTACACCAGGCCGGGCACTTCGCGCAAAGGCCCCTTGTCCCGGAGGGCCCGCAACAGGGCCGCGAGCGGCTCCTCCCCGGAATGGCGGATGAACCCGTCCGCGGCCAGCAGCCGCAGCAGGGACTCCTGCGCGGCCGCGGTCATGGCGTTCAGCGCCGACCCGCCCACCACCCGGAACCCGGGGACGCCCCGCCGCTCCAGCCCCTTCAGGAGACGGGCCGTGGGCGCCCATTGACTGGGGACGGACACGGAGACGCCGATGGCGCGGTACGCGCGGCCCGGGAGGGTCGTGAAAAACGCGCGCTCCCAAAAAGCCTCCAGGCCGAAAAGCGGCTCCGCGCCGCCTTCCGCGCCCGCCCAATCCTCCCCGCCGGACAAGGACGCGAAGGAGATCGGCCGCATTCGCCCGTAATTCACCGTCCGGAAGAATTCCAGCTGGAGCCGCTTGTCCCGGAGCAGTTCCCCGTTGTCCCGGGCGAAACGCTCCAACAGAGGCATCCCCCTCATCAGCTCGTGGAACGCCGACCGCGAAACCGGGTCCCCCCCCGAACCCTTTTCCCCGGCATGGTATGCCCGGATACTGCGGTCGAACTCCCCCAAGAGGGCCCGGATGGTCTCTTTCTCCATCAACCAGCGCATATACAGATGATTCAAGTCCATCGTGTCCACAGAGAAGCCCTGTTGGGACAGGAAAGAAGCCAACAAGGGCACCGCGATGTGCGGCTCCTTGTGAAGGCTGGCGAAAAAAGGCGGATACAGGAGAAGGATGTCCTTCATGCTCGGGAAACCTCGGCAATGACTTTCAGGTGTTCCCCCGTACAGGGATCGTCGGCATCCTCAAATGAAACGTATCCCTCCGACAAAATCTGAAATCCGGCTTCGCGGAAAAGGGCGGCCGCTTCTCCCTTTCCAAGATAATGCGCGGGCACTCGGGCGGGGAAGCAGTAAACATTGATGTCAGCGTCTGGATGTCTCCATCGCCAAAGGCCGGGAACGAACCCCGCGGCGGCAAGGACCCCCAGCAGGGCTTCTTTCAGATTACGGATGACCCAACGGACCTCCAGAGCCATCAACCCACACCGGCCAAACGGTTGATGCTTCCTCTCCGGCGGCAACGTCAAATGTCCCCAAAAGGGCCCAAAGGGATGGGAGGGGACCGGAAACCGTCGTGACGCCAGAAACCTCCATCGGCGGGGCGCCAACAAGGCCCACCGCTTAAGACGAAGCAAGTTCCCTCCGCGCCGAAAATCCCAGCAAACGAGGCGCCCCCCCGGCCGCAACACCCGCTTCCACTCTTGGACGATCTGGCGGCGATCGCTCGGCCGCACCAACGTGTTCAGGAAATTAAAGGAAATGACGCGATCGAAAACACGGTCTTGAAAAGGAAGCCGCCGGACATCCGCCTGCAGGACCCGATCCTTCACCACGGAAGTTGGCGGCTCTTTCCAACGACGGACCAAGGGCCAGCTGTGCTCGACGCCGACCGCAAAAGCGCCCAAACCGCTCAAGCCCAACGTCTCCCGCCCCAAGGCCGCGCCCGACACCAAAACCCGAACCCCCTTTCCCAGCCCTCCCGCTTCCTCCAAGAGGCGAAGTTCAAATCCAAACAACCCCTTGGAAAGCCATGCGGCAAAACTGCGGATGTTCCTCTCCGAGCTGTAAAGATGCCGCAGTTGTTCGGGAGCGAACGCGTCCGTTTCCCCCCCCGCGGAAAAAGCCGCGCCCCGATTCAAATCAAAGTCCTTACAGCGCCCGGACGCGGGGGGCTCCCGCGCGTCCTCTCGGTTCCGACGAAAAACTCACGACCTGCGCAAGGCATCGGGGTCCCCCGCCGTAAACGCCCGCCACGATCCCCGGCACGAACGTGACCCTGTAGCCCGCGCGACGATAGATCGCTTCGGCCTCGCGATCCAGCCTTGGAACAAAATAGCGGGGCACCAGGGCGGAATCCCCGTCCAAAACGGCGTTGGAATAATAAAAGCCGAACGGCGCCCAGGGCAACATCGCCGGCGACAGGGCCGGCGCCTTCATCACCGCGACCCCATGACTCTCCAACACGCCCTGCACGTCCCTGAGCTTTTGAACGGCCCGCAATATGTCCGGGTGCCGGACCAGGCGCTCTTTGACATTCAAAAAGTCCCAAATCTTTTTTTCCAAACCTTCTTGTCGGCCAAACCGGTTCTCTCTCAGGATTCGCGTCATCTCTCCAAAGCTCTCCCGCCGCTCGCGCGCCGTCAACCGAGCGAGCGTCCGGACGGCCCCGACCGGATCCGCCAACAGGCTGGTGTGCCGGCCGTACGGCGTCGACCCCAGGGGAAGGTGATAGCGGTCATTGTGAAGGTCGGGACCGCGCAGGACGACCGCCTTTTTGCCGGTGGCCCTTTCGATCTCCCGAACCGCATCCTCCTCGCTCATCGCCAAAGCGCCGGGGGCGCCCCGCCGGAAACGTCGGACGGAATCGATGCCCACGTACACGAATCTTTCATCCGACGTCAAATCGCCCCCGGGGATGCCGATCACGCCGCCGTCTCGGACGGAAAAATCCGCCCCTTCCCAGGCGGGGCCCGTTTCCCCGGACAACGCCTCTCCCGGCGGCCCGCCGGGGGCCTTTTCTCCGCTTTCGGCGAAAGAGCAACCGCCCCCGGAAGAGCCGACAAACACCAGGAAACGGTCCCGCACCCAGGGGCCGCCGAGGCGGGGGTTCAACACGAAACGCACGCGGTCCCTCAGGTTCGGGACTTTCAGGGCGTCGAGGGCCCTCCACAGGAGGTGGGCCATAAAATCCGACACGACGACAAAGGTGATCCTGACGTCTTCTCGGAGAGCCGCGACGATCGATACCAGCGACTCCACAAACGCAAAACTGGTCGCATGAAAAAACAGGATCGCCGCCCGCCCCCCCGCGTCCGACGCCAAGCGCTCCCCCTCCGCGCCGCGCCGCCGGGACAGCGGACCGGCGGGCACGATCGCAAGAGCCCTGGGGACGGCGCTCCCTTCCCGATGATAGTTTTCCAGCTCATCCAGGATTTTTCGACCGAGCCCCGGCCCCCCCGGGCTTCTCCGCCGCGGCGTCCGGACCCGAACGGCCGACGCCCCTTTACCGTCGTCCGTCAAGGGTGTCCTTTCGTGCCCGCCCTCTTCCGAACAGGCAAAAGAGCCGATCGAGCCGTTCCGGTTCGCTTCCGGGGTCTTCCCCCTTCCCGCAGGGTTCGCCCAACACGGTCAAAAATTTCACAACCTCTCCGGAGCCAAAAGCCCTCTTGATCGAGGACAGAAGCGCGTTTTGCTCCATGCCCCTCTCACGCTCCTCCGCCCCTCCCGCCGCAAAGCACATCCCCCCGCCAGTTGTCAAAAGCGGGTGTCCAAGACAAAGAGACCGACAAAACGCTTGACAGAGATCGCCTTTGTCTAAAATTTAACCGGGAGATCCTCTTGAAGAGACAACGCGGCCCGGCCCCTTTGTTATGGGCCATGATGGCTTAAAAACCCCTAAAATCGCGACTTTTTAGTTTACCACGCTATTTTAGAACCGTCAATGAACCCTGGAAAAAAGTGCCTGTTTCCCAGGGGGAGGGAGGAACGGCGGGGCAGCGAGGGGATTACTGGAAGAGGGCGGGATCTCCCCTCTTTTTCAAGGGGAAGGAGGGAGGGGCGGCTCGTTGAGCGGCGGCCATTCCAGGCCCAGGTTCCGGCGTCATGCCGTCGGCCTCAGGGCCCTGGGCTTGAACGACAGACGTCCGGCCAGACTTCTCGTCTTGGCCAGCAACGACTCGCGCATGAGCTCGAATCCGTACCGGTTCAGCCACTGAGACAACGGCGCGCTGTACCACCAGGTGACGGAAACGCCCGCCTCCAGGGAATGCACCTGATGCCACCAGCGCGGCGGGATGTAGAGCATCTCGCCCGCCTCCACCACGCATGGGCGGGTCTCCACGCCCCGGAACCGGGGAAACCGGTCGAAATCCGGGCGTTCGGCGTCCACCCGGCTGCAGCCCGCCGGCCCGTCCGCGCGGAGGGGGTAGGGATAGAAACGCGAAAATCGTCCCGGCGCGGCCAGGGTGACGCGGCGGCGCCCCCGGACCACGGCCAGGAAGCTCTCGTACAGATCGAAGTGCAGGGGGCCGGAGACTTCCTGCGGCGAAATCCACAGCTGGGGGGACCGTTTGAGGAGACGGCGCGGGTCAAGGAACGGCGGGGGCTCGATATCATCCATCAGGCGGGGGAACTTAAAGGGGATCGACAGGAAGGCGGGGTAATAATATTCCCGGGGCTCCGCGCCGTCGGACGGGACCTCCAGGCACTCGCGCAACTTCATCCGTCGCAAGGACCACACCGGCCTTTGCTCGTCCGGGTCGATGACGAAACTCTTGCTCCGGGACACCAGAGCGTTGATCTCCACGTCGCCGATGGACTCCCGAAGGAAGTCCCACCCCCAGGCGGACAAGGCGCGCCAGCGGGCCAGGCCGCCGGTCATGACCACGGGCCTGCCGGGACCCCCGTACCGCTCCCGGAAATCGCCGGGGGACGGGAACGCGACGCGGGGGACGCCGCTCAACGGGGGGATCCCCGCCGGGGGTTCAATCCGCGACGCCCGCTTGCGAACGCCGCGTCAAGAGACCCGGGCGCGTCCCGCCCGCGGCATAGGCGATCCAGGAAAGCCGGCCCCATCCGCCCTCCGTTCCCGTCAGCCGCCCCGCCTCCGAGAACCCGTACCCCGCCGGCATCTCCACCCCCTGAATCTCCCACTCCACCGGGCCCTCCGCCTTCAGCGCCAGCATCCGGCCCTCCGGTTTGAGCCACCGGGCGAGGCGTCCCGCCAGACGGCCCGCGAGCGCCTGGTTCACCGCCATGTTCACGCCCGCGCCCACCACGGTGTCGAAAGTCCCCTCTTCCCAAGCCGCCTCCAGGAACTCCTCCATGCCCCACGGGAACACCCGCGCGTAAAAAATCGTCGTGTCCAGGAAAGAGAACTTCTCCAACTCCACCGACGACAGGTCCACCCCCGGCCGCTCCAGGGCGCCCTGCAGGCGGATCGCCCCCGCCCCCCACAGCAGCACCCGCTTGCCCGCCGCGAAGGACTCCGGCCATTCCCGCACCGCCGCCTCCAGCGCCCGCCGCGCCTCGGCCGTCCGGCGGCACCAGACGTTCCGCCTCAATCCCCGCTCGATCCCCTCCAGGATCCGCTGCGCCTCCCTCTCGAAGCCGTGCGCCGCCGCGGTCCGCGCCACGTACCGCTTCAACGCCAGGAGGACGTCGTCCGGCTGGTTTTCGTCCCGCAGGTGCACGTCCTTGAACCAGGCGAACTGGTTCCAGACGGCGGTCCCCTTCGCCGGGTCCTGCAGCTCGCGCGTGCCCTCGTAGGGAAGCCCCAGCTTCTCCCCGCCCAAAAATTCATAGAAGTCCCGGAAGGCGGAAAAATGGGGCAGCTCCTTTCGGCCGACCAGGAGCCCCGCCACGCCGTATAAGGCCTCCAGCACGTAGGGGTCCGACGAAAACTTCCGGACGTAGGTCCCGATTTGGACTCCCGCGAGGATGTGCTCCTTGGGAAAGCCCGGCGCGGCCAGGACGCGGTAGGGCGGCTCCTTTTCAAAATCGATCCCGTATTTTTCCGGCGTCTTCCCCATGCCCGAACCGGGCAGCGCGATGGCGTGGTACGCGATGGGCATGTCCGGACGCTTGGACAGCATCCAGTCCATGGACCGATGGAACCCCTCCAGGGTGTCGCCGGGCAGCCCGATGATCATGTCGACGCAGATGCGGGCGCGCGGGGCCAGCTCCCGCAGGCGGCCGACCTTCCTGTCCAGCTTCTCGAAGTTGTGCGGCCGCGTGATGCCTTCGAGCACCCGGTCGTTGATGCTCTGCACGCCCCCCTCGGGCCGGATCTGGCCGCTGTTCACCAGGGCCATGCACTCCTCGTCCATGAAGATGGGGTTCATCTCGAAATCGAGGACGATGGGGTGGCGCTTGGCCAGGGCCGAGAAGGCCCGCAGGACGGCCTTGGCCCGCGGGCGGTCCATGAAGAAGTCCGAGTCGGTGAAAAAAATGATGCGGGAGCGGGGCGCCAGGAACTCCAGCTCCTTCACCACGCGCTCCACCGGGTGCCACCGGATCTTCTGGCTCGTCCACCAGTCGCAGTACTTGCAGTCAAAGGGGCAGCCCCGCGACCCCTCCAGGAACACATAAGGGATGAACCGGTCCAGCTCGGGAAAACCGCTCAGGTACGGCGACGGCATCCGCGACACGTCCAGCAAAGCGCGCGCGCCCGTCTCCCTCACCTCCCCCTTTTCCCGGTACGCGATCCCGGCCACCTCTCCCAGCCCCGGCCCCGACCCCAGGTAGTGCCGCAGCAGTTCCGCGAACGTCCCCTCCCCCTCCCCCTTCACCACCACGTCCACCGCCGGGTTCCGCCCCACCGTCTCCAGAGCCAGCGGCGACACTTCCGGCCCCCCGAGGATGATCGGCGTCCCGGGCAGTTCCTCCCGCACACGCCGCGCCACCTCCAGGCTTTTCCGGATGTTCCACACGTAGCACGAAAAGCCCACCACGTCCGGCTTGCCGGCCACGATCCGCCCGGCCAGCGCCTCCGCGTCCACGGACATGTCGGCCAGTTCCAGACCGATGTCCACATGTCTCCCCAGGTCGGGGTCCTGCAGGGCGTAGGACTTCAGCGTCGCCCAGGCGATGGGCGCCTGGCCGCCGTACGCGTGAATCTCCACGACGGTGGTTTTCATGGCCGGTCTTCTGTCTTTATTCGGGGGAGGCGCCGACGGAAAGGAGGATATGCCGGTGCTTGATGCTGTTGATGTATAACATGTCCAGAAGCTTTTCCCGTTCCACGGGGTCGAGCTTGCCCCGGCGGGCCACCAGGGAATGAACTCCGGTCGCCACCTCCCAGCGGGGCCGCCCCGGCACGGGCACGTGGATCTGGCTGCCGTGTTTGCGCCGTTTGGCCAGGGCCTCCGGCAGGCAGCGCACCCCCCGCTCCCCCAGGCGCTTCAGGCAGCGGAACCACATGTCCGCGTCATCGCAGATATACCGGAAACCGGCGTCGAAGGACCCCAGCGACAGGATCAGGTCCCGGCGGGCCACCACCGTTGACGTGAGGGGATAAAAGGGCAGGGGCCAACCGCGCGACCGGAAATATTCACCGTAGAGCGTGATGTAGCTGCCGGCCAGCGCCCGACGTTTCAAGAGGCGACCGTCTCGGTCCACGACGTCCACGTCGGAATAGATGAACCGCACGCCGGCCGCGGCCGCGGCCATCTGTTTTTCGAGCTTATGGGGGCGCCAGACGTCGTCGGCGTCCAGGAAGGCGATCCAGGGGCCGCGGGCGGCCCGCACGCCGCGGCGGCGGGCCTGGGCCGGTCCCCGGTTCCGGGGAAACCGGATCAGGCGGACCGGGATTTTCCAGCGGCGGCCGGCCACCAGGTCCGGCGTCCCGTCCGTGGATCCGTCGTCCACCACCAGGACCTCCAGGGGCCGGTGGGTCTGCGCCTCCACGCTCGCCAGGGCCTCGCCGATGTAGGAGCGACCGTTGTAACAGACCATCACGACGCTGGCCAGGGGCGGGGGAACGTTCATGGCGCGGGGCGCTTCAGGAAAAACGGGCGGCAAAAGCGGCCGTGCCGCGAGGGCGGCGGGACCGGAAGGTCGTCCCGGGACGGATCAGCACCGGATCGTCGAATGGGCGATGCGGTCCAATTGTCCGTGTTTCGTCAACGTGGGTTTTTTATAAACCCTTCTTCCTCCCGAAGGACCGTTGGTCTTCCTCTTTTTCTTTGGCATGTTGCGCCCCCTTGAATTGGCTACAACTCGAAAAATGCCGTGTTTACGTCATGGAATCCTATCTTTTAAGTGTACGGTTGGGGCGCCCTCTTGTCAAGGCGCCGGGACTGATATCCTCCTCCTCCCCGGCCGGACGGGGCTCCGGTTTTTTCGCCGTCCTTTTTCCCCGCTCGCGGTCAATTCAGCCACGCGATCAGCACGTACTTGGTGCCGGAAAGCACCTTTTCAGCCGCGTGGGGATGGGTGATTCCGGAAGGAAAAAGCAGGGCCATGCCTGGCCGGGGGCGCACGACGCGCTTCTGCAGGTCGAAGACGAGGCGCCCGCCCCGGAAATCGTCGTTCAGGTGGCACACCATGGAGATCACGCGGCCCCGGGACCCCGGCACCGCGCTGTCGTAATGCCGCTTGTAAAACCCCCCGGGCCGGTAACGCAGGACGTAACAGCCGTGCAAGGACCTGGCCGGGTACTTCCAGCACAGCGCCGCCACGGATTTTAGGGCGCGTCCCGCGCCCGACCGCAGCTCGCGTTGGAGGGCGGGCACGCGCGACGCCGGGATCTGCCCGCACCGCCGCAGGCGGCCCGCCGTTTTTTCCCCTTCGGGGCCGAGGGTGCGGGCCGTCCGCCAGTCCGTCCGGCGGTCCAAAAGCGCCACGAACCGGCGGCATTGGGCGGGAGAGAACAGCTCAAAGCTGTGGATGTCCTGCGCGATGCGTTCGATCTTCACGTTTTTGCTCCCGGCGGCCCGGCCTCAAGTCGCCTCCGCCACGATCTTCACGTACATCCCCCGGAGCGGGTCTTCCGGCGATTCAAAGGGGACCTGCCCGCCCGACAGCACCCGGAACCCGGCCTCCCGGAACAGGGCCGCGATCTCCTCCTCCCGGAAAGCGTGGCCCGGCGTCCGGACGTGCCAGACGTAGATGTTGACGTCGCTCCGCGGGTCGCGCCACCTCCACAGGAAGGGGACGAGGCCGGCCGCCGCCAGCGCGGACAGCAAAGCCCGGGCCAGAGCCCGCGCGGCCCAACGGGCCTCGAGCCAGACCAAGTCGCGGCGCCGGAACGGCCGGTTCTTCCCCTCGGGCCCGAGGAGCACATGGCCCCAGACGGCGCCGCCGGGGTGGGCCGCCACCGGAAACCGACGGACCGTCAGGAACGCCCAGCGCCGCGGGCCCAGCCCGGCCCACCGCGCCAAGCGGCGGAGGTCCCCTCCGCGCCGCCAGTCCCAAAGGGCCACCCGGCCGCCGGACTTGAGGACCCGTCTCCATTCCCGCAGGACCTCCCGGCGGTCCGACCGACGGAGCTGCGTGTTCAGGAAATTGAAGGCCGCCACGCCGTCGAACGCGCCGTCGCGGAAAGGCAGCCGCCGGGCGTCGGCCTGCAGGGCCCGGCCCCGCGCGCCGCCGGGCCCGGACAGGGACTCCATGCCCCGCACCAGGGGCCAAGCGTTGTCCACCCCCACGCTTCGGAGCCCCCGCGCCGCCAACCCCGCCGTCTCCCGCCCCAGGGCCGACCCCGGGACAAGCACGCGGTCCCCGGCCCGCCACCCCGCCTCTTCCGCCAGCCGGGCCTCGAACTTGTAGAGGCCGAAGGAGGCCCAGGCCGAAAAGGCGCGGAGAGCCCTGTCCGACCCGTAGCGGTCCCGCAACCGCCGCGGGATGAAGTCGTCCCCGCCGCCGGCCGGCCGGGACGGAGCGTTATCCAAAGAGGAAGGCCAGATTGACCCGGCGGGACACATGGTCGTCCCGGAAACGGACGCCGTCCCCTCCGTGGAACAATTTGGCGTCGAAGAGCACGCCGCGGTTGGCCCGGTAAGACACCTTCAGCCAGCGGGCGCCGGAGGCCTCCAGCCGCCGACGGACGCGGGACGTGTCGTAAGCGGTGTAATCCTCGAAGGCCCAGTCCGCCGGCGGCCTGGCGTCGTAAAAGGTCAAGCCGCCCGAGTCCGGATCCAGGTTGGCCCGGTCCGGCGTGATCCAAAGGTTGAGCGTCACGGCGCCGCCGTCCGCGTGGACGCCGATCCCCCTCTCGCCCGGCGCGTACTTGAAGGCCCAGGCGGTCTGGAAAGGAAGTTTTCCCAGCACGGACGGAAGGCGCTCCCGCAGCTCCCGCGCGATCTGGAAGACGAGCCCGCAGGCCAGTCCGTGGTCCAGCCGCACACCCAGGTACCCGGGGAGCTTGACGTCGTGCCACATCACCGACTCCAGCGCCATCCGGCGCAGGCGGGACAAGGCCTCCCGCGACAGGACGCCGTCGATGACCGCCACGGGCGGCGTCCCGGACCGAAAGTCCCTTTCGATCCGGGCGAAATCCAGGGACGGGTTCAGCGCGCCGCCGGGCGCGGGGCCCGGCCGGTAAGAATGGACCAGCCGCCCGTACGCCGGTCCGAGCCGGCGGGCCAGAGCGTCGTCCACCGCCCGGAAAAATTCCCCTCCCTCGAGCATCTCGTCCAGCAGGCGGGCATGGCCCGACACCCGCTTCAGGAACGACGCCGGGAGGACGCGGCGCCGGACCAGGTAACGGAACTGTTGAAGGTCATGGGCCAGCTTGAAAAGGGAGACGACGGCGGGCGAGGCGGCGGGGCGCGCCAGGTGCCGCAGGGGCAGGGGCATGGCGTCCAGCGCCCGGCCGGCGTCCAGGAACCGCCGCAGGGCGGCATCCAGGTCGCCGGCCCGCAGGGCGTTCCGGGCCAGCTGTTCCAGCATGCGGAGCTCGGCCACCGCGCCGCCGGGGTCGGCCTCCCGGGAAACTTTCCCCAGGGACGCCAGGAAACGCTCCACCTCCTCCGTCCCCGGTGAGAGGGCGGAGGCCCGCCGCAGCGATGTCGACAATCCGTTCGATCCCATGCCGAAGTCCCTCGAAAAAAGCCGCGCCCTTTCGCGCCGGGCGCGGGAAGACCGTGTCGATCTCGGAAGACGGTGAAACGGGGGTGTCGCGGGCGGATGATGTCGTCGTGGGATTCGCCGCCCCGGGAGACGGGCCCCTTGAGTGTGGGCGCGGTTCTCAATCCCGCTGGAAAAACGGGCGTCTTAGTTTACCACGCCGCAGAAACGCCGTCAATGAACTCTGGGGGCGCCAGGGCGCTCAAGGCCAGGGCCTCGCGGCGGATGAGGGTCCGCGTGGTGCGGGACAAATTGAGCCGGCCGTCGATCCGGGCGGCCATGCGCTGGCCGGACGCCCTGATGCGGCGCGGACAGTCCCGGCCCGCCGCGCCCGCCAAAACGAGACATCCCCACAAACCGGCTTTCTTCACAAAACGCCCCCTTGCGCGCGCCATGAAATGAAAGGACACCCGTCTGCCGGATCGGACCGCGTGGTTGGTGTCATGCGCCTCCTTCGATGCCGCGCCGGGATCGCCTTGACAACGTTGCAATTCCATGTTAATATGTAAAATAAGCCTAATTTGATTATTTTGAACCGGGGAGGATGCGCCTTGGACGCCGTCCTGACCACCCATCAGATCGCCCGGGCCCTGTCCGTGGACATCGGCACCGTCATCCGCTGGATCGACGGCGCCAGGCTGCCGGCGTACCGCACGCCGGGCGGACACCGCCGGGTCAAAAGAGGCGACTTTGAGAATTTCGTCCGCAGCCACAACCTGCCGGCGCCGGCCGCCATGGCCCGACGGCGGAAGTCCGTGTTGGTGGTGGAGGACGACGAGGACTTCCAGCGGATGATCGAGGGCTTCCTCCGCCTGATCCGCAAGGACCTGGCCGTGCACCGGGCGGACGACGGCTTCCTGGCCGGCAAGATGGTGGAGTCGCTGAAGCCGGACGTGGTCCTGCTGGACCTGTTCCTGCCGGGACTCAACGGCTTCCGGGTGTGCGAACACATCCGCCAAGACCCGGCGCTGGACCGGACGTGGATCCTGGCCGTCTCCGCCCGCGGCTCGGCCGAAGACCAAAAGAGGATCCTGCGGGCGGGCGCGGACGCGTTCCTGGCCAAACCCTTCGGCCTGGAGCCGTTCCAGGCCCTCCTGCGGGGGATGCTGGCGTCCCCCCGGCGCCTGAAGACCCCGGCGCGCGCGGCATGACGACGCCCCTTCGTCTCCTTCTGGTGGAAGATTCGGAGGAGGACGCCCTGCTCCTCCTGCGGGAACTCCGGCAACGGGGGTACGCGCCCGCGCACAAGCGGGTGGACACCGCCGCGGCCATGACCGCGGCGCTCCTGGAAGCCGAGTGGGACCTGGTGATCGCCGACTACCGCATGCCCCGCTTCAGCGGGGAGGAGGCCCTCCGCCTCCTGCGGGGCCAGGGGTACGACCTGCCCTTCATCATGGTCTCCGGGGTCCTGGGGGAGGAGGCGGCGGTGGAGGCCATGCGCACCGGCGTGGACGATTACATCCTCAAAGGAAACCTGGCGCGGCTGGCCCCGGCCGTGGCGCGGGAACTGCGCAAGAACGAGGAGCGCCGGCGCCGCCGGGGCGCCGAACGCAACCTGCGTTTGAGCGAGGCCCGCCAGTCCCTGTTGCTCCGCTCCGTGCCGGCGGCCTTGTACAGCGCCGCCATGCCGCCGGACCTGCGGCGGACCTGGATCAGCCGGAACGTGGAGAACCTCTCCGGTTTTTCTGCGGACCGCCTGCTGGAGGTGGATTTTTGGAAGTCGCGCATCCACCCGGAGGACCGGGCCACGGTCCTCGCGCGCCTGGAGGACATCCCCGACAAAAAAAGACATGTTTCCCTGGAATACCGGTGGCGGTGCGCGGACAACGCGTACCGGTGGTTCCTGGACCGCCTGACCGTGCTCCAGGACGAGGCGGGCCGTCCCCTGGAACTCGCCGGCACCTGGCTGGACATCACGGACCGGGTGCGGGGGGAGGAATACGTCAAGGCGTCCCTCCGGGAAAAGGAAACCCTCCTCAAAGAGATCCACCACCGCGTCAAGAACAACCTCCAGATCATGCAAAACCTCATCGACCTCCAGGCCCGGCGGCTGAAGGACCCGGCGGCCCTGCCCGGCCTGCAAGACTGCCTCGGACGGGTCAAGGCCCTGGCCATGGTCCACGAAAAGCTCCACCGTTCCGCGGACCTGGACAGCGTCAACTTCGCCGACTACGCGCGGGATTTGGTCCAAAGCCTCTTCCAGGCCTACGGCGCCGACGGAAAACGCATCGCCCTCCGCGCGGAGGTCCAGGAAATCTTCCTGGGCATGGACGAGGCCGTCCCCTGCGGCCTCCTGCTCCATGAACTGGTGTCCAACAGCCTCAAACACGCGTTCCCCGGCGGCAGGACGGGGCAGGTGTGGATCGGCCTGAGCCAGGCGGACGGACGGGCCCGCCTGCGGGTCGGGGACGACGGCGTGGGCCTGCCGGCGGGCCTGGATTTCCGGGCCAGCGGCACCGTGGGTCTGCAATTGGTCTCCACCCTGGCCCGTCAGCTGGGCGGCGACATCCGAAAAAAGGAGGGGCGGGGGACCGAGTTCGAGATCTCTTTTCCCCTCCCGGGCAAGGGCGTCCGCGCCTTCCTCCCAAATTCCGATTCCTGAAGACGAAAACGCCGTCCCCCATTCAGAAGCCTGGAACGGGGACGGTGCGCGGCCCCGGGGAGGAAGGTCCCGATGAAAGGACAAGACAAGGCAAAACCCAGGATCCTGGCGGTGGACGACGAGCCCGACTTTCTGGAACTCGTGCGGTTCGCCCTGGCCGGCGCCTATGACCTTCACTGTCTTTCCAGCGGGGAGGACATCCTGGACCACGTGGCCGCCATTGAGCCGGACCTGGCCATCCTGGACGTGTACATGCCGGGCGCCGACGGCTTCCAGCTGGGCCAGCAAATCCGGTCGGACGGCCGTTTTTCGTCCCTCCCCCTCCTCTTTTTGACCTCCTCCAAAAAAGACGAGGATTTCTTCAAGGCCCTGGAATTGGGGGCCGCCTCGTACCTCAACAAGCCCATCCGGGCGGGTCAGCTCCGCTCGCGCATCCGCGAAATCCTGGGGACGTGAGGGGCGGGGGCGCGCCCGTCTGTCGGCGCGCGCCCCCGATGTGGTAAAATCCTTGGGAGAACCCGTCCCATGAAACCCGTCCGCGCCCTGCTGGCCTCCGCCTTCCTTTTCGCCTGCGGCCCCCTCCTCCACGCCGCGGGCGATGAGTTCCTCTTCCTTCGCGTCGCCTGGAACAACCCCTTCAACCCCTCCCAGGGTCAGGAAACCCGTTTCGAATACCTGGTCCGCGGCCAGGACAGCCCGGTGCGGCTGTGGGTGTTCACCCTGGACGGTCACCGGGTCCTCCGCCTGGCCGACCACGTGGCCCAGGCCGACGTCCTCTACACCCGGGCTTGGGACGGGCGGAACGAAGAAGGCCAGTTGGTGGACTCGGGCGTGTACTTCGTGGTCCTGGACACGGGCCAGGGCCAGCGCAAGGTCCGGCGCGTGGCCGTCCTCAAGGAGTGACCGGCCGGGGACGAGATGGACAGACCGTTTAACGGAAGGAAACGTTCCGAAAGACCGCGCGGGGGATCGCCGTTCATCCCCCTCGTCCTTTTCCCGCTTCTCCTCTCCGTCCCTTTTCTGGATGCCGCCACCCGCCCGGGCAAGGACGGCGCGGTGTTCCTGCGCCTGCCCGTGGGCGCCCGTTCCGTGGGCATGGGGGAAGCCTTCGCCGTCCCGGCGGACGACGGCCACGCCCTTTTCTGGAACCCCGCGGGACTGGCGCCGTCCCGCACCCCCTCCCTGTCCCTGGGCCATGCCTTTTATTTCGATCAGACGCGCCTGGACAGCCTGGCCGCCTTCTACCCCACCCAGTGGGGCGGGGCCGCGATCGGGACGCGGTGGCTGACCGCGCCCGCCCTTCCCCGCCTCCGCGACGGCGCGGACGCCGGAGACTTCAGCCCCTGGGAACGCACGGCCGAGGCGGCCTTGGCCTTCGGGAAGAAGACTTTTTCCGTGGGCGTGGCGGGGCGGCTCTATCAGGCGAGGCTTGACCAGCGCACCATCAACGCCCTCATGGGGGACGCGGGCCTCCTCAAAACCTGGCGGAAAGGACGCTACCGGGCGGGGCTGGCGGTCCAAAACATGGGATCGCCTTTCGGATACGGCTCATCGCAGGACCTCAAGAGCCAGCCGCCCCGCCTGTGGCGGTTCGGCGCGGGGCTGCGCCCGGGCAAATCCCTGTTCGTTTCCCTGGAACATCAAAAGCCCCAGAGGCTGCAGGGAGAAACCCACGCGGGCGTGGAATATTGGGCCGCCCCCTCCCTGGCCCTGCGCGCGGGATATTTGTGGCGTTCCCCCCGGGAGCGGGAGGCCCTGGACCCCCTGACCCACTGGCGGTTCGGCACCGGACTTCGTTTCGGCGGCATGGATGTGGACTACGCGTACGCGCCCGCCCACCTCTTGGGGGACGTCCACCACGTTTCCCTGGGGTACCGTTTCCTGGGCCTCACGGAGCTGGAGGAGGGAGGACGCCTTTCCCTGGAGGCCAAACCCCTTTGTTTTTCGCCCAACGGCGACAAGCGCGCCGACGCCTGCTTCTTCTTCCTGGGGCTGGAAGGCATCCAGAGCGTTTCCAAGTGGACGGTGGACGTCCGGAACAGCCAGAGCAAGCTGGTGCGGCGGTACAAGGGACGCGGCGCCCTGCCGGGCCTGACCGAATGGGACGGAAAAGACGCGGACGGAAAAACGGCGCCGGACGACACGTACCTCGTCCAGGCGCGCGTGTGGGGCCGGCAATCCCAGGCCCTGTCCCCTCCGGTCCGGATCACGATGGACGCCACGCCTCCCGAAGTCGAACTGTCCCTCTCCACCGCCGTCTTCTCGCCGGACGGGGACGGCGCGGACGACGTCCTGATCCTCCGGGGAGAGGCGTTGGACCTCAACCCCCTCGTGCTCTGGGAGCTCCGGATCCTCGCCCGGGACGAAAGGGAGACCGCGGTCTTCTCCTCCACCGGGCATTTCGAGAACCGCCGCTCGTCCTTCGCCTGGGACGGCTCCACCCTGGACGCGGGGAAGACCGTCGCCAACGGGCTGTACGAAATCCGGCTCACGGCGGAGGACGCGGCCGGCAACGTCTCCAGGCCCGCTCTCGGCCAAGTGGAGGTCCGGGTGGCCTCGGCCACCGTGATCCGGAACCGGCTCTCCGACCTGCCCCTGCAGGAGACCGCCTCCGGCCATTACAGGATCGCCCTGCCCAGCGAGGCCCTCTTCGAGCACCGCCGGAGCGTCCAGATATCGGAACGTTCGGCCCCCCTGCGGTCCCAGATCGTGACGTTCGCCAAGACCTTCCCGGACCACAGGATCCTCATCAACGGCCGGGTCGGGTCCGAACGATCCTCCGCCAAACGGACGGAACTCTCCAGCGCCCAGGCCTGGGCCCTGTACAGCGCCCTGGTGAAGGCCGGCGTGTCCGCCGTCCGTGTGGAGGTGCACGGCTTGGGCGGCGCCGCCGGGGACGCGGCCCCCGTCCCTTTTGCGCCGCCCGCCGAAAAAGTAGAATAACTCGAGGCTCCCCGGGCGCGCCGCCGGGAAACGCCGGGGGCGGACAAGGGGAGCCCAATCCGCGCACTCAAGGGGATAACCATGAAACGTTGCCGTCCGTTCTTTTCGCTGGGTCTGGGTCTGCTGTTGCTCTCGGCCGCCGACGCACGGGGAAGCGCCTTCGACATGCCGCAGGAGGATTCCGGCGGCGCGGGAGGCGTCTCCGTCCGGGGCCTGATGGATCTGCGGTTCGTGCGCACCTCCCGCCAGAAAAGCTGGCTCTACGACGTGGTCAAGAACCGCGCGGGGACGAACAAACTGCGTTACGGCGGCAAGGACATCACCGCCGACGAGATCGGGGACCGGCCCGCCACCCAGTTCGCCATCCCGCAGGCGAGCCTCGTCGTGGAGGCCCCCGTCTGGCCCAAGAGCCGCCTCCACCTGCAGGCCAACTTCGACGCCGACTTCGAGACCGGCAACGGCGCCGCCGGGCTGGTCGAAGCGTACGCCGTCACCGAACACCGCCTGGCCCGCCACGACTTCCGGGCGCGGCTCGGCGCCTTCGTCCCTCCTCTGTCCTGGGAGCACCCCGAGTTGGCCTGGAGCACCCGCTACACCCTCACCCCTTCGGCCATGGCGAGCTGGGCGGGCGAAGACCTCCGCGCCTTCGGCGCCGAAGGCGCCTGGCGGTGGCAATTCTCCGGGCCCGTCGCCTCCCAGCTGACGGCCGGCCTCTTCTCCGGCAGCGACCAGACGGGCTGGATCCTCCTGGTGCGCGGCTGGGCGCTGCACGATTACCAGCCGGACCTGAACTTCACGTACAAGATCCAGGAGGGCGGCGGCGTGGAGACGAACCGCCCCTTCAAGGAGCTGGACGGCCGCCTCGGCCATTACGCGCGGCTGAACCTTCACCTCTGGAAAGGCCTGGCGGAACTCCAGGGCGGGGCGTGGGACAACAACACGGACATCAACGTGCAGACCATCGGCTCGCACCTGGACGCCTACCACGCCGCGTTCCGGGACTACGGGCTCAAGCTGTCCCACCGCCGGCTCACCCTGATGGCGCAGGGCCTCAAAGGCTCGGTGGAGTCCAAGAGCTTCGCCAAGCGCGACTTTGACGCGGGGCACGTCCTCCTGTCCCTGGAATGGCGGCGCCTGCGGGCGTCGGCCCGCGGCGACCGCTTCGAGGTGGACAAGCTCGAAAAGGGGCGGGCCTGGTCCGGCGCCCTGTCCTGCCGGGTCTCCCCGCGCCAGCGGATCACCGCGGAATACGTCCACGCCGCGACGGATCCCTTCGGCGCCCCCAAGTCTCAGCGGGTCCACAACCGGCTCTTCTCCCTGAACCATCGCTGGCTGTTCTGACCATGGCCCCCCGTCCCGCCGGCGGGGCCCTCCGCCTCCTGGCCGCCGTCCTGCTGTGGACGGTCCCGGCCGCGCGCCCCCTCCGGGCGGCCTCCGTGGAGGTCCGGGTGACGGACGCGGACGGCCGGCCCGTGAAAGACGCCGTGGTGTTCGTGCGCGAGGTCAAGGGAAAGTCCTTCCCCCCGCCGGAGGAGCCCTACATCATGGACCAGGTCAACAAGGAGTTCGTCCCCCATCTCCTGCCCGTGCTCGTCGGCGGGAAAGTCCGTTTCCCCAACAAGGACGACATCTTCCACCACGTCTATTCCTTTTCGCCGTCCAAGACCTTCGACATGCCCCTGTACAAGGGCGAGCCGACGCAGCCGATCGTCTTCGACGCGCCCGGGGTGGTCAAGCTGGCCTGCAACATCCACGACTGGATGCAGGGGATCATCCTGGTCCTCCCCAACCCGTTCTACGCCGTGACCGACGACCGGGGGGCCGCCCGGCTCGACCTCCCCGACCAGGACGGCCCGGAGCTCATGGTCTTCCATGAACTGTTGAAAGGCCCCGTGGAAGACACCCGGAAGACGGTCTCCTTCCGGGACGGCAGGCCCCTGCCCGCCGCCTGGACCCTGCCGCTCAAGCCGTCCCGGAAGAAACAGCGCTCCGCCTTCGACTACTGACCGTCCCGGAGCGCGCCCGACGGTTCCCGTGAAATCCGTCCCCTTCCACATCAAAATCCTCGGGAGCTTCCTCACGCTCCTGGCCGCGGTGCTGGCGGCCAGCCTGGTCCTGGTGAACCGGGACCAGACGCGCGAGGCGGAAGCCGACATCGCCCAGCACCTCCGCGTCACGCGCGACGTTTTCTATTCCGTCCTGGAGCGCCGGGAAAAACAGCTGGCCGCCGCCCTCTCGATCCTGGGGGAGGACTTCGCCTTCAAGCGGGCCCTCGCCACCCGGGACCCGGACACCATCGCCTCCGCCGCCGTCACCCTCCAGGGGCGCGTCGGGGCGGACATCCTGATGATCGCCGACGAGACCGGCACGACGTACGCGGACACCTCCGGCGTCTTCGAGCCGGGGCGGTCCGCCGCGGACTTCCCGCTCATCGCCAAGGCCCTGGACGAAGAGGCCGGCACGGCGATCCAGGTCCTCAACGGCGTCCCCTGCCAGCTGGCCGCCGTCCCCGTGTACGCGCCGGACCTGATCGGCCTGCTCATGGCCGGCTTCCGCATCGACGACCACACCGCCTCGGAAATCAAGCGCCTCACCCTCTCCGAACTGTCCTTCGAGACCTCCGGGGCCATCTTCGCCTCCACGCTCCCGCCGGAAGACCGGGCGGTGCTCCAGGAAACCGCCCCCGGGCTGACGCCGGAGCAGACGCACGTCATCGGGCCGCCGGGCCGCCGGCAGGTCGTCCTGCCGTTCCGTCCCAGCCCCCACGTGGCCGCGTTCATCCAGCGCCCCTGGGACCAGGCGCTCGAGCCCGTCCGCCTCCTCCGGGAGAAACTCCTCCTCATCGGCTTTTCCGGCTTCGCGCTTTTTCTGCTGGCGGGGTTCCTGATCGCCGGCGGGGTCACCACCCCCCTCCGCGTCCTGGCGGCGGCCACACGGCGGCTGGGCGAGGGAGACTACGGCGTCCGGGTGGACGTCCGGCAGCGCGACGAGATCGGCCAATTGGGGGATGCGTTCAACCGCATGGTGGAGGGGCTGCAGGAACGCGAAAAAATCCGCTCCGTCCTGCGGAAGGCGGTCTCCAAGGAGATCGCCGACGAGCTCCTCAAGCGCGGACAGATCAACCTGGGCGGCGAGGAGCGGGGCGTGACCGTTCTCTTCTCCGACATCCGCGGCTTCACGACCATTTCCGAAAAGCTGCCGCCGGGAGAGCTGGTGTCGCAACTGAACGAATACTTCATCGCCATGGCCAAGGCCATCGAAAGGCACGGCGGCGTCATCGACAAATACATCGGCGACGCGATCATGGCCCTCTTCGGCGCGCCATTGGCGACGCCGGCGGACGCCGGGAACGCCCTCCGGGCCGCCCTGGCCATGACGGAGGCGCTGGGCCGCCTCAACGGGGACCGGGCCGCCCGCGGGCTCCCCCCCTGGGAAAACGGCGTCGGCGTGAACACCGGCCGGGCCGTGGCCGGGACCATGGGATCCGAGGACCGGTGGTCCTACACGGTCATCGGCGACGCGGTCAACCTAGCCAGCCGCCTGGAAGGCCTGACCAAGCATTACGGGGCCCGGGTCCTGGCCAGCGAGGCCGCGCGGGCCGCGGCGGGGGACGGCTTCCTGTTCCGCTCCCTGGACCTGGTCCGGGTCAAGGGCCGGAGCGAGCCCGTGCCCGTTTATGAGCTCCTGGGGGAGCGGGCCTCGCCTCCGGCCTGGCTGGCCCCGTTCGAGGACGGCGTGCGGGCCTACCGGTCCCGGGATTTCGCCGCGGCCCGGAGCCGCTTCAAGGACGTCCTGGGCCTGAAACCGGACGACCCGCCCGCCCTCCTGTATCAGGCGCGGCTGGAAGCCCTCCCGTCCTCCCTGCCCCCGGACTGGGACCCCGCCCACACCATGACGGAGAAGTGACGGCCTTCCCGGGCTCGGCCCCCCATGCGGAATCCTCCTCAATAATGTAAAATTGACCCTCCACGCGGGGTGCGCGCGGCGGATGAACGGCGGACTTTTCGGCCGCCGTTGAGGGAGCGGGGCGGGCCTCCCCGCCGAGGAGGCGGGGGCGCCGAGGCGGCGCAGCCGCGAACCCCGATACAAATTTCTGCTCCGGGAGGGTCAGCGGAGCGTCGAGGGAGGGGCGCAGGGTGTCCGGTGGACACCCGTCTGCGCGCCCGCGAATGCGGGCAGGCCCCGAATGGGGAGCCCTCCATCGAGGAGCGCCGATGGCGGTCTTTCCGGCGGTTTGGGCCGGCGACATCGGCCATCAGGCCTGAGGCTGCCGAGCGAAAGCGAAGGCAACGAAGGCGCGACAGAGGAAGGGTGCGTGAGCGGCTTAAACGGCACGCCTGGAGAGCGTGTAGACGGGCAACCGTCTCGAGGGTTCAAATCCCTCCCCTTCCGCCATTTTGGATGGTTCTCTTCTCCTTTTGAGGAGAGGGATTTGAAGCCGACCCGAGCGCCTGCGGCGCAGGAAAAGGCCGCAAGGCCGACAGCGAGGGCGGCAGGGGGGCGGAGAAGGAGCGAAAGCGACGGGGGAGACCCAAATCCCTCCCTTTCTGCCCGAGCCGGGGGACGGCGAGGAAATGGTTGGAGGCCGCTAGGCCGAAAACCACGCCATTTTGGATGGTTCTCTTCTCCTTTTGAGGAGAGGGATTTGAAGCCGGACACAGGAAGCGCGCCGTTTTGGCGGAAGGAAAAGAGGAAAAAATCATGCCGCGAAAAACTCCGATTGTTCTGTCCGCCGTTCTTCTGGGAGGCGGGCTGTGGCTGTCCACCCTGAACGCCGAGTGGGAGGACGAGGCCCCCTACCCCTATCCCGTGCCCAAAGGCCTGCAGGCGCCGTCCGTGCCCGCCAACAACCCCCTCACCGACGACAAGGTGGCCCTGGGCAAGGCCCTGTACTTCGACCCGCGCCTGTCCCGCGACGGCACGGTGAGCTGCGCCACCTGCCACGACCCCAAAAAAGGCTGGACGGACCAGGCCCCGGTGTCCACAGGGATCAAGGGCCAAAAAGGCGGGGTGAGCGCGCCCACGGTGCTGAACAGCGCGTACATGGAGGTCCAGTTCTGGGACGGCCGCGCCGCCAGCCTGGAGGAACAGGCCAAGGGCCCCATTGAAAACCCCGTCGAGATGGGCCTCACCCACGCGGAGGCGGTCAAGCGCCTGAAGTCCATCAAGGGGTACCGCCCCCTGTTCAAAAAAGCCTTCGGCGACCCGGAGATCACCATCGACCGCGTGGCCCAGGCCATCGCCGGCTTCGAACGCACGGTGTTGACCGGCAACGCCCCGTACGACCGGTACGAAGCCGGGGAGAAAGACGCCCTGTCCGATTCCGCCAAGCGCGGCCTGCAGCTCTTCTTCGGCAAGGCCAAATGCAGCGAATGCCACACCGGGTTCAACTTCTCCGACTCGGACTTCCACAACCTGGGCGTGGGAATGAAGGGGCCCAACCCGCCCGAAGGCCGGTACGCCGTCACCAAGCAGGAGGAGCACCGCGGCGCTTTCAAGACGCCCACCCTGCGCAACCTGGCCGACACCGCCCCGTACATGCACGACGGCTCCCAGAAGACGCTCAAAGAGGTCATGGACTTCTACAACCAGGGCGGGGAGCCCAACCCCCGGCTGGACCGCCGCGTGCAGCGCCTCGGCCTCACGGAGGCGGAGATCGCGGACGTCATCGCCTTCCTGGACGCCCTGAACGGGGACAAGGCGGTGATCGAACCGCCGGCCCTGCCGAAATGACCCTTCCCTGGGAACAACCCCTATGAAATTCCTCGTCACGGGCGCGGGCGGCCTCATCGGCGCCAACCTGGCCCTGCACCTGGACGCCCAGGGACACGAGGTCCACGCCCTGGACCATTTTTCCGTGGGCCGGCGGGAGAACCTCCGGGCCTTCAAGGGCCGCATCCACGCGGGCGACATCCGCGACTTTGACTACGCCTCGCTCGGCAGGCTGGACGCGGTTTTCCACCAGGCCGCCATCACGGACACCACGGTCATGGACCGCAAGCTCATGATGGCCGTGAACGTGGAGGCCTTCGAAAAAATCCTGGCGTACGCCCGCGCCGGCGGCTGTCCCAAGGTGGTGTACGCCTCCAGCGCCGCCACCTACGGCAAGGGGCAAGTGCCCATGCGGGAGGACCAGCCCACGGCCCCGGCCAACGTGTACGGCGAAAGCAAGGTGGAAATGGAAAAGGCCGCCGCGGCCTTCGTCTCGAAAAACCCCGGCGTGTCCGTGGTGGGCCTGAGGTACTTCAACGTGTACGGCCCCCTGGAATTCCACAAAAAGGCCGCGGCCAGCATGATCTACCAGCTCTACAAGCAGATCGCGGCCGGCCAATCCCCCCGCGTCTTCAAGTGGGGCGAGCAGTACCGGGACTTCATCTACGTCAAGGACGTGGTGCAGGCCAACTGGAAGGCTTTTGAATTCAAGGGGAGCGGCGTCTTCAACGCGGGGACCGGCCTGCCCACCACCTTCAACCAGGTGATCGCCGTCCTCAACAAGGAACTGGGCGCGGACAAACCCACGGACTACTTCGACAACCCCTACGACTTCTACCAGGACACCACCCGCGCCGACACGTTCCGCGCGGAAAAGATTCTGGGCTTCAAGGCCGCGTACACCCCCGAAACGGGCATCGCGGATTACGTCAAGTTCCTGAAAACCGAGGCGAAAACCTTCACCGCCGCCTGACCGCGGCGGAACGGCCCCTCTTGAAAACAAAAGCCCCGGCGGGAGTCCCCGCCGGGGCTTTCTTTTGAAAGGCGCTTCGGACGCTACAACGGCAGCTTGTCGACGGTGTCCGCGGCCTTGTCGATGACTTCGTCCGCCGTGTTCCCGGCCACGGGGATGATGGAGATGACCGCGCCCGTGACCCGCATGGGCACCGTGACCACCTTGGTCAGCACGCAACCGGACGCGCCCGCCAACAGCGCCGCCAAAACCAGCAGTTTCGCGATTCTCATGGGACCTCCCTGAAAGGGGGGCTTCCCGGACGATGGATCCGGAACCGCCCCCGGAGCTCGAAACGATCTGAAGATAGATTACCATTTCCGCGGCCCGGGCGCGCGGGGCGCGGGAGCGAAGACGGCCGCCGCGCCCGGGAAAAGGGTATAATGTCCCTCCCGTGAAAATCCGGCCGAGCGGAATCATCGCCCCATGAACGAATCCCATCCCGCGGGCCCCCGCCGCGCGGCCATGGCCTTCATCCTGGTGACCGTGACGCTGGACGTCCTGGCGCTGGGCATCATCATCCCGGTCCTGCCGAAACTGGTCACCCGCTTCATGGGCGGGGACACGTCCCGGGCCGCGGAGATCTACGGCCTCTTCGGCACGGTCTGGGCCTTCATGCACTTCCTCTGTTCCCCCCTGGTGGGCCTGCTTTCGGACCGCTTCGGGCGTCGGCCGGTGATCCTCCTGTCCAACATCGGCCTGGGGCTGGACTACGTGCTCATGGCCCTGGCGCCGAACCTGCGCTGGCTTTTCATCGGCCGCGTGATTTCGGGCGTCACCGCGGCCAGCGTGCCCGCGGCCTCGGCGTACATCGCGGACACCCTCCCGCCGGAAAAGCGGCCCCACGCCTTCGGCCTGGTCGGGGCGGCCTTCGGCGCGGGCTTCGTGCTGGGGCCGGCCCTGGGCGGGCTCCTGGGCGGGATGGACCCGCGCCTGCCCTTCTGGGCCGCGGCGGGCCTGAGCCTGCTGAACTTCCTGTGGGGCCTGTTCGTGCTCCCCGAATCCCTGCCGAAGGAACACCGCGCCCCCTTCGCCTGGGCCCGCGCCAACCCCGTGGGCGCCCTCAACTTGTTGCGGTCCCACCCGGAACTGAACCGCCTCGCCCTGGTCCACTTCCTCCGCATGCTGGCCCACGTCTCCCTGCCCAGCGTCTTCGTGCTGTACGCCGGCCACCGGTACGGCTGGGGCGAACAAGCCGTGGGCCTGGTGCTGGCCGCGGTGGGGGTCTGCAGCCTGCTCGTGCAGGGAGGGCTGGTGCGGCCCGCGGTCAGACGGCTGGGGGAACGGAACGCCCTGCTGGTCGGACTTCTGTTCGGCATGGCGGGGTTCGTGGTGTACGGCCTGGCGCCCACCGGCGCCGGATTCCTGTGGGGCATCCCCCTCATGTCGCTGTGGGGCCTGTCCGGCCCGGCCATGCAGGGGCTCATGACGCGCCGGGTGGGCCCCCGGGAACAGGGACAATTGCAGGGCGCCACCAGCAGCCTGGTGGGCATCGCGGAGATGATCGGGCCGGGCCTGTTCACCCTCGCCTTTGCCTGGTGCATCCGGCCGGAGGCGGCCTGGCAGATCCCGGGCGCGCCCTTCTACCTGGCCGCTTTGCTCCTGGCCGGGGCCCTGATCCCGGCCTGGTCTCTGGCGCCCGTCCGCGAACCCACCAAAGCCCCCGAAGAACTCGCGTCCCCGGAGCCGGTGATTTAAGTTGATGAAGGAGGTCCCATGAAAAAAATCTTTTGCTCTCTTCTCTCCGCATGGTCTCTGGCCTTCTTCCCGCGCGTGACCGGCGCGGCGGAAGAAGCCGCGGCCGCAAAAAAGATCCCCTTTGAGACGGACGGCGTGGGCGTGGCGTCGAAATTCGAACGGCGCATTGACGCGGAAAAACGCGCTGAGGAGGACGCCCTGTCCAGGGCGTTCAAGGGCACGGGCGTGGACGTGTACTACGGGTTCAGCGACGTGCTGGCGGAAAGCGGAAAGAAGAACCTCCAAATGGTGTCCCAATACCTCTGGACCTTCAGCCGCGGCGTGGCGGTGTGGGAGCCGGCGGGGGAGCCGGCCTGCGCGTCCAAGCCCGACGGCACCACGGAATGCCGCGTCAGGCTCAAGGGCCACATCCAGCTCAAGGGCCGGCCCGACCCCAGCTACGAGATCGTCCTGGAAGACGGCGGCCTGTCCCGCGCCTCCTACCGATCCGGCGAGCCGGTGGAAGCCAAGTTCCGCCTCAGCCACGAATCTTTGGTGTACATCCTGAGCGTGGACGAGGAGCAGAACACCCATCTCCTCTTTCCCAACCGGATCCTGCGCGAGAACAGCGTGAACCCGGGAAAAACGTTCGTATTCCCTCCCAAGGATTCCGGCATCTCCCTCACCGCGTACCTGCCGCAGGGGCGGGCTCAATCCTTCGAGATGCTGCACATCATCGCGACCAAAGGGGTCCCCCTCCTGTCGCTCAACAGCCTGGCGGAAAAGGACGTGGGGCCCTACAAGACGGTGTCGGCCGGGACTTTGGGGAACATCATGTCCCGGCTGGCGCAGCTGCCGCGGGACCAATGGACCATGGCGGTGATCCCGTACGAAATCCGGGAATAAAGGCGGGGGGCTTCCGGGGGGGCGGAAAACCGTTTAAAACGTGGGCGGAACGAAGGTGGGCTTTTTGTCTCTTTCCAATTCTTTGATCTTTTTCTTCTCCCGCTCGATTTTCTCGCGTTCCGCGGCCAGCTGCCGCTGACGCTCCGCGTCTTTCGCCGCGGTCTCCTGTTCCATCTGGCTTTCCTTCTCCTTTAACCGCTGTTGCTCGTCCGCCAGACGCTTCTTTTCCGCCTCGATGCGCTCCTGCTCCTCCTGCAGTTTCCTCAGGGTCCGTTCATCCACGACGCCGGTGAGCGGCTTGGGCTTGAAGGTCATGTTAAAGGTGAAGAAACCCTTGCGCTCGGCGGGCGACGGCAGGAAGTTCGGGCTCTGCTGCACGTTGAGCAGCTTGGCGTCGTTCTCCACGCGCGGCTTGATGTGCTCGTAGATGGCGGACAAGCCGTTCTTCCCCTCCCGCAGGGCCTTGAGGAAATGGTACGTCATGATGCCGTGCTCCTTGTCCGGGGCGGAGGTGGAGATCTGGGAGGCCTGGCTGGCGGAGAGCACCGCCATGTGCGCGGGGATGGCGGGCCCCTGGTTCACCTGCATCACCAGGGGCCGGGCCCCGGCCGCCAGGACGGACCGGCCGCCCGCGCCTGAAAAACAGGCGTCCATCACCACCACCACCTCGGCCGCGGGCAGGGCGGCCAGGGTGGCGTACAATTTTTGAAGGGGGTACGCGGTGTCGGCCAGGTAGTTGGGGTCGCCGTCATACGGGACCAGGTACGCCTCGCCTTTGGCCGGCTCCGGAGACCCGTGGCCGGAGTAATAAAAGAAGACGCGGCTTTTGGGGTTCACGCGGTTGGGCAGCCAGCGCTCGACGGACTTCTTGATGTCCGTCAAGGTGGCCCGGTCGTTCAGGAGGAGCTGGATGTTCCGCTCCTCATAGCCCAGGGCCGCGATGTACTTTTTCACCAGCTCCGCGTCGCTCGCCGAATAATCCGACGCCGGCAGGTCCCGGTACTTCTCCACGCCGATGATCACGGCCGCGTCGTCCGGGCGCGCGTCCACGCCGAACTCCGGCACCTGCAGGAGGTCATCCTGCAGGCTGAGGGCCCGGACCGCGCCGGGCCCGGCCCCAAACTGGCCCTGGAGCAGGGCCGCGGACAACGCAACGCCGAGCCAGCGCCTTTTCATGTCCTCCCGCCGCGGGAAACCGCCGCTTTCCCTCAGAAAAAGATGTTCAGGCCGAAAATGAACCCGCGGGTCAGGTCGATGACCCTCTGGTCCTTGAAGTTTTTGTCGTTGGTGGTGTTGTCGATGACCTGGTACTTGTACCCCAGGGTGAAGGAAAAGGGCGTGTTCTTGGCCTTGTACGCCAGCCCGATCTCCGCTCCCTCGTACACCGCGTCCGGCTCGTCTTCGGTGCCGCTGGAAGGCTCGAACTTCATGCTCAAGATCCCGCCCACGAAATTGCCGTACGCCGAAAACCCGGCGCCCAGGGGCGCCCCCACCAGGACCCCCAGGGTGGGGCCGCTGTACTTGGTCTTGGATTGGTCGTCCTGCGGGACGGTGGCCACGCCCGACAGGCTCCGCGTCTTCATCCGGAAGTCCTGAGTGATGCCCTTGTACCCGACGGAAAAGGCCAAAGAAGGGTTCACAGAGACCCCCAGGTTGGCGTCCACCTCGTCGCGGGAGGCGGTGGTCCTGTGCTCCAGCAGGGTGGAGGCGCCGCCCCCGCCCGTGAGGCTGATCATGTCCGTGTAAACGGGGAAGTCATAGTCCCCGGTGGACAGCATGCTGGCCGACAGGAAGACCCGCTTGTATTTGAGGCTCACGGAGGGGATGGAGGCGGCGGCCTGTTCGCCGTAGGAGGCGGAATTGGACCCCTCCTGGGAGGTGAAGGTGAAGTTCCCGGTCTGCCAGTTGGCCAGCCAGAGTTTGTACCCCACGGTCATGAAAAAATCAGACGTGACGGGAAAAACGCGGTCGAAACCGGCCGAGGCCGGCCCGGCCCACAGGGACAGGACGAACGACGCGACGACGGTGATCTTTGTTTTTGTCATTTTTCTCCCCCTTCTCTCCGGAATGGCCCGCGGATTCTACCGGCCGTACCCCTCTTTTTCCTGATCGAGCTTCTCAAAGGCCTTTTCGGCGTTTTGTTTGACGTTGGTGTCCATGGACCGCTTGGCGCAGCCGCAGAACAGCAAGGCGAGGAACAAAGCCCTGAACCACAGACCCGTCCATTTCATAGTCTCAAACCCCTCCTTCTTGTGAATAGGAAATCCCTGCCGGGTGGATGCTTCGATTATATATTAAATCCCGATCAACGAACCATGCCGAACATCTTATTTCGGAAAGTCGTCTTCGGGAAATAGGCCGGGCGCCGCCGGAAAGCGGGCGGGCCGCGGCGGCCCGCCCGCTTTACCCTGGGAACTCTTTTTCGTAAAATAGGTTACAGACAACGGATGGCGCACACCGGCCTCTGAAGCTTCCTTCGTACAGGGCGTTACAAGGACATTTTGTAACGCCCTGTTTCTCTACTGAAAATCTATGAACGACGTTAAAAAACATGTCAAAGCGGCCCTGATCGTGGCTTTGCTGGGCCGACAGGCAATCCCGTTGCGCGCCATCGCGGCATCGGAGGATTTGTCCCCGGTCACGTTGGCACAGTGCAACGAATGGGCGCAGGCGCAGAGCGAGAGCCTCAAGAGCCGGCGGGAGGCCGTGGAGCAATCCAGGGCCCGGGCCCGCGCGGCCCTGGGCGGCGCCCTGCCCCGACTGGACTGGGAATGGCGCGACACCTGGCAGGACCCGGACGGCGTCAAGGAACTGGAACGCAAAGGCTTCTCCGGTTTCGTGGAAAAAAACCAGGTGGAGTCTAAATTCACCCTGGAACAACCCCTGTTCTCCGGCCTGCGGGAGTTCTCGGCCTGGTCCGGCTTCCGCCGGGAGAGCGCGCGGGACGCCCTGCGGCTGGAAAGGGCCTCCCGGGAGCTCTTCGAGACCGTGGCGGCCGCCTTCTACGCCGTGCTGACGCACGAATCGGACCGGGACAACGCCGCCGCGGCCCTGGCGTTGGCCGAAGACCGCGTCAAAGACCTCCGGGAATTCCGGCGCCTGGGCAAGGCCCGGGCCAGCGAGGTGTTCACGGCCCAGGCCCACGCCGCGGCGCTCCGGGCCCGGCTCCAGCAGATCCGGTCGCGGATCATCGCCGCCCGGGAAGACCTGTCCTTCCTGACCGGCCGGGACCTGTCCTCCCGCACGCTCCGGGACGACATCCCCGGCCCTCCGCCGGTGGAGGCCCTCGACGACGTCCTGGCCCGGGCCGCCGGGCGTTCGGACCTGCGGGCCCAGCGGGAGGAGGTGGCGGCCCAGCAAAAGCGGGTCCGCTACCAGAAGGGCCTGTACTGGCCCGCCGTGGACCTGTCCGGCAACTATTACACCCAGCGGGCCACCTTCCTCGAAGTGCTGGATTGGGACCTGATGCTTTCCCTCAAGGTGCCGCTCTTCCGCGGCGGCGCGACGGCGGCCGGCGTGCGGGAGGCCGAATCGGCGTACCGGCAGTCTCTCCTGGCCCTGGAGGAGATGGAACGCAACGTCCTCCACGGCATGCGCAAACTGCACGCCGATCTGACGGCGGTGGTTGAAGAGGCGAAGGCCCAGGAGGAGGCCGCCCAGGCCGCGCAGAAGAGCTACGACGCCCTGCGGGAGGAGTACGGCCTGGGGCTGGTCGCCAATTTGGACGTGCTCCAGGCGCTGGACCTCCTGCAGGCCCAGCGCCGGGCCTGGGACGCCGCCCGCCTGCAGGCCAAGATCGCGTTCCTCCGCCTCCAGGTGGCCATGGAAAAAATGCCGTGATCCTCTCCGACGTCTCCATCAAAAATCCCGTCTTCGCCTGGATGCTCATGGTCGCCATGATCCTCTTCGGGACCATCGGCTTTTTCCGGATCGGCAAGAGCCAGCTGCCGGACGTGGACTTCCCCGTGCTGACCGTCCTCATCAAGTGGGAGGGCGCCTCGCCGGAAGTCATGGAAAACGAGGTGGTGGACATCGTCGAGAACTCCCTCACGTCGGTGAAGGGCATCAAAAAGATCACCTCCACGGCACGCCAGGGCCAGGCCATGGTGACCGTGGACTTCGACCTGAAGACCGACGTGGACGTGGCCCTGCAGGAGGTGCAGAGCAAGATGGCCCAGGCCCAGTACCTCCTGCCCAAGGACATGGACCCGCCCATCGTGCTCAAGTTCAACCCGGACGACCAGCCCTTCATGTGGATTTCGGTCTCGGGGGACCGCCCGCCCCGCGAGATCATGGACTACGTCAAGGACCAGATGAAGGACAAGTTCACCACCATCCCCGGCGTGGGGGACGTGTTCCTGGGCGGGTTCGTGGAACCGGCGGTGCGGATCTGGCTGGACCCGGACAAGATGCGGGCCCGCGAGATCACGGTGGACGACATCCTGGCCTCCCTCCGCAACGAGCACGTGGAAATGCCCGCCGGGTACCTGTCCACGCCCAAGGAGGAGAGCAACGTCCGCGTCATGGGCGAGGCCCAGACCGTGGACCAGCTGGCCGACCTGGTGATCGCCGGCCGCAGCGGCCAGCCCATCTACACGCCCTTCCGGCTCAAGGACGTGGCCGAGGTGGAGGACGGCCTGGCGGACGCCCGGGCCATCTCGCGCGTCAGCCGGAAGGACGCGGTGGGCCTGGGCATCCTCAAGCAGCGGAACGCCAACATGGTGGCGGTGAGCAAACTGGTCAAGGAAAAGGTGGAGGAGCTGCAGAAGACCATGCCCCAGGGCCTGAAGCTGGCCGTGAACTTCGACGCCACCCTGTTCATCGAACAATCCACCCACGAGCTCAACTTCAACCTGGTCCTGGCCGCGGTGCTGACCTCCCTGGTGTGCTGGCTCTTCCTGGGCTCCTGGAGCTCCGCCGTCAACATCGTGCTGGCCATCCCCACCTCCATCCTCGGGACCTTCATCGTGCTCTATTTCCTGGGCTATACGCAGAACGTTTTCACCCTCCTCGGGCTGACGCTCGTGGTCGGCATCGTGGTGGACGACGCCATCATGGTGCTGGAGAACATCGTGCGCCACCGGGAAAGGGGCGAGCCGCAGGTGAAGGCGGCCATCATCGGCGCCCGCGAGATCTACTTCGCCGCCATGGCGGCCTCCGTGGCCATCCTGGCCATCTTCGTGCCGGTGCTCTTCGTGAAAGGCGTCATCGGAAAGTTCCTCCTGCAGTTCGGCGTCACCATCTCGGCCGCGGTGGCGCTGTCGCTCCTGGAGGCGCTCACCCTGGCGCCCATGCGCTGCTCGCAATTCTTGCGGGTGGGGGAGCACCGGGGTCCGGCCAAATGGGTGGACAACGCCATGGACTGGGGCCGGGAAACCTACCGCAGGCTGCTCTCGGTCTGCCTGCGCCACCGTTGGAAGGTCGTGTTGTCGGCGATCCTCGTGTTCGTCGCGTCCCTTTCGCTGTTCGGCGTCGTCAAGAAGGAGCTCATGCCTCCCCAGGACCAGAGCATGCTGCTGGTGACGCTGGAGACGCCGGTGGGTTCCTCGCTGGAATACACCGACGGGATGTTTAAAAAGGCCGAGGAGTACATCCTGTCGCGCGGCGAGGTGGAGACCTACTACGCCGCCATCGGCGGTTTTGAAGGCGGCGAGATCAACTCCGGCATGATCTTCGTCACTTTGAAGCAGCCCAAGGACAGGCCCGTCCCGCCGGGGCGGCGCAGGGCCTATTCCCAGCAGGAACTCATGGACGTCGTCCGGGAGGACCTGGGAAAAATCTCCGGTTTCACGAAGGTCCTGCTCCTGGACCTGTCCACCGGGGGCGGCGGGTCGGAGCCCGCGTACCCCGTGGACTTCACGCTCCAGGGCAAGGACTGGGACCAGCTCGGTGCCCTGAGCCAAAAATTCGAGGAAAAAATGCGGCAATCGGGCCTCATGACGGACATCAACACCAATTACAAGCTCGGCATGCCGGAGCTGCAGATTTGGCCGGACCGGGCCGAGGCGTCCCGCCGGGGCGTCAGCGTGGCCTCCATCGGCAACGCCGTGGGCGCCACCATCGGCGGCCTCCGCGCCGGGAAATTCTCCAAAGGCGGCCGCCGCTACGACATCCGCGTCCGGTTCCGGCCCCAGGACAGGACGAGCGCGGAGGACGTCGAAAAGATCTGGGTCCGCAACAACCGCGGCCAGGTGGTGCCGCTCTCCCGGGTCGTCAAGCTGACGGAGAAAAAGACCCTGCTGAGCATCACCCGGCAGAACCGGTCACGCGCCATCCGGCTCCAGGCCAACGTGGCGTCCGGCAAATCCCAGTCCGACGCCCTGAAGGCGGTGGAACAGATGGGCCGCGAACTCCTGCCCGAGGGCGTGAAGCTGGAGTTCTCCGGGGCGGCGGAAACCTTCAAGGAGGCTTTCGTCGGGCTTTTCCTGGCCCTCGCCCTCGGCGTGGTGGTGGCGTACATGATCCTGGGCGCCCAGTTCAACAGCTTCATCCATCCCGTTCTGGTGCTGATCGCCCTGCCCTTCAGCGTCACGGGCGCCATCCTGGCCCTGGTGATCGGCGGACAGTCGCTCAACATGTTCAGCATGATCGGCCTGGTGCTCCTGATGGGCATCGTCAAAAAGAATTCCATCCTGCTGGTGGACTTCACCAACGAACGCCGCCGACAGGGGCTGTCCGTGCACGACGCCCTCCTGGACGCCTGCCCCATCCGGCTGCGCCCCATCACCATGACGACGGTCGCCACCATCGCGGCCGCCGTCCCGCCGGCCCTGGCCCTGGGGCCCGGCGCCGAGACGCGCGTGCCCATGGCCCTGGTGATCATCGGCGGCGTGGCGGTGTCCGCCTTCCTGACGCTCATCGTGGTGCCCTGCGCGTACAGCCTCATGGCCCGTCTGGAAAACCACAAACACGACGCCCGCCTCAAGGAAGCCCTGCGGGAGCTGGGAGAACTTCCCGCCGCCTGACCCCCTCACACGGCCCCGGCCCTGTCTGGACGCAAAAAGGCCCCGGAGGGAAGTCCCTCCGGGGCCTTTCTTTATAGCGCTACAGGACGCGGACGATTTTATGGGGCGATGCGGCCCCCGTGACGATGCGCAGGCGCTTGGCCTCAACAACGCCCGGCGCCCCGGCCAGAAGGACCGGGGGCTCTCCGCTCAGCTTTTCTCGCCGAAGATGAGACGGTCCAGGGAGAACCGCCCCGGACCGGCCAGGATCAGCAGGACGGCCACGCACAGGAAGATCAGGGCCAATTCATAGGCGCCCTGGCCCGGACCCGTGGGCACAAAGGGGTCCTTCAGGACGACGGCGTGCAGATGGGTAGCCACCGCCATGGTGCAGGCGATGCCGAAGGACGCCAACGGCGTCAGCAGGCCCAAAATCCACGCCAGCCCGCCGCCGAACTCGGACAGGGCGGCCAGCGCCTGGAGAACGGCCGGCGTGCCGGCGTCCGGGCCCATCCAGCCGAAGGGGTTTTGGATTTTCCCGAAACCGTGATGCATGAAGGCCAGCCCGCACACCAGCCTCAGGAGGAGCAGGCCGGCGGACACGCGGGCGGACAGAGGAAGCGGCTTGAAGAGTTGTTTCATCGGGTCACCTTCCTTTCGCGAGGCGGCGGTCACTTCACCCGCCGATAGGCGATCTC
This sequence comes from uncultured Elusimicrobia bacterium, assembly GCA_964484135.1. Lineage (GTDB taxonomy): Bacteria > Elusimicrobiota > Elusimicrobia > FEN-1173 > FEN-1173 > CAZAEL01. Next base: position 57,801 of record CAZAEL010000011.1, read on the forward strand.
CATGGACTTAAAGTCCTTGCCGTCCGGACCGGCGTGGTACATGGCATAGGAAAGGTTGTCCGCGTCCAAGATCTTCCACTCGCCCCGAAAGCTCCGCTCCTTCTCTCCGGTCATCACGCAGCTGTAGGAACCGCCTTCCTTCAGCGTCTTCGCCGCCGGGTCGAACTGGCCGACGGACCGCGAGATGCCGGTGCTCATGCTGTCCAGCCAGGCGGACACGTACTCGCCGCGGACGTTGTCGTAGCCCAGGTACCCGAGGCCTTCGAAGGACTGGCCGGCCATGTCGCCGCGGAAGTCCATTTTCAGGAACCGGCCGCCCAGCACCCAGGTATGCTCGGAGGTTCCCCGGGACTCCTGGGGCGCGTCTCCCGGCTTCATCCACATCCGGCTCATGACCGTGAATTTGCCCGCAAAAGGCTCCAGCGCCTTGTGGTGCTCCCCCGGCGCGCCCCGCTTCATCATTTCCTGCATGGCCGCGTCCATCTCCATGGCCCCGGCCTTGGCTTTCTTTTCCGCGGCCTGCAAACCGCCCGCCAACAGGACCCCCAGACCGACGACAGCGAAACGTTTAAGCATGTTTTTGATTCTCCCTTGATTGAGATATGGCCCCTTTTTCATGGGGCCGTCCAGATTATACCGTGGATCAGCCCCCCACCGCCACCTTGAACCCGGCGTACGCCATGCGCTTCACGTCGAAAGGCATCTGCATGTCGCCCATGTCGCCGAGCTCCTTCATAACCTTCTTATTCACGCCGTCGCGATGGGCGCGGGACTTATAGAGGATGTAAGAGAACACCACCGTCTCCCCGGGCTTCAGCCTGGCCATCTTGGGGAAATAGGACGGCATGCCGCCGGCCTTCAGGTCGTCGGCCACGCATTCCTTGTAGTCCAACGCGCCGTGCTTCTTCCAGACCCGGAAACCCTGCCGGGCCATCTTGACGTACTTCCGCA
>CAZAEL010000012.1:0-56337 GCA_964484135.1 uncultured Elusimicrobia bacterium
TAATGTTCAAAAAAATCCAACACATCCATTTTATAGGCATCGGCGGGTCGGGCATGAGCGGCATCGCGGAGGTACTGCTCACCTTGGGGTACAAAGTGTCCGGTTCGGACGCCAAGGAGTCCGACGTCACCAAGCGGCTGGCCCAACTGGGCGCCGCGGTCAAGATCGGCCACAGGGCCGAAAACGTCAAGGGCTGTCACGTGGTGGTGACCTCCACCGCCATCCAGAAAGACAACCCGGAATTGATGGAGGCGGTCCGGCAGAACATCCCGGTGATCCCCCGGATCGAAATGCTGGCGGAGCTGGCGCGGCTGAAATACACGGTGGCCGTGGCCGGCACCCACGGCAAGACCACCACCACGTCCCTGGTGTCTTTGGTGCTGCAGGCGGGCGGGCTGGACCCCACGGTGGTGGTGGGCGGCCGCATGCACAACATCGGCACGGGCGCGCGCGTGGGCCGGGGGGAATATTTGGTGGCGGAGGCGGACGAGTCCGACGGGTCTTTCCTGAAACTCACACCCACCCTGGCAATCATCACCAACATCGACAACGACCATTTGGATTATTGGGGCCGCATGAAGCCCCTGTACGAAGCTTTCGAGACCTTCGCCAACAAGGTCCCTTTTTACGGCACCGTGTTCCTGGGGGTGGATGACCCGGGCTCCCGCAAAATCCTGCGCCAAATCCGGCGGCCTCTGGTGACGTACGGCCTGGCCACGGACGCCCTGCTGCGCGCCGTGGACGTGCGCGTCTCCGCCAAGGAAACGGTCTTCACGGTGAAGCGGGGAGAGGAGACCCTGGGCCAAATCCGCTGGGCCGTGGCCGGCCGCCACAACGTGATCAATTCCCTGGCCGCGGTGGGCGTGGGCCTGGAGCTGGGCCTGCCCTTCAAGTCCATCGCCGAATCTTTGGCGACCTTTCAGGGCGTGGGACGGCGGCTGGAAAAAAAGGGCGAGGCGGGCGGCGTGGCCGTGCTGGACGACTACGGCCATCATCCGACGGAAATCAAGGCCACTTTGCAGGCGCTCAAGGAACGGCACCCGGACCAACGCTGCGTGGTCGTGTTCCAACCCCACCGCTTCAGCCGCACGAAAATCCTGGCGGACCAGTTCGGCGACAGCTTCCAGGGTGTGGACGATTTCTGCCTGGCCGACATCTACCCGGCCGGGGAAAAACCCATCAAGGGCGTGACCTCGGACTGGCTGGCCAAGAAGATCGCGGCCCAAAAAGTGCCGGTGACGCGCCTGCCCGCGGGCAAGGCCCTGGCGCTCCTGGAAAAACGCGTGAAGCCCGGCGACGTGGTGCTGACCCTGGGCGCGGGCGACGTGTGGAAGCTGGGCGAAGAGCTTTTAAAAGCGTTAAAAGTGAGAAGTGGGAGGTGAAAAGTCAAAGAGAAATCATGCTTTGGCCAGCCTTTCACTTCCCACTTCCCACCTCCCACGCCTCTCTATGACCTCCCTTTTCGACGAACTGAAACCCCTGGTCCACCGCGCCAAGGCCGACGAGCCCTTGTCCCGCCATTCCACCTTCGGCATCGGCGGGCCCGCGGACTTTTACGTGGAGGTAGAGACCGGGCCCCAGCTCAAGGCCCTTATGATCTGGACCCAAAAACACAAACTGCCGGTCTTTCCCCTGGGACAAGGGTCCAACCTGCTGGTGGGGGACAAGGGCATCCGCGGCGTGGTGCTGCGTTTGCGCGGGGAGTTCGAGGCGCTGGCCTTCGACGGGGAGCGGGTGATGACGGGCGCGGGCGTGGCCTTGCCTTACCTGGCCAAGCAGTGCGCGGAGCAGGGCCTGACCGGGGCCGAGCCCCTGGTGGGCATCCCGGGGACCGTGGGCGGCGGGCTCATGACCAACGCGGGCACGCCGGAAGGCGACATCGGCTCCTTGGTGGAATCCGTGGACGTCATCACGCCTGAGGGGGAGGTCCGGACCCTGGCCCGGAAGGACATCGCTTTTTCCTACCGCAAGTCCAACCTGGCGGGCCGGTTCGTGCTGCGCGCGCGGCTCAAATTGCGACGGGGAAACAAAAATGATATCATGGCCGGAATTCAAAAACAGTTGAACCGGCGCGCTGAAACGCAGCCTTTGGGCACGTACAACTGCGGCTCGGTTTTCAAGAACCCCCCCGGCGATTTCGCCGCCCGTTTGGTGGAGGCCGCGGGCCTGAAAGGCCTGCGCATCGGGGGCGCGGAAATTTCCAAGCGGCACGCCAATTTCATCGTGAACGTGGACCGCGCCACGGCCCGGGACGTGCGCCAACTCATTGAAAAGGCCCGCCAGGCCGTGTTCGAGAAGTTCGGGGTGAAGCTGGAGCTGGAAGTCTGGCTGGCGGGGGAAGAATAGTGCCGAGCGCCGCGTTCCAAGTTCAAAGCGACAAGTTGTCTTACCCGGAACCCGGAACTCGGAACTTTCTAAAAGCTTTGCGCCGAAGGCGCATCGGCGTTCTTTACGGCGGGTGGTCCGCGGAGCGGCCCATTTCTCTGAAGAGCGGGGCCGCGGTGCGCGGCGCCCTGAAGCGGCTGGGCCTGCCCCACGCGGGCATCGACGTGCGGCCCGACGTGGCCGAACAAGTCCGCCGCCGGCGCGTGGACCTGGCGTTCCTGGCCGTGCACGGGCCCTTCGGCGAGGACGGGACTTTGCAGGGGCTCTTGGACATGCTGGGCGTGCCGTACACGGGCAGCGGTGTGCGGGCCAGCGCCCTGGCCATGCACAAGCCCTCGGCCAAACAAATTTTCGAGTCCTGCGGCCTGCCCACGCCGGATTGGTTTTGCGTGCGCCGCGGCGAGAAACGGGCCGCGCCCTCTTTGAAAACGCCCTGGGTGGTGAAGCCCGCGTCCCAGGGGTCCGCGCTCGGGGTGAGCGTGGTCCGACGGGCCGGGCAATGGGGCCCGGCCCTGCGCCGGGCCCTGGCCCTGGACGACGAGGCCCTGGCGGAGCGTTTCGCGCCGGGGACCGAAATCACGGTGGCCGTGCTGAACGGCCAAGCCCTGCCCGTGGTGGAGATCGTCCCCAAGCACGCCTTCTACGATTTTTACTCCAAGTACGCCAAGGGCGGGTCGCGCCACCTGGTGCCGGCGCGCCTGCCCGAAGCCGCGCTCCGGCAAGCGTCCGGGCTGGCGGTCAAGGCTTTCCACGCGCTGGGATGCCGCCACTTCGCGCGGGTGGACTTCATGGCGCCGCGCCGGGGGACGCCCATGTTGCTTGAGGTCAACACCCTGCCCGGCATGACGGACACCTCCCTTTTTCCGGACGCGGCGCGGGCCGCGGGCCTGGGCTTTGACGACCTGATTTTAACGATCCTGTCCCTGGCGCTGGCCGACGCCAAAAACCGGAAGCGCTGATGGCCCTGAAACGCCACCGGGTGGCGCTGCGGCGCAGCCATGTGCGGTACCGCATGCGCACGTGGTTGCATTTTTTCTGGCTGTGGAGCCGGCGGGTCTTTTTCCTGGCCTTGGCCGGGTGGCTGGGCGGCCTGGGATACGCCTTCTGGGCCAGATCGCCGCACCTGCGCCTGCGGGACGTGTCCATTTCCCCCGACGCGCCGGCCGCCCTGGCCCAGCGGATCGGCCTCTCGGCGGGCGACCACATTTTCGGGTTTTCGGCCCGGGCCCTGGAACGCCGACTGGAGGAGGAGTTCCCCCAGTTGGCCCAGGTGACGATCCGGCGCGGGCTGGACCGCGGCCTGCGCGTGACCGTGCAAAAGCGGCGGCCCGCGGCCCGGCTGTGGCAGGAGGAGAAGGGCTGGTTCGGCATGGACCGGGCCGGCGTGGTCTTCCCCCTGGAAGGGCCGGAGGAACGTTATCAGGGCCTGCCCGTCCTGGCCGGCGTGCCCGGCGGGAAGGCCGCGGACGCGGCGCTGGCGTTCTTGGAACGCCTGCAAAACGCCGAGTCCGCCTGGACCCGACGCCTGGCCAAGGTCAAGGCGTCCCCCTACGGCGAGGCCACCCTTTATCTGGAGGACGGCGCCGCCGTGGTGTGGGGCCCCCTGGCTGAGGACAAAGCCGTGACGGACGCCAAGATCGCCCGGTTGGAGCGCGTGTTCCAGGACGAGGCGGCCGCCGGCGGCCTGGAGTATGCCCGTTTTGTGGACGAAAGACGCGTGGTGGTGAAACCGGCCGCGCCGCCCGAGGCGGCCGACCCGAAAAAGAAAAAGGGCTGACGATCCCTTTTCGCCCGAAGGAAAAATTATGGCCAAACCTGAAATCGTGACGAGCCTGGACGTGGGCAGCGGCCAGGTGGTGTGCGTGGTCGCGCGCCGGGACCCGGAAACCGAGGCCCTGGAGGTGATCGGCGGCGCCCGCCGGGCCTGCAAGGGCCTCAAGGGCGGCGTGGTCATCAACATCGACGAGACGGCCCGCTCCGTGGCCCGCGTGGTGGAGGAGGCCGAGGAGATGGCCGGCCTGTCCGGCGCGGTGCGCAACGTGCTCATCGGCGTGCGCGGGTCCCACATCCAGACCTTCAACCACCACGGCGCCATGAACATCGCGCGCACGGACAAGGAGATCACGGCCGAAGACCGGGACCAGGCCGTGGAGAACACCAAGGCCGTGCCCATCTCGCCGGACCGGGAGATCGTGCACGTGATCCCGCAGGACTTCATCCTGGACCGGCAGAACGGCGTGCCCAACCCCGTGGGCATGGAGGCCAGCCTGCTGGAGGTGGACGTGCACATCGTCACCGCCTCGCAGAGCCATTTGAACAACGTGTGGAAGGCCATCGCGCGCGCCGGCTTCCAGGTGGACGAGCCCATCTACGGGCTTTTGGCCGTGGGCGACGTGGTGGTGACCGCGGAGGAAAAAGACCTGGGGTGCCTCTTGGTGGACCTGGGCGGCCAGACCACCAGCCTGGCCGTGTTCGCGGAGGGCAGCGTGCGCTTCACCAAGGAGCTGCCCCTCGGCTCGGACGCCATCACCCACGATTTGTCCCACGCGCTGCGGACTTCGCTCCTGCAGGCCCAGTCCATGAAGGAGCGGCACGGCGCGGCCAGCCGGGAGCTGGCCGAGGGCGACCTGGACGAGGAGATCGAGTACACCAGCGTGGACGGCCGCACGCCGCGGCACGTGAAGCGCCAGGTGCTCTTCGACTACATGTCGCCCCGCGTGGAGGAGATTTTCACCGTGGTGAACGAGGAGCTGCAGAACTCCAACTACGCGGAGCACGTGGCGGGCGTGGGCGTGATCCTCACGGGCGGCGGGGCCCTCCTGCCCGGCGCGGCCCAGGCCGCGGAGCAGATCTTGGAGATCCCGGTGCGGCTCGGCCTGCCCCAGGGCATCGCGGGCCCGCCGGACATCATCAGCCATCCCAGCTACGCCACGGCCCTGGGCCTGGTGCATTACCGGCACATGGGCGAATGGTCCCGTTCCCGCCGGGCCGCGCGCCGGCTCACGCTGGGCCAGCGCATGCGCGCCCTGGTGGAGGAGATTTTCTAGGGCCATGGTCCGAATCAAGTTCGCGGAAGATTTCAACGAACAGCCGGCCAACATCCGGGTCATCGGCCTGGGCGGCGCCGGCGGCAACGCGGTGAACCGCATGATCGAGGCGGGCCTCTCCCACGTGGAGCTGGTGGCCGCCAACACCGATTCCCAGGCCCTGCGCCGCAGCCTGGCGCCGGTGCGCCTGCAGCTGGGCGAGCGCATCAGCAAGGGGCTGGGCGTGGGCGGGAACCCGGTCCTGGGCCGCCAGGCCGCGGAGGAAAGCCGGGAGCGGATCAAGGAGGTCCTGGCCGGCGCGGACATGGTGTTCATCACGGCCGGCATGGGCGGCGGCACGGGCACGGGCGCCGCGCCCGTGGTGGCCCAGATCGCCCGGGAGATGGACCCGCGCCCCCTCATCGTGGGCGTGGTCACGCGGCCTTTTGAATTTGAGGGCCTGGTGCGCAAGTCCCAGGCCGACGCCGGCGTCCGGGACCTGCGGGCCTTCGTGGACACGCTCCTGGCCATCCCCAACGAGCGGCTCTTCGACATCATCGACGAAAACACCACCTCCCTGGAGGCCTTCCGCGTGGCGGACAACGTCCTGCGCCAGGCGGTGCAGGCCATCACGGACGTGATCACGCGCCACGGCATGATCAACGTGGATTTCGCGGACGTGCGCACCATCATGTCCGGCGCCGGCGAGGCGCTCATGGGCATGGGCGAGGGCCACGGGCCGGAACGGGCCCTCCAGGCGGCCAAACAGGCGATCCAGTCGCCTTTGCTGGAGAACGTGACCATCGACGGCGCCAAGGGGCTCCTGGTCAACATCAGCGGCAACAAGGACATCAAGCTTTGGGAAGTGAAGACCGCCATGGAGTACATCAAGAACGCCGCGGCCCAGGAGGCCCACGTGTTCTACGGCCAGGTCTTCGACGACTCTCTGGAGGACCGCTTCCTGGTGACCGTGATCGCCACGGGTTTTCCCGCCGTGCGCGCCGTCCCCCCGCCGCGCCGCCGCCTCGGGTCCGTGGACGAGCCCGTCCTCTCCGGCAAGCGCGCCCTGCCCAAGGGCGGCCCCGCGGGGGAACCCGCGCTGGAGGACCGGCGGCGGCCCGCGTACCTGCGCTGGAAGCTCCGCAAACTTCATTAAAATCGGGACAGACGGTTTGGGACGAGGGGCCGGTTTAAGGGACTCCTTTTCCCAGTCCCCAGCCCCGGCTTCTATGTGGCTTTTAAGAAACGGCTGGTGCCGGAACTTTTCGCTGGAACGCCGGTGCGGCGTTGTTTTGGGCGTGACCACCCGGCCCCTGGGCGACATGGACCGCCCCGGCCCCTTCCGCCGGGCCCTGCGGTCCCTGGGCCTTCCGCCGAATTCCTGGGCCGGCGGCGTGCAGGTGCACGGCCGCCGGGTGCGTCGCGCGACGCGGCCCACGGCCCCGGTCCGGCTGGCCGCCACCGACGGTTTCGCCGCGGACGTCCCGGGCCTGGCCCTCTGGGTCCGCGCCGCGGACTGCGTTCCGGTTTTTGTCCTTGATCCCGCGCATCGGGCCTGCGCCCTGGTGCACGCGGGCTGGCGCGGCGCCCATAAACGGATTTTGACGGAGGCGCTCCGGCGCATGGGCCGGTGGTACGGCACGCGGCCGGAGCAGGCGTGGGTGTGCCTGGGCCCCCACATCCGAAGCTGCTGCTATGAGATCGGCCCGGACGTGGCGCGGCGTTTCCGGGCGGTCCCCGGGGCCGTGAAACAACGGGGGGAAAACGGGCTCTCGTTGGATTTGGCCCGCTGCCTCCGCCGGGAGGCGCGCCGGGCCGGCGTCCGGGACGCGCGCTTCTCTTCCGCGCCCTTTTGCACCGCGCACGACAAAAGATTTTTTTCGTTCCGTCGTATGAAAACCAAAAAACGCCTCGCGGCGGTGGTGGCCATCAAACATGACGAAAAACGCGGATAAAGAGCTGGAAGAATTGCGCCGGCAGATCGACAAAGTGGACGACCAGGTCCTGCGGCTCCTGAACGAGCGGGCCCGGGCCGCGGAGAAGGTCGGCAAGGTGAAGGCCCAGCGCGGCGAGGAGGTGTACGCCTCCAACCGGGAACGGGAGATCCTGGACCGGCTCACCGCGGCCAACGGCGGCCCCCTGCCGCCCGAGGCGATCGAGGACATTTTCAACGCGGTCATCAACAACTGCCGCCTGCTCCAGAAGAAACTGCGGATCGCGTACTTCGGGCCGGAGGCCACCTTCACCCACCAGGCCGCCATCAAGCATTTCGGCCGGTCCGCGGAGTACCTGCCGCTGAACTCCATCAGCGACGTGTTCGACGAAGTGGAGAAGGGGCGGGCCGACTACGGCGTGGTGCCCATCGAGAACTCCACCGAGGGCGTGGTCAACCACACCCTCGACATGTTCCTCGAGTCGGACCTGGTCATCTGCGCGGAACGGGAGGACCCCATTTCCCAGTGCCTGATGGCCTCCCAGGAATCCCTGAAAAAGGTGAAGACCGTGTACTCCTACGCCAACGCCCTGGGCCAGTGCCGGCGCTGGCTGGAGACCAACCTGCGCGGCGTGCCCCTGAAGGAGGCCGCCTCCACCGCGGACGCCGCGGCCCACGCGGCCCTGGACGCGACGGTGGCGGCCGTGGCCAGCCCCCTGGCCGCGGAGATCTACAACCTGAAAATCCTGGCGCGGAACATCCAGGATTCCAAGCACAACGTGACGCGGTTCCTGGTCATCGGCAAGAAGATGTCCAAGGCCTCCGGCACGGGGCGCGACAAGACCTCCCTGCTGCTTTCCGTGAAGGACCGGGTGGGCGCGCTGCACGACCTGCTCATGGTCTTCAAGGGGGAAAACCTGAACCTGACCAAGATCGAGTCCCGGCCCACCAAGAAAAAAGCCTGGGAGTACGTGTTTTTCATCGACGTGCAGGGCCACGTGTCCGACGCGCCCATGAAACGGTCGCTGGAGAGGCTCCGGGAACACTGCGTGTTCCTGAAGGTCCTGGGCAGCTACCCGCGGGGCGACTGAACCTGAAAACCATGGCAGACATCGCGACCGACAACAAGATCCGATCCGCGCCCCAACCGCGCAAGGAGGTGGCGCGGTTCGAGCCCTATCTGCCGGGACGGTCCCTGGAGCAGGTCAAGAAGCAGTACGGCCTCAAAAAGGTGGTGAAGCTGGCCTCCAACGAAAACCCCCTGGGCCCGTCGCGGGCCGCCGCGGCCGCGCTGCGCAAGGCCGCGGACCGGATGCACCGGTACCCCGACGGGTTCAGCACGGACCTGCGTCAGGCCGTGGCCAAGCGCCTGGGCGTGAAACCGTCCCAGGTCATGCTGGGCGCGGGCTCGGACGAGCTGATCGAGCTTTTGGGCAAGGCGTACCTCACGCCCGAGGACGACATCGTGGTGTCGGAGCACGCCTTCGTGCGCTACCGCATGGCCGGGGAGCTCATGGGCGCGCGGGTGACCGCGGTCCCCATGAAAAACCTGAAACACGACCTCCGGGCCATGGCCCGGGCGGTCACGGAACGGACCAAGTTCGTCTTCATCGCCAACCCCAACAACCCCACGGGCACGTACAACACGGCGGGCGAAGTCTCCGATTTCCTCCGCGAACTGCCGGCGCACGCCATGCCGGTGATGGACGAGGCGTACTTCGAGTACGCCCGCCTTAAAAAGGATTATCCGGACGCGGTCGCGCTCTTCAAGGCCGGGGCCCGCCTCATCGCGCTGCGGACCTTCTCCAAGGTCCACGGCCTGGCGGGGCTGCGCGTCGGGTACGGCGTGGGGCCGGAGGCCGTGGCGGAAACCCTGGAGCGGGTGCGGCCGCCCTTCAACGTGTCCCTGGCGGCGCAGGCCGCGGCCGAGGCGGCGCTGAAGGACAAGAACCAGGTGCGGCGCTCGCTGCGGCTCCTGGCCGCGGAAACCCCGCGGCTGGAACGGGCGCTCAAGGACCTGCGGGTGGGCTGGGTTCCGTCCGCCGCCAACTTCCTCCTCGTGAACGTGGAGCCCCAGCGCGGGACCGAGGTCTTCGAAGCGCTGCTCAGGCGCGGCGTCATCGTGCGGGCGGTGGAGGAGTACGGCCTGCCCCATCACATCCGGGTCACCATCGGGTTGCCGGAGGAAAACAAAATGTTCATCAAAGCTTTTCGGGAGGTTCGACAGACACTATGATCCTGACACTCAAGAGCGGCGTCAAGAAAAAAGAGGTGGACCAGGTTGTCCTGAAGATCAAGGAGCTGGGGTTCACCCCCCAGATGTCCAAGGGCGCGGAGAAGATCGTCATCGGCGTCATCGGCGAAGGCAACAAGGCCATCGCCCACCGGGACATCTTCGAATCCATGGACCAGGTCGAAACGGTGACCCCCATCTCCAAGCCCTACAAGCTGGTCAGCCGGGAGTTCAAAAAAGAAGACACGGTCATCGAGGTGGGCGGCCTGAAGATCGGCGCCAAAGGCGTGGTGGTCATGGCCGGGCCCTGCTCCGTGGACACGCGCGACAACCTCATGCTCGTGGCCAAGGAGCTCAAGAAAACGGGGGTGCAGGTCCTGCGGGGCGGCGCCTTCAAGCCCCGTTCCTCGCCCTACGCCTTCCAGGGCCTGGGCGAAGAAGCCCTGCGGTTCCTGGCCGAGGCGCGCAAGGCCACGGGCCTGCCCGTGATCACGGAGGTCATGGACACCCGCCAGGTGGAGCTGGTGGCGCGGTACGCCGACATCCTCCAGGTGGGCGCGCGGAACGCCCAGAACTTCGATCTCCTCCGGGAGGTGGGCCAGTCCCAAAAACCCGTGATGCTCAAGCGGGGCATGGCCACCACCATCGAGGAATGGCTTATGGCCGCGGAATACATCGTGGCCAAGGGCAATCCCCAGGTGATCCTTTGCGAGCGGGGCATCCGGACCTTCGAGACGGCCACCCGCTTCACCCTGGACCTGAACGCCGTCCCGGTGCTCAAACACCTGAGCCATTTGCCGGTGGTGGTGGACCCGTCCCACGGCGTGGGGGTGCGGGACTTCATCGCGCCCATGGCCCGGGCCGCCCTGGCCGCGGGCGCGGACGGCATCATGGTGGAGGTGCACCCCAACCCGGCCACCGCCCTCTCCGACGGCCACCAGGCCCTCTTGCCCGCGCACATGTCCCACCTGATGAAGGACCTGCGCGGCGTGGCCGAGGCCGTGGGACGAACGCTGTAAGGCGTGAGAGGTGAGAAGTGGGAAGTTGAAAAAGAAAATATGTCGCTTGAGAACAGCGAAGTTGGTTTCGCCCTCTCGCTTTTCACTTTGAACTTTCCACGGGCATGAAGCGTCCGGTTGTGGCAATCGTCGGCGTGGGCCTCATGGGCGGGTCCCTGGGCCTGTGCCTGCGCCGACGAAAAAAATGGCGCGTGGTGGGCACGGGCAGCCGCCCGTCCACCCTGCGCAAGGCCAAGCGGCGGGGGAGCGTGGACGCCGTCACGAGCGACCTCGGCGAGGCGGCGCGGGAAGCGTCCGTCGTGGTCCTGGCCGCGCCCGTCCACCGTTTGGCCGGTCTGGCCCGCCAGGTCCGCCCTTTCCTGAGGCCCGACTGTCTGGTCGTGGACGTGGGAAGCGTCAAGGAGCCCATCGTGCGGACGGTGAGCCGGTTTTTCGCGGGGCCCACGGGCCCCTGGTTCGTCGGCTGCCACCCCATGGCCGGGTCGGAAAAAACCGGGGTGGAGAACGCGCGCGCGGACCTGTATCAAGGCGCCGTCTGCGTGATCACGCCCGGTCCGCGGACCGCGGCCGCGGCGGTGCGCCGCGCCGAGGCCTTCTGGCGCGGCGTGGGGGCCAAGACCTTGCGGCTGCGTCCGGCGGAACACGACCGGCAGGTGGCCTTGGTCAGCCACCTCCCCCATCTCTTGGCCGACGCCTTGGTCCTGGCCGCGGCCGCGCCGGGCCGAAACCTGCGCCTGGTCAAGGCCCTGGCCGCCGGGAGCTTCCGCGACGCCACCCGCGTGGCCGACGCGGACCCGGCCCAATGGCGCGCCATATTCCGGATGAACGACCGGTCCCTCCGGGAAGCGGTCCGGCTTTTCCAAAAGCGGCTGGCGCGCCTGGCGGCCGGCCGATGGCCCTTGGCCGCCCTGGGCAGGGCCAGGGCGTTCCGCCGCAAAATTTTCGCGTAAAACACCTTCAAGGAGCCCTTTCGCCATGAGCGTTTCCACCACCACCCGGGTCGTCCTTCCCGGCGGCGTCCTGCGGGGCGAGACCCAGCCCCCGCCCGACAAATCCATCACCCACAGGGCCGTGATCCTTTCGGCCCTGGCCAACGGCACCTCCCGCATCGTCCATCCCCTCATGGCCGCGGACTGCGAGCGCACGGCCGAGGCCTTCCGCGTGCTGGGCCTGAGCGTGGAACTGGACCGGCGGGGGGAATGGATCGTGGTCGGGCGGGGCCTCCACGGCATCCAGGAAGCCGACTCCCAGACCGTGTACTGCGGGAACTCCGGCACCACCATGCGCCTCCTGGCGGGCGTCCTGTCCGGCCAGCCCTTTGAGACCAAGCTCATGGGGGACCAGAGCCTGTCCCACCGCCCCATGGACCGTGTGGCCGAGCCCCTGCGCCTCATGGGCGCCGACATCGCGGCCCGGGACGGGCGGTTCGCCCCCCTGAAAGTCCGCGGGCGCCGGCCCCTCAAACCCATCGAATGGAAAATCCCGGTGGCCAGCGCCCAGGTGAAGTCCTGCCTGCTCCTGGCCGGTCTCTACGCCGAGGGCGTCACCGCGGTGGAGGAGCCGTACAAGTCCCGCGACCACACGGAACGGATGATGACGGCCGCGGGCGTCAAGCTGGAGATCCAGGACCGCCGCGTTTCCATCGGGACCGGGCAGTCCGTCCAGGCCCAGGAATGGGTGGTGCCGGGCGACATATCGAGCGCGGCCTTTTTCGCGGTGGCGGCGCTGATCGCCCCGGGCTCGGAGATCCTGCTGCGCAACGTGGGCACCAACCCCACGCGCGACGGCATTTTGGAGGTCCTCCAGGGCATGGGCGCCCAGATCAAATGGGAGGACAGCCGGGTCGTGGGCGGGGAGCCGGTCAGCGACCTGGTGGTCAAATCTTCCGCCCTGAAGGCGGGCCGCGTGGACGGCGCCATCGTCCCGCGCATGATCGACGAAATCCCCGTCCTGGCCGTGGCCGCGACGCAGGCCCAGGGCGTCACCGAGATCCGCGGCGCCGGGGAGCTGCGCGTCAAGGAATCCGACCGTCTGGCCCACCTGACCACGGAACTGACCAAGATGGGCGCGCGGGTCGAGGAGCTGCCCGACGGACTTCGCATCGAGGGCCCCACGCCCCTCAAGGGCGGCACGGTGGACTCTTTCGGCGACCACCGCATGGCCATGTCCTTCGCGGTGGCGGGCCTGATCGCCCGCGGGGAGACCAACATCCTCAACGCGGACTGCGTGGACATTTCCTTCCCTTCCTTCTGGGAGGAGTTCGAAAAACTCCGGGCCGCGGCCTCTTGAGCCGCGAACGGCCCGGACGACGCCCGCCGGTCAAAGCCCCATGAGCCCCCGGAAACACAACGGCATCATCGCCCTGGACGGTCCGGCCGGCGCCGGCAAATCCACCATCGCCAAGATGGTGGCCCAGCGGCTCCGGTCCCGGTACGTGGACACGGGGGCCATGTACCGGGCCATGGCCTGGAAGGCGATCCAGGAGGGCGTCCCTTTCGACTCGCCGCGGGCCCTGGCCCGCATGGCCTCCCGGACCAAACTCCGCTTCGCGCACCGGAACGGCGCCCAGCACATCCTGGTGGACGGGCGCGACGCCACCCACGCCATCCGCACCCTGCGCGTGACCAAGATGACCAACGCGGTGGCCGCGGTCCCGGAGGTGCGGCGGGTCCTGCAGCGGCGGCAGAAGGACATGGGGAAGAGCGGCCGGGTGGTCATGGAGGGCCGCGACATCGGCACCCGGGTCTTCCCCAACGCCTCCTTCAAGTTTTACCTGGACGCCTCTCCCGAGGAGCGGGCCAACCGCCGGTACCGGGAGCTGAAGGCCAAGGGCCGCCGCGTCAGCCTCAGGGCCGTCCTGGAGGCCATCCGTCGGCGGGACCACAAGGACAAGACCCGCCGCGATTCCCCTTTGAAAGCCGCGCCGGACGCGGTGGTGGTGGACACCACGCGCATGTCCCTGCACGAGGTGGCGGATTTCATCCTGGACTGGGTGAAGAATCCGCCGGCCCGCCGCCATGGGTGAGGGAACCACGACCTTGCACGCGTCTCCCGCGCAAGAACACGCCCTGGGCCCCAGGACATGGCTGCACGTCGTTTTGTATTGGGCGGGGCACGCGTTTTTCTCCGCCGCCTTCCGGACCGTCTGGCGGCTCCGCGTCTCGGGCCGGGAGCACATCCCCTTGACCGGCGGGGTGATCTTCGCCTCCAACCACGTGTCCCTGGCGGACCCGCCCCTGGTGGGCAGCTGCATCCCGCGCATGATCCATTTCATGGCCAAGCAGGAGCTCTTCGAGATCCCGGTCTTCGGGTGGATCATCCGGCAGGTCAACGCCTTCCCGGTCAAGCGGGTGGAGCGGGACGTGGGCGCCTTCAAGACCGCCCAACGGCTTCTCCTGGCCGGGGAGGCCATCATCCTGTTCCCGGAAGGCACGCGCCAGCGGGGCGGCCGGCTGGGGCGGCCCAAATCCGGCGTTGGCATGCTGGCGGTCAAGACCCAATGCCCGGTGGTGCCGGTGTACGTCCACAACGCGGACCGGCTCTCGTCGTTGCAGCCCCTCCGCGTGCGCTTCGGTCCCCCTCTCCGGGCCGAAGCGGACGCCGACTACGACGCCTTCAGCCGACGCGTCATGGAGGCCATCGCGGGCCTCAAGGAGGAATGCCTTGGATCCCAAAATTAAAAAGGGGTTTCAGGCCGTGATTTTCGGCCTCCTCTACATACTCCTGTTCCTCATCCTCATGCCGTCCCTGATCCGGCTCTTGGACGACCGATGGGGGAAGATCCTTTATGGGGTCTTGGTGGCGGGCGCGGTGGGGGTGGCTTTCCGGCTGCGGGCCGTTTCTCGGGACCTGCTTTAGGGTCATTAAACCGGTTTGACAAGGGGGCTCCCCACCCGATATAATGGGTTTTTGGCCTGTTTCCCGAGGCCATGGGCTCCTCCTCACCCTCCTGAGGAGGTTTTTCCGTTTTAACGGGGGACCGCCCTTTTTCGGCCCTTGGGTCGGCCAGGGCATCCGTTCCCACGCAAGGCAGGATCACGGGTTCGTGGTGGAAAACCGGCGGCTGCGGAAAGGCCCATAAGGCCCCACTGGCATGGCCCGTTCGTCTAGCCCTTCGCCGCGCACCGCAAATCTTCAGGATGCGGCTCAGGGCCTGGGTTGCTCACGACCTCGCAACCCGTGCCTAGACAGACCGAAGTTCCCAAAGTGCCGTAAGGCACTTTGACTTTGGCCAGGCACCCTAGAACGCTGCCCTCGTGGCCCCTCGGGCCAGCGGGAAGGAAGGCCCTCTCTATTTGGCGGAGAATAAAATTCTCCGCTTCCGCTCAAGGCGGAGATCCCTAACCCCTGGGCCCATGGCGTGGCCCGTTCGTCTAGTGGCCTAGGACGCCGCCCTCTCAAGGCGGAGATCACGGGTTCGACTCCCGTACGGGCCACGCCATGGGCCGGGAACGGGTTCGCGGTGGAACACCGACCGCCGTCAGCGGTCGTTTATCAGTGGCCGGGAATCCTCCCCACCAAGCCGGCAGGCGGTCTCCCGTACGGGCCGGAAGAGGAATCAAGGGAGAAAAAGGAAGGCTTTCGAAAAAATGGCGCGCGTCACCCTGAAAAACATCTGGAAGCGATACGGAGACCATCCCGTGGTGCGGGACGTGAACCTGGAAATCCCGGACAAGGAATTTTTCATCCTGGTGGGGCCCTCCGGTTGCGGCAAATCCACCACCCTGCGAATGATCGCGGGGCTGGAAGAGATCAGCGAGGGCGAAATCACCATCAACGGCCGGACGGTCAACCACGTGCCGCCCAAGGACCGGGACATCGCCATGGTTTTCCAGAACTACGCCTTGTACCCCCACATGACCGTGTACGAGAACATGGCCTTCGGCCTGAAGCTCCGCGGCTACGGCAAAAGCGAGATCGACCGGCGGGTGCGGGAGGCGGCCGAGATCCTGAACCTGGGACCCCTCCTGCAGCGGCGGCCCAAGGCCCTCTCGGGCGGGCAGCGCCAGCGCGTGGCGCTGGGCCGCGCCATCGTGCGCAAACCGCACGTGTTCCTGTTCGACGAACCGCTTTCCAACCTGGACGCCAAGCTGCGCGTCCAGATGCGGGTGGAGCTTTCCAAGCTGCACGACCGGCTCCAGACCACCATGATCTACGTGACCCACGACCAGGTGGAGGCCATGACCATGGGGGACCGCATCTGCGTCATGAAGGACGGCGAGGTCCAGCAGGTGGCCTCCCCCCTGGACCTGTACCACAAGCCGGCCAACCAGTTCGTGGCCGGGTTCATCGGCAACCCGCCCATGAACTTCTTCCCGGTCAAGGTCGAACAGAACAAGGACGGCCTGTGGCTGCGCCAGGAGTCTTTCTCCCTGGCCGTGCCGAAGCCGCTCCTGGACACCGTCAAACCGCGCGTCAACCGGTCCGTGGTGCTGGGCATACGGCCGGAGGACATCTACGACCGGCTCTTCTACAACGGCCCCGTGCCCGAAGGCGGCAGCGTCAAGGCCAAGGTGGACGTGGTGGAGCCCATGGGGTCGGAAATCTACCTCTACCTCAAGGCCGGAAAGACCGACGTGGTGGCGCGGGTCCCCCCCTACGTGAAAGCGGAGGTGAACAAGGACATGGAGCTGGTCTTCAACCTGGAACGCCTGCATCTCTTCGACCAGGAAACGGGCCGGTCCCTCAACTGAAAACGGGAAAACGCGTCTCACCCCCCAAAAATCCGGCCCAGGAGGCCCTCCCTTGAAATTTTTCCTCGCGCAGTCCGTCGCGTACGTGATCGCCTTTCTTTACTCCAGCTATTTCGAATGGTTCCTCCACCGTTTCTTCATGCACCGCCCGACGCTGTTCCATTACCCCTTCCGGACGCACGCCCAGGTGCACCACCAGGTCTTCAAGGCCGACGCCACCTACCACCTGCAAAAACCGGAGGACAAATGGCTCATCACCTTCGCCTGGTGGAACTACCCGCTGCTCCTGATCATCAATCTTCCCGTGTTGACGATCCCGGAATATTTCGGGGTCCACGTCCTGTTGGGCGCGGCCCTGGGCATGAGCACCTATTACTTCCTTTATGAATACCTCCATTTCCACATGCACAAGCCGGGGACCCATTCTTTTGAAAGATCGCGGTTCTTCCGCTTCATCAACAACCACCACCTGATCCACCACAAGTTCATGCACCGCAACCTGAACATCGTCCTGCCCCTGGCGGACCTGACCTTCGGCACCTTCCTCCTGCGCCCCAAGCAGCCCTTGGACGGCGCGCCCGTTCTGCGCCCTTCCCTGTAGAGTTTTCCACGGACAATGAAAAAGGCGCTCCCGGCATCCCGGGAGCGCCTTTTTGTTTTCGAGAACCGCGGGGTCAGGACTTCCCGGCGGGAGGAGGGGCGGCGTCCCCAAACCCGTGGAAGCCGCGCACCACATAGAGGGGGCGCTGCTTGGATTCGTCGAAGATGCGGGCGATGTACTCGCCGAGCACGCCCACGGCCAGCAGCTGGACCCCGCCCAGGAACAGGACCACGCCGATGAGGGAGGTCCAACCCTGGATGCTCTTCAACGCCACGAACTTCACGTAAAACACCCATCCCAAAAGGCCCAGGCTTCCCAGGAAACATCCGACGCCCACCAAGGTCACCAGCCGGACCGGAAAATGGGAAAAGGAGGTCAGCCCGTCGAGCGCCAGCCGGACCATCTTGAGCAAAGAATATTTGGTCTTGCCCGCGGCCCGCGGCCCCCGTTCCAGCGGGATGCCGATCTGGCGGAACCCCACCCAGCTCACCAGCCCCCGCAGGAACCGGTTCCGCTCCGGCAGGCGGGAGAGGGCTTCCACCACGCGGCGGTCCATGAGGCGGAAATCCCCGGTGTCCGGCGGGATGGGCACGCCGGCCAAGAGGCCCAGCAGCCGGTAAAAAAGGAGCGCGGTCCAACGTTTGAAGAGGCCGTCCCCTTCGCGGGAGGCGCGGACCGCGTACACCACCTCATGGCCGGACCGCCATCGGTCCATCATCCTCGGGATCATTTCCGGCGGGTCCTGCAGGTCCGCGTCCAGGACCACGCAGGCGGACCCGGAGGCGTGGTCCAGGCCGGCGGTGATGGCGTACTGGTGGCCGAAATTGCGGGACAGCTCCAGGACGCGGACCCGGGGGTCCGACTTCTGAAAAGCCAACAGACGGGGAAGGGTGCCGTCCCGGCTGCCGTCGTCCACGAAAAGGACCTCATGGGCCTCTCCCAGGCCGTCCAGGGTCTTCTTCAGACGGCCGTAGAATTCGTCGATGACGTCCTGCTCGTTGAACACGGGGACAACCACGGACAGCAAGGGACGGGGATCAGTCATGTTCGGGGGAAACCTCCAAAAAACCTTCGCCGTCGTTCGCCGCGGGCGCGGTCCGAAGGCCCGTCAGCGCGGCCCAAAAAGGCATGCCCGGCGCGGGACGGCCGTCCCATTGCCAGCGGCAGAAACCGCCCCACCCCGCGGGCAGGGGAACGCCGCCGACACGCAGGGCCTTTAATTCCGCGGAAAGACGGGGCGGACCGGACGCTTGTGTATGGTAGCCCAATTCGCCGACCAGCCGCAAGGGGACCGAACCCGCCCTTCCCCTGACCTCGAAACGGCCGTCGGGCAGGAAACGCGCTTCGGGAGATTTGAGCCACCGGGCCTTGGCGGACAGAAAGCCCGCCAAATCCCCCTCCGAAAGTCGCGCGCGGTCCAGGGAAACGCGCCGCAGGCGCAGGAGGCGCGGGGCCCCCTGGTCGTCCCGGGCCACGGCCATCCCCTCCCAGCGGAGCCGCACGTCCCGCGCCGTCAGGCCCTTGAAAGAGACCGCCTCCGCCCGCGCCTCCCAGACGGGGACGCCGGCCGGCCCGGGAGCAGACCGAACGTCAAGGGCTCGGAATTCCACCCCCCGGATGAGCCCTGAGAAAAGGGACGCGTCCGGCGAGGACAGGCCGGCGTCGGGGCGCTGTCGGAATAGGACCGCCTCGCTTCCGTCCGGCAGCGGCCAACTCTCCAAGCGCTCAAAAGTCCTCAAAAACCACCCGCCGGGACGGAGAGCCTCCTGCCGGGCCTCCTCCTGGCGGATGGAGGCATAGTCCGGCCCGAGGTTGCCCGTCTTGAGCAGGATGAACTCCGACAGCTCCCCCAGGCGCTTGAGTTTCCCGCGCGCGATGATTTCCGGTGACAAACCCAGCTTCTCCGCCGTCCACCGCAGGTTGTTCGCGTTCATGTAATCGTGGTTGACCGCCACCGTCAAAACACCGAAGGGCAGCGCGGGGTCGCGCGCCGTCGCGGCGCACCGCACCACGTCTTCCAGCGGCCAAATGTCGGGCCGGGGCGGGACCGCCCGGGGACCGCGCCCCCAGGTCAGCCAGCCGGAAAAGGCCAGGGCCGCGGCCGAGGCCGCCCAGGGGATGCGCCGCGGAAGGGAGGCCGCGGCCAGCGGCAACACCAAAAGGACGGGGAGGAAGTACCGGTCGTTCTTGTTGGAGAGCAGGCTCCAGAACACGTACCCGGCCGCGAACCAGCCCGCCAGAACGACGGCCCCGGGCCGGCGGCGCCACAGGAGCCAGACGAGGCCGGCCGCGCCCAGAAGCAGCCCGGCCCAAAAAATCTGCTCCCGCGCCAAGTCCAGGTACCACAACCAGGAGGCGAGGCTCGCGACGGACGGGTCGCCCTCCCCTTTGCCCATGGAGGCGGACCGCAACACGCGCGGGACCACGGTCAAAAGATTGACGGCGTACCACGGGCCGCAGACGAGCAGGGCCAGCCCCGCGGAACGGAAAAACCAGAGGCTTCGACCACGATTCTTCCAAGAAGACCAAAGCCCGGCCGCCAAGAGGGGAAACACGTAAAAAACGAAACTCCACTTGGACAACATGCCCAACCCCGCGCAAACGCCCGCGGCCAGGCTCCAGTTGCGCGCGGAAAAATCCCCGCTCCGCGCCCAGCAGGCGTACGCCAGGACCACCCAGGCGGCCAAAGCCAGGTCCACGAGGGGTTCGCGGGCGTACAACAGCACCGGCGGCGCCAAACCGGTCAAAAACGCCGCGCACAGGCCCGCGGCCTCTCCCCACCAGCCGGCGGCCAAGAGAAAGGCCCCGACGATCAAAAACGCGATGAACAGGAGATTGACCAGGGTGGCCGCGTCTTCGGGCGGGAATCCGGCGGTTCGGGCCAGGGCGAGGAGGGGGACCATCCCGTAATGGACCAGCGGCGGGTACGGCGGATGGCCGGGACGGGGGCGCACGCGCAGCGCATCCCAGAGGGACCCGGAGGCCAGGGCCTCTTTGTATTCCCAGGCCGTGGACAGATGGACGGATTGGTCCCATTTGGGCGGCCGCATGTCCTGCCGCAGCCACGTTCCCAAAAGCAAGGCGTGCCAGCCCCACAGGGCCGCCAAGACGAGCCAGGCGGCGCGGGACGGCGGGATGGAGGGTTTAGCGGTTGTTTCCGGAGGAGGGCCGCCGGCGGAAAATTTCATACAAAAGGACTCCGGCGGCGCAGGAGGCGTTCAGGGACGTCATGGCGCCCGCGCCCGGGATGCGCACCAGCGCGTCGCACCGCTCCCGCACCAGCCGGTGCAGGCCCCGGCCTTCCGAACCGATCACCAGGGCGAAGGGGTCGTTGAAGGAAAAACCGTCGCAGGGTTGCCCGTCCAGGTCGGCGCCGTAGATCCAGTAATTCTTGGCCTTCAGGTCCATGAGGGTCTGGGCGATGTTCGTGACCTGTATCAAAGGGACTTTGGACAAGGCGCCGGCCGAAGCCTTGAGCACGGTACCGCTCAGCCCCGCAGACCGCCACCGGGGTACCACCGCGGCCGCGGCCCCGAAAAAGGCCGCGTTCCTCAGGATGGCCCCCAGGTTGTGGGGGTCCTCGATGCCGTCCAGGAGCAGGAGCGGGGAAGGGGCGCCGCGGGCAAGCAGATCATCCAGGGACCCATAGTCAAAGGCCGCCACGCGGGCCACCACGCCCTGGTGGTTGGCGGCGCGGACCATCTGGTTGAGGCGGTCCCGGTCCACCCACTGGAACACCACCCGTTTCTCCTGGGCCAGCCGGAGCAGCTCCTCGAAGGGGCCGCCCGCCGCGCCGCGCAGGAGCCAAAGTTTGTTGACCCGGCCGCCTTCGTCGGACCGCAGGAGCTCCAGCACCGGGTGGCGGCCGTACACGAAATCGCCCGACGGCGGCTCCGCGGGGGCCGGTGCGGCGGGGCGGGCCGGGCGAAAACCCCGCCACCCCTTTCCCTTCCGTTCATGCCGCCTTTCGCCGTCCCTCACGTCTTTTTCCACCAGCGCGGCCCTTGGGCCGTGTCTTCCACCACCACGTTCCGGTCCGACAATTCCTTCCGGAGGCGGTCCGCCTCCGCCCAATCTCTGGCCTTTCGTGCCTTTTCCCGCCGGTCCACCAGCGCCTGTATGTCCGCGCCCCCGTCCTCCGTTTCAACCCGAAGCTCAACCCCCAAAACGTCCTCAAATCCCCGCCGCACCAGGTCCAGCCCTTTCTGGAGGCCGGCGGTGGAAATCTGCTTGTGGGTGGCCGTGCGCGTGCCCAGCGCCCCCAAAAGCTCGTGCAAGGCGGCCAGCGCCTGGGGGGAGTTAAAGTCGTCCGCGAGCGCGGCGGAAAAATCCTTCTCGAAGGTCTCGAACAGACCCTCCAGGACCTTGGCGTCCTGCCGGTCCGTGCCGTGCTGGGCCTTCAGGGCCGCGGAAAGGCGTTGGAGCGTTTCCTCCACGTTCCGCAGGGCCGCCGCGGATTTCTCCAGGAGGTCGTCGGAAAACTCCAGGGGGGTGCGGTAGTGCTGGCCCAGGAGCAGGAACCGGACCGCCCGCGGGTCGTATGTCTTGAAGATGTCCGCCAGCGTGAAAAAATTGCCCAGGGACTTGGACATCTTTTCCTTGTTGACGGTGACAAAACCGTTGTGGATCCAGTATTTGGCGAAAGGTTTTCCCGTGGCGGCCTCGGACTGGGCGATCTCGTTTTCGTGGTGGGGGAAAATCAGGTCCATGCCGCCGCCGTGGACGTCGAAGGTCTCGGACAGGGCGTCCGTGCTCATGACCGAGCATTCGATGTGCCAGCCGGGGCGGCCCGGGCCCCAGGGGGAATCCCAGGAGGGCTCGCCGGGCTTGGCCGACTTCCACAGGGCGAAGTCCAGGGGGTCTTTTTTGCGTTCATCCACTTCCACCCGCGCGCCGCTAATGAGGTCGTCCAGGGACCGGTTGGACAGCCGGCCGTATCCCGCGAACCCGCGCACCGCGTAATAAACATCGCCCTCCACCACGTACGCGACCCCTTTGTCCAGAAGCCGTTGGATGAAAGCCGTGATCTTGGGCACGTATTGGGTGACCCGCGGGTAAGCGTCCGCCCGCTGGACGTTCAAACGGTCCATCTTGTCGAAATAGTCCTGGATGTACCGTTCCGCGAGCGCGGAGGGGTCTTCCCCGCGTTCCTGGGCCCGCTTGATGATCTTGTCGTCGATGTCCGTGAAGTTCTGGACATAGGTGACGCGGTATCCCAACCGTTGGAGCGCCCGCCGGATGAAATCGAAGGTGACGTAGCAGCGGGCGTGCCCCAGGTGGCATTCGTCGTAGGGCGTGACCCCGCAGACGTACATGCGGACCCGATCCGGCTCCAAAGGCACGAACGGGACCTTGGCGCGGGACAGGGTGCTGTGGATCTGGACCGGCGCCGCGGTCATCTCCGCCCTTTCCGGCGCTCCACGGTGGCCACGGCCACCGCGGCCAGGCCTTCTTTCCGTCCGACGAAACCCATGCCCTCGTTGGTCTTGGCTTTCACGCTCACGTCCTCCACGGGCATCTTGAGGGCGTGGGCGATCTTGGCCCGCATCCTTTGTTTGTACGGCCCGAGCCGCGGCTCCTGGGCCAGCACCGTGGCGTCCACGTGGACCACGCGGAAGCGGGGGGAGATGAAGCGCCGGACCTCCCGCAGGAGATCGAGGCTGTCAGCGCCGCGGTACCGGGGGTCCGAGTTCGGAAAAAAATCCCCGATGTCGCCCACGGCCGCCGCGCCCAAGACCGCGTCGATCACCGCGTGCAGGACCACGTCCGCGTCCGAATGGCCCTTCAGGCCCTTGTGAAAGGGGACGGTCACGCCCCCCAGCACCAGCTTCCGCCCCCGGGTGAACCGGTGGCTGTCGTACCCCCACCCCACCCGGATCATACGAACAAACCAAGAAAAAACGATGATAAGTCGATAAGCTGATAAGACATTCGGTTTTTTATCAACATATCAACGCCTTCCTTTTTCGCCTCTTGTTTCATTGAGAATCGCCTCACAGAATTTAAAGTCCTCCGGCACCGTCACTTTGAAATTCCGGGGCGAGCCCAGCACCATCTCCACCGGATGCCCGGCCCGTTCCGCCCACTGCACGTCGTCCGTGGGGGAACCGCCGGCCCCGATCAGCCTTTCCGCCAGCGGCCAACGGAACCCCTGGGGCGTCTGCGCCAGCCACAACTTATGACGAGGAATGGTCCTTTTGACCAGGAGGCGGCCCGTCTTTTGCCGTTTGCCCTTCGCCCCACGCCCTTCGCTTTCTTTGAGGGTGTCGGGCACGGGCCAGGCGGCCAGGGCCGCGCCCGTGCGGCGCGCGGCCGCGATGACCCGCTCCACCACGTCCCGGGAGACCAAGGGGCGGGCCGCGTCGTGGATCAAAACGACGCGTGTGTCCCGGGGCGCGGCCCGCAGGCCGCGCCGCACGGAATCCGCCCGCTCCCGGCCGCCTTCCACCACGGCGCGCACCTTGCGGAATCCATGCCGGCGGACGAAGGTCCGGGTCCATCCCACGTACGCGGCCGGCACCACCAGCAGGGTGTGGCTGACCGACGGCGTGGATTCAAAAGTTTCGAGGGGCCAACAGAGGAGAGGGCGGCCCCGGAGGGGCCGGAACTGCTTGGGCCGGCGGCCCGGCGGGCCGAAGCGGGAGCCCCGTCCGGCGGCCACCAGGACCACGGACACGGACACCGGGGGTCCTCAGGCTTCGGCGGGGCGGGAAGGCTCCGCCGCGGGCGGGTGGTGGTCCTGTCCTTTGTCGCGGGACTTCGTGAAGATCATCCGCCCGGCGGAGGTCTGCAAAATCGATGTGACGGTCACGTTCAGCTTCTGCCCCACGGCGCGGCGCCCGTCCTCCACCACCACCATGGTGCCGTCGTCCAGGTATCCCACGCCCTGGTCCCGTTCCTTGCCCTCCTTGACCACGAAGATGCTCATGGATTCCCCGGGCAGCACCACGGGCCGGAGCGCGTTGGCCAGGTCGTTGATGTTGAGGACGGTCACTCCCTGGAGGCTGGCGATCTTGTTGAGATTGAAATCCGTGGTCAGGATCTTGGCGCCCAGCTCCCGGGACAGGGCCACCAGGCGGGCGTCCACTTCCTTGATCTCCGGATAGTCTTTGTCGAAGATCTTCACCGGCATGTCCGGGTTCTCCTGCAGGCGGGCCAGCATGTCCATGCCCCGCCGGCCGCGCGCGCGGCGGGAACCGTCGGAGGAATCCGCGATGTTCTGGAGCTCCTGCAGGACGAAGCGGGGCACCACCAGCATGCCGCTCAGGAACTTGGACTCGCACACGTCCACGATCCGTCCGTCGATCAGGACCGAGGTGTCCACCACGTGCGTGTTCTGGAGTTTTTTCTTGGACCCCTTGACGATCAGGTCCCGGTCCAGGAGCTCCAGCTCGGACCGCTTGCGGACCAGGATGATGAGGCCCAGGTACGCGAACACCACGTGGATCAGGAGCGAGTACTTCTGCGTGAGCGCGTAGAGCTGGGGGTTGTCCATCTGGTAGATGACCCACCCCGTGCCCTGGGCCGCCACCAGGCCGATGACCGCGCCGATGACCCCGGCGATGAGGGCGTCCAGGGCCACCCGGTCGATCACGATCTCCACGGCGATGATGAGGAGCGCCGCGCCCACGCCCACCAGGATGCCCTTGGCGTCGGGCGAGATCTGCAGGTACCCGATGATGGGCCCCAGAGCGATGACGAGAAAACGAATGAGGTTGATGAGCATGTTTTTTTACCTGAGTTGCGATTTTTCCTTTCCAGCCGGCGCCGACATGGACGCCAGCTCCAGCGCCTCCGGCAGAGAACCCGCGGCCGCGATCTCAAGTCCGTCCGGGACCCGGAGTCCTTTTTGGCAGGCCCGCGGCACCACGGCCCGGCGAAAACCCAGTTTCTTGGCCTCCTGGAGGCGCTCCGCCGCTTGACCCACGGCGCGCAACTCGCCGCCCAGGCCCACCTCGCCCACCCAGAGGGTGCCGGCGGGCACGGGCCGGTCGCGGCAGGCGCTGGCCACGGCCACGGCGATGCCCAGGTCCGCGGCGGGCTCCCGCACCTGCAGGCCGCCCGTGACGTTGACGTACACGTCCTGGGATTCCAGCCGGAGGCCGCAGCGCTTGTCCAGCACCGCGATCAAAAGCAGGGCCCGGTTGTAATCCACGCCGCTCACCTGCCGCCGCGGCATGCCGAAAAGGGTGCGGGACACCAGGGACTGCACCTCCACCAGGAGGGGCCGGGTCCCTTCCATGGCCGCCAAAACCGCGGTGCCCGAAGGCGCGGCCGCGCCGGCGTGGTCTCCCAGGAACAGCTCCGAAGGGTTGGCCACCTCCCGGAGGCCCTGCGCCGTCATTTCAAAGACGCCGATCTCGTTGGTGGGGCCGAACCGGTTCTTAAAGGCCCGCAGAACCCGGTGGACCTGCTGGCGCTCGGTCTCGAAGTACAGCACCGTGTCCACGATGTGCTCCAGCACGCGGGGGCCCGCCAGGTCGCCCTCCTTGGTCACGTGGCCCAGGACAAAAACCGTGATCCCAGCGCCCTTGGCCAGGTGCAAAAGCTCGGCCGCGCATTCCCGGACCTGGCCCACGGAGCCGGGCGCGCCGGGCAGGTCCGCCTTGTACACCGTCTGGATGGAGTCCAGCACCAGGACCTTGGGCTGGCTCCGGCGGACCGCCTCCAGGATGTTCTCCAAATTGGTTTCGGACAGCAGCCACAGGGATTCGTTGGCCGCGCCCAGGCGCGTCCCCCGCGCCTTCACCTGCGCCAGGGATTCCTCCCCGGACACGTACAGCACGGGGCTCTCCGCCCGCGCCAGGCGGTCCGCCGCCTGGAGCATGAGCGTGGACTTGCCGATCCCGGGGGCCCCGCCCAGGAGCACCATGGACCCGGGGCAGACGCCCCCGCCCAGGATGCGGTCGAACTCCCCGATGCCGGTGGGCTGCCGCCGGACCTCCTCCGCCGTGGCCCGCGACAGGGGCGTGAGCGGGGAGGAAAATTCCGTGAGACGCCGCGGCGCGCGGTCCGTTTCCGGGGCCTCGCGGTGTTCCGCCAGCGTGTTCCACCGCCCGCAGTCCGGGCACTGGCCCAGCCACTTGAGGCTGGAGGCGCCGCACTCCCGGCAGCGAAAAACGATCTTCTCTTTGCTCTTGGCTTTCATGGAACCCGCCCCGGACCGGCCGGGCCCTGAAATCCGGCCCCTACTCGGCCGGTTTTTCGCCCTCTTCCCCGCCGTCCTCCTGCTTCTTCAAGTCACGAAAGAAGTCCTCGGGGGTCATGGTCTCCAGCTTCTTCTTGAACTCCTGGACCTCCTCCTCGCTGATGGGCTTGAGGAGCTCCGGGCAGGCCTCGAAAACCTTGTCGTCCACGTAGATGGGGCAGCGCTGGCGGACCGCGATGGCCACGGAATCCGACGGGCGCGCGTCCATGACGAAGGCGTGGCCGCCCTGTTTCAGGTGGATCTCCGCGAAAAAGGTGCTGTCCTTCAGTTCCGTGATGGCGATCTTTTCCACGCTGGCGCCCAGCTTCTCCAACATCTGCAACAGGAGGTCGTGGGTGAGCGGCCGCGGGAACTTCTGGCCCGCCAGGGCCATGCCGATGGAGCCGCCCTCGTACAGGCCGATCCAGATGGGCAGGAGACGGGGGCCGTCGGTCTCTTCCAAGACCATGACGCACTGGCCTCCCACCTGCGCCAACGAATAGATACGGGCCTCTTTCAGCATCCGTCCTTCCCCCTGCGCCGAGCCGCCGCTTCCCGCTCCTCGAAAAACCAGTCCGTCCGGTTTATTGTACTAAATCTCTTTTGCGCTGTGGGAAGTCGCAATTTGGGAAAAAACCCCGCCGTTCCTATGGCGTTTTGGTCCCGAACGGCTTGAGCAGCACGATGAGAAGGGGCAGGAGGGTCAGGGTGGCGGCCAGGGTGATGGCCATGGCCAGGGCCGTCAAGAGCCCGAAAAGGATCGTGGGGATGAAATTGGACAACGACAGGATGGAGAAGCCCACGATGATGGTGAGGCAGGAATAGAAAATGGCGTTGCCCACGCTGCCGTGGCAGCGCCTGAGGCAGGCGCGGTAGTCCCAGTCCCGGGGGAGCTCCCACCGGAAACGGTAGATGTACTGGATGGTGTTGTCCACCGCGATGCCCATGGCGATGGACACGATGGTGATGGTCATCATGTCCAGGGGGGTCCCGGTCAGGCCCATGACCCCCATCACGGTCATGGTGGACAACAGGTTGGGCACGATGGCGATCAGGGAAGTCTTGAGCGAACGGAACAGGACAAGGAACATGGCCATGAGCAGCAGCACCGCCAGGCCCATGGTTTGGATCTGGGAACGATACAGGCTCTGCAGCATGTTGTTGTACAGAACCATGACGCTGGTGAGCCGGAACCGGTCCGGCGGCAGGCCGAGCTTGTCCGTCAGGTCGGCCCGGGTCTGTCTCAGGAAAGCGTCGCGGCGGAGGGTTTCCAGGGAGTCTCTCATCCGCACCATCACCCGCGCCTCGTCGTGCTCTTTGGAGACGAAGGGGTCGATCAGGATCTTCTTGAACTTCTCGGGGAACTCGTTGAAGACCAGGGCCAGGTCGAAATTGTCCAGGGGCTGATCGTTTTTGACCTGCCGCACCAGCTTCACCACCGTGGCCAGGGACAGGACCTTGCCGCACTCCGGAAGGGATTCCAGGTGGTCATGGACTTTTTCGATCTCCGCCAGCTTGTCGACGGTGAACCAATACCGGCGGGGGTCGGCCTCGGCCTCCCCCTCCATCAGCGAAAATTCGTCGTCCGGGGCGGCCGGCGACTCCGCGGCCGGGGCGGGGACCGCGGGCCGGTCGAATGTGATGATGACGTCCAGGGGCGTGGTTCCGCCGAGCTCCTCGTCGATGACCTTCATCCCCTGGTAAATCTCCGTGGATTTTTTGAAATATTTGATGAAACTGTTCTCCACCTCCAGGCGGGAAATGCCCACGGCCGTGGCGACGGCCAGCGCCGCGCCGGCGGCCAGAACGGCCCAGCCGCGCTTTTCCGTCAAACGAGCGAAGAAAGACGGGATGAACTGCCCCACCGGCCCCTCGGGAGGGACGTCCTCCTTCTTCAGGAAAAGGATGGTGATGGGGAACATGAGGAACGTGACGGCCATGGACACGCACAGACCCAGGGACATCATCCAGCCGAAATTGACCACGGGCAGGATGTCGCACACGATCAGAGACCAAAACCCGGCGATGGTGGTGGCGCAGGAGAACAGGACCGGGATGAACACGGTGCGGATCACCTCCCGGAGGATCTCCCGGTGGTCCGCGTCGGGCCGCTGGCGGACCACCTCCCGGTACCGCACCACCACGTAGATGGAGTACTCCATGGTCATGATCAGCTGCAGGGAGACGAAGTTGGAGGACACCACGGTCACGTCCCAGCCCATGAGCCCCAAAATCCCCATCATCACCGCCACCGACGCCAGGCAGGTGGCGACGGGCAGGACGATCCATCGGAGCCGGCGGAAGATGATCCCCAGCGTGACCACCAGGAAGCAGACCATTCCGACGCCGAAGACGTATAGGTCCTTGCGCACGAAGGAGATCATGTCGTCCACCACCATGGGCACCCCGCCCAGGAACAGCCGCACCTGGGAGCGGTATTTGTCCATGACGGCCCGCACGGCTTTGATGTCCCGGTGGCGTTCGCTCTTGGTTCGGTCCTTGTACCCGGGGTACCAGGCCTCCAGGCGCGCCAGCTCGGTCGCCTCCTCCGGCGACAGCGCCATGCCGTTGTGCTTCTTTTCCCGAAGTTCGACGCGCCGGTCGAAGAGGGCGGCGGACTCATCGTCCCGCTTGAAGTTCACCAGCAGGGCCGTCGAGGTCAGGCCCGGGCTCACCAGGAGGTTCCGGTACACGGGGCTTTCCGCGAACTCCCTCTTGGCCAGCTCCCGGTCCGCGTCGGGCGACAGCAGGGTCCGGAGCCGGCTCGTCAGATCCTTGAAAGCGATGGGCGGGCTGCGAAAGAGCGGCACGTCGAGGATGGAGACGACCGAGGAGACGCGCTCCAGCCCCTGCAGATCGTCTCGCAGGCTTTTCAGGCGGGCCAGCTCCTCGTCCGCGAAAAGATCCCCCTGGGGGCTGTAGGTCAGAACCAGGAACTCCTCGGTCCGGTAGCGCGAGCTGATCTCGCGGAAGTACCGCAGGTCCTCGTCGTGCTCCAGGACCAGGGAGTCCGCGGAGGCGTCCAGACGGAAGTCCTTCGCCCCAGAGGAGAGAAAAGCGAAAAGGCCCAGCAACACGGCCAGGGAGAGCCCCGGCCGCCGCAGGACCAGCTTATCGTAGATGTCGATGATGCCGAGGTTCACCGGCGGGGGGGCCTGGCGGCTTCCTTGTCCAGCTGGTCGATCTTCTCCTGCATCTTCCTCAACAGGTCTTCCGGCGTCCCCTGACGTAAAATTTCCTGGTACTGCAGGCCGTAGGATTTGACCAGGCTCACGTCCTGGATCTCCACGTCGTACACCTTCAGGCCGTCCTTCGCGCGGTAGAACCGGTACGCCAGCCTGATGGGCTCGGTCTTGGTGACCACCCGCGTGAGGAGATAGACCTTCTTGTCCTTTTCAACGGGCTGGTCGTACTCCACCTTTTCGTCGGCCACCAGCTCCACCTTGTCCAGGTAGGAGTTCTGCAGCTGCTTGACGAAGAGGTCCGTGAACCGCCGCTTCTGCGCGGCGGTCAGCTTGGGCCAATGGGTCCGGCCCAGCGTCAGCTTGGCCATGAGGTCGAAATCGAAGACCGGGCGGACCCATTCCATGACCTTGTCCTTCTTCTGCTGGGTCCCCAGGCTCTTGTCGCGGACCACGGACAGGACGCCGTCCACCGTCTTGCGGAGCAGGCGGGAGGCCTCTTCCTTATCGTCCGCCCCCCAGGCCGTTCCGGCCGCCAAAAGACAGACAAGAAAAAGATGTCTTGTTTTCACGCGTTACTCCTTGATTTTTTGATCGCGCATCTGCTTGTACGCGTCCCGGATGAAGGTGTAGGGGTCCAGAGCGTCCTTCTTGATGCTTTCGTACTGGCCGATGTCCAGGGACGTGCGGTTGACCGCCTCCAATCCCCGGATGTAAAGACGGGTACGATTGAAAAACTGCGGGTCATGGGGGTCCACGTACGACAGAGGATTCAGGAAAGAATCCGCCCCCATGCCCAGGGCGTCGCGCACGTTGGTCGGGCCGACCAGAGGGAGGACCAGGGGGAACCCGTCCCCCACGCCGTACCGTCCCAGGGTCTGTCCGAAATCCTCGTCGCTGGGCTCCCACCCCCACCAGTTCCGGGCCGGGTCGAAGAACCCGGCCAGGCCAAGGGTGGAGTTTACCAAAAAACGGCCGGTTTCCCGACCGGCGCCCCTCATTTTCCCCTGCAGGACGTTGTTCACGAACCGGACGGGGAACCCCAGGTTTTTGAAGCACCGCCGGATGCCCTGGCGCACGCCCTTGGGCACCACGCGGCCGTAGATCCGGGCCGTGGGCTTGAGCACCCAGAAGTACATCCTGTCGTTGAAATGGAACATCCCCCGGTTGAAGCCCCGGAGGGGGTCGAAGGGAACGGCCGCCGGGGCGGTGGAGGCCGCGGGGCCCGTCTCTTCCTCGAACCCGCCGAACTCGTCCGCGTCCGCGGCGGGCGCGGCCTCTTCGGACGGGTCCGGCGGAGCCGCGGCTTCGGGAGAAACCGTCCCCGCCTGAGCGGGTTCGGGGGAAACCGGTTCTTCGGCCGGCGCGGCTGAAAAGGAAAACAAAGAACAGGCCGCGGCGCAGGCCAACACCCACCCTTGAAAACGCCGGCGTCGAGGCATCTCCCGCCTATTCCAGCAGGACCCGCGGCACCCGCGCGGACACGCCGCAGACGATCTCGTAGGGGATGGTGTCCGCCCACCGGGCCAGCTCCTCGGCCGAGATGCGGTCCCGGCCCTGGGCCCCCAGGAGCACGGCCTCGTCGCCCACGTCCACGCCCGGGACCTGGGTCACGTCCACCAGGATCTGGTCCATGGTCACGCGCCCCACCACCGGACAGCGCCGGCCGCGCACCAGCACCTGTCCCTTGTTGGAGAGGCTCCGTCGGTACCCGTCCGCGTAACCCACCGGCAAGGTGGCCACGCGCGCGGCTTTTTCAAAACGGAAGGTGCCGCCGTAGCTGACCGGGGTGCCGGGCTGGACGGTCTTCAGGAACACCACCCGGGTCTTCCAGGCCATGACCGGCGACAGGTCCGCGCGCGAACGCAGGTCCTCGGACGGACAAATGCCGTACAGGGCCAGGCCCGGCCGGACCGCGTCCAAATGGGCGCGCGGGTGCCGGAGGACGGCCGCGGAATTGGCCACATGGGCCAAAAAGGGAACCTGGCCCGCGCGCAAGGGGGCGACGGCCTGCTCGAAAAGGTCCAACTGGTTTCGGGTGACTTCGGCCGAGTCCGCCTGGGCCAGGTGGGTATATACCCCTTCCAAACGGAGGGAAGGGCTTTTCAGCACGGCCTCCAGGGTCTGGGCCGCGGCTTTGGGCGAGACGCCGATGCGCCCCATGCCCGTGTCGATCTTGACGTGGGCCGCGGCCCGCCGCTTGAGGGCGCCCGCGGTTCTTTCCAGGGCCTGGGCCGCGGCCAGGCTGGCCACGGTGGGGGTGAGGTCGTGGCGCAGGGCCACCTCGAAGGCGTCAAAGGGGAAAAGGCTGCCCAGGATCAGGACGGGGGTCTTCAGGCCGGCCTCCCGCAGGGCCTGGCCCTCTTCCACGCTGGAGACGCCGAAGCCCCAGAGGGGCAAGCCCGGGAGGGCCGCGGCGGCCCGGGCCAGGGGAACGGCGCCGTGGCCGTACCCGTCGGCCTTGAGCACCACGATCATCCGCACGCCGGGGGCGAGGACCCCCGCCAGCGCGGTCAGGTTGCGGCGAAAGGCGTTGGGATCGATCTCGGCCCAGGTGGGCCTCAAGAAACGGCGGGCGGCGGACAAGGAGGCTGAAACCATTCAGGGGCGGGGGAAAGCGCGTCGCGCGGGTCGGGGGTCAGGCGTGGGCTTCTCGCTCATTGAAAAATTCTACTTTATTTTGCCCGAAACCGCCTTGCTCAAGGAGCGGCCGAAAACGTCTTAAAACGACTCTTCCTCCGGGGCCGGGTCCGCGAAGCGGGTGAAATCCTCCAGGAAGTTCATGTCCACGTCCCCGATGGGGCCGTTGCGCTGCTTGAGCACGAACAGTTTGGCTTTGCCCTTCAGGTCCGGGTCGTCCCGCTTGTACACCTCTTCCCGGAAAATGGCGGCCACCAGGTCCGCGTCCTGCTCCAGGGCGCCGGATTCGCGCAGGTCCGAAAGCTGCGGCCGGCCTTCCCGGCCCCGCTCCTCGGGGCGGCGGTTCAGCTGGGACAGGGCCACCACCGGGACCTTCAGTTCCCGGGCCAGCCCCTTGAGGGAACGGGAAATTTCGGAAATCTCCTGCTGGCGGTTCTCCACGTTGCCGGAGCCGCGCATGAGCTGCAGGTAATCGATGACGATGAGGGCCAGGGGGTTCCCCTTTTGCTTGAGTTCGTGGGCCCAGCGGCGGGCCGAGGCCCGCACGTCCAGCACCGACGGGCTCGTCGAAAAATCGAAGTACAGCGGCGCGCCCGCGATCTGGCTGGCCACGTTGGTGATGGTGGGCCAGCTCTTGCGGGCCAGGAACCCCTCCCGCACGCTGCGCAGGTTGAGGTTGGCCTGGGAGCACAGGAGCCGGAGGCCGATCTCCTGGTCGCTCATTTCGAGGGAGAAGAAGACCACGGGCCGCTTCTCCTTGATGGCCACGTGCTCCGCGATGTTGAGGCAGAAGGCGGTCTTGCCCATGGAGGGGCGGCCGGCCACGATGATCAGGTTGGAGGCCTGGAGGCCCCGCGTGAGGCGGTCGAACTCCTTGAACCCCGTGGCCACCCCGGTGACGAACTTGTTGCTCTCCACCAGGTTCTCCAGCGCCGCGATGGCCCCCTGCATGATCTGGGAGGCGGGCGTCATGCCGCGGGACGTCTTGGACTCGGCCAGGGAGAAGAACAGCTGCTGGGCCTTGTCCAGCATCTCCTGGGCCTCCTCCTTTTGCGCGTAGCAGTCCGCGGCCACGTTGCGGGCGGCGGAGATCATCTGGCGCAGGATGGCCTTTTCCTTGACGATGCGGGCGTAGTGCTCGACGTGGAGCGCGGAGGGGACCAAATTGGTGAGGTGGAACAGGTAGGACTGGCCGCCCACGTCGGCCAGGGACTCTTTTTTTTGGAGGTGCTCCCCCACGGTGACGGCGTCGGGGGTGACGTTGCGGTCGTGCAGCTCGCGGATGGCGGAAAAGATCCGCTGGTGGGCCCCCTCGTAGAAGTCCTCGTCCCGCAAAAGGTCCATGGCCTTGAGCATGGACTCCTTTTCGGCCAGCATGCTGCCCAGGACCGCCACCTCGGCCTCGTGGCTCTGGGGGGGAACCTGTTCGATCACGTCGACCATAATCGAGACACCTCGGCGGCCGGACGGGGCCGGCACAGGGGACCTTGACGCCGCCGGGCGGACGCCGGCGGCGCGGTTTTAGGCGATCGCCT
The DNA here is from genome assembly GCA_964484135.1 of uncultured Elusimicrobia bacterium. Lineage (GTDB taxonomy): Bacteria > Elusimicrobiota > Elusimicrobia > FEN-1173 > FEN-1173 > CAZAEL01. The sequence continues at coordinate 33,435 of CAZAEL010000012.1, forward strand.
GGACTTGGATCTTGAAGGAGGCGCGCACCTGCGGGTGCAGGCGGACGGTGCCCGTGAACTCGCCCGTGGCGCGGATGGGCTCCCGCAGCTCGATCCAGCGGCGGTCCAGCGTGAGCCCCTGCTTGACGAACGACTCGGCCACGTCCGCGGTGGTGATGGAGCCGAAGAGCTTCCCGTCTTTGCCCGCGCGGGCGGTCAGGGTACAGACCACTTCCTGGATCTTCTTGGCCTGCTCCTGGGCGGCGGCCAGCTTCTGCTGGCGCTCCTCCTCCACCTTTTCCTTCTTCTGGTCCCAGGCCTTGAGGTGGCGCGTGGTGGCCACCACGGCCAGGCGGCGGGGCAGGAGGTAGTTGCGGGCGTATCCCGGGGACACTTCCTTGACGTCCCCGCTCACGCCCAGGTTCGGGATGTCCTTTTGCAGAATGATCTTGGTCTTGGCGGCCATGGCTATTCCCCCGTGTAAGGCAGGAGCGCGATGGTCTGGGCCCGCTTGATGGAGGTGGTCAGCTGTCGCTGGTGTTTGGCGCAGTTGCCCGTGGTGCGGCCGGACAGGATCTTGCCCCGCGCCGTCATGAAGCTCCTCAAGATATGCACGGCCTTGTAATCCAGCTCAAAGACCTTTTCCGCGCAGAAGCGGCAGATCTTGCGCCGGATGGGACCGCGCCCGCGGCCGCCGCGGCCGCGGGGATCGTTGCGGTCGCCGCCGGGGCGGGGGCCGCCGGGACGGCCCTGGAAACCGGGCCTGCCGCCGGGGCGGCCCTGATAGGGGGGCCGTTGTCCCGCCGGACGGGGCCCCGCGGGACGGGCGCCGGCCGGCGCCGGGGACGTTCCCTGGGGCGCGGCCGGTTTGTCCGCGCCCGTTGCCGGGGCCGCGGAAGGGGAAGACGGCGTGGAAGACGATGTGGTGTCCATTTTCTCTTATCTCCTCAATGTTAAAAGGGTATTTCTTCGGCGCCGGCGGTCGCTTCCGCCGGGGAGTCGGCGCCCGCAACGCCCGCTTCCGCGGTCGCGGCTTCTTCCGACGGCGATTCGGAGGTTTCGGCGCCCATCCGTTCCAGGAACTGCACGCGGAGGCTTTCCACCTCCAGGCCGGAACGCTTCTGCCCGTCCTTGGTCTCCCAGGACTTGCTCTTCAGGCGGCCTTCCACGTACACGGGGCTGCCCTTTTTGAGGCGCTCCCCGCACCGCTGGCCGGCCTCCCGCCACACCACCACCGGGATGAAGGAGGTGTCGTCCTTCCACTCCCCGCTGGCGTTGTCCTTGTACCGGCGGTTCACCGCCAGGTCGAAACGGCAGACCGCCGTGCCCTTGGTGGTGAAGCGAAGCTCGGGGTCGCGGGTCAGGCGGCCCACGAGGCGGACGTCATTGAGCTGGGGCAGGCGCAGGGTTTGGGTGCTCATGGGATACCTCCTGGGGGGCTTGCGACGGCGCGGCGGCGGCCGCGGCCGTGGGGAGACCCCGTCCCGGCTCGCCGTACCGCCCGGGCCGGACGCGCACGGCCTTGCACGTCATGTGCCGGATCACCTGGTCGGTGACGCGGTAAAACTGGGTCAGCTCCTGCAGGACCGTCGGCGGCGCCTGGAAGATCACCAGCACGTAGAACCCCTCCCGATGGCGCTTGATGGGGTACGTCAGACGGCGGCGGCCCCACTTGTCCACGTTGGTGATTTGGCCCCCGGCCTTGGTGACCAGGGACTTGAACTTTTCCAGGAAGTCGTCGAGCTGCTGGGTGGGCAGGTCGGCCGGGGTAATGAATATGCTTTCGTAGGATTGCACGCGGTGTGCCTCCTTTATGGACTCCCTCGCCTATCGGACGAGGGGTGGGCTCCGGCGCCAGAACCGGCCGGAACCAAAGTGCCCTATTTTAGCAGAGAAGCCGCCCTGAAGGCAAGGGTTTTCGCGCAAGCCGGCGGACGGCCCGTCAAAGCGACTCCAGCCGCCGGGCCAGCGCGGCGGGGTCCGACGTCGGGAGCTGGCAGGCGTAATCCACGCAGACGTACGCCGTGGGCGTCCCGCCGGACGGCGGCAGGTCCCCGAGGAAAGCCGGCCGCCGGGACAGGGGCCCCCGCTCCGGCCCGGCCGGCGCCAGGATCAGGACCTTGTGGGGGAGAAAGGCGCGGTGGACCGCGTCCAGGAGACGGCGCGCGCCGGGGTCGCCGGGGTCCCCCGCCACCACGATCTGCCGCGGCGGGGTCAGGGCGAAGGCCAGGGCCGAGAGCATGCAGGGCAGGGCCCGGGGCTGGTCTTGCATGGCCGCGGCAGAGGCCCGCAGGGTCTTTTCCGCGGCTTGCCGGAAATCCTCCCGGCCCGCGACCTGGGCCAGCCGCAACAGGGTCAGGACGGCCACGGAAGCGGCGGACGGTTCCACGTTGTCCTGCTCGTCCCGCGTGCGCAGCAGCAGGCGGGGATCCTGGGATTCGGCGGTCATGTAGAACCCGCCGTTTCGAGCGTCGTAGAAGCGCTCCAGCAGGGACTCGGTCAGCTCCTCGGCCCAAGCCAGGGCGTCCGCGTCGAAACCCGCCTCGTACAGGTCCAGCAGCCCCTGGGCCAGGAAGGCGTGGTCGTCCGAAAGCCCCTCCACGCGCCGCTCCCCGTCCCGCCATCGGCGGTACAACCGCTTGTTGTCAGGATCGTACAAGTTCTTTTTGAGAAACGCCGCGGCCCGCCGCGCCGCGTCCAGATATCCGGCGTCTCCCAGGACCTGGTGGGCCCGGGCAAAAGCGGAGATCATGAGGCCGTTCCAGGACGTCAGGATTTTGTCGTCCAAATGGGGGCGGGGCCGGCGGGCGCGGGCGGCCAAAAGTTTTTCGCGGCCCCCGGCCAGGAGGGACTCAACCTCCGTTGTCTCCAAACCGAATCTTTTCGCGGTCTCCTCCGGGCCGCGGGCCGCGAACAGGACGTTCTTCCGCGGGAACTCGCCGTGGGGGTCCTCCAGGACGTTGCCGTCCGGCTCCACCCCGTAATGGAAACAAAACACCTCGCCCTCAACGGGCCCCAGGACCTTCAGGACGTCGTCCTTTTCCCAGACGTAAAACGCGCCCTCCGCCTTGCGCGGGGCTTCCGGCGCGGGCAAACTGTCGGCGTCTTCCGCGGAATAGAAACCGCCTTCCGGGTGGGTCATGTCCCGGCGCACGTATTCCAGGGTCTCCCGCGCCACGCGCGCGAAAAAAGGGTCGCCCGTGATCTGGTGCGCTTCCAGGAAGTTCACGGCCAGCTGGGCGTTGTCGTACAGCATTTTTTCGAAGTGGGGCACGTGCCAGCGCTCGTCCGTGGAATAGCGCGCGAACCCGCCGCCCAGGTGGTCGCGGATCCCGCCCCGGGCCATGCGGCGCAGGGTGTTCAGCGCCGCCTCCAGCGCGGCCCGGGCCCGGTCCGCGTCGGGCCCCTGCCGGGCGAAGGCGTAATGGCGGAACAGGAATTGCTGGTTCACGGGCATGGGGAACTTGGGCGCGGGCCCGAACCCGCCCAGGTCCCGGTCGTGGGCGGCCAGGAAGGACGCCGCCGCGCTGGAGAGGAGCTCGGGGCCGTACGGCGCCTCCTCCCGGGAGGCGGCCAGGAACCGCCCCAGCCCCTCGGTCAGCTCTCCGGCGGAGGCCAAAATGCTTTTGCGCTGTTCCGGGTCGTTCCAGGCCCGGGCCACGCGCTCCACGATCTCCGGCCAGCCGGGCCGTCCCCAGCGGGCGTCCGGCGGGAAATAGGTGCCGCCGAAAAAAGGCTTCAGGTCCGGGGTGAGGAACACGTTCAAAGGCCAGCCCCCCGCGCCGGTCATGGCCTGGACCGCGGTCATGTAGATCCGGTCCAGGTCGGGCCGCTCCTCCCGGTCCAGCTTGACGCAGACCAGGTGCCGGTTCATGACGGCCGCGATCTCGGGGTCCTCGAAGCTCTCCCGCTCCATGACGTGGCACCAGTGGCAGGTGGAGTACCCGATGGACAAAAGGAGGGGCTTGTCTTCTTCCCGGGCCCGGGCAAAGGCCTCCTCCCCCCAGGGATACCAGTCCACGGGGTTGTGGGCGTGCTGAAGGAGGTACGGGCTTTTTTCCCGGATGAGGCGGTTGGGCCGGCGAAGGGCCGGGTCCGGCCGGCCGGCCTGGCGGTGCGGCATGATCCCCCCTGACGGCGGGCCGGAAAAAGGACCGGCCCCGCCGATGGACACGGCCCCCATTCTACCATTTGCGCGGAGCCGCCGCCGTATTGTTTACCCCCCGCAGAAGTGGTAAACTTTTTTCCATCATGACAAAGCTTTCCGCGAAGGGCGCCGCCCTCTCAAAATCCGGCTTTTTTCCGGACCGGAACGGCGGCTCCGGGGACGCGGCCCGACGGCGCGAGTTCCAGGACAAGGCGCTGCCTTTGGTGGATGAAATCTACGGGGTGGCCCTGCGCATGACGCGCAACCCCCAGGCCGCGGAGGACCTGGTGGCGGACGCGTACGCCCGGGCCTGGAAGAGCCTGGGCCAGTTCGAGCCGGGCACCAACATCCGCGCCTGGCTCTACAAGATCCTGACGAACCTGTACATCAACCACTTCCGCAAGAAGCACCGGGAGCCGGAAAAGGTGTCCCTGGACGCGTACGACAAGATCGAGGATTTCCACCTGTTCAACCGCATCGCCCGGCAGGGGGCGCCGGCCTCCCCGGACCCCTTCGAGGCGGTGGTGGGCCGGCTCACCAACGAGGACCTCCAAAAGGCCCTGGACGGCCTGCCGGAGGAGTACCGGACCGCGGTGATCCTGTACGATTTGCAGGGGCTGTCCTACCAGGAGGTGTCCGACGCCCTGGAGGTCCCCCTGGGCACGGTGCGGTCCCGTCTGGCGCGGGGCCGGCGGGCGCTCCAGACCGCCCTGCTCCGGCACGCCGCGGAGGCGGGCCTCCTGAAACGAACCAACGGCCGTCCGGCCAAGGGCGGGATCAGGCCCGCCCGCCCGCCGGCGTTGCGCGCGACCCATGCGTAAGAAAACCCTTCCGCGGAAAAAGGCGTCCGCCGGTCCCTGCGGGTCCTCCCCCTGCGAGGAGGTGCTCAACCACCTGTACGAATACGTGAACCGCCACGACCTCACCCCGGACCTGGACAAGCAGATCCACGACCACCTGGACCTCTGCCGCGGCTGTTTCACCCGTTTCGAATTCGAACAGAAGCTCTTGCAACGGCTCAAGAAAGCCGGGGACTGCTGCTGCCCCAAGTCCCTGATCAAGAAGATCAAGGCGCTCGTCAAAAGTTTCTAGCATGCTCAACGAACTGATCGTCCTGGCGTACATGGCCGTGTTGCTGGTCCTGTCCCTGTACGGGATTCACCGGTACTGGATCCTGTACCTGTACTGGCGCCACTACAAGAAGGCCCCTCCCCTGCCCACGCCCCCGGAACCGGCGGTCTGGCCCCGCGTCACGGTGCAGCTGCCCCTGTACAACGAATACTACGTGGCGGACCGCATGATCGAGGCGGTCTGCGGCCTGGATTACCCCAAGTGGCTCCTGGAGATCCAGGTCCTGGACGACTCCACCGACGAGACCGGCGCGCTGGTGGAAAAGAAGGCCGCGGAAAAACGCGCCCTGGGCTTCGACATCCGCCGCATCGCCCGGCCGGACCGCCACGGCTTCAAGGCCGGGGCCCTGGCCCACGGCCTGGGCCTGGCCAAGGGAGAATTCCTGGCCATCTTCGACGCGGACTTCCTGCCGCCCCGGGACTTCCTGCGCCGGACCATCCCCCATTTCGCGGACCCGGCCCTGGGCATGGTGCAGACCCGCTGGGGCCACGTCAACGCGGACTATTCGCTCCTGACGCGGGTGCAATCGCTCTTCCTGGACGGCCATTTCATCCTGGAGCACACGGCCCGGAACCGGTCCGGCGCCTTCTTCAATTTCAACGGCACCGCCGGGGTCTGGCGCCGCCGCGCCATCGAGGAGGCGGGCGGCTGGGACCACGACACCCTCACCGAGGACCTGGACCTGTCCTACCGGGCCCAGCTCAAAGGCTGGCGGTTCCTGTTCCTGCCCGACGTGGTCTGCCCCGCCGAGCTGCCGGTGGACATCGGCGCCTTCCGCTCCCAGCAGCACCGCTGGACCAAAGGGGCGCTGCAGGTGGCCAAGAAGGTCCTGCCCGCGGTCTGGCGGAGCCGCCTGCCCTTCTTCGTCAAGCTGGAAGGCACCGTGCACCTCACCGCCAACCTGGGGTACCTTCTGCTCTTCGCGCTTTCGTTCCTGCTCCTGCCCAGCCTCATCGCCCGGCACCAGCTGGGCTGGCCGCCCCTGGTGAACACCCTGGAGACGGCGGCCTTCCTCATGACGGCCTTCTCCGTGGCCCTCTTTTACGTGGTGGTCAAAAAAGAGAGCGGCCACCCCCGGCTGGACCTGGAGGACCTGCCCGCGCTCATGGCCCTGGGCGTGGGCATGTGCGCCAACAACTCACGGGCCGTGTGGGAGGCCCTGTGGAACGTGCCCACGGACTTCCACCGGACCGCCAAGTTCAACATCCAGAACCGCGGCGAGACCTGGTGGCACAAGCGCTACCGCACCGCGGGCCGGCAAAAGGGCCTGGTGGAAACCCTGATCGGCGCCTATTTCCTGCTGACCTTCCTGTGGGGCCTGTCCACGGCCCGCTGGTGGGCCCTGCCCTTCATCGCCCTTTTCCTCTTGGGATACACGTACGTGGGCCTCCTGACCCTGGCCCACGCCCAGACAAAAGCCTAAACCCCGGACAAGGGGGGTCGGCGGAGCCCCTTGTTTTTCCGTCGGAGAAGGGGTATAATAAGAGCCTGGGAACTTTTTCGGACCTGCGGCGTTATATCGGATATCAAGGGAGATCTCTCACTAAGGAGGGCACAATGGTCGGACCCGGCTGTGGCTGCTAAATCAGATGTGTAGACAGGGGAACGGAGAAGGTGGGCCGTTCCCCTGTTTTTTTGCCCCGCCCGCCGGACCGCGCCCAATTCAGGAGGACGAGACCCCGTGTCGGAATGGACCCTGTACTACAACCCCAAATGCGGCACCTGCCGGAAGGTGAAGGAACGGCTGGACCAGGAGGGCGTCAAGCCCCGGGTGGTGGAATATCTGAAGACCCCGCCCGCGGCGGCGGAGCTGGAGGAAATCCTGCAAAAGCTGGGGGCCGGGCCCGAGGCCATCACCCGGTTCAAGGAAAAGCCCTGGCAAGAGAAAAACCCCGACCCTGAAAAGCTTCCGCGCAAAGACTGGCTGAAGTTGATCGCGGAGAACCCCATCCTGCTGCAGCGGCCCATCGTGGTGAAGGGGAACCGGGCCGTGGTGGCCCGTCCGCCGGAAAAGGTGGAGGAGCTGCTTTAGTTCAAAGGATCACCCGCAGGCGTCGTCGTCCGGGTCCGGAGGAAGGGCCCACCGCCGCAGGGCCATGCCCGCCAGCATGGCGGCCCCAAACAGAAAAGGTTCTCCGGCGCCGGACACCAGCGACACCACCGCCGGCCCCGGGCAAAACCCGCCCAGGCCCCAGCCCACGCCGAACAGCGCGGCCCCGATCAGGAGGGGCGCGTCCGGCCGCTTCTTTTCCGGGATGTAAAACACCGGCTCAAACAGGGGCTGGAACCGCCTCATGACCCATCGGTACGCCAGGGCGTACGCCCCGAGGGCCCCGGCCATGACAAAGGCCAGGGTCGGGTCCCAGGACCCGAAAAAGTCCAAAAAGCCGATGACCTTGGCGGGCCGCGTCATGCCGGAGAGGGCCAGGCCCAGGCCGAACAAAAACCCCGCAACCAGGGACAGGAACCCCTTCACAACGCCCCCCCGAAAAACCGTCCGATCACGAACACCGCGGCCGCGCCCGCGGCCATGAACACCAAGGTGGCGGCCAGGGACCGCGCCGACCCCCGGCCCAGGCCGCAGACCCCGTGGCCGCTGGTGCAACCCGCGCCCAGCCGCGTGCCGAACCCCACCAGCAGGCCCGCCGCGATCAGGGCCCCGGCGGACCGCGGAACCGGGGCGAAAACCGTCCCGCCGAACAGACGGAACGCCAGCCCCCCCAAAAGGAGCCCGGCGATGAATTGAAACCGCCAGGCCCGGCCGCCGGCCCCGCCCAGGAGCCCGCCCAGGATGCCGCTGATGCCCGCCACCCGGCCGTGGCTCAAAAGCAGCAAGCCGGCGCCGGCCCCGATCAAGAGGCCCCCGGCCAACCCTGGTATCGCATCGCTGATGACCATGTCTCCATTATACATCAATGGGAACGCGGGGCGGCCGGGCCGTCCGGCGGAAAACACCCGTTGATTTTTTGTTGCATGGCGCGGACGCGGGCGGAGGACTAGGCTTACAAGGGGACTTGACGATGGCCGCGCCGACGACGAAAAAGGACCGTGCCGACACCCGCTCCGCGAAGCCGTCAAAAATCGTGGCGGTGGACGACGAACCCTCGGTGACCGCGTTCTACCGCCGGGTTCTTGAGGACGCGGGCCACCAGGTGTGGACCGCCCGCAACGGCCGGGAGGGGATCGAGATCATTCCCTCCATCCGTCCCCGGCTGGTGATCCTGGACGAGATGATGCCGGTCCTGCGAGGGCACGAGGTGTGCCGGTACGTGAAAGACCATTTCCCGGGCACCAAGGTGCTCATGTCGTCGACGCTGTGTTGGGAAACCGACGAACGGCGCGCCTTGGAGTGCGGGGCGGACGCGTACCTCGTCAAGCCCGTGGAAGTGGGGGAACTCCGAAGGACGGTGGAAACGCTCCTGACGTCCTGAGCCCGGGTCCGGGCGGCTACTGGAGGGACAGCCGGAGCGTGAGCCCCGCGGACCCGCCGCCCGGCGGATCCGCGTGGGCGGCGTACATTTCGTAGATGGAATAACCGTACGGCGTGTTGCGCGCCTCCCCGTACAGGCGCACATACCGGGCCGCGACCGGGTTGAACCAGACCGCGTCCATCCCGCCGTCGCCCTCGGCGGTGGCGTACACGTCGGCCCAGGAGGCGCCGTCGTTGGACACCTGGATGCGGTAGGACCGGGCCGAGGCGTACTCCCAAAAAATCCCCACGTGGTTGACGATCTCGGACGCGCCCAGGTCGATTTGCAGCCATTGGGGGTCGGAAAAAGCCGAGCCCCAGCGCGTCCGCATGTTCCCGTCGAAAGCATAGGCCGCGGCGTACTGCGCGGATTCCTCGGACGACGCCGCGGCGGTCACGTCGTATCCCGTCTCCATCTCCCAGAGGGAATACCCGTAGGGCGTGCCGCGCTCCGTGCCGTACAGGCGCACGTACCGCGCCGACACGGGGCTGAAGTTCACGACGTCCACGCCGCCGTCGCCGTTGGCCGCGCTGGACAGGGTGGTCCAATTCCGCCCGTCGTTGGACATCTGGATGTCGTACGCCTTTCCGTACGCGGCCTCCCAATGGAGCGTTACCCGGTTGATCACCGTGTCCGTCCCGAAGTACCGCATGAGCCATTGGGGATCCGAAAACGCCGAGCCCCATCGGGTGTTCACGTCTCCGTCAAAGGCGTGGCGCGCCGCGTGCTGGGAAGACTCTTCGGAAGAGGCCTCAAAGGCCCGGGGCACGTCGTTGAAGGGCGCGCCGGTCAAGGCGAAGTAGAGCCAGGAGGTGGCGGCCAAACCGGTCCAGGGCGAGAGCCAGCCCAGGGTCGTGGTCCATTGGTCCGGCGAGCCCGGCACCCCGCCGTCGGGCCGCTGCTGGGACAGCATGGTGTTGAGGAACACCTGGGCGTCCGGGCCGCCGGCCGCGGCGAAATGCCCCAGGCTTTCGTTCCACACGCTCACAGGTCCCATGCCGTCGAACCCGCAAAGGGAGCCGTCGTTGCTCCGCGTCACCAGGGTCCGCCGCACCACGCCCAGGGCGTCCAACCCCCGCTGGGGCTGATTGACCCAGGGATGGCGCGCAAAGGCCGAGGTCCAGTCGGCCGCGTCCATGGCGAACAGGGGCTGGCCCAGGGACACGTGCCAGTACCGCAGGTCCTGGTCCCAGAGGGTGTTGTCGTAGGGGTTGGCGGGGTTGAAGGGGGCCGAATTCAGAAGGTAGGCCTGGATGGATTGGGCGTCCTCAAACCGGAAGGCGGCCATCATGGCCCACCAGGCGTCCTGGTCCCCCTCCGTGTGCCCCACCACGCCGCCCTCCGGCCCCCAGAACGCGTCCTTGAGGGCGGCGATCCAGGCGCCGGACCGGCGGGCCGCCAGCATGGCCTCCGGGTCGTTGGCCTTCTTCGCGTAGATGGACAGGGCCACCGCGGTCCAGGACTGATCCCCCACCCAGGTGTCCGTGTTGATCTCCGCGCCGTCGGAGGTGCGGAAGCCCCGGGCCCAAAACCCCGTCTCCTCCTGTGTGAGCTTTTGCCGGGCCTTGAGGAAGTTGGCCAGACGCTCCGCGGCCCGGGCCGCGTCGTTGGCCGGGCCGTTGTCCCAGGTTCCCGCCCGGGTCAAGGCGATGAGGGCCACGGCCTGGTCGTAGAGCCAGGACTTTTGGTCCGGCTCCTCCTTCCAGGACACGATGAGCCCGTTGGACCGGTTCTGTTGCCCCACGATGTACGCCATGGCCCGGGCCGCGGCCGCGGGGTCCGGCGTCACGGTTTCAAAGGCCGCGGGCCGGGGCCAGTCCTGGGCCCGGTCCGTCCGCAGGGTGTCTATCCACAGGGTCCCGCCGCCTCCGCCCGCGGGTTCCGGCGGCGAGGGGCTGGGACGCTTGACCGCCACGATGAAACGGGTGACCTTGTCCCATTGGAAGACGGGCTCTCCCCATCCCTCCACGAAAGACTTCTTGGGCATGGGCATGTTGATGATCCAGCGGTTGATCTCGTTGAGGCCGCCGTTGACCTCGGTGATGGTGAGGTTGTGCAGGCGGACGGTCCCGGAGGCGTCCGCGAACATGACCGTGATTTTGTTGGGTTCCTCGGAAGGGCCGCCGCCGCGGAGGGTCAAGCCGAAAATGTCCCGGGTGGAAAGGTCCTGCGGGGAGGGAAAGGCGTACACGGCCTGGACCCAGGCGCCGGCGCCCATGTTCCAGTCGAATCGGAGGGCCTGGCCCTCGAAACCGGCGGTGGAGGAGAGGACGCCGCCGGCGCCCGCGTCGGCCTGGACCGACCAGCCGTCCGCGGATTCGGCGCCGGCCAGGACCACGCCCGTCCAGCCCGGGGCGCAATCGGCCCAGAGGACGCACGGCGCCGCCAGGAACCCCGCCAGCAAGAGTCCTGTCATCCCCTTGGCAAGAACGCCGTCCCTTTTCATGGAATCCGACGAGCCCCCGGCCCCAATCATACCACGAATTGGACCGATGCAACCCGGTCAAACCAAAAATTCACCCGGCGCGGTCTTCTTTGAGCGCGCGACGGACCTCCGGCGCGAGGGGGGAACGGGGGTCCAGGGAAAGGAAACGTCGCCAGGGCCCCGCGGCCCCTTGGGGCGAGCCCGCCACCCGGTACGCCAGGCCCAGCATGTAATGGGCCTCTGGCCAGTCGGGTCTGAGGCGCGCGGCTTCGGAAAAAGCCTGGATGGCCTCCAGATGTTTCGCTTCCCTGAACCGCACGTACCCCAGCCCGAACTGCGCCGGCGGGAAATAGGGATCCACGGCCACGGCTCTTTCAAAGGCCCGCGCCGCCAGGGAAAGGCTTTTTTCCGAACCCGCCCCCGCGGCGGTCCGCGCCGACCAGCGGCTCCAGAGGGACCCCAGGTTGCTCTGGAGCCACTCCATGTCCCGCCCCAGCGAGGAGGCCTCTTGCGCGGCCCGGGCCGCGCCGTCCAGGTCATCGGCTTCCAGCGCGGCCTTGGCCCGGAAATAAGGGTCGTGGACCCGGATCAGACGCGTGGGATAATCCGGCGGCCGGCCCTCGCCGCGGCCGACATAGAAGGGTTCCGGCGAGACGGGGGCCGCTTCCCGCCGGTACACGTACCCCCGCAGGGTCCAGGGGAAAGGGGGCAGGTTTTCCTTCACAAAGGCCAGGGCCGCCAGGGGCCGGTCCAGTCTTTTCCACAAAATCTCCTCCCGCTCCTCCTGCCGCGTCAACCGGTCCTGTCTGGGGATCTCCAGCACGTCCTCCCCGTAAAAAAGTTCGAACAGGGTGCCTGGCCGGTAGATGGGCCGCAGGTCCGTCCTCTGCCGCCGCGCCGTCATCTGGTTCAAAAGGCAGGAGGTGGGCTCGTCGAAGAGAAGCCGGTCGATGAGGAGCAGGGACCGGGGAGGCAGGGAGGCGCACAGGTTCCGGCCGAAATCCTGGAACGCCAGGTTCCAGCGGAACCAGGGGCGGGGCGTGAAAAAAACCTGCTCCACGGCCAGCGCCGCCAGAAGGACCAGGGCCGCGCCGTGACGGCGGCGGGAAACCAGCGCCCGGAAACAGACGCCGACCCCGGCGGCGCAGAACAGCGCGGGCAGGAGCAGGAACCGCTCCATTCGCCACTGGGCCAGGGTGTTGAAGGGCGACAGGTTGGAGAAAAGGGAGAAGAAGGGGCCGGCCAGGGCCCAGGCCAGGAGCCAGGCCCCGCCCGCGGGGTCCCGGCGGCGCCACATCAAAAGCAACCCGGCCAACCCCAGCGCGGAGGCGCCCGCGCCCGTCTGGGAAAAATGCCGCCGGCCGAAGGCCCGGACCTGCTGCTGAAAAAGATCGGCGGTGTGGAAAGGCACGGACGCGGGGTGCAGTTCCAGCCGGCCGAACTCCTTGCGCGTGAGCACGTCCCAAAAACGCCGGACCGTGTGGGGGTCGCCGAAGTTCACGGGCGGGTGCCGGGCGGCGCGCAGGGGCAGGTACAGATAAAGGGAAAACCCCAGGAGGAAGAAGAGCCCCCAGGCCGGGGCGCGCCGGCCCAGCTCTTGCGCGGCGCGGCGCAGGTTCGACGAAAAGCCCCGGGACGGCTCCCGCAGGGCGCGCCAGAAAAGCAGGAGGAAGGCGGGAAAGATCAAAACCAGCGTGTGGTGGTTGGCGAGGCCCAGGCCGTACAGGAAGGCCCAGGCGCAGAGAGACCGCTCGCGGAAGGGGGACGCGGCTCCGGGCGGAAGCCCCTCCACAAAACACAGGAGCAGCAGGACCGCGGCCAGGTTGTTGAGGGCGAAGACCTCGGCGGTCATGGCCTGGTCGCGCACCACGGGCAGGAGGGCGTAGAGCGCGGCGCCGGCCAGGGCCGCCGGCGGGCTGTCGAGGAGGCGGCGCAACAACCGGAACAGGAGCGCGGCGGTGAGGGCCGAAACAAAGGCGGACAGCAGGTTGACGCGGTACGGGATCGCGCCCCAGGGGACCGCCTCGATGAAGAGCCGCCCCAGGAGCGCGTGCAAGGGGTACCCCGGCGCGTGGGACACCCCCAGGGCCGCGGCCGAAGCGATCAGCTCGCCGGAGTCCCCGCCGTACAGGGACGGCCCGGCGCCGGCCGCGTAGACGCCCCAGGCGGCCAGGAACAGCGCCGCGGGCAAACAGGGTTCGCAGCGTCGGAGGAACGGGCTCAAAAAGATTCCGCCCATCTGAGGCGGCGGTCCGGGTTCCAGAACAGGGCCCGGGCGTACAGCGCCCGGGCCGCGTCCGCGCGGCCGGCCTGGGACAGGAGGAGCCCGGCGTTGAAGGCCCCGGACGACACGGTCTTCAGCAGCCCCCGGCTGTAATGGTCGTTCAAAAGCGTCAACGAAGACGGGACGCGGCGCACGTACAAGTCCCATTGCCAGGCCTTCTCCTCAAGCTCCACCGCGCAGGCGTCGGACCGCCGCGGCCAGGTGACGCGGGCCGTCAGGGCCGACGGACACAGGGCGTCCATGAGCTTGGCCTGCATCCCCTCCGTGAACAAAGGGACCCGGGCCCCCTGAAAGCGGGCCAGGGCCAGGCCGCCGTCGGGCTGGCTTTCCGGCACCAGGTCCGGGAACCGCCGCCGGTACAGGCGCCATCGCCAGGGCAGGTCCGCGTCCACCAGGACGCGCAGGTCCGGGCGCTGCCGCGCCGCGGATTGCCTGTACGCCACCGCGAAGATGGCCCCGTCCGAAATCATGAGCGCCGCGGCGCCGGGCGGAAGCGCGCGCAGCAGGTTTTGGCCGTAGTCCGAAGCCACGTGGTTGTGCCGGCGGTTCTGGCCCAACACCCCGGGCAGCCCCTTGAGCCCGACGAACACCAGGAACGCGGCCAAGGCCGCCAGGGCCCAAAAACGCCCGCGGCGCCACAGCGCGCCCAGGCACAGGCCCAGGGCCGCGGCCGCGGCCAAACCCGGCACCACCAGCATGGGCTGCAGGATGGCCCGGGACAGCTCCCCCGGCGCCAGGCGGGCGGCCAGGGCGAAGACCGGGCCCGTGAACACCCACAGGAGCGCCAGGGGACCGCCCCAGGACCGGCGTTGGGGCCCCCGGAGGGCCCACACAAGGGCCAGGAAGCCCAAGGCGCTGCCGAGCGGGCCCCATTCCCAGCGCCAGAGCCCGAGCCAAAAAACCAGGGCCTGTCCCAAGGGGGCGGTGGAATGGCGCGTGGACAGGGTGGCGCTGCCGTAGTCCGCGCGGGTGATCATGTCCCAAAACCCGCCCAGGGTGTGGGGCTCTCCCCAAACCGTTTCCGCCCCGGCCAGGGACCGCAGGGGGAGGAAGGCATGGAGGGAAAACCCCGCGCCCGCGGCCAACGCCGCCCATCCCAAGAGGCGGACCCGCCGGCCCGCGGCAACCGGGTCCCGCCAGAAAAGCGCCAGGAGCGGGGGAACCGCCAGGACCAGGGTCTGATGGTTGGCCAAGCCAAGACCAAAGGAAAAAGCCAGAAGGAGCCATGCCGGACCACGGCGCGCGGGCGGCGCGTCCGTGACGCCAAAAGCGCCCCACAGGAGCCCCCAGGAAAAAAGGGCGTGGAGGGCGTATATTTCGGAAAGCCCGTATTGGGCCAGGGCCGCGGGCAGACAGGCGGCCAGGGCCGCGCCCATCCCGGCGGAGGCCGCGCCGCCGAACCGCCGCAGGATCAGAAAGAGGAACAGGGTGGCGCCCGCGCCGCAAAGGGCGGACAGGGCGTTGAGCCGGTACGCCGGGTTGGAGAAAGGGACCAGGGTCTGGAAAGCCCTGCCGGCCAGCACGTACGCCGGATAGCCCGGCGGGTGGGCCACGCCCAGGGTGGCGGCGGAGGCGGCCAGGTCGCCCGCGTCGCGGAAGGGAGACAGGGCGGGGAAGGCCAGAAAAAGGTTCAGTCCGAAACAGAGCAGAAACACGCCGCCCGCCACAGCGTTTCGATTCATGGCGCTATTCTACCATTGGGCGGCGGCGGAAACAAAAATCCCCGACCGCGGGGATCGGGGACGGAAGAAGAGGGGCGGAAAAAAGCGCGGCGGAAAGTCGGCTTAGACGGACACCTCCCGGAACGGCTCAAAAACGGGTTGGCTCGGGGCCGGCTTCGCCGCCGCGCCGGCCAGCAGCTGCTGGAGCCGCTGCAGCAGCCTTTGGAACTTCAGGGGTTTTTCGAAAACCATCTGGGCCCCCTTCAACTCCCCTTCCTCCAGCGCCCCCTTGGCCACCACGGAGATGACCACCACCGGGATCCGCCGCGTGTCGGGCCGGCTTTGGAGCTGGCGCAAGACATCCAGGCCGCTCGCCCCGGGCATCTCCAGGTCCAGGGTGATCAGGTCCGGTTTCCACGCCTCGACCGCGTCAATGGCTTCCAGGCCGTTCGTCACGGAGCGCGCCTCAAAACCCGCTTCTTGACAAAAATCCGCGATCAGTTCCGCGTGCGCGAGATCGTCATCCACCACCAGAATTTTTTTCATTTTCAACGTCCTTGCTCTCGGCGTTCGTGGGGAGGGTTTCCCCGGCCCCGACTTTTTCAGCTGCCCGCTGTGCGCCCGGGTGCCCGCCCTGTTGCGCAGCCTTATGAATCTAGTTTAGAGAATTTAACATTAACAATGCATAACGCAATTGTAACATTGATGTAAAAAAAATAAATCCCCTTTACAAACCCTCCGGCGCCGGCCCCGAAGACCGGCGGCTCACCAAGGTCGCCGGCCATTTTTTTTGGAAACGCGCGGCGGCGTTCCCGCCTTCCACCCGTTCCATCAGGTGCCGGGCCCCTTCCGCGGCCAGGGCCGACACGTCGTATCCCAAGGTCGTCAGCGGCGGGTCCAGGGACAGGGCCAAATCCCCGTCCCCCGACCCCACGACCGACAGGCGTTGGGGCACCTGGAGGCCCGCGGCCCTGGCCGCCCGCAGGACGCCGGCGGCCATCAAATCGCTGCCGGCGAACACGGCGGTGACGCCGCAGGCAATCAACTCCCGCGCCGCCGCTTCAGAGGCGTCCAACCGGTGCCGGCCGTCCGACACCAGGGACGGATCCGGGGAGACGCCCGCCTCCTCCAGGGCGCGGACGTACCCCTTGAGCCTGTCCCGGGCCGCGGAAAACCCGGACGGGCCCGTGAGCAGGCCCACCCGTTTGTGGCCCAAATCCAGCAGATGGCGGATGGCCGCGTACGCCCCCTGTTCATGGTCCAGGCCGGCCTGCAGGAAAGGGACGTCGTCCAGGTATTCGCCCAGGAGCAGGAAAGGGTGCCGTTGGGGCTCCAGCTCCCTGAGGAACCCGTCCTCCAGGCCGGCCCCCATATAGATGATCCCGTCCACGGCGTTTTCCTTGAAAAGGCGCAGGTAAAAACGGCGGGAAATGAACTGCGGCGTGGCCATCTCCAAAAGCAGTCGGAACCCCCGTCCGGAGGCTTCCGTGTACACCCCGTGCAGGGCCCGCGTCACGAAAGACCGGTCCACGTCCGCGCCCGCGTCCGGAAGGACCACGCCCAGAGTGCGGGAGCGCTGGCGGGCCAGGCTGCGGGCGATGACGTTGGGACGGTACCCCAAAGACTTCACCACGTCCCACACGCGCTGGGTGGTGGAGGGCGGAATGCGCGAATCGCCGGAAAGCACCAGAGAGACCGTCGAGAGGGACACGCCGCACTGCTCGGCCACGTCCTTCATGGTCACGCGGCGGGAAGCGCCCGGGTCTGGAAACGGGGCCTTGGGGTCTGTCACGGAAGGGGCAGGACGTCTTCGGAATCGCGGGAAATACGCGGGCGGGGAAGCGGAAGGGAGGACATGGGGAAAAGCCTAAGAGGCGGGGTGTCCCCGCGGCGCGGACCGCCGCGCCAGCTGAACGGCCTTGAGCCGGACCGCGGCCCGCTTCA
This sequence comes from uncultured Elusimicrobia bacterium, assembly GCA_964484135.1. Taxonomy (GTDB): domain Bacteria; phylum Elusimicrobiota; class Elusimicrobia; order FEN-1173; family FEN-1173; genus CAZAEL01. The sequence continues at coordinate 50,476 of CAZAEL010000012.1, forward strand.
TGGCGGCCAGGGCCTTGTCCACGTCCGGGGGCTCCCCGTCCGCGGCCTTCTTCAGGGAGGCCCTGGCGCGCTCCGAGGCCTGGCGGGCCCGTTCCGCGTCGATCTCGCCGGCCAGTTCCGCGGTCTCGGCGAACACGGACACGCGGCCCGCGAACACCTCCACGAAACCGCCGGACACCGCCACCACGTTGACGTCGTCTCCGGACCGGATCTGCAGCACGCCGGGGGACAGCTGCGCCAGGAGCGGGGCGTGGCCGGGCAGGATGCCCAGCTGCCCTTCGTGCGCCGGCACCACCAGGGCTTCGGCCTCTCCTTCCCAGGCCACCTTTTCGGGGGTGACCAGGGCCAGGGAAAACCGTTTGGCGGCGGTCTCGGCGCTCATTCCGGCTGCGCGGGCGCGGAGGGCGCGGGCTGGGCCGCCAAGGGCTCCGGGGTGGGCTGTTCCACCACCGGCGGGACCCCCGGCGCCTCCGGAATCTCAAGGACCCCTTCCACCGCCGTCATCTCATCGATCGCAGGCAAAGACGGCCGGTCGCGAAACACCAAAGACACCGCCAGCAACGCCAGGACCAGGCCGCCCAGGCTCCCCCACACGGTCCAGGAGCGGCGAGCGGGGATCCCGTGAACCCGTTGGGAAGCCACGACCAACAGGAAAATCCCGTACAAAAACCCCAGGAGGTTCAAAAAGGGCACCACGCCCAGCGCCGCGCTGGCCACGGCCACGGGCGTGGTCACGGCCCAACACCGGAAAGCGGTCTGGTAATTTTCCCGGGACCCCATCAAATGCCAGATCACGAAGAACAGGCCGGACACCAAAAACCCGACGGCCAGGAGGAGCAGGGGCCCCAAGAAGAGCCACAGGGTTTCCACGCCCGCGGAAAACCGGAAAGGCGCGGGTCTGAACCGGGCCACGGCCAGCTCCACCACGCCGGACAGGAAGAGCCAGAACAGGGCGTACAGGGCCGGTGTGCCGTACCCGCCGGTTTTGGCCAAACCGGAAAAAAGCCCGCCCGGCGCTTTGAACACCCGGACCGCCCAGGAAAACAGGTCGCCCCAGGACAACCGACCGCCCACAGCCCCCGTTTCCGTCATGGCATCGTTCATTCGAATCCTCCGTTTTTAGGACTGCAGGGTCTTGGCCTTTTCCACGGCCTCTTCTATGCCGCCCACCATGTAGAAAGCCTGCTCGGGCAGATGGTCCCACTTGCCGTCCACCAGCTCCTTGAAGCCCCGGATGGTCTCCTTGAGGGGCACGAACCGCCCCGGCCGGCCCGTGAACTCCTCGGCCACGTGGAACGGCTGGGACAGGAACCGCTGGATCTTGCGGGCCCGGGCCACGGTGAGCTTGTCCTCCTCGGACAGCTCGTCGATGCCCAGGATGGCGATGATGTCCTGCAGGTCCTTGTACCGCTGCAGGACCCGCTGCACGGCCCGGGCCGTGGCGTAATGCTCCTCGCCCACGATCTTGGGGTCCAGGATGCGGCTGGTGGAGTCCAGCGGGTCCACCGCCGGGTAGATGCCCAGCTCCGTGAGGGAGCGGGACAGCACCGTGGTGGCGTCCAGGTGGGCGAAGGTGGTGGCCGGCGCCGGGTCCGTCAGGTCGTCGGCCGGCACGTAGATGGCCTGCACGCTGGTGACCGAGCCCTTGCGCGTGGAGGTGATGCGCTCCTGCAGCTCGCCCATCTCGGTGCCGAGCGTGGGCTGGTACCCCACGGCGGACGGCATGCGGCCCAAAAGCGCCGACACCTCGGACCCCGCCTGGGTGAAGCGGAAGATGTTGTCGATGAAAAGCAGCACGTCCTGGCCTTCCTTGTCCCGGAAATACTCGGCCTGGGTCAGGGCGGAGAGCCCCACCCGCAGGCGGGAACCCGGCGGCTCGTTCATCTGGCCGTACACCAGCACGGCCTTGGACAGCACGGGCTGGCCGTCGGACAGCTTGGACTTCTGCATCTCCAGCCACAGATCGTTGCCCTCGCGGGTCCGCTCCCCCACGCCGCCGAACACGGACACGCCGCCGTGCTGCTTGGCCACGTTGTTGATGAGCTCCATGATCACCACGGTCTTGCCCACGCCCGCGCCGCCGAAGAGCCCGACCTTGCCGCCCTTCATGTACGGCTCCAAAAGGTCGATGACCTTGATGCCGGTCTCGAAGATCTGGGGCGTGGTCTCCTGCTCCACGAAGGACGGCGGCGGCCGGTGGATGGGCAGCTTCTCCGCCGCCTCGATGGGCCCGCGGTAATCCTTGGGCTCGCCCAGCACGTCCAGGAGCCGGCCCAAGCAGGCCTTGCCCACGGGCACGGAGATGGGCGCGCCCGTGTCCTCGGCCACGAGGCCCCGCTTCAGTCCGTCCGTGGGGCCCAGGGCCACCACGCGCACGGTGTTGTCGCCCAGATGCTGGGCCACCTCGCCGGTCAGGACCTGCGGCCCGTCCCCTTTGCCGTTGTCCTTTCCTTCCCGCTTGATCTTGACCGCGTTGTAAATGGCGGGCAGAGCCCCGGAGGGGAACTCCACGTCCACCACCGGGCCGATCACCTGAACCACTTTTCCCAAATTCACCGGATGCGCCTCCCTTGCTTCAAGCGTTAATGATGAAAAGTAATCGTCTCTCTTTTGTCGTCGAAACAGACCTTGAACCGCTCGAACACGTCCTTGCGCCCCAGCAGGTTGAAGGCCCCGCCCAGGGCCCGGCAGAAGCCCACCTCGGTCTTGAGGCGGGTCCGGCCGACGCGCAGGGACATGGTTTTCAAAAAGACCGGGATCTTGCGGTCCCCGGCCACCACGATCATGAACTTGCGGCACTTCTTCAGCTTCACGCCCAGGCGCCGCGCCTCGAAGGTGTGCAGCACCGTGAAGCTGGCGCCGGAGTCCACGTACACCCACAGCTTGTGCCACCGGCCCCTCCCCCAGAACTCCACGGGGATGACCGGCGCCTTGGCGTTATGAAAGACCGAATAGTCGAAACGGAGAGGGGCCAATCCGCAGGCTGTCCTTTCGCGGCAGACGGAGCACCGCCGGTTCCTTGGCGCCGGTCACGGCCCGGGCCCGCCGTTCCACCTGGTCGGGCCAGCGGCCCACGGCCACCACTTTTTGATGCACCACGGCCACGGTGCGGCCGCCGTACAGGTCAATGAGCTTTTCGAAGTTCCGGGCGATCCAACGGTCGTTCTTGTCCATCCTCGCGCCTCCTCCGGCGCAAAAACGCCGGAAACGCTACTGCAGCGCCTCGGCGCCGCCCACCAGTTCCGAAATCTCCTTGGTGATGGCGGCCTGGCGGATCTTGTTGGCGTACAAAGTGAGGCCGTCGATCAGCTCCTTGGCGTTGCGGGTGGCGTTCTCCATGGCGGACATGCGGGCGCCCATCTCCGCGGCGTAGGATTCCAGGAGCGCCCGGAAAATCTGGGCCTTCAAATACCGCGGGAACAGGACCTCCAGAAATTTTTCTTTGGCGGGCTCGAAAATGAAGTCCACCTCCCGGGGGACGCCGGCGGGCCTGTCCGCGGCCGGCGGCGTGAGGGGCAGGAGCGTCGTGCACGTCAGTTTCTGCTGGATCACGGACTTGAACTCGTTGCAGATCAAAGTGACGTCCCGCGCGCCCTCGGACAGGAAGAAATTCATGACGTCGTTGCCGATGATCTCGGCGTGGACGTAGGACAGGCTGTTGAAGATGTTGACGTATTCGGCGCGGACGTCCGCGCCCAGCCGCCGGAAGAAGTCCCGGCCCTTGCGGCCCGCGCAGAAGAAAACGATCTTCTCGTTTTGGTTCTCCCGCATGAACTCCAGGGCCTTCTTGATGAGGCTGGTGTTGAAGGCGCCGCAGAGGCCCTTGTCCGCGGTGAGCAAGAGGACGCCGCGGGCTCCCGTCGAGCGCGGTTTCAAAAGGGGGTGCGTCAGCTCGTCGGCGGTGAGCACGCCGTCCTTGTTGCCGTCCGCCAGGTCCAGGAGCAGGTCCGCCAGCAGGTTCTGCATGCGGAGCGCGAAGGGCCGGGCCGCCAGGATGCGGGACTGGGCCCGGCGCAGGCGCGCCGCGGCCACCATCTTCATGGCCTTGGTGATCTGCTGGGTGGACTTGACGCTCTTGACCTTGCGGCGCAGTTCGCGGAGAGACGGCATCTATAAACCCCCGAGAGGCGAAAAAGAAAAGGCGCTGACAAGTTGATAGGTTGATAAGCCGGGTCTTTTGCCTTTCATTACGGGGCCCGCCTGACCGATTTCGCCTTGAGCGCGTACCCGGAATACCCCTTGTACGCGTTGGGTTCCTTGTCCGCGGCCAATTGTCCCTCGATCAGGAGCCACTGGCCCGGGTCCGACAGGTACACGTCCCGCTTGCTGGAGATGTCCTCCGGGTCGTAGTACACGCCCACGTTGTTCAAAACGTCCTTGGGCCGGTTGATCGCCACGAAGAAAGACCGTTCCTTGTCCACGGGCCCGGCCAGCACGGCCTTCACCGTCACCACCTGGCCGGAATACGTCAGGGGGTCGTTCAGGAGCCCCGACACGCTCAACTCGGAAGCCCTGCCCGCCTCCCCGCTCATGGCGGCCGCGGTCTCCCGGACCGTCAGGCGCTTGTTCATGCCGGCCAGGACCAGCTCCAGCTCCTCCAGCTTCTTGAGGATCTGCTTCTGCTGCTCCTCCATCCGCTTGATCCGCCCGCCCGCGCAGCCCGCCAGGAGCAGCGCCGCGGACAGAACGGCCCAAAAACCGCGCTTCGTCATCCCATCACCTGCTTTGACCCCACCGGGGTCACTTGCAGTGACCAAGCAGGTGATGGGATCACGGCCGGAAGCGCCCCTTGAACTCCTGCACCGCGGCGGTGAGCTTGTCTTTTAAATCATCGTCGATGGTCTTTTTGTCCGCCAGCGCGGACAGGAGCTCCGGATGGGATTGATCCATGAACCGGTGGAACTCCGCCTCGAAACGGCGCAGGGACGGCACGGGCAAATCGTCCAGGAAACCGTTCACCGCGGCGAAGATCAGGGCCACCTGCTTGGCCATGGGCAGGGGCTGGTACTGGTCCTGCTTGAGGATCTCCACCAGCCGCTGGCCGCGGTTCAACTGGGCCTGGGAGGCCTTGTCCAGGTCGGACCCGAACTGGGCGAAGGCCGCCAGCTCGTTGTACTGGGCCAAGTCCAGGCGCAGGCGGCCGGCCACCTGCCGCATGGCCTTGACCTGGGCGCTGCCGCCCACGCGGGAGACGGAAAGGCCCACGTTCACGGCCGGCCGGACGCCGGAGAAAAAGAGTCCCGACTCCAGGTAGATCTGCCCGTCCGTGATGGAGATGACGTTGGTGGGGATGTACGCGGACACGTCGCCGGCCTGGGTCTCGATGATGGGGAGCGCGGTGATGGAGCCGCCGCCGTTCTTGTCAGACAACTTGCAGGCTCTTTCCAACAAGCGCGAGTGCAGGTAGAACACGTCGCCCGGGTACGCCTCGCGGCCCGGCGGCCGGCGCAGGAGGAGCGACAATTGGCGGTACGCGGTCGCGTGCTTGGACAAATCGTCGTACACGCACAGCACGTGCTTGCCCTTGGACAGGAACTCCTCGGCCATGGCGCAGCCGGCGTAGGGCGCGATGTACTGCAGGGGCGCCGGGTCCGAGGCGGTGGCGCTCACCACGATGGTGTACTCCATGGCGCCGAAATCCTGGAGCTTCTGCACCACCTGGGCCACGGTGGACTGCTTCTGGCCGATGGCCACGTACACGCACAAAGGGCGGTTGGGCTCGTTCTTCTGGTTGATGATGGTGTCGATGGCGATGGCGGTCTTGCCGGTCTGGCGGTCGCCGATGATGAGCTCCCGCTGGCCGCGGCCGATGGGGATCATGGCGTCGATGGCCTTGATGCCGGTCTGGAGCGGCTCCTTCAC
>CAZAEL010000013.1:0-55942 GCA_964484135.1 uncultured Elusimicrobia bacterium
GAAAAACGCGCCCCGAGGCAGGCATTCGCTCGGATTTTTTGGCCGGCCCACCAACGAGGCTCCCCCGCCTGTGGAGAGGAGGCCCTCGCCATCAAGCCCAGACTTACGTCTGGGCGGGTCCACTCCCCCGGCTTAAACTCCCACGCCGGGGATCAAACAGGTGGGCCTTCGGCTCTCAAAAAATCCTCGTCTCATAGCGCCTGCACGGGGAATAGCGACAAGACAAAAGTCTTTGTCTTTGGGTCCCCCTGTGGCGTATCGAACATGCCGCCTTGGGGCCGGAAGAGGCCGGAGATTCTTAACGAAAAACTTTGGAGGGCGTGACCACGACGGCCACGCGGCGGTCGTGGGGGGCCAGGGGCAGGGAAGGCGTGAGCTGCACGGAATGGGCGAGGGCGATGGTGGAAAGGCGGGGGTGCTGCTTGAGGAATCGGTCGTAGTATCCGCCGCCCGAGCCCAGCCGGTCCCCCCGCGGGGTGAAGGCCCGGCCCGGCACCACCGCCAGGTCCAAAGCTTGAGGCGGCAGGAAAACGCGGGGCCCCGCGGGTTCGGCGATGCCGTACGCGTTCCTGGAAAACCGGACGCGGGCCGGGGGCAGGAGGACGAAACGCAGGCGGCGCGAAGCCGGGTCCGCCGCCGGCACCGCCACTCGTTTTTTGTGTTGGCGGCAGAGGCGCAAGAGCGGGGCGGTGTTGGGTTCGTGGGGCAGGGACAGGTACAGGGCCACGGTGCGGGCGCGGCGGAAGGCGGGGAGCCGGGACAAGCGCCGGGCCATGAGCCGACTTTCTCTCCGCCGTTGCGCGGCCGGCAGGGACAGCACGGCCCGTCGGAAATAATTCCTGAGGAAGAATTTGTGCCGCGCCAGGGTCAGCTTTTGGAAGAGTCGGCTCACGTCTTTTTTTCGCCCCCCTCCTTGCGTTCCGGCCACAGGAGCTCCAGGCGTTCCTTGATCTTTTTTTCGAACCCCAGGTCCGTGGGCGCGTAGAATTTTTTCAAAAGGGGCATGTACTCCTGCTTCACGAAGTGCCCGGGGAAGTCGTGGGCGTATTTGTACCCTTCTCCGTGGCCCCGTGTTTTGCGGTCCAGGCTGGCGTCCTTCAGATGGTCGGGCACCTCGCGGCGGGGGCCGTTTTCCACCTCGCGCAGGGCCTCGTTGATCCCCAGGTACGCGGCGTTGGACTTGGGCGCGGCGGCCACGTACGCGGCGGCCTGGCCCAGCACGATGCGGGCCTCGGGCATCCCGACTTTTTCCACGGCCTCGAAGGCCGCGTTGGCCACCACCAGGGCCAGGGGGTCGGCGTTGCCCACGTCCTCGGAGGCGGCGATGAGGAGCCGTCGGGCCACGAAACGCGGGTCCTCCCCGGCGGCGAGCATCTTGGCCATCCAGTACAGGGCCGCGTCCGGGTCCGAGCCGCGCAAAGACTTGATGAAGGCGGAGATGGTGTCGTAATGGTCGTCGGAGGATTTGTCGTACCGCAGGGCCCGCCTCTGGGTGGAGGCCTCGGCCTCGGGGAGCCCGATGCGCACCCGGCCCCGGGCGTCCGGCGGGGTGCTCAGGACCGCCAGCTCCAGGGCGTTCAGCACCCGGCGGGCGTCGCCGTCCGCCATGCGCAGGAGGTGTTCCTCCCCCTCCGGTTCCAGGACCACCTGGCGTTTCCCCAGGCCCTTCTCCGGGTCCTGGAGGGCCTGTCGGAGGATGCGCTTCAAATCGTCCGGCCCCAGGGGATGAAATTCGAACACCGTGGAGCGGGAGATGAGGGCCGCGTTGACGTAGAAGTAGGGGTTCTCCGTGGTCAGGCCGATGAGCGTGACCACGCCCTTTTCCACGTCCGGCAGGAGCGCGTCCTGCTGGGTGCGGTTGAAGTGGTGGATTTCGTCCAGGATGAGGAGGGTGCGCTTGTTCTGGGCCCGCCGCCGCTCCAGCGCGGCCTGCAGGAGCTTGCGGATCTCGGGCACGCCGATGGTCACGGCGTTGGTCTGTTCCACGTGGGCCTGGGTCTTGTGCGCGATGAGGCGGGCCAGGGCGGTCTTGCCCGTGCCGGGCGGGCCGAAGAAGATCACGGACCCCAGGCGGTCCGCCTCGATGGCCCGGCGCAGGAGGCTGCCTTCCCCCGCCAGGTGGCCCTGGCCCACGAACTGGGCCCAGTCCTTGGGCGCCATGCGGGCGGCCAGGGGCTGGTTTTCAGCGCCGGAGGGGGCGGATGTGGAGGAGGTTTCGGCGAAAAGGTCCATGGTTATAAGGGACGGGCGCTGCGGTGCTTCCGTGCCGCTGTTTTCCCCAAATAACCGCAGGACAGAAGCACGGAAGAACGCCGTTTATTTCAGCGCCTTCTCCAGGGCGGAGAGCATGGTTTGGAGCTTCTTTTCTTCTTCCTTGCCCAGGCTTTTTTCGGACTCCCCTTTTTGGGTCAGGTCGAAGGCGATGTTCAGGGCGGCCAGGACCGCGATCTTCTGCGTGTCCACGATGCGCAGGTGCTCCGAAATCTCCCGCATCTTCTGGTCCACGTACGCGGCCAGTTGGTTGGCCTCCAAAGGGGTGAGGCCGCCGGGGTCCATCTCGTATTCCCGGCCGAAGATGTTGACGCGGATCTTTTCGGTGATCAAGGAGTTCATGCGGGGCCCTCCCTCCTGAGATTTACCCTGTCAAACCTTTAAACTGTTGAGTTTTTCCAGCAATCTCTCAAGTTTCGCTTGAGTTTTCTTGCGTTCCTCCAGGAGCTCCCCGTGCTGCCGGAGGAGTTTCCGGGCCCGCCGGCTTTCCTCCTGCATGAGCTGGACCTCGGCCAGGAGCCGGTCCCGCTCCTTTTTCACGGCCGTCAATTCGGAGGCGGCCTGAAGGACCTTTTCCTGGAGTCGATCCAAAAGCGGGGCGGTCATGGACCCAAAATAGCACAAAACCCCCCAGGCTGCAAGGCATGGTTGATCGGCAAAAACTTAAAGTGGTTTATGAGATATCCTATCGGATACGATCGCCTCGTCGCCCCGTTTGCCCGTGCGAATTGCGAGGGCGTCCACAGCCTGGATGGTGAAAACCTTGCCGTCGCCCGGGTTGCCGGTATGGGCGTTTTTCCGAATAGCCTCAACCACTTTTGGTACCAGCTTGTCCGGCACGACGATTTCCAGCTTCGTCCGCTCTGCGAAACCAACCGCCGGCCCTTTCTCACCCGGTCCCCGACTGCGGTCGTAGCCCCGCACCTCGGAAACCGTGCAACCTGGAAGCCCCGGAATTTCATGCAGAGCCTCCAGGACCTTGTCCAACAGGAAAGGCTGGATGATCGCCTTGATCTCTTTCACAGTTCCACCTCCTTCTCTTTCCGCCGCCCCACAGCCCAGGAGTAAAGCACGGGAAGCACCACAAGGGTCAACAGAGTGGACGTCACCAATCCTCCGATCACCACCGTGGCCAGCGGCCTCTGGACCTCCGCGCCGATCCCGGTGTTGAGCGCCATAGGGACGAATCCCAGGCTGGCCACGAGCGCGGTCATGATCACAGGCCGCAGTCGGATCAAAGCACCCTCCCGCGCGGCCTGCAGGGGTGTGGCCCCTTTGTCCCGCAACTGATTGAAGAACGTCATAAGCACCATGCCGTTTAAGATGGCGATGCCCATCAGCGCGATGAAGCCTACCGACGCCGAGACGCTCAAGGGAATGTCCCGGAGAACCAGCGAGAAAACGCCGCCCGTCACCGCCAGCGGGATGGTCACGTAGACCAGGAGGGCTTGCTTGAAACTCCCGAAAGCCTGCCAGAGGATGAGGAGAATCGTCAGCAGGATGAGAGGGATGATCAAGGCCAGCTTCTTTTTGGCCCGCTCCAAGTTCTTGAACTGACCGCCCCAACTGAGGGTGTATCCTTCCGGCAACTTAAGCTCCTGGCCGATGGCCTTGCGCGCGTCCTCGATGAAACTCGCGATGTCACGCCCCGACAAGAACACCGCCACCGCCGCGTAGCGCTGGCTGTAGTCGTGGGCGATGGTCGTGACCTCGTCCCTGGTTTGGAAGTCCGCTACCTTGTGGAGCGGAATCGTTCCGCCGTCCATACCCACGGGCAGGGACTTGATCATGTCGATGTCCTCGCGGTGAGATTCCTCCACCCTCAGCACGATGGGGAACCGCCACTGCTGTTCGTAGAAACTCCCCACCTCTTTGCCGGCCATCGCCGCTTCCAGCAGGTCGTTGACGTGGTGGATGTTCAAGCCGTAGCGGGCGATAGAGGTGTAATTGGGCCGTGCGCTCAGGACAGGACTTTTTCGAAGCGCGGTCAAGGCATCCATCTCCACCTCCTCGGCCCCGGGAATCTCTTCCAAGATCGAAATCGCCTTTTCCAGAAGTTCTATGAGCACCGGCAACTCCTTGCCATAGATGCGCAGGGTCACATCCGCTCGGCTGCCCTCCAGGATTTCGCTGAAGCGCATCTCGATGGGCTGGTTCTCGTTGATCTCCTGTTCAGACTCATCACGCTCAAGGGCTTCCTTGATGGCGCGGTAGAGTTCCTCCTTTGTGCGCCGTTTTCCGTTCTCCATCATGGGCCACTGGGAGTGGTCTTTTTTTAAGACCACAAAAGTATCCGAAAGATGCACGCCCATGGGATCCGTGGCGGACTCCGCCGTGCCGAGCCGGGAGAAGACGTGCTCCACCTCCAGGAAGGAAGCGATGACTTTATCGCTTCTCTCCTGCATTTGAAGCGAGGCGTCCACCCCGATGTCCGAGGCGCGGGTCATGTTGACGATCAGGTCTCCCTCGTCCAGGGGCGGCATGAAGTCCGCGCCCATCTTGCGGTAGGCGAGGAAAGCCGCGACGAACAGGATCACGGCCGGAGCCAGAGCCAAGAAGCGCCGCTTCAGGCTGAAGTCCAGGACCGGCTCGTAGATTTTTCGAAGCGCCCTGAACACCAGGGTCTCTCCCGCCCCGTGTTTTTTCGGAGCCCGCAAGAATATGTAGGCGAGGATGGGCATCAAGAGGATGGCCACCAGGAGGGACGCCCCCAGGGCCATAAGCACCGTGACCGCCATCGGATGGTAGAGTTTGCCTTCGATTCCCTCCAAGGACAGGATGGGCACGTAGACCAGCATGATGACCAAGAGCCCCAGGGCGACGGGCTTGACGACCTCCGAAGCAGAGTCCAGGATCAAGGCCAGCCGTCTTTCCGAAGACAGCTCCCCGTGGTGTTCCTCGATGCGCCGGAGGGCGTTCTCGATCATCACCACCGCTCCGTCCACGAGCAACCCAAAGTCGATGGCGCCCAGGCTCATGAGGCTCGCTGAGATTCCGAACCACCGCATGCCGATAGCGCCGAACAGCATGGAGAGCGGGATGGCCAAAGACACAAAGAGCGCAGCCCGGACATTCCCCAGAATGAGCAGAAGCACCGCCACCACCAGCGCGGCCCCTTCGGCCAGGTTCTTGGCCACGGTTTTCAAGGTGGCGTTGACCAGATAGCTGCGGGTGTAGAGAAGCTTCACCTCTACGTCCGGTGGGAGTGGCGCTTCCTTGAGGGCCTGTTCCGCGTCCAGGGCCACCTGCCGGGAATTCGCCCCGGAGAGCATGAGCACCGTGCCGAGCACTGTCTCCTGGCCGTTGTAGGTCGCGCCGCCGAACCTTTGGGAGTAGTCCTCCCGGACATCCGCCACTTGGGACAGGGGCACGGGTTTGCCGCGCACGTCCAGTTTGACGGGGATGCCGCGTATCTCTTCGAGGGTCTGGACTCGGCCGGAACTTCGCACGATGACCTGCTTGCCTTTGGGCTGAATGTACCCTCCCCCGAAGTTTTCGCCCAGGGCCTCAAGCCGTTCCACGATCTGCTCGATGGCGAGCCCGTGCTGTTCCAGCTTTTCCGGGTGCACGTCGATGTGGATTTCCTTCTTATAACCGCCGGTGGAGTCCACCTCGGCGACGTTTTTGATGGACCGTTTCAGATAGGGCGCGATGACGAAGTCCTGGATTGTTCGGAGGTAAAGCAACTTCTCCTCCGCCGGCTTTGAAGCGATGGGGCTTCCGGGCTTGGCCAGGACCACGTACATGGCCACCTCGCCCAATCCCGTGGTGATGGCGGCCAATTCCGGGGAGAGTCCTTCGGGCAATTCGCCTCGCACGCCCTGGAGCCGCTCGGCTACTTGCTGGCGCGCCCAGTAGATGTCCGTCCCGTCTTCAAAAACAACGACCACCTGGGAAAGACCGTACTTGGAAAGAGAGCGCACCTCTTTGACGTGGGCGATCCCGCTCATGTCGGTCTCGATGGGAAAGGAGACCGTTTTTTCAAGCTGCTCCGGGTCCAGGGCCCCCGTCTTGGTGTTGACCACAACCTGGACAGGGGTGATGTCCGGCACGGCGTCCACGGGCATGGTGGAGACCGCGTAGAGTCCCGCTCCCGCGCCGAGGGCGAAGAAGAGAACGATGCCGATTCTATTTTTTAACGTCCATTCCAATAAACGTCTCATTTACGCGCTCCTAAAAGGAATCGATTTCGGCCAGGATGTCCCGCTCGCCGCTCAAGCGGTAAATCTCCGCCACTTTGGTGATGAGGAGGAGCTGGGATTCCAGGACGCGGTCGAAGGTCTCATCGGCGGAACTGTCCAGTTCCAGAAACGTCAGAAGGTCCACCTGGCCCTTGCGGAATCCTTCCTCGGCCTCCCGAAGTTGGACCTGGAGTTCAGCGAGGCGTTCCTGGGGATATTGACGCACCACTTGGCGCGCAGCTTCATATTCGATCAAAGCTTGGGCTATCTCGGCCGTGAGCTTCTGTTTTTGGAAGGCCAACAGGCGTTCCTCTGCGATCCGCTTTTGCTCCGCGCTCTCGATCCCGGCGCGGTTGCGGTTCCAGGGCGGAAGGGCTAGGCCCACGCCCAATCCAACGTTCTGTTCCGTCTCGGCAGCCTTGGCCTGTTCGTAAGAGCCGATGAGGGAAGGGTCCGGCAGAGCTTCCCGCGAAGCCAGGGTTTTCTCCACCTCCGCGCTTTTCACGGAAAGCCCCTGAAGGCGCAGGTCGGGATTGTTCGCTAACGCTTTGGCAACCCGTTCCGCTTCATCGAGAATCCTTTGGCCGCTGAGCCAGGGGATTTCCACGTCGGGATATTGCCCGGCCTCAAACGGAACGTAGACTTTCAGCTTTCCGAGGGTGCCCTTGAAGGCCGCCTGGCTTTGGAGCGCCTCGGAAGCGACGCTTCTAAGCCGGTTCTGAACGATGCGCCGTTCCGCCACCTGCTGCGGCGTGGCGTACACGCGGCCCGCCATGTAGGACTGGATAAGTTCGAAGCGTTTCTGCCGTCCCTCCGTAAATTCGGCTTTCCGGCGGTCAAGGGCATATTCATAGGCCAACCGAACCACGTTCAGCGTGACTTCAATTTCGGAGCCGGTGTACTCGACTTGTCCGGCTTCCGTTTCCAAGTCCAGCAACCGGCCCCGCAGGCTGGGTTTGCCCAGGAGGGGCAACGGTTGCGAAATGGCCGCTTCATAGCGCGGACCCGAATCAGAGGCTTCCCGTTTGCGGCCCGCCGACAAATCCAGCGATGACGCGGGCCACCTCCTCGCCTGTTGCGCGGCGAAGTGCCGCTCTTTGACGCGTGCTTTTGCGGCGGAGAGGAGGTCGCTTCTTAAGGCCAAGTCGACGAGCGAGGTCAGCGTGTACCGGCCGAGGCTTGTTTCGGCATTGGTATCCCCTGATGAATTGCTGTTGACAGCTTCCGGTGATGCCGCCGTTGCTGCGGTTACAGTCACACAGAACGGTGCCCATAGAAATAGAATGGCAAGAATCCTTCTCATTTTTACTCCTCATAAGAAATGCAGATGGGACTTCCCCGAAGTCGAAAATTTCGAGAAAGGTTGCAGACGGACTTCTTTTGGGAGGTTAAGCGAGTGTTTTAGGAGGGTGAAAAAACGACTTGTCGAACAACCGTTCTGAAAGAACTATGTCCGACATTGGAACAAGCTGGGGTTGATTGAGAACGACGGAATGCCCGGCGGTAAGGTCCGGGCCAGCAGCGTGGACTTGGCAGACGCAGGCATGGCAGGTTTCTGAGGCCTTTGGACTGCGACAGTCCGCGTCAAAGGCGTCCAACGTCACGTCATAAGCAAAGAGGGCGATGAGCAGAACCGCGATCAGTTTTCGCATTCTTAGTGAGGATAACACTTAATTGGTCGTATTTCAATCATCGATTGAAACGGATCAACCTCGCATCAAACCCTTTGTGCCTGGCTGGAAAAATCTTATAATGGCGGCAATGAATGCCACCCCTTCGCCTTCCGCGCCCGTGGCCCCGGCCCTGCTCCGGAAACAAACCTACGCCTGGGCCGTGGCCGCCCTGGTCCTGGCCGGGCTGACGGTTGCGGTCAAGGGCCTGTGGGGCAACGTTCCCACCCTCTGGGTGGGCCTGCCGGCCACCGCGTACGCGGCGTACGTGTTCTTTTGGAGCCGGTTTTATCCGCGGGTCTACCTGGGCAAGGGGCTGGCCCTGCTGGCCCTGGCCGTGAGCGGCGCGGTCACGTACGTGGCCTTCGGCGAGCTGGCCCACGCGCACATGTGGCGGCGGACCTTTCAACTGTCGCGGGAGCTGGTCCCCTTCCGGGACCCCCAGGGCTGGAGCGTCTCCCACCCCAAGCTTTGGTCCCACGAGGAACAGCGGGTCAGCGGCACCACCAACCACGTGTTCAAGCCCTCCAAGATCACGCCCGCCATGTACTTTTCCGTGACGTCGCGTCCCAACGTGGGAACCACGGACTTGACCCTGGTGGTGGACGGTTTTTTCCAGAACCTCCCCAAGAGCCGGGAGATCCAAATCCACGAGAAGACGCCCTTGACCCTTCCCACGGGCCAGCCCGCGTACCGGCTCCTGTACAGCGAGCTTTCCCGGCGGATCCCCCTGAAGAGCGAGACCCTCTTCGTGCTGGACAAGTCCCGCCTCTACTTCCTGACCGTCAGCGCCGCCCCGCTCTGGTTCGACCGGCACCGGGATTACCTGGAAAGGCTGCTGGGGACCCTTACGCTTCCGCCTTCGTAAGACCCGCCCGTTTCCGGCTCTTCCAAAAAGCCGTCAGCCCCAGCAGGACCCCCAACCCGGCCAGCGCCCAGAACAGGGGCTGGCCTTTTTGCTTGAGCGCCTCCCGGAACCCCGCCGCCCCCGACGCGGACAACACCTCCCAGAAGCTTCCCGAAAAATAGGTCAGGAAAAAGGTCCAAGGCAGGAAACCGAGGAACGAGGCGGCCAGGTACTCCCCCCACCCGATCCGGGACAGGCCCGCCAGGTAGTTCAGCAGGCCGAAGGGCGGGAGCCCCAGCAGGCGCAGGGCCAGGAGCGTCTGGAACCCGGGAACGGAAAAAGATTCCTCCGCCCGGCGGAACTTTTCGCCCAGCCACCGCTCCAAGGGCGCGCGCCCCACCCGCCGCGCCAGGAAAAACGCCGCGGCGGCCCCCAGCAGGGCCGCGGTCATGTTGCAGAGCAACCCTCCCCGGATGCCGAACAGCA
Source organism: uncultured Elusimicrobia bacterium (assembly GCA_964484135.1). Lineage (GTDB taxonomy): Bacteria > Elusimicrobiota > Elusimicrobia > FEN-1173 > FEN-1173 > CAZAEL01. Next base: position 9,456 of record CAZAEL010000013.1, read on the forward strand.
CGCCCCCGGCCACCGGGAAAAGGCTGATGGGCAGGGCCAGACAGGCCAGGGCGTAGGCCAGGATGAAAACCACGGGCGCCCAGGGCTGGCCCTGGAGGGATTCCACGGCGCGAAGGAAGGCGTCCAGCGTCAATTCAAGACCTCTCTTTTTCCCGGTCCATCAGGGGAGCCAGGGCCCAGGCCCCGCAGAACGTCAGGACCGTCCCCAGGATCACCAGCCAGCTCCAGCCCAGGGGCAGGATCTTCAATTCCGAGAGGACCAGCAGGACCGCGTTGACCGCCGCGCTCAGGACCATGGCCGCCACGTTGGCGCGGTTGCTCCGCCGTTCCGTCAGGAGCCCCAGCAGGAACACGCCCAGGAGCGAACCGAAGGTCACGCCCCCGATCTTGAAGGCCAGCCACAGGATCTTGTCGAAGAAGCTAAACCCGTACGCCAGAAGCCCCAGCGCCGCGCCGAACAGGACCACGCCGAGACGGGACACCCGCAGATAATGTTTGTCGTCGGGCTCGGCGCTCCCTCCCGCGCGCGCCCGCCGGGCCCGGAACGGTTTGTACAGGTCCGTCACGAAGGAGGCGGACAGGGAGGCGAGGGGCGAATCGATGCTGGCCAGCACGATGGCGGACAACAGCAAACCCCTCAAAAACCCGGGCATGGCCTGGCCGATGAAGTGCGGGAAGATTTCATCCGTTTTCGCCGGCAGGGCGAGCTGCGGGTTCTGGCCGTAGAACACGAAGAGCCCGGCGCCGATGGACAGGTGGATCAGCAGCACCGTGAGGCTGGCCGGGATGGTCAGGGCCATGGTGCGCTGGCTTTCTTTGCGCGTTTCCACGGTGAGGAGCCTCTGCATCAGGTCCTGGTCCGTGCCGAAGGCGGCCAAAGAGCCGAAGAGCCCGTTCAACACGGCCAGCCACAGGATGTTGGGGTTGGTGAAGACCTCCTTCCAGAACCCCGGATCGGCGGCGGAGGGGCCCCAGTCCCAGACATGCAGGCGGCCGGCCGCCGCGGCCGCGTCCAGGACCGCGGGGAGCCCGCCCTGGATGCGGCTCCCCAAAAACAGCAGCGTCGCGATCCCCCCGCCCAGGAAGACCAGGGCCTGGAGCACGTTGGTCCAGACCACGGCCTTGATCCCGCCCAGGGCGATGTACGCCACCCCCACCAGGATGAAAAGGAAGATGCACCGGGAGATGGGCCAGCCCAGGAGCACGGACAGGGCCAGGGCCGCGGCCATGAGCCGCACCCCGGAGCCCACCAGCCGCGTGACGAAGAAAAACAGGGATCCGGCGGCCTGGGTGGCCTGGCCGAATCGGGCGCCCAAAAATTGATAGATGGTCACGCAGTCGAACTTATAAAAAGCCGGGATGAACAGGTACGCGATGATCAGGCGCGCGGCGGCCGAGCCGATGAAGAACTGGAGGTATTCCCAGTTCTCGGAGTACGCCACCGCGGGGACGGAGATGATGGTCACGGCGCTGACCTCCGTGGCCACGAAGGACAGGCAGGCGGCCCAGCCCGGGACTTTCCGCCCGCCCAAAAAGAACTGGCCCGTGGAGGTCTGCTGTTTTCTGAGGAAGACGCCCACCCCCACCATGGCCAGGAGCAGGCCGGCCAAGACGGCGAAATCGGGCGCGGACAGCGGGGTGTTCGGGAACCAGGTCATTGATAAAGCAGGTGGGGCAGGCGGATTTTTTCGAATTCCGCCGCGCTCTTGTGGAACCGGTCCAGGATCTCTTGGGCCGGGGCGCCGGCCTTGAACAGGGTCTCAAAGGCGTCGGAGCCCGCCATGCGGGGCATCTCGGCCCAGCGGGGCTGAAAGTCCGCCGGCGACAGATCCCTTAACGCGCAGGCCGCCTGCACGAAGACGTCCACGGGCCGGGCCGCGCGGGGGTCCGTGACGAGCACGCGGACGCCCCGGCACCGCCGTCCCGCGTACAAATCGCTTTTGGGCGTGAAGGCGGCGGGCTTGAAGCGGACGCCGGGGAGCTTGAGGCGGTTGAGGCGGCGGCTCAAGGCTTCGCCGTCCATCCAGGGCGCGCCGAACACCTCAAAGGGCCGCGGCGTGCCCCGCCCCACGGACACGTTCGTCGCCTCGAACATCCCGACGCCGCAGTACAGCAGGGCCGCGCGCGGGCCGCGGATGTTGGGCGAAGGCGGCAGGAAACGCAGGCCCGTCTCCTCCCAGAGGAACTCCCTCCGCCATCCTTCGAGAGGGACCACGGTGAGCGGCGCGTTCAGGCCGGCCCTGTCCTTGTGGAGGCGGGCGATCTCGCCCACGGTCAGGCCGTGGCGGGCGGGGATGGAGTAATACGCGGTGAAGTGCCTGACGGCTTCGTCCAGGATTTCCCCCTCCACCACCGCGCCGCCGCAGGGGTTGGGCCGGTCCAGCACGTAAAACGTCAGGCCCGCCTTGGCCGCCTCTTCCAGGGCGTATCCCAGGGTGGTGATGTACGTGTAAAAACGGGCGCCCGCGTCCTGGACGTCGAACACCAGCGCGTCCAGGCCCCGGAGCATGTCCGGCGTGGGCCGGCGCGTCTCGCCGTACAGGCTGTACACGGGGATGTCCGCGCCGGGCAGCCGGCCGTCCTCCACCCTCCGTCCGTGGGCGATGCGGCCGGTGAATCCGTGCTCCGGGGAAAAGACCGCGGCCAGGGTCACGCCCGGCGCCCGCCGCAGCAGGTCCGCGGCGTGGACGCCCCGCGCGTTCAGGGCCGTGTGGTTGGCGATCAACCCGATCCGTTTGCCCTTCAAGGGGGCGAAGCCTTCGGATTCGAGGACGTCCAGGCCCGTGCGGGTCCGGGCGGAAAGGCCCGCGGCCAAAAAGAGGAGGGCCAGCAGCGCGCCGCCGCGCCGCGTTGCGTTGCGCCGGAAGGCGCGGGTCATTTCAAGGCCAGATGGAGGACCCCTTTGGCCTTGCGCAGGCGTTTTTCGGCCTCCGCGCGGGAAATGTTCAGCCGGGCCATGAGGATGGCGGTCTTGACGCGGCCGCCGGATCGTTTGAAACAGCGGGCGGCTTCGTCTTCCGGCACGCCGCCGAGGCTTCGAATGAGCCGGAGCCCCCGCGCCACCAGCTTGCGGGACCGCGGCTGGAGGTCCACCATCCAGTGCCGGTACACCTTGCCCAGGCGGACCATGGAGAGGGTGGTGAGCATGTTGAGGACCATCTTGCAGGCGGTGCCGGCCTTGAGCCGCGTGGAGCCGGTCAGCACCTCGGGACCGACGGAGGGCGCGATGACCGCGTCCGCCAAAGACCCGACCGCGGCCCGGGGGTTGCAGGTCACCAAAATGGTGCGGGCGCCCCGCCGCCGGGCCCGCCCGAGCGCGGCCAGCACGAAGGGCGTCACCCCGCTGGCGGCCACGCCCACCAGCACGTCCCCTCGCCGGACGAGCCGTTTCACGGCCCGTTCCGCCTCCAGGGCGCGGTCTTCGGCCCCCTCCTGGGAACGGAACACGGCCGCGGGACCCCCGGCCATGAGGGACCGGACCAGGCCCGGCGGGGTGTCGAAGGTGGGCGGGCATTCCGCCGCCTCCAGCACGCCCAGCCGTCCGCTGGTGCCGGCGCCGGCGAAAAACAGCCGCCCGCCCCTTCGCAGCGCGGGAACGATGAGGCCCGCGGCCCGCGCCACGTCCTTGAGGACCCGCCCCACCGCTTTCACGACGCGGGCGTCCTCCCGGTTCATGAGACGGGCCAGCGAGGCCGGAGACAGGGAATCCAAGTTTCGGGAACGGGGGTTGGGCTGTTCCGTGGGCAATAGGCCGTATTCGACGGTCATGGGGCGGGCCGATCAACGCCGGCCCGAAAAACCTCCTCCTTGGATTCCGCGGCCAGAGGCCGGCGGAGGTCCCGGCGCGCGGGACCGCATGGCGCTTATTCTATGATATTTTCTATCCGAAAGAATTCGCCCGGACGTAGTCCCCGAGGGAGCGTTCCTCGGTCCGCCCGTCGTGGGGGCGGAGCGTTTGCCGAAGGAAGACGCAGGTCCTCGCGCCGGAGGACAAGAACGCCGCGCGCGCGCCCACCCGCGCCAGGAGCACATAGTCCGGGGGGAGGGCTTCCCTCACGGAAGCGCTGTACGCAATGACCAGCACCCCCGCCTTCTTCGCGGCAACCTCGGTCTGCCGCGGCAGGGACAAGCGGCCCGGAGGCAGGAGCCTGGTCCTCCCCGGCGCCGCGATTTCGATGATCCTGTGGGAATAGGAATCCCAAAAAGGGACGGACGGATCCAGCGGGTGGGTTTCATAAAGGACCAGGGGAAGGTCCTCCCGGGAAAACAGGGATTCCATCCGGATCAGGGCCTCGGCCAGCGCCAGCACCCCGCCGGACGTGGGCGGGGGACGGTATTCCCAACGCACCGTCTTGAAAAACGCGAACGTTCCTCCCCCCAGGACCGCGAAAAGCAGGAGGGCGCGTCCGGCGCCTCCCTTCAGGGTCTCCAGCGTCCTTTGCAGGAAGGGCAGGCCCAACGGCGCCCAAAGCGCCGTGAAAAGCAGGGCGATCCGCGCGGGCGCGGCGGGCGGAAGCAGCCACGCATAGGGCGCCAGGAAGGCCAGGAAGAACAGGGCGACGCAGAGTTTGTACAGGTCGAAGGCGGGGCCGCGGCGTCGGAGGAAGGCCGTCAGACCGAACAGGAGGGCGGCGGGGCTGAGGAAGAAGAAGGTCTTCAGCCAGTCCCAGACGCCTTGAAAGAGGCGGGACGAGCGCACCTGGTTCTCGAACATGTCCGCATGGGGAAGGCTGAAAATGGCCGCGATCAAGAGGCCGCCGCCCGCCCGCGCGGCGATGTCCCAGCCATTGGGGGCCCGTTTCCCGCCCGCCGGAAGGGCCAGGAGCACGACGGCAACGAGGAGGAGCGAAATTTCGACGCGGGTCAGCGCGCCCAGGGCGATGAGGAGGATCGCGGCGGAAAGCGGCAGGTGTGGTCTCGGAAAAGGTCGTTGCGCGAAGCGCACGAAGAAGACCATGCCGGAAACGGCCAGGCACCCGCCCAGGATTTCCTGGGACGGCGACAGGGACAGGTTGTTGAAGACGTTTTTCCCGCCGACCAGAAAAACGGGGAGCAGGGCCAGCGGCGGGCTTTGGGGCGCGAGGGCGCGGCCCAGGGCATAAAGGCCGGCCAGGTACAGGCCCGAGAACAGGACCGTCAACAGGGCGGGCGCCGCCCAGAAAGGGGAAACGACGCGGGACGTCCAGGAGGTCAGAGCGAGGAGGAGCGGGTTCCAATCGCTCCATTGGTCGTCCTGGAACACCCTGGACCATTCTGGGTGGTCCCGCCATGACATGGCTTTCAGGAGGAAGGTGAGGTCGTCGAACCGGAAAAAATGAAAACCGGCGTCCGCGTTCAACAGGCAAAAGAGCAGATAGGCCGTCCGCAGGAGGAGGAAGAGGACCAGGACGATCAGGGGCCACATCGTGTCGGAACGCGAATTTGTCATGTCCGATGGCGTCTATGTTACAAAACAACGCGGACGAATTCACGGCTCCCTGGTCGGCCGCGCTTGCAAAGCGGAACGGGGACTTGCTAGGGTAATGCCGTGAACCTGGAGGAACTGGTCGGCAGAACGCTGGTCTTCGGCATCCCGGGAACCCGGGCGCGGCCCGCGGACGTGCGCCTTTTCCGTGAAACCCATGCCGGCGGGTTGATCCTGTACCGGATCAATTTTGAATCTCCGGCCCAGACACGACGGCTCATCCGGGACCTGGAGGAATCTTTGGGCCGGCGGCTCCTGGTGGCGGTGGACCATGAGGGCGGCCGCGTGGTGATGTTCCAAAGGGGCGTCACGGTGTTCCCCGACAACCTGGCCTTCGGCCAGGGCGGGTACGAGGCGGACGCGCGGCTGCAAGGAGAGATTGAGGCCCGGGAACTGCGGCGGCTGGGCGTGGACCTGAATTTTTCGCCGGTGGCGGACGTGCTCACCGACGCCTTCAGCCCCAACATCGGCATCCGTTCCTACGGCAAGGACCCGGGCCAGGCCGCCGGCCTGGCCGCGGCCCGCATCCGCGCCATGCAGGAGGAAGGACTCTCCGCCTGCGTCAAGCATTTCCCCGGCCTGGGGCCGGCCTCCCTGGACCCCCATTTGCAACTGCCCGTCATCTCCTGCGGCTGGAAGGAGATGGAGCGGACCCACCTTCCCCCCTTTCTCAAGGCCATTGAAGCCGGCGTGGACGCGGTCATGTCCTCCCACCCCCTCTATCCCCGTCTGGACCCGTCGCCCCGCACGCCCGCCACCTTTTCCCGCCGCCTCATCAACGGTCTTTTGCGGGACGAGCTGGGGTTTGGCGGCGTCATCGTTTCGGACGACCTCGAGATGGGCGCTTTGCGGCGGCTCTGCTCGGTGGGCCGCGCCGCGGTCCGCGCGGCTGCGGCGGGCCACGACCTGCTCCTGGTCTGCCACGGCGCGGAGAACCAGCGCCGGGCCCACCGCGCCCTCCTGGAGGCGTACCGGAACCGCGAGCTTTCCACGGATGACCTGGAAAAGAGCGCGGCGCGCCTCCGGGCCCTGGAAAACCGGCGCGCGGAGCGTTTCGCGGCCGGGGCCCCTCGGGCCGAGCCGGAGGGCGCGGCCCTGGCCCTGGGCGTGGCCCGCCGGGCCGTGTCCGTGACGGGCACCCTTCCCTCTTTGGACGGGGCTTCCCTCAACGTGGTTTTTCCCAGGCTTTCCGCCCTGGGCGCCCGGATCATGGTGGAGCCGGAACTGGAAAAGGAGGCCGCGTTCATCAAACGGCGCCTCAAGGGGCACAAAGGCCCCAAAAAGGTCCACATCGTCCCCCTGGATTCCCGGAACCGCGAATCGGCCAAGGCCGTTGCCTCCGCGAAGGAGGCGGACGTCACGGTTTACTTTTGTTACGACGCCCATCTGGACAAGACCTGTAAGCGCCTGTTGGAGGCTCTCCAAAAGGCCGCGAAAAAATTGATCCTTGTGCTGCTGCGGGACCCCTATGACCGGGAATACGCCGAGCCCGGCACCGCGGTGGTCACGGCGTACGGATGGCGGGTTTGCCAGATCCGGGCCTGCCTTGAAAAGATTTTGGGAAAGGCATCTTCGGTCCATGGCCCATAGTCCGCGGAAGAAAGAAGACGACATTTTCGCGGTGGGTGTGGACCTGGGCGGGACGCGGTTGCGCGCCGCGGCGGTGGACCGGAAGGGCCGGCTGCTCCGGCGCTTCGAGACCCAGGCCCCGCCGCCGGAACGTCTGGCCCCGGCCCTTGAAAGGCTCTGGCGGCGATGGGGCCTCCGGCGGACGGACTTTTTGGCCGTGGGGTCCAAAGGGGTTTGGACGAAAACCGAACGGGCAAGGTTGAAAGGACGTCTTGGAGGGTTGGCGGGAGAGGTTCGGGTCCTGTCCGACGTGGAGCTGGCCTTTGAGAACGCCTTCACCCCCCCGGGCCGGAAACCGGGACGCTCCCGGGGCGTCTTGGTGCTGGCGGGCACGGGGTCCATCGCCCTGGCGCGGGACGACTCGGGGCGCGTGGCGCGGAGCGGCGGTCTGGGGCCTGGAAAAGGCGACCAAGGGTCGGGGTACTGGATCGGGCGGGAGTATTTGCGGTTGAAGCGGGGACGGACGGGACGGATCTCGCTCCCCACGGCCCGGGTGGCCGCTCTCTCGGAAACGGTTTTAAAAGGGGCGTCCCGAGACCCTGTCTGCGCCGATATCCTGCGCCGCGCCCAGGTTCACCTGGCCGGCTTGGCCCTGGCCGTCGCGGGGAAGCTCCGTTTCAAAGGAAAAGTCCCGGCGGCCGCGGGCGGCGGGCTTTTTCAAAATCAAATTTTTCTGCGCGGTTTTCGCAGGCAATTGCGACGGCTGGATCCCCGGTTCGTGCTCGTCAAAAGGGCCGGTCAACGAGAACCGGCCCTGGCCGCGGCCCAATGGGCCCCCAAGCTCAAGCCCGATCTTCTGAAACCCTTCGGCTACGCCCTGCCCTCAAAACGCCGCTGATTTATTCTCCCGCCCTTTTTTTCACCAACACAAAGAACCGCCCCTTCCGCCAGAACCGCACCGCGAAAGACTCGGCCTCGGGTCCGTCCCCCGCGAAATAGTCAATCCGTCCCGGGCCTTTGATGGCGCCGCCCTCGTCCTGGATCAGGACGAAGCGCGCCACCCGGGGCTCCCCCTCCGTTTCCATCCAGGCCAGGGCCCCGGGCGGAAAGACCGCGGGGTCCGCGGCCACGGAGCGGCGGGCCGTGAGGGGCACCTGGAGGGAGCCCCTCACCTCGTGGCTGCGGGAACTCCGGTCCAGCTCGAAGAACACGTACCGGGGGTTGACGTTCAAATAGGTTTGACGCCGGTCCGGGTGGCTGTCCAGGAAGGCCGCCATGGCCTCCCGGCTGAACTTTTCCCTGGGGATGAGCCCCCGTTCGATCAAATGCCCCCCCACGGACCGGTACGGATGCCCGTTGTGGGCCGCGTAACGGATCCGCACCCGTTCTCCCGTGTCCGCCACATGCAGCCAGCCGGACCCCTGGACCTGGAGGAAAAAAATCTCCAATGGGTCCCGGGCCCAGGCGATTTCCAGCCCTTTGCCCTTGAGGACGCCCCCGGAGTCGATCTCTTCCCGCGTGTGATAGGGGACCATTTGGCCGTTTCGGAGGCGGCCGACCAAACGTTCCGCTCCGTCCGCGGCCGGCTTGGCCTCCACCAGGTCCGGCGGGCGGCGGTAAAGCGGATAGCGATAAACCTCCGTGGGCCGGAGGGAGGCTTCCAGGGAATGCTCGTAGTACGCGGAAAAAACCACGGCGGAGGTGGACGGCGCGTACGTCCAAAAGTTTTCCCGGAGGGCCCGGCCCGGATTTTCGGGCGCGTCGATCAGGCGGAGAAAGGTCTCCAGGGAGTCCGCCAGATGGGAGGCGGGGTACGCGTCGTCGCCGAAAAAGAAAAGGCGGCCGGGAGGCTGGGACCGGTAGTAGGCCAGGCTTTGCCGGGCCGCGGCGGCCAGGCCCTCGTGCGCCCCGTCGTCCTCAAAACCCGGCCAGGGAAAGTCCGCGGACGTCTTTTGCAGGAAGGCGTTGGCGACGGGAACACGGGAAGGCGGGACGGGCGGGGTTGCCACGGGAGGAGGGGCGCCGGTTCGCGGCGCGGGACCGAGACAGGAGACCCACAGGAGGACCCCCCCCGCGCAAAGCGGGAGGAGCCGGAGGCGTCGGTTAATCGCGGAGGAACTCGGCGTCAACGGTGGAGGTGTCCCAGGTGACCACCACGCGCCGGAGCATGTTGTCCGGCGAGAAGGTCAGCCGAGCCAGGATGGGGACGTCCCGACGGGCGCCGATGATGCGGTAGCGGTAGCCCAGGGTGAGGAGGCCTTCTCCTTCTTGCCGGACTTCCAGAGGGTCGCCCAGGAGCCAGTGGGTCTTCTCCAGGCTGGGCAGCTCCGCGTCCGTGTGCGGCGAGAGGCGGATTTTGGCGCGGGCCGTCTTGTCCATTTCCAGGACCTCGGCGTCCGCGGCCTGGCGGAGCGTCTCCATGAGCACGTTGCGGGAGAAGAGGAGCATGAAGGTCTCCGGGATCCGGATCTCCTCCAGCTTTTTGCCGTTGATCAGGAGGCGGAGGGACAGCTTTTCCATCAACGTCGGCGGGGCCGGCTCCTTCCGGGCCATTTCGAACTGGTAGCCCCAGACTTCGCCGCCTGCCTCGGGCTCGCGGGTGAGGGGATCGGCGCCGATGAGGTACCGGGCGTCCTTGGCGTACAGCACCGGGTTTTTGAACCGGATGAGCAGCTCCGGCCGACCGAAGAGCGCGAAGTTGTCGTCGAAATCCTTGAGTTGCTTCTTCACCTCCAGGAGCCGGAGGTACACGCAGCCCGTCAGGGACGCCAGCGCGAGGCCCCCGATCCAGAGGGAGATCGTCCGGCGGGAACGGGAAGTCCGGCTCATTCGGCCTTCGTGGACGTGGGGCCGCGGGCCACGGCCCCCAGGGCCTGGAGGTCCTTCAGGATGTCCTCCTGGGTCTTCCCCACCTCCTGGTCCGTGAGCGTGCGTTCCGGATGGCGGAAAGTGACGCGGAAGGCCAGGCTCCGGTGGCCCGCCGGCAGGCTGGGGTCTTTGAAAACGTCGAAAGGCCTGGTTTCCTCCACCCACGGGACGCGGGCCAGGCGCCGGGCCACGTCGGCCCAGGACACGGTTTCCGGGAAGGCCAGGGAAAAATCCCGGTACACGGCCGGGTGTTTGGGCAGGCCCCGGAAGCGGGGGTCTTCCGCGGCGAGAGAGGCCATGGCCGACAGGTCCAGCTCCGCCAGAAGGGTTTCCGACGGCAAATCATGGGCTTCGGCCTGGCGGGGGTGGATGAGACCCGCGAAACCCAGCCGCCGGCCGCCGGCCGACAGGGACAGGCTTTCTCCGGGATGACAGAAAGCGGGGGCCCCGCCGCCTTCCACGGACACGCCGGAGACGCGCCATTCTCGCAAAAGGGCTTCCACCCAGGCCTTGGCGTCCCACACGTTCAGGGGTCTGGGCTTGTCCTGCCAGTGGTCGGGCCGGGCGTTGCCGTACGCGGCCCAGGCCAGGGCGCTGTGCTCCTTCGGAACGCCGTCCGCCAGGGAAAACACGCGGGCGATCTCAAAGAGGCGCGCGTCCTGGTTGCCGTGCCGCCGGTTCCTTTGCAGGGACTGGAGCAGGTTCACCAGGAGCGTGGGGGCCAGGAACTCCCCCTGCAGGGAAATGGGGTTGTCCAGTTCCACCGGGGACTCCAGCGCGCCGGGAAGTTTTTCCCCGTCCCGCCGGGACACCAGGCCGTAGGTCCGGGCCTCGAAGAACCCCAGGCCGAAAAGGGCGTCCCTGCCGGAACCGGCCAGCCCTCTTTCCCGGGACGGGGCCTCCGCGGGGACGGAGGACACGCGGGTCTTCGGAGGGACCGCGTCGTACCCCGTGAGCCGCCCGATCTCCTCGGCCACATCGGCTTCTTCCCGCACGTCGTGCCGGTGCATGGGCGGGACCACGGCCAGGGAGGCGCCGGCGGTCCGGCACCGGAACCCCAGCCGCTCCAAGGCGCTTTTCATCTTGGCGGCGGGCAGGGACAGCCCCAGCAAAGCGTTGATCCGCGCGGGCCGCGCCTTGACCGCGGCCGTCGCGGGTTTCCGGGCGCGCGCGTCCTGCTCCCCCGTCAGTTTTCCCCCCGTCAGGGACAGGAGCAGGCGGGCGGCCCGACGGGACGCTTGTTCGGTCATGTCCCAGTCCGCGCCGCGCTCAAACCGGTAGGAGCTTTCCGTGGACAGGTTCAGGGCCTTCCGCGTCCGCCGGATCGCCGGCGCGTCGAAATGGGCGCTCTCCAGGAGCAGGCGGACGGTCCCCTCCCGCACGCCGGAAGGCTCCCCGCCCATGACCCCGGCCACGGCCGCGGGCTTGGCCGCGTCCGCGATCACCAGGCTGTTGTCCGGCAAATTCCGCGTCACCTCGTCCAGGCAGGCCAGGGATTCCCCCGGCTTCGCCCGCCGCACCACCACCCGGTTCCCTTCCAGCCGGTCCAGGTCAAAGGCGTGCAAGGGATGACCCAACTCCAGGAGTACGTAGTTGGTCACGTCCACCACGTTGTTGATCGCCCGGATGCCGCAACGTTCCAGGCGCAGCTTCATCCACAGGGGCGCGGGGCCGACCCGGACCCCCTCGATGACGCGGCCGATGTACCGGGAGCAGAGACGGGTTTCCTCAATCTTGACCAGGTTCGAGAGAGGCTTGGACTTGGGGATTTTGAGGTCGGGAAGACGGAGTTTCTTGTTCAGGGCCGCGGCGATCTCCCGGGCGACGCCCCAATGGGACAGGGCGTCCGGCCGGTTGGGCGTGACCTCCAGGTCCAGCACCGCGTCGCCCAGCTGCAGGGCCCGGGCCGCGTCTTCCCCCGGGGGCGTGCCTTCCGGCAGGACCAGGATGCCGGAATGGTCCTGCCCCAGGCCCAGCTCCTTGGCGGAACAGATCATGCCGCTGGACTCCCGGCCCCGGATGACCGCTTTTTCGATCTTCAGGCCCCCCGGCAGTTCGGCCCCCACCCTGGCCAGGGCCACGGCCTGCCCAGGGGCCACGTTGGGCGCGCCGCAGACCACCTCCCAGCGGTCCTTGCCGTCGAAAACCCGGCAGAGGGAGAGCCGGTCCGCGTTGGGGTGTTTTTCCGCGGATTCCACCCGGGCGGTGACCACGTTCTTGACCGGTCCGCCGAAGCGTTCCAGGGACGCCAGTTCGAACCCCAGGCCGCGCAGAAGGGAGGCCGTTCCCTCCGGGGAGAGGTCGAAGTCCACGAACTCCTTGAGCCAGAGCAGGGAGACTTTCATTCAGAATTGTTTCAGGAAGCGGACGTCGTTCTCATAGAAAAGCCGCATGTCGTCCACGCCGTACTTGAACATGGCCACGCGCTCGACGCCGATGCCGAAGGCGTAGCCCGTCACCTTCTCCGGGTCGTACCCCACGGCCCGGAACACGTTGGGATGCACCATGCCCGCGCCCAGCATCTCCACCCAGCCGGACTGCTTGCACACGCGGCAGCCCTTGCGGTCGCAGAGGGTGCAGCTCACGTCCACCTGGATCCCCGGCTCCACGAAGGGAAAGTAGGACGGCTGGAAGCGGATGTCCGCCTTGGACCCGAAGACCGTCTGGGCGAAGAGGGTGAGGGCGCCCTTCAGGTCCGCTAGGGACACGTCCCTGTCCACGGCCAGCCCCTCCACCTGGTGGAACACGAAGGAATGGGTGGCGTCCACGGCCTCGTGGCGGAACACCCGGCCCGGCGCCACGATGTACACCGGCGGCTGGTGGGCCTTCATGTACCGGATCTGGACCGGCGAGGTGTGGGTGCGGAGCAGGAGCGGCAGGCCCGTGTCGTCACGCAGGCCCTTAAGATAAAAGGTGTCCTGGCTGTCCCGGGCCGGGTGGTCCGGCGGGTGGTTCAGGGCCGTGAAGTTGTGGAAATCCGTCTCGATCTCGGGCCCCTCGGCCACGGTGAACCCCAGGCGGGTGAAAGCCCCGGTGATCTCGTCCATGACCTGGGTCAGGGGGTGGGGCCGTCCCCGCGGCAGGGCCGGCGACGGGAGGGTCAGGTCCACGGAAGATTGGGACAGGCTCTGGGAAAGACGGGCCTCCTCCAGGGAGCGTTTCTTGCTTTCCAGGAGCTCCTCGAGACCCCGTTTGAGGTCGTTGGCCCGCCGGCCCACGTCCTTCTTTTCATCCAGGCTCAAGGAAGGCAGGGTCTGGAGGATGCGGCTCAGGAGGCCGTCTTTGCGTCCCAGGAATTTGAGGCGCAGGGATTCCAGGCTTTCCAGGGAGGAGGCCTGTTCGACCTCCTGCCGGCTCCGGGTCTGGAGGTTGTTCAGCTCTTCAATCAGGGAAGACATGGGGGACGGCGGGGATCACCGGGATTTCGGGCCGAACGCCCGGCGGAGGAACGGGGATGAACCGGACGAAGAGCGGCCGGCCCACGATTGTTTAAGCGGTGGTTTGGAGACGGGTCCGGGCCAGGTCGGTGAGCTTCTGGAAAGAGGCCTGGTCGTGGAAAGCCAGGTCGGCCAGGACCTTGCGGTCCAGGGTCACGCCGGCCTTGCGGAGGCCGGACATGAAGCGGGAATAGCTCAGGCCCTGCTGCCGGGCGGCGGCGTTGATGCGCTGGATCCAGACCGCGCGGAAATCGCCCTTTTTGTCCTTGCGGCCGCGGTACATGGTCCGCATGGACTTTTCCAGGTGCTGGATGGTCATGCGCCACCGGTTTTTCTTGGTGGCGTAGGCCCCCTTGGCCCGGCGGAACCACTTCTTCTTGCGCTGACGCGTGTAGACGACGCTTTTAGCCCGCATAGGGAAGGAGGGTCCGGATGATCTTGGCCTGGACGTCGTTCAATTTGTTGTCCTTGCGGAAACGCCGCCGGCGGGTGGAGGACATGCCGATGAGCAGGTGCCTCCGCCCCTGGGTCTGGTGCAGAACGTTCCCCTTGCGGGTCACGCGAAAGCGCTTTTTGGCGCCGCTATGGGTTTTCATTTTGGGCATTGGGAAGTGTCCGTTCGGGTTTTTTTTGAAAACGTCGTTTCGTTATTTGGGGGCCAGCATGAGGATCAGCCGGTTCCCCAGCAGCTGGGGCTCGGATTCCACCGCGGAAATGCCCCCCAGTTGCTCCTTGATTTTGTCCAACATCTTGATGCCGAGATCGCGGTGCTCCATTTCGCGGCCGTGGAAAACCACGCTGACGCGGACCTTGTCCCGGTTTTCCAGGAACTTCTGCATGGCCCGGAGCTTGGTGTCGAAATCGTGCTTGCCGATCTTGGGCCGGAAGCGGAGCTCCTTGACGTGCCCCCCCTTTTGGTGCTTCCGCGCCTCTTTCAGCTGTTTTTCCCGCTCGTACCGGTACTTGGAAAAGTCCAGGACCTTGCACACCGGCGGGTTGGCGTTGGGGGCGATCTCCACCAGGTCGTGGCCGCGGTCCTCCGCGATGCGGAGGGCTTCCGCGATGGGCTTGATGCCGAGTTGAGTGCCGTCCTGGTCGATCAGACGGACCTGGGGGGCGCGGATCTGGCCGTTAAAGCGGGGCTCGTTCTTGCCGATGCGAGGAATCTCCTAGGTGGAACAGAATGTAAAAAAAAGAGAGGAGGACGATCCTCCTCACTGGGAGGGAATGATAACAGATGGCCCGGATTTTGTCAAGACGGGCCAAGGATTTCAGACCTTAATATTTGACGATGCAGTTGACCACCAGGGAGGGCTGCAGGTTGTTGTGGGCGCTGCCGCCGCCGGCCGAAGCCGACGCGCCGTCCAGTCCATGGAGATGGGTCGAGCCGTTCGCGTTGCTCGTGTAAGTCGCGGTCGTTCCTCCCGTCTGCTGCAAAAAGTTCGCTCCGCCGCTGGCGACCGAGATGTTGTTGTAAGGGAGATCCACCTGATGGGTGTGCGACGAATTTGTTGAATTGACCGCGTATGTCCCGACCCCGTGGGTGTGGGAAGGCATTTCAGCGGAGGTCAACGTGTGTGTTTCCGCCCCACCGGCGCTGCCCACGGTGTTGGCAAGCGTGGCTGTTCCGGTGCCGCCGGCCCCCACTGGGACCCGGCGCCGGAAATCGGGCAGGTTGAAGGTGGTGGAGCCGTCCCCCGCGCCGAAGGCGGTGCCGATGGCCGTGAAAAGGTCCGCGTACGTGCTCCGCGACACGGCGGAGCCGTCGCACAACAGCCAACCGGCCGGCGCGGAGGCGCCGCCGTACGGCAGGATGACCCCGGGGGGCATGACCAGGCCCGTTTTGTCCCTGAACCGGCCCGCGATGGTCACGTCGCCCGTGCTGTGGAAGACCGCGGCGTTGGCGCCGGCCTCGGTCTGGAGCTGGAGGATGTCGATGGCGGCGCTCGCTCCGGCGTTGGGCCTGATTTGGAGAGGGACGACGTTCTGGGTGGGCTTGATGGTCTGGGTGACGGTGGAGTTGAGGACCAAAATGGGATCGACGAATTGGCTGGCGGAGACCGGCACGGACCCCAGGATCACGTTGGCGTCGATTTTTTCCGGGTTTTGGGAGCTGCGCCAGTCCGCCAGGGTCTTGGAGCCGGAGATGGCGATCTTGGAGGGGTCGACGGCGGCCCCCGCATCGAGATCTTTGGCCACCAGGGCGTAGGGGCTGGCGGAGAAGGAATCCGCGGGGCTCAGGGTTTCCCCGTCCACGCTGATCCGGAGTTTGGGGCTCTGGTTCACCCAATCCACGCCCGAGGGCTCCAGGACCAGGGTGAAGTCCCCGGTGGCGGGCAGGTTCACGGTCATGTTGCCGCTGGACCAGAGCACGTCCCCGCCGGAAGAGAGGATTTGGGCCGTGAACACGTGGTTCCCGGCCACGGCCACGCCGGATTTGCTCAAGCGGCCCTGGTACACGATCCGGTTGGGCACGCCGGCCCAAACCGCGGTCAAAGAAAGAAAAAGAAAGCAAAGGAGAGAAATGGGGAGGACGCGCCTGGAGGGGTTCATGGGTTTCCTCGTTTCTCGGAAAAGATTCAACCCCAACATTATAAACCACTCAAAGCCGTCAATTCAAGTGTCGGGGGCAAAAAAAATTTGCCCCCCTATTTTTTCAGGCGGACCTCCTCCAGAAGCCGCTGCTTCAGGACGTCCAGGGACAGGGCGCCCAGGTCCTGGCCTTCCCGGGTGCGGACCGACACGGTCCTGTTTTCCGCTTCCCGCCCCCCCACCACCAGCATGTACGGGATTTTCTGAAGGGTGGCCTCGCGGATCTTGGCGCCGATCTTGTCCGCGGAGTCGTTCACGGACGCGCGCAGGCCCGCGTCCTTGAGGGCCTTGTACGCCTCGTCCGCGTATCCCTGGAATTTTTCGCTGATGGGAAGCACGACGGCCTGCACCGGCGCCAGCCACAGCGGGAAGGCGCCCGCGTAGTGCTCGATGAGCACGCCGAAGAACCGCTCCAGGGAGCCCAGGAGCGCCCGGTGGATCATGAAGACCTGGGTCTCCCCGCCTTTTTCGTCCCGGTAGTTGATCTTGAACCGCGCCGGGTTGTTGAAGTCCACCTGCACGGTGGAGCACTGCCAGGCCCGGCCCAGGCTGTCCTTGATCTTGAGGTCGATCTTGGGGTCGTAGAACACCCCTTCGCCGGGGTCCACGGTGTACGCCAGGCCCGCGCGTTCCAGCGCTTTCTTGAGGGCGCCTTCCGCGTGGGCCCATCCCTCCAGGGTGCCGGAGTACTTTTCCGGACGGGTGGAGAGCTTGACGTCGTAGTCCGCGAAACCGAAGGTTTTGAGCACCTCGGTGATGACCCGCAGGATCTCCGTGACCTCTTCCTCCACCTGGTCCGGCCGGCAGAAAATGTGGGCGTCGTCCTGGGTGAAACCCCGCACCCGCATGAGGCCGTGGAGCACCCCCGAGCGCTCGAAGCGGTACACGGTGCCGAACTCGGCGAGGCGGAGCGGCAGCTCCCGATAAGAGTGGAGGTCCGACTTGTAGATCAGGATGTGGCCCGGGCAGTTCATGGGTTTCAGGATGAAGTCCTGGTTCTCCAGCTGCATGGGCGGGTACATGTTCTCCGCGTAGTAGTCCAGGTGGCCGGAGGTCTTCCACAAAAAGGAGCGGGCCACGTGGGGGGTGTACACGAACTGGTACCCGTTTGTGGTGAGGAAATCCTTCAGGTAATCCTCCATGACGCGGCGCATGGCCGCGCCCTTGGGCAGCCAGTAGATGAAGCCGGAGCCGCCTTCCTCGTGCTGGATGGTGAAGAGCCCCAGGCGCGGGCCCAGCTCCCGGTGGTCGCGCTTCTTGGCCTCCTCCAGGCGTTTGAGGTAGTCCTCCAATTCCCGGGCCGTGGGCCAGGCGGTGCCGTAGATGCGCTGGAGCTGTTCGCGCTTCTCGTCCCCGCGCCAGTACGCGCCCGCGACTTTCAAGAGCTTGAAGTGGCGGATGTCCTTCGTGGTCTCCAGGTGGCGGCCCCGGCAGAGGTCCGTGAAGGTGTCGTGGGTGCAGTACGTGACCGTGGGCTCGTTCAGGTCGTTGATGAGTTCCACCTTGAACTTTTCGCCGCGCTCCCCCCAGAACTGGCGCGCCTCGTCGCTGGAGTGGGTGCTCATGACGAACTTGTGGTTCCCCTCCACGATCTGCCGCATGCGTTTCTCGATCTTTTCCAGGTCTTCGGGGGTGAAGCGGTGGTCGGTGTGGAAATCGTAGTAGAACCCGTCCTCCACGGGCGGGCCGATGGTGATCCGCGTGCCGGGGAAAAGCTCCTGCACCGCCTGGGCCATCACGTGGGTGGTGGAATGGCGGAGGCGGTACAAATATTCTTCGCGGGAGTCCTGGGAGGTCGTTTCCTGAGCGTCTTTCATGGTCCTCTTAAAAAAGAAATCCAAAGTCGAACATCGGCTTTGGATCGCCCCTTTCGATCAATGTTCCGCCTGACTATAGCAAATTCTTCAACGGGATTCCTTCCAAGGGCTTTGCCAGAGGGCCTTGCCCACGAAAAAGGGCCCCAGGGAGGCGATGTACTTGGACGTCTGCTGGGTCTTGCGCATCTCCTGCACCAGGCGGGACAGGGGGTAGAGCTCCCGCCCGATGAGGCCCAGGACGAAATCGTTGTCCTCCTCGTTCAGCCCGTGGCAGGCCAGCCGGATGTCCCTGGCCAGTCCGGCCTCGCCGAAGCCCCGCCCGATCAGGCCGTGTTCCATGAGGATCTTTCCCTTTTCCCGGGGGTCCATGGCCTCGAACTCGGGCTTGCGGCGCAGGGGGTACCACACGGCCCAGGGTTCATGGGGGTTGAGCGCGTATCTTTTGGGCCGTTCCAGCATCCAGTCTTGGAGGTCCTGCTCGTGGCCCGTGGAGTAGGTCCGGCCCAGCATGGCGAGGCGGGGCCTGGGCGTGAGGGAGGCGAAGGGCTCGCCGGCCATCGCCCGGCGCACCTCGTCGCTGAAAAGCTCCTTTTCCTCGCCGATGAGGAGGACGCCGACGCCTCGCGGGTCGTTCACGTCCTGGTACAGGACGCCGGCCACCCCGATGGATTTCAGCTTGTCCGCGAGCGGGGCCGGGTCCGCGCAGCCCGTATACACCCGGAGCCGGCAGTAAACGCGGCGGTCAAAATGGGCAGGCTGGCCGTCCGGGCCCAGGCCCTTTTCCCGGATGTCCGGCGCTTCCATGGAGGACGTGCTCGGTCTGTTCATTCCCTTGACCTCTTCGTTGTCGTGAAAGAAGACCCGGCCGCTTTCCGCGGACGGGCCCCTTCGCAAGATGGTGCCCAGTAGAGGATTTGAACCTCTGACCCCCTCCATGTCAAGGAGGTACTCTAACCAGCTGAGCTAACTGGGCTCAAATTTTTTGCTCGGGAGAGGATGCCGGCTCCCCCGCCTCTGTGGAGAGGTGGCCGGCCAAACTGATAAACGGCTGCCTCCCGGCAGCCGTTGTTCCACCGTGAACCTCTGACCCCCTCCATTCAAGGGCGCTGGCCAAAGGGGGCCTCACGGGCCAGTGGGGAGGAAAGCCCTCTCTATCGGCGTCCCCTCGGGCGCCGGGGTCCCACTTGACCTAACCGAGCTTAAATGAAAGAGGTTACTGCTTCTCGGCGGCCTCTTCCACGGCTTCGCCGCCGATGGGCGGGTGCCCGGCGGGCATCATCATGCCCATGCCGCCCATCTTCGGGTGGCAGGACATGGCGGCTTTGTCGCCGTGATCGGGGCAGTATTTCCGGCAGAGGGCGGACCCGCCCTTGCAGAGCAGCCCGAAAAGGCTGACGACCAGGATGACCCCGGCCGTCACGCGTCCCGCGACCTTGAGCCACTTGGCGGGTTCCTTTTCCGCCAGGTGCAGCAGCCACCAGCCCAGGGCCAGGGTCAAGAGGTACAAAACCACGCCCGCGCCGCCGTGGGAACAGCGGCCTCCCATCCCGCCCCAATGGGGGCACCCGGCCCAGACCTGTCCCGCGGACAGGACCAACGAAGACAAAAGGACAACGAGCGTTTTCATAACTTCCTCCTTCAAACGTTTTTCGGCGCGCGGCCGTGCCGCGCCGTGATCCTGGCTTCCACCCCGCCCCGCGCGGCGAAAACCCCCTCCACCACGGCCCACTTGGGCTTCGCGCACTCCACCACGGAAGCCAGCACCCGGTTCACCGCGTTTTCCGTGAAGATCCCCAGGTTGCGGAAGGCGTTCAAATACAGTTTCAGGGACTTGGTCTCCAGGCACCATTTGTCCGGGCCGTACCGGATCACGATGGTGCCGAAGTCCGGCAGCCCGGTCTTGGGGCAGACCGAGGTGAACTCCGGGAAGGTCAGGACGATCTCGTACCCGGGATATTGGTTCTCCCAGCATTCGATCTCCGGCAACTCCGCCTCCACGCCCGCGCGGGCGTGGTCCGTCGTGTACGCGCGCGACCGCGTTTTCAATGGATCATCCTGTCCCCTGAAAATTGGAGGTGCGGGCCGGATTCGAACCGGCGAGTAGAAGTTTTGCAGACTTCCCCCTTAACCACTTGGGTACCGCACCGTAGATCAAAAAACGGGGCTGGGGATGAGAGGTTTAGGGGCTGGACAATTGAAAAACGCCTTGAACCAGCCCCGAGTCCCAAGCCCCTGACCCCGGAAGTTTAGTATTTCGGCACGGAAGGGTCAATTTCGTCCGACCAGGCCAGGATCCCCCCCTTCACGTTCCTGAGCTTCTTGAAGCCCAGCTGTTGGAGGACCTTGATGGCCTTGGCGCTGCGCACGCCGGACTTGCAGTGGACCACGATGTCGTCCGCCGTGTCCAGCTCGTTGGCCCGGGCCGCCACCTCGCCCAGGGGGATGAGCTTGGAGCCGGGGATGCGGGCGATCTCGAACTCGTTGGGCTCCCGCACGTCCAGGAGCACGAACCGGTCGTTCCTTTTGAGGCGTTCGGACAGCTCCTTGACCGTGATTTCGGCCACGCCGTTGGTCTGGGCCTTGTCCTCGTTGCCCCGGCCCACCCCGCAGAACTGGTCGTAATCGATGAGCTCCTTCACGGTCGGGTTGTCCCCGCAGACCGGGCACCGGGGGTTGCGGCGGATCTTCACCGTCTCAAAGGTCATCTCCAGGGCGTTGAAGAGCAGGAGGCGGCCCACCAGGGGCGTCCCCTTGCCGATGATGAGCTTGATGGCCTCCGTGGCCTGGATGAGCCCCACCAGTCCCGGCAGGATGCCCAGGACCCCGCCCTCGGCGCAGGAGGGCACCTCGCCCGGCGGCGGGGGCTCGGGGTACAGGCAGCGGTAGCAGGGGCTCTCCGGGTCGCCGGGCCGGAACACCGTGGCCTGTCCGTCGAACCGGAAGATGGAGGCGTACACGTTGGGTTTCTTCAGGAACACGCAGGCGTCGTTGGTGAGGTACCGGGTCTGGAAGTTGTCCGTGCCGTCCACCACCACGTCGTAGTTCTTGATGATGTCCAGGGCCGTGTCCCGGCGGAAGGGCTGGGTGTACGTCACGACCTTCACGTTGGGGTTGATGTCCTGGACGGTTTCCCGGGCGCTTTCCACCTTGAGCTTGCCCACGTCGCCCGTGCCGTGGAGCACCTGGCGGTGCAGGTTGGTGTGGTCCACCACGTCGAAATCCACGATGCCCAGGGTGCCCACCCCGGCCGCGGCCAGGTACAGCGCGTTGGGCGAGCCCAGCCCGCCCGCGCCGATGAGCAACACCTTGGCGTCCACGAGTTTTTCCTGCCCCTCCACCCCCACCTCGGGCATGATGAGGTGGCGGGAATAACGGAGCACCTGTTCCTGGTTCAGTTTCATGGGTCATCCTTCTCCTTGTGGGTTGTAACGGCAGCCGGCTCGCGACATTCCTGAGGCTTCGCCCCCCCCGCGCTCACGCCTTCCCGAGCAGGGGCAGGAGGTCTTCAAAGCGGTCCACGATGAAATCCGGGGCCGCGGCGCGCAGTTCTTCCTCGGGCCGGTACCCGTACGTGACGGCCACGGTCCTCATGCCCGCGGCCTTGCCGGCCAGGACGTCTCCCGGGCTGTCGCCCACCATCCAGGCCTCTTCCGGGCGGGCCCCCAGTCGTTTCGCCGCCTCCCAGAGGGGCTCGGGCCGGGGCTTCCTGACGGGCAGGACGTCCCCGCCCAGCACGGTCTTGAAAAATCCGTCGATCCCCAGGGCCTTGAGGGTCCTTTCGCTCTGGCGTTGGGCCTTGTTGGTGACCACGCCCAGGGGTTTGCCGGCCAAGCGTTCCAGGGTTTGGCGCACGCCGGGGTACAGGACCGCGTGGTCCGCGCAATGCTCCAGGTAGTGGGGGTCGAACAGGGACATGGCCTCCGCCACCGCGCCGTCGTCCGTCGTGCCGAGGGCCCTTTCCAGCAGGGTGCGGAACCCGTCCCCGATGAAACGCCTCACCTCCTCCGGGGCGCGGGGCGGGCGGCCCAGCCGGGCGAGGGCGGCGTTCAGGGAAAAGGCGATGTCTTCCCAGGTGTCCGTCAGGGTGCCGTCCAGGTCGAACAGGACGGCCGGGCGAGAGGCCGTCAAAGGGAGTTCAGCACCTCGGCGGCGTGTCCATCCACCTTCACGTCGGGAAAGATCTTTTTGATCCGGCCCTCGGCGTCCAGCACGAAGGTCCACCGGGCCGCGTATCCCTTTTGCTCGTTCAGCACGCCGTAGGCCCGGCTGATCTTTCCGCCCTCGTCGGCCAGGAGCGTGAAGGGCAGGCCGTATTTTTTCTTGAACGCCCCGTGGGATTCGGCCCCGTCCAGGCTCACGCCCAGGACCACGGCGTTTTTTCGGGCGAAGGCTTCCCGGTTGTCCCGGAAGGAGCAGGCCTCCGCGGTGCAGCCCGGCGTGTCGTCCTTGGGATAGAAGTACAGGACCACGTTCTTGCCCCGGAAATCGGAGAGCTTGACGGTCCTGCCGTCGTCGGTTTTCGCCTCGAACGCCGGCGCGGGATCTCCTTCCTTGAGCGGCATGGGGGCCTCCCTTGTCTTTTTCGTCGAAAACGTCCTTTCGGGCCGGGCTTCTTTCAGGGGCGGCTCGGCCAGCCCGGGCACGGACAAGGCCAGCGCCAGGGCGGCCGGCGCGACGCGGCGCCGCATTTCAGCGCCGCCGGATCAGGGAGAGGAACTCCTCCCGGGTGCGGGCGTCGTTGCGGAAGGCGCCCACCATCGCGCTGGTGACCGTGGGGCTTTGAAAGTTTTCCGCGCCCCTCATCTCCATGCACATGTGGCGCGCCTCCACCACCACGGCCACGCCCAGGGGTTTGAGTTTCTCCCGGATGACGTCCGCGATCTGCGTGGTGAGCCGCTCCTGCACCTGGAGCCTTCGGGAGAAAGCCTTCACCAGCTTGGGGATCTTGGACAGACCGATGATCCGTCCGTTCGGGATGTACGCCACGTGGCAGACGCCGAAGAAGGGCAGGAGGTGGTGCTCGCAAAGGGAATAGAAGTGGATGTCCTTGACCAGGACCATCTCGTTGTAGGGCTCGTTGAACAGGGCGCCGTTGATGAGCCGGTCCACGTCCACCTGGTAGCCGCTGGTGAGCTCCCGGAGGGCCTTGGCCACGCGCTGGGGCGTCTTGGCCAGCCCCTCGCGGCCCGGGTTTTCCCCCAGGAGTTGGATCAGGCGGTGGACCAGGTCCTGCAGGGACGCGCCCTCCTCCCGGGCGGGCCGGGAGACATGGTCGGCGGAATCCTGCAGGGAAGCGGCGGACAGGGGGTTCATGAAAAAACGGTCCTTAAATGATTTAGGGGCGACGCGAGGGGCTCCCAAGGGGCCTGCGCCCCCGGTAGCCTTCGGTGAGGTCGTGCCAATATTCGATGCGTTTTTCCCCTGATTTCCAGCAAAGGTATCCCTCTTTCCCTTCGATCCGGGCCGGAAAATCCACCAGCCCCAGGTCCAGGTCCTTGGGCAGGCAGCCCATGTTGTACACGGCCCTCAGCTGTTCGTTGATTTCCGAAATGAGAAAATCCAGCTGCCCCTTGGTCACGACCAGCTCCGCGGGGTTCTCCGGAAGGCCCTCCCGGGCCGCATTCAATTTAACGTCCACCCGCTTCTTAAGTTCCCGGATGTTGGACGTGATCTTTTCCAGCGAAGGGAGGAGGGCTTCCGCCTGCTCCACCGTGAAATAACGTTGAGGGGCCATATTTTTAAAATATTACCATTTTTGTCAGGTTATGTCCACCGGGCCGGGGGCGGCCGAGGGTCAGTCCAGCGCCGCCAGGACCTCCTTGTCGTGGCTGGCCACCTTGACCTTGGGGAAAACGGCTTTGAGGCGTCCGTCCGGGCCGATCACGAAGGTGGACCTGATGATCCCCATGAAGGAGCGGCCGTACAGGGACTTTTTCCCCCAGGCGCCGTACGCCTTGGCCACGGCCAGGTCCTCGTCCGCCAGGAGCGGGAAAGGGAGGCCGTGTTTTTCCTTGAACTTGAGGTGGGAGGCGGCGGAGTCCTTGCTCACGCCCAGGAGGGCCGCGCCCTTTTTCCTGAGCGCGGCATGGTTGTCCCGGAAGGCGCAGGCCTCCACGGTGCAGCCGGGGGTCATGTCCTTGGGATAAAAATAAAGCACCAGGGACTTGCCCTTGAAATCGGACAATCGGACGGTGTTCCCTTTCTCGTCTTTGGCGGTGAAATCCGGCGCCTTGTCGCCGACCTTTAACATGGAAGCCTCCCGGGGAAGAATGTTGACCAAAAAATCGGAAACACGGCTCAGGACCCGGTGGACCAGGGCCGGCGGCGCGGCGCTCAAAAGGGCGTCTCCGACAGCCGCGAAAGGACCTTCCGCTCCGCGGGCGCGACCGGCGACACGGAGAGCCGCGGCATGCGCAGAAACTTCATGTCGGCCAGGCCTTTTTCCGCCCGCAGTTCCGCCAGCGGCACCCGGCGCTTCAGCCATCGGAGGGGCGCAAGGTCGATGACCAGCCAGTCGGGGTCCTTGGGGTCCGGGTACGCGGCGCCCGCGGCCCTGGCCAGGCACACGAGGGCCTTTTCCGGGCTGGAATGGTACCCCAGCACCAGATCGCCGGGCTGGATGTCCCGCATCCATCTGCGGGCCGCTGTGCCGCGGATGCCGTCCCAGCGGACCCGTTTCTCCCGGAACACGTTGTCCCAGGGGTATTCGTCGGGTTCCGTGGAAAAAAACCAGGCGTTTCGGACGAACGGCTTCACGGCGTTCCTTCCCCTCTTTTTTCCACCGCCGGGGTTTTTATGCGTTCCTCCACCCAGGGGGACAACCGGTCCAAAAAAACCTCCGTGCCCCGTCCCGAAAAATGGAGCGGGTCTTCCGGACGGTCACGCAGGGCCGGCAGCTCCGCCGGGTCGAAAAAAAGCGCCAAATCGAGGTGAGGCAGACCGGAGGCCTCCGTGACGAAACGAACCCCGTCCCTGTGGGAAATTTCATCCCGCGTGAACGTTTGCGGCGGTTTGAGACGCGGGAAAGACACCATCCAAAGGCCGATCCCCTTTTCCCGGCAAATGTCTCCCATGGACCGGAGGGCCTTGAGCCCTTTTTCCGCGGCCGTCCGCCATCGTTCTTCTTCCGACATGGGCCGCGGTTCCAGGGCGGTGACGACCGCCAGACGAAAGAGCGCGGAGACGCGGAACAAGGCCAGGGCCCTCAAGTCCCTGGTCCGGGAAATGTCCGCCTCCCGGATCAGGCGGGCCCCCTCCCGGGAAGAATACACCACCGGGGCCGCGATTTCCAGGTCGTTCTGGCAGACCGAAATCAGCACCCCATCCGGCTGGTACTCCAGGACTTTGTATCGCAGTAGTTTTTCATAGCGGACGAAACCGTAGCTGGGCGTGGCGAAATTGAGGATTTCCACGGGGACCCCCAGTCGTTGGCTTCCGTTCAGCCGTTCCTCCAGGCGCCGGGGGAAACCCATGGCCAGAGAATCCCCCACCACGGCCAGGCGGAACACCCCGGAGGGCTTCTTCCGGGGGCGGTCCGGCTCCCAGAATCCGTGGGCGTTGATCTCCGGATGGCGCGGGTCCAATTCGTAGCCGAACCGGCGGGAAGGCCTGATCAATCCCTCCCGGTAGTTCGGGGTCTTGAAAGGAACGGTTTGAAGGGACGCCAGCCCCATCCACCGCGCCGCGGCCTCCAGGGACAGCAGCGCGACGCCCGTCGCCAGCAGGGAAAGGAGGGTTTTCGCGGCCCACGGAGAGAGCCGCCGCGGCGTGAAGGTCAACGCGGGCCGCGGGCGCTGAAAAGGGTTTTCACCGGTCGGGCCGTCAAGGGGCGTGGGTCAGGATTCCGGGATGGCCACGGCGGTGTCCGACACGAGGAGTGTCTCGTGGTGGAGGAGGGTCCACCGGCTCCCGCCGTTGGTGTACACGTCCTTCTTCCAGAGCGGCACCGCGGTCTTGATCCGGTCCATGGCGTAGCGGCAGGCCTCGAAGGCTTGGGCGCGGCGGGGCGAGCTGACCGCGATGAACACGCTGGTCTCCCCCACGTTCACCCGCCCCACCCGGTGCTGCAGGACGGCCTGGGTCCGGGGCCAGCGGGCTTTCATCTCCCGCAAAATGCGGGCCATCTCCTTTTGCGCCATGGGTTCGTAGGCCTCGTACAAAAGGTGGTCGATCTCCCCCTGTCCCGTGCGGTCCCGCCGGACCACGCCCTGAAAAGTGACCACCGCGTCCGGCTCGTCCCGGCGGACCTTTTGTTCCAGCGCCCCCACGTCGATGGGATCGGCGGTGAGAAAGGGCAGCGTCATCATAAAAAAAGGCGCGGGAGGTGAGACGTGGGAAGTGAAGAGCAAAGGCGCGAAAAACGAGGGCCCTTTGTCATGGTTTTGCTTGAACCTCCCACTTTGCACCTCTCACTTGAAACACCGTTTCCTCTCAGCCGCCGCTCACCGGCGGCAGGAAGGCCACCTCATCGCCTTCCTTGAGGGGCGTGTCCCAATCGGCCCAGGCCTGGTTCACGGCCACCCGCAGGTTCGGGAAGGCCTTCAGGCAGGCCAGTTCCGGCAGGGCGTCCAACAGGGCCCCGGGAGAGGGCCGGAGGGCGACCGCGTCCTCCCGTTTCCCCACCTGCTCGGCGCAGGCGGCGAAGAACTTGAGCGTAAGCACAAAGAAAGTCTAAAAAGAAGGGAGCGGTTTGGGAAGGGGCGGCGGAAAACTTTTTGCCGGGGCCGGCTAGGCCCCGGGCACGGCCAGCATGCGGTCGATGGCGAGGCGGGCCCGCCGGGCGACGTCGGGCGGGACCACGATGCGGTGCTTCATGTCCTCCAGGGACCAGAGGACCTTTTCCAGGGTGATGGTCTTCATGAATTCGCACTTGGCTTCCTGCAGGATGGGCAGGAAGACCTTGCCGGGGTTCTGCTTCTTGAGGGTGTGCAGGATGCCGGTCTCGGTGGCCACCAGGAACTCCCGGGACTTCGATTCCTTGGCCCGCTTGAGGATGCCGCTGGTGGAGGCGATGTGGTCCGCGGACTTCAGCGCCGAGGACAGGCAGCCGCATTCCGGGTGGACCAGCATCTCGGCCTTGGGGTGCTCCCGCTTCATGCGCGCGATGTCCTCGTCATGGATCTTGTAGTGCACGTGGCAGGAGCCGGGCCACAGGTGGATGGCGCGGCCCGTCTTCTCCCGCACGAATTGGCCCAGGTACATGTCCGGAAGGAAAAGGATTTCCCGGTCTTTCGGGATGGACTCCACCACCCGCACCGCGTTGGAGGAGGTGCAGCAATAGTCGGACTCGGCCTTGACCGCGGCCGTGGAGTTGACGTACGTCACCACCACCGCGTCCGGGTGGCTGCGCTTCCAGGCGCGCAGCTGGGGCAGGTCCACGGTGGCGGCCAGGGAGCAGCCCGCGCCCAGGTCCGGCAGGAGCACGGTTTTGCCCGGCGAAAGGATGGCGGCGGTCTCCGCCATGAAGTGCACGCCGCAGAACACGATGACCCGGGCGGAGGTCTTGGCCGCCTCCTGGGACAGGGCCAGGGAATCCCCCACGAAGTCGGCGATGTCCTGCACCTCGCCGACTTGATAATTGTGGGCGAGGATGACGGCGTCGCGCTCCTTCTTGAGGCGGCGGATTTCGTCCGCCAGGGACGCCGGCGGTGCGGTCGGGCTCATGGGTTTCCTTTGTTCATCAGAGATTCCGGGGGAGAGCGGAGGCGGCGGGTCCAAATGGCGGACGACCATCCCGCGGGAAGGGCCTCCTCCCCGCGCCGAAAAACGGGTCCGAAAAAACCTGTCCGGGAAGGGTCCCGGCGCGCGCTATTTCTTGGCGGCCGGAGCGGCTTGTTTCTGGGCGGCGCCCTGGGCCGCCGGGGTCGGCTGGGCCTGGCGCATGCGTTCCTGCAACGCCTCCAGGTTGAGCCGCTGCTGCTTCTGCAACCGGGCGATCCGGCGGGACGTTTGCCATTGGCGGAGGCCGCTGGAGACGTAGTGGTAAGCGCCCACGAAGACGACGAAGCCGGAAAGGGACAAAGCGATGAGATACTTCCGCCGGTCCGTGATCAGAAAGCTGATGATGATCCCCAAAATTCCCAGGCTGAGAATGACGAAACCCGTCAGGTAGCTGGCGCTGATTGGCATGGGTCCCTCCTCATTTTAATCGCAGGTTGCTTTTTTAATTTTAACAGAAGGGCCTTGATTTCACAAGGGTTTTTTGAAACCGCCCCCGCGGCGCCGCGTCCCGCGGGGACGGGACGAAAAACCTTGACGTTCCCTGAAAACCTCTGGTAAACTCAAGTCATCTTGAAAAAGGTGTCCCTCCGCACCAAACTCAGCGTTTTCTCCTGCCTGCTGGTGCTTCTGGTCGTTTCCGGCGTGGGGGTGTCCCTGTACGTGGCCGAACGGCGGTACCTGGTCCAACGGATCCAGGAAAGCCAGGAGGAGATGGTCCAGGTCCTGGCCCAGATCGCGCGGGAGGCCCTGGCCAACCGCAGCGAGCTTCTCCTGTCCAGCTACCTGGCCCTCATCCGCCGCTCCCGGGCCCTGTCCTACGCCTCGGTCATGGACGCCTCGGGCCGCGTCCTGGCCCACAGCAACGTGATCCTGGTGGGCCAGACCCCCACGGACCCCCCCACCCTGCAGGCCCTGTCCACCTCCTCCCTGCTCCGGCAGACCCTGGGGACGGGCGACGCCCAGATCGTGGACCTGGCCGTGCCCATCTACGTGGAGGGCCGCCGCGCCGGCACGGCCCGGGTGGGGTACTCCCGTTCCTCCACGGACCAGCTCGTGGACCAGAGCCTGGCCGTGGCCCGCCGGCGGATCATCCTGGCCGCGCTGGCGTCCCTCTTGGCCGGGTTGCTGGGCGCGGTGCTGCTGGCGCTCTACATGGTCCGGCCCATCCGCCATCTTCGGGACGGGGTGGAGGAGATCGGCCGGGGGGCGCTGGACCACCGCCTGACCGTCACCTCCCGCGACGAACTGGGGGACCTGGCCCGCGAGTTCAACGTCATGGCGGAAAAACTGCAGGAGCTGGACCAGCTCAAGCAGGACTTCGTCTCCAACGTCACCCACGAGCTGCGGAGCCCCCTCACCTCCCTGCGCGGGTACGTGGAGTTCCTGCTGCGCGGGGACGCCGGCCCGCTCAACGAGGAGCAGAAGGAAAACCTGATCGTCATCAAGAACAACGCGGCGCGTCTGGGGCGGTTCATCGACAACCTGCTGGACGTGTCCAAGATCGAGGCCCGCAAGGTGGAGCTCCACCCGGAGGCGGTGTCCCTGGCGGACCTGGGCCGGGAGATGGCGGTGCTCTTCCGCCCCCAGGCCCAGGAAAAGGACATCCGGTTCTCGGCGGAGGTGCCGGAGTCCCTGCCCCGCGCCTGGGCCGACCCGGACAAACTTTCCGAGATCCTGATGAACCTGCTGTCCAACGCCTTCAAGTTCACGCCCCCGGGCGGGCGGGTGTCCCTGACCGCTTCCCGGGAGGGCGGGTTTTTGCGCGTGTCCGTCAAGGACTCCGGCGTGGGCATCCCCGCCGATTCCCTGGAGAAGGTCTTCAACAAGTTCGAGCAGGTGAAGCCCACGGAGGGGCTGGTGCGCAAGACCAAGGGGACCGGCCTGGGCCTGACCATCGTCAAGGGGTTCGTGGAGGCCCACGGGGGCCGCGTCTGGCTGGAGAGCCGGCCGAACGAAGGCACGACCGTGCATTTCACCGCGCCGCTGACCAAACCCCAGGCGGCGGAATCCCCGGAGGGAGAAGGGGAGGCCGGCGAGAACCTTCCCTCGCTCCGTTAGTCAACCTTTACAAACTTGCGTGGAATTCATAGGATTCTGGCGTTGAACCTTTTCTTTCATCGTGGGAGATGGCCATGCTGAAGCGACGCATCCTGGTGGTGGACGACGACAAGGACATCCGGAAGCTGGTGGAGAACATCCTCATCCGGGAGGGCTTCGTCACGGTGGGCGCGGACAGCGCGGCCGACGCCTTCAAGAAAATCCAGACGTCCAAGCCCGACATGGTGATCCTGGACCTCCAGCTGCCGGACAAGGACGGCTTCGAGGTTTGCAAGGCCCTGCGGGCCGACCCGGTGACGCGGTACATCCCCGTGGTCATCCTGACCGTCCAGACCCTGGACTCCTACAAGATCGCGGGCCTGGAGATCGGCGCGGACGACTACATCACCAAGCCCTTCAACCAGACGGAGCTGGTGGCCCGCATCAAGGCGGTCCTGCGCCGCGTGGAATGGCGGGACAAAAAGGAAACCTCCCTGCGCGACGGCAGCCTGGTGGTGGACCTGGAGAAGCACGCGGTCCAGTCCGACAACAAGCTTTTGGACCTGTCCCCCAAGGAGTTCGATCTTTTGGTGTTCCTGCTCCAGAGCCGGGGCAAGGTGCTCACCCGGGCGGAGCTCTCCGAGACCGTCTGGGGCCACGAATATTTCGGCAACACCCGCACCGTGGACGTGCACGTGGGGCGGCTGCGCAAGAAGCTCGGCAAGGTCGGCGACAAGATCAAGACCGTGGAGCGCATCGGATACAGGTACGAGTAGTTCCCCCCTCGCCGTACCGCACCTTCCCTCCGAAGACGAAACAAAACCTTTCCTCCGGCGGTCCCGACCGGGCCTTTATTCCTCGTCGTCCTCCCGGTACATGGATTTCGGGGTGTACCCCGGCGCCGGGGTGGCGGGCTTGAATTTTTCACGTTGTTCGTCCGCGGGGTCCGACGGCGTCCCGCTGAGACGGGTCTCCCAGGCCTTTTTTTCCTGGGGCGGCAGCTGTTCAACCAACAACCCCCGGTCGGTTTCGGACGTTTTTTCCCAACAAAGGTCCTTTTCCGGTTTTTCCAGAACGCCCCACAGCGTGGCGCGCTCGTGCACGTTCATGCGGTCCCAATAGCTCTGCCGTTCCTCCGGCCCCAGGTCCCGCCACAGCTCCACCTGTTTTTCCACCGGGAACTTCCGCCAGGACTGCCAGCGGCGGTCCGCCGGGGTTTTGCGCCACTGGTCCTTGTCCCATTCCGGCGGCGGCCCGCCCTGGGCGGAAACCTCGGACGAAGCCCCTTCCTGCGTTTCGGCGGAGGTCTCCCCCGCCGCCGGCGCAGGGACGGAGGTGGAGCCCTTTTTCCGCCACTGATGGGCGGGCGATTTCTGGGGCGGCTCCTTGGACCGGAAAAACCGTTTGCCCTTGGGCGTGAAGGCGGTGGAGGGGGGCCGGTCCGTGGGATAGGGCATCTGGTCCGCGGCCGAGGGGACCGAGAGCAGGGCGGACAAGGCCGCCGCCCTCAGAAACAGGGGCAGGACCCGCTCCCGTCGCGCGGGAAGGCCCTTCCCAGCCGTCGGTTTGAGGACAAGTCTGTGCATAATCCGGACAATTCCTGGGGATAACGGTGGATAAGTCACCTCCCCTATTTTACCCAAAAACGCCCGGTCTTTGGGAGGGTTTTTCAAGGCCGGCCGGGCCCTGCGGGGTGTTTCAAAAAGACTTGACAGAACGGGGTGTTTGTTATAGATTTGAGATAAGTTTCGAAGACGCGTTTCAGCCAGCGACGAAATGTCCTGACACGAGAACGGGCAACGTTCTCCAACACGGAGGAGGCACAACGAGCATGAAAGACAAAAACTGGGTGTTGATGAAAATCAACATGGTTTTCAAAGCGTTTGCGTGGATCGCCGCGGCGCTGGGCGTGGTCTTTTTCTTCATCATCCTGATCGGCGGCGGCACGGCGGAGGCCCCGCGGGCCACCTCCATCCTGGCCATCGTCCTGGGGTTTTTCTATTTCGTTTTCTTCTACACCGTGGCGGAGGTGCTCCGGCTCCTGATGGACATCGAAGCCAACACCCGGCGGTAATCGCCGCCGTTTCCCGCCGGCCCTGAGGGGCCGTCCGGGAAGGCGTCCAAAACCATGCTTCAACGACTCTCTCGCATCCTTCTTCCCGTTCTGGTGGTGGCGGGGACCGCGGCGGGCGCGTACGTGTACTTCGCGCGCCGGGCCGCGGAAAAGGGAAAGGTCTCCCTCGCTCCCCGCGTGTCCGGGGAGGAGGCGGCCGCCCGGCTTCCCGACCAACAGAAACGGGTGGAAAAGGCCTTGAAAGCCATGGATCGCGCCCGGCAGGCCCAGCAGGGCCAGATCGCGGCCCGGAAACCCGTGGTCCCTCCGAACGTCAACCCCACGGCGGACATTCAGAGGACCTTGAGGACCATTGAGGAGATCAACCGCATCAACCGGATGAACCGGGAGAACAAACAACCCCCCGCTCCGGCCCTGCCCCCGAAACAGTAAAAACCTTCCTTCTTCGGAAGCGCTTTTCTCAAAAAAACCCGCCGGGTTCCTCCCGCCGGGTTTTTTTATTGATAAAGGAAAGCAGCGTCTAGAGAGGGTGGGAGGCCGGACTTGCGGTCCCCTCCGGAAGGGGCCGGGGCAAAAACCGCTTTTTATACAGGTCCCAGTCCCGGATCATGAGGTAACTTCCGGGGATCACGACCAGGGACAGGATGGTGGCGCCCGTGATCCCCCCCACCACGGCGATGGCCAGCGGCGCCCAGAGCCCGGCGGACTCGCTTTTGTCCCAGATCATGGGCAAGAGGTCCAGGATGGTGGTCAGCTGCACCAGGGTGATGGCTTTCAAACGGTCCTTGCACACCAGGAGGACGCCCCGCAGCAGGTTCTCGCCCGGGCGGATGCCGTTGAGGCGGTCCACCAGGATGATGGCGTTGGTCACCACCAGGCCCCCCAGCATGATCAGGCCCAGGTACACCCCCATGGTGACGCTGGTGCGGGAAAAGTACAGCACCGGCACCACCGAGATGACGGCCAGCGGCACGGTGAGCATGATGAGGAAGGGCTGGGCGTAGGACTCGAACAAACAGGCCAGCACGATGTACACCAGCCCCACCATGATCAGGAACGCGAACTTGAACTCCTTTTCGTTCTTGATCATCTGCTGGTAATCGCCGCCGAACTGGTAGTAGTAAGTCTGCGGGACCTCCAGGTCCGCCAGCTGTTTCAGGCCGCGGTTCACCGCGGTGCTGAGGGCCAGTTTCTCCCGGTTGGCGCTCACCTGGATCATGCGCTGCTTGTCCTTGCGCCAGATCTCGCTGGGGGTGAGGGCGAACTCGAAGGAGGCCACCTGCTGGAGCGGCACGATGTTGCCGTCGGAGGCCACCAGGGTCAGGGAGTCCAGGTCCTCCAGGGTTTTGCGGTGCTTCTCCTGCAGCCGCGCCACGGTCTCGATCTGCTCGTTGGCGGTGTAAAAATAGGTGGCGCGGAGGCCCCGGATCTGGGCGTGCAGGGTTTCGGCCACGTCCTTGACCGTGAAGCCGAAGAGGGCCGCGCGCTCCTTGTCCACGTTGATCTTGACCTCGGGCCGGCCGGGCTTGTACCGGAGCTTCACGTCGGTCAGCCCCTGCATCTCCTGGAGGCGGTTGGAGATGGCCACGGCCAAGTCCCGCAGCACGTTGTAGTCGAACCCGAAGACGTCCACCAGGAGCTCCTTGGAGCTTTCCGGTTCCGAAAAATAGATGAAGGTGTCGTACACCGCCCCGATCTCCGCCACGCGGGGCCGAAGGTCACTGATCACGTCCTGGACGGAGCGGGTCCGCTCCGCCCGGGGGACCAGGGTGACGTAGATCTTCGAGGACCACCCTTCCACACGGGCCGCCGCGGTCTTCACCACCTCCTTGGTCTCCGGCGTCTCGTTCAAAACCTTTTCCACCTCGGCCACCACCTGGTCGGAGATGTCCAGCTTGGCGCCCGCCGGCAGTTCCACGAAAATGACGAACTCGTTCTGTTCCGTGGACCCCATGAAGTCCTTCTCCAAGAACTTGACGTACACGACCCCGGCGGCGAAAAAGGCGATCCCCACCCAGAGGAGGACCTGATAGCGGTGCCTCACCGAGTAGGACATGACCTGGCGGTACACCTTCATGGGACGCCGGAGCGCGGGGGACAGGGTCAGCTCCAGAGAAAGCCCGACGAAACCAACCAGCCGGTTTTTCCATTTCCGGAAAAACGGGAGCGGGGGCGGCGCCGGGGCTTCCGGGTCTTCTGAAGGGGGCAGGGGCGGATATTTCAAAAAATCCAAGCCGCGCTCGAAAAGGGCCTTGCCCTTGGCCATCCAGCGATCCAGACGCTCCGGGAAGGGGATGTCCGGCAGGACCTTGTCCCACAGGTCGTACACGGTGAACGGCTTGGCGTCGGGCGGGTCCCGCCGCATGGGGATGAGCGCGGACAGGAGCGGCACCACGGTCAGGGCCACGAAAAAGGAGCAGACCAGGGAGAAGGTGACGGTGAGGGCCAGGCCCGTGTACAGGATCTGGACCTGCTTGTTGATGAAGAGGATGGGGATGAACACGATCACCGTGCAGAGCGTGGAAGCGAGGATCGGGAGGAGCATCTCCCCGCTGGCCTCGATCACGAGATCGTCGGAAACCTCCTTCGCCACCTCCGTGACGTCGGGGTGTTCCTTGAAGTGGTGGTGTTTCTTGTCCACCACGCTCTCCAAAACCACAATGGAGTTGTCCACCAGCATCCCGATGCCCAGGGCGATGCCGGAAAGCGTCATGACGTTGACGCCCAGCCCGCACAGGAACATCATGCCGAAGGTCAAAAGCACGGAGAGCGGGATGGACACCAGGATGATGAGGGTATGTTTTATGTCCCGGATGAAGAGCCACAGGATGATGGCGCAGAGCACCGCCCCCTGCCAGATGGCCGTCACCACGTTCGAAATGGCTTGGCGGATGAAGATGGCCTGGTTGGACACCACGGACATGTTGACGCCCGGCGGCAGCACCTCGTTCTGGAATTTGTCCACCGCGAGTTCGATCTTTTTGGCCGCGCGGATGGTGTTGGTCTGGGACTCCTTCTGCACGTACACGGAGACCGTGGGTTTTTGGTTGAGCCGGGCGTAGCTGTCCGGCTCCATATAGAAGTCCTTCACCTCGGCGATGTCCCCCAGCCGGACGCGGGAGCCCTCCTTGGTGACGGTGACCGTCATCTTCTTGATGTCCTCGATGGTCTGGAACTGCCCCATGGTGCGGACGTAGTAGGAGGACCGCTCGTCCCGGGTCTTGCCCGTGAGCAGGTTGAGGTTGTTCTCCCCCAGCTGCCCGATGATCTGCCGGATGGGCAGCTGGTACGCCTCCAGCCGCTGTTGGTCGAACTCCACCAGGATCTTCCGTTCCCGTCCGCCGCCCACCTCGACGTTGGCCACGCCGTCGATCCGGTTGAGAACGGGTTTCAGGCTGTTGTCCACGATCTCCCTGAGCTGTTCCGGCGTGTATTTGTCGCTGGTCAGGGCCAGGATCATGATGGGGTAGTCGTTTTCCTCGTAGTGGGCCACGATGGGTTTTTCGATGTCTTTGGGCAGCTTGTTCCGGATCTTGGCCAGCCGTTCCTGCACCTCCAGGGCGGAAAAGGCCACGTCCGTCCCGGGCTCGAAGATGAGCGTCGTAACGGACCGGTCCTTGCGGGAGACGGACATCAGGCTCCGCAGTTTCGCGGTGGCGCTCACCGCCTCCTCCACCACCTTGGTGACGAGGGTTTCGATGTCCTCCGGCGGGAGCCCCCCGCGCACCCCGATGAAGACCGTGAGGGAGCCGGCGCCCGCGTTGGGCATGAGGTCCACGGGCAGGTGGAAAAGCGAAAAGACCCCCAACAAAGTGAGGGCGATGTAGAACATCAGGGTGGCGATGGGGCGCTTGATGGCCAGTCCGGGCAGGGTCATGGCGGGGTCGGGGGACGGCGGCGGGGAGACGCGGGATGAAACCGGCGGGGGATCAAGGGGGTCTCCCTTTCGCGTGGCCTAAGTTCGTGTTTCCTCTTCCCCCCGGGAAAGGGAGGCACTCTCCTTGTCCTTCTCTTCGGCGGCGGGCGCCGGAGCGGGCCCCCCGGCCGGGACGGCCCGGCGGAGCTGCCAAGTCTCGAAGTTGTAGTACAGCCAGGGGATGACCAGGAGCGACAGGCAGGCCGAGACCAGGAGGCCGCCGAAGGTCACCGAGGCCATTGGGGAGGACAACTCGGATCCCTCGGACAGCCCCAGCGCCATGGGAAGGACGCCCAGGATCGAAACCAACATGGTCATGAGGATGGGCCGCAGCCGGGTGGACCCGCCTTTCACCACCACCTCGCGCAGGTCCGTCATGCCTTGCTCCCGCATGTCGTTCATGAAGTCGATGAGGATGATGCCGTTGTTGACCACGAGGCCCCCCAGGATGATGGTGCCCAGGATCACGGGCGCGCTCAGGGGGATGCGCGTCACGAAAAGGGTCAGGGCCACGCCCACCACGCAGAAGGGCACGGTGCTCATGATGATGAGGGGCTGGCCGAAGGATTCGAACTCCGCGGCCATGATCATGTAGATGAGCAGGACCGACATCACCATGGCGATGGAAAGACCGCCGAAAGACTCCTTCATCTGGGCGCTCTCGCCCGTGAGCGTGATGTTGTAATCCGTCAGGGTCTGGTAGGAGTCCAGCTTCTCCTGGACGTCCGCGATGACGTCCGCCACGCTGCGTTTGAGCACGTTGGCCGTGAGCACGATGGCCCTTTGCTGGTCCAGGTGCTTGATCTCGCTGGGCCCACGGGCCGACTCGAGCCAGGCCACCTCGGCCAGGGGCACCATCACGTTGTTTTGGGCCTTGATGGTGAGGCGCCGGATGTCCTCGGTGGAGGCCCGGTCCTCGGGCCGGAGCTGGACGCGCACGTCCACCTCCTGCCCGGCCTCCTTGTAGGTGGTGGCGACGTACCCCTTGATGCCGATGAGGGCGGTGCGGGCGATCTCCGAGACGGACAGCTGGTATCCGGCGGACCGGTCCTTGTCGATGGAGATGCGCGTCTCCGTGGAGGGGAGGGCGAAGCTGCTCTTGATGCCGTAGAGGCCGGGGACTTTCTCGATCTCCGTCGTGATGTCCTCCGAAATTTTCTTCAAAGTCACCAGGTCGGGCCCCTTGATCTCGATCACGATGGGGGCGGAGGTCTCGAAGGCCGTGGACAGGACGCTGTCCTGGAGGATGTACTGGATCTCGGCCCCCTCGAGGTTGGCATTTTCCAGGAGGCGCTTCAGGTCCGCGAGCACGTCGTCCGTGGACCGTATGTGCTCTTCGCGGTCCAGGTTCACGATGCATTGGGCCTGGTGGGAGCCCAGCGCCTCGATGGACTCCGCCGTGCTGGACCCCACGTTGGCCGTGATGTCCCGGACACCGGGGATCCCCCGCAGGATCTCCTCGATGCGCTCCGTGACGCGGTTGGTGACGTCGAGGCGGGTCCCCACGGGCATGTCCACCCGGATCATGAACTGGCCCTGGTCGAAGCGGGGCATGAAGGCCTTTTCATGGAACGCCAGGATGAGCAGGCTTCCGACCAGGAGACCGAAAACGGTGAGGACCGTTTTCCTGGGGTGGTCCAGGATCCAGACCAGGATCTTTTGGTACTTCTGGATGATCCCCTCGAAGGCCTCCTCGGTCAGCCCCCTTTTGAAAAAGGCGAAGGCCCGGC
Organism: uncultured Elusimicrobia bacterium; assembly: GCA_964484135.1. GTDB lineage: Bacteria > Elusimicrobiota > Elusimicrobia > FEN-1173 > FEN-1173 > CAZAEL01. The sequence continues at coordinate 46,680 of CAZAEL010000013.1, forward strand.
CGAAGAACCCGGCGCCTGCCCCGGACGGTTCATTTGATCCCATGAGCGCGCCGTCGGGCGCGGCCGGAGCCTCCGCGTCCTCCCCGGGGGAAGGCGTGGAGCGGCGTCCGAACATTTGAAGAAGGAAGGACAGGTCGATGGGGCGGCCGGCCAGCCGCGGGATCAGGGTCAGGGACACGATCATGGACACGATGGAGGCGCCGACGGAGGCGAAGAACAGGTCCATGAAGAGCTGCTGGGCCACCCCCTTGGCGAAGAGCAGCGGCAGGATCACGGCCACGTTGGTCAGGGAGGAGGTGACCATGGAGTTGCCCACCTCCTCCGCCCCCTCGATGGCCCCCTTGACCGCGTCCCCCCCCTCGGCCCGCAGGCGGGCCGTGTTCTCCACCACCACGATGGAGTTGTCCACCAGGTTGCCGATGGCCAGGCCCAGCCCGGCCAGGGACAGCATGTTGATGCTGATGCCCTTGAAGTACATGGCGATGAAGATGATCAGGGTCGAGATGGGGATGGCCACGCTCACGATCATGGCGTCCCCGATGTTCTTCAGGAAGAAGTACAGCACCAGGAAGGCCAGGACCCCGCCCGTGACGCCGTCCTGGAACACCCCGTTGATGGCCGTGCGGATGAACACGGATTCGTCGTACACCAGCTCCACCTTCACGCCCTTGGGCAGGCTGCCGGAGAGCTCCACCATGGCCTCCCGGACCCGTTCGGCCGCGGTGATGGTGTTGGCTTCCGCCTGTTTCTGAACGGAAATGGAGACGTTTTCCTCGCCCTGGTACCGGGAGTAGCTGGTCTTCTCCTTAAAGGTGTCCTTGATCTCCGCGATGACGCTCAGGTTCACCAGGCGCTGTTCCTTGGGTTTGTCGGTCACGGTGGGATCTCTGTCCTGGCGGAAGAGGGACTCGATGTCCGCAGGTTTTTCCACCTGGATCACGGTCTGGCCGATCTCGTTGATGTTCTTGAACTCGCCCATGGTGCGGACCAGATATTCGTAGAATTTTCCCTGGGTGGTGCCGGCCGGGTAGTTGAGGTTGGTGTTGCGCAGGGCGTCCACCACGGAGGAGATGGAGATCTTGGAGGCCTCCATGCGGCCCCGGTCCACCTCCACCAGGATCTCCCGCTCCTCGCCGCCGGAAATCACGGCCGAGGCCACGCCCGTGACCTTTTCCAGGCGTTGTTTGATGACCCGCTTGCTGATTTCCGTGAGCCCGGAGAGCGGCAAGCGGCCGCTGACGGAGTAGATCATGATGGGGTGGGCGAAGGGGTTGTGCCGCTGGATGATGGGCTCCTCCGCCTCGCTGGGCAGGCGGTCCTTGATCTGGTCCACCTTTTCCCGGGCCGAGAGGTGGGCGAAGCCCATGTCCGTGCCCCAGTCGAATTCGAGGGTCACCAGGGAGATGCCCTCCTTCGACAGGGACCTCACCCGCTTCAGGTTGGGGACGGTCCCCACCGACTCCTCGATGACCTTGGTGATGAGGTTTTCGATCTCTTCCGGGGCCGCGTTGCCGTACCGCGTCACCACCGTCAGCTGGGGGAAGGAGATGCTGGGGAAGAGCTCCCGCGGCATGAGCGCCCAGGAGATGGCGCCCAGGAGCACCACCCCCAGGTAGATCATGGAGGTGGTGACCGGCCGGTTGACGCAGAAACTCGCGACGCTCAACGCACCTCCAGGAGGTTGTTCAAGGGGAGGCCCACGGCTTTCTCCAGGGAGGCCAGGGACACGTGATAGAAGGCCGCCGCGTCCTCGTGGGAGATGAGCGCTTCCGTGTAGGAGGATTCCGCCGACAGAGACTCCGTCGGCTCGATGAGGTTCATGCGTTCCTTTTGCCGGGCGATGCCGGCCTGCTTTTCCCGATAGTCCAGCTCCTGCTGGGCGCCCTTGAGCTGCAGCTTGGCCTTTTCGAAATTGTAATAGGCCTCCCGGACCTCCACCTCCACGTTGCGGCGCATCTGGTCCAGCTCCATGAGGGCCCTCTCCTTGTTGATGCGGGCCTGCCGCCGGTCGGCGACGGTCTTGAGCCCATCCAGGAACCCCACCATGGCCGTCTGGGCGCGCGTCTGGCTGCGGGAACTTTCCCCCAGGTCCGGGCTGGTCTTTTCCGCGGTGCCGGTGCCCTTGATGGAATTCCCCGCGAAGAACATGCTGGCCTGCACCCCCACGTTCCAACTGGAGCGGAGCCGGAGCGTCTCCTGCTCGAAGGCTCCGCCGGATTTGCCCACGAAGCCGCTGGCGTCCACGCGCAGCCGGCCCTCGGCCTTGGTCACCTTTTCGCCGTACGTGTGGAAACGGGCGGTGTATCCGGCGGAAAGCATCTCGGGGCGGTTCTGCATGGCCTGTTCCACAAAGGACTCCACGGGCGCGTCCACATCCTGGAGCGTTTCCGGGGACAAGGTTTCCTGGGGGTCCGGCAGGCTTCCGGGAAGGGGTTCCGGCAGGTTCAGGAGCGCCTCCATCCGGAGGCGGGCGATCTCCAGGTCCTTTTCATCGGACAACAGGCGGTAGTGAATCTGGCTTTCCTGGGATTCAACCCCCAGGGACTCGGCCTCGGTGATGAGGTCGAGCTGGCGTTTTTTCCGGCTCAGTTCGAGGATCTTTTCCGCCCGGGCCGCCAGGTCCCGGCGGGCTTTGAGGGCCCGCTGGGCCTTGATCAGGTTGTAATAGGCTTTTTTGATCTCGAAAGTGGTCTCCGCCCGGGTCTTTTCCACGTTCTGCGCCGCCATCCGTTTCTGCATGGAGGATTGCCGCAGGGAATAGTAGAGCCGGCCGCTCTGGAAGATGGGCTGGCCCAATTGGAGGCCGATCTCCTTGCGGGTGAAGTCCGTGTCGTCCGTGGGGTCCGAGGGGTCCTGCAGGAGGCGCCCGACGGATTTCTGGTATTTCCCGGCCACCGACGGGAACAGGGCCCGGGTGGTCTCGAAGTAACGCAGCTTGGAGAGACGGTGCTCCTCCTCGGCCAGGCGCAGGCTGCCGTTGTTGGCCAGGCCCACGTCCAGGATGTTCTGCAGGGTCGGCTCCGGGGGCAGGGTCAGGATTTCGTCCGTCTTCTTGCGGGGCGGGGGCGTGGGCGCGGGAAGCCCTCCCAGGGCGGTTTCCGAAGGCTCCGCCGCGGCCGTTCGCCCGCCGCGCGGCTGCAGCTCCACCAGCAGGATCCAGTCCTTTTGCACGATCTTGTGGGTCGCGGGTTCCGTGAGCTTCAGGAACACGTAGTCCACGGGCAGGGGCGCGGAGGTGGGCGACTGCGCCCCCTTGTACCCGAAACGGACCTCTTCCAGCAGGTCTCCGTACACCTTCTGGATGGCCGGGCGTTTGCACAGAGTCGGCGCGGACATGTACAGGAAGATGCCGGGCGGCCTTTCCTGGCGGATGTCCCGGTACTTCAGGGCCCGGTCGCTTTGGATGATGACCTTGGTGAACTTGCCCGTGCTTTGGATGCTGACGTTTTCGATCAGGGCCGCGGGGCCGGGCTTGTCTTCCTTCCAGTCCGCGGCGGGATGCAAGGGGACGGGCGGCAATGGCCATGCGGCCAGATGAAAAGCCGCGGCCGCGGCGAGAGTTCTCTTGAAAAATCCTTTGCCCGTCACCTGCCGCTTGTCATTTCCCACGTTTTATTGCCTCTTGGACTCGGCCATGGCCTTGATGAGGGCCTGGCGGGCCTTCTGATAGTCGGGATCGATGCGCAGGGTTTCCTGCCACTGCCGGATGGCCTCCGAAGGCTTGCCTTGGGAGTAGGACACCAGGCCGTCCTTGTAGGATTTTTCGGCCAGCCCCTTTTGTTTCTTGCGGGTTTCCTCCAAAGTCCTCTTGGCTCGCTCCTCGTCGGGATTTTTGTTGACGTAACGCTCCAGCGCCTCGATGGCCTCCGGATAACGCTCCTCCCTCAGGAACTCCAGCGCCCTCTGGTACCCCGAGGACACGGGCGCGGGGGGCGTGTAGCTGGAGGAGGAATACCCCTCGTAGCGGTACGAGGCCGTGCGGTCCCGCCCCTGGATCCGCTGGACGTAGTCCCTGGCCAGGGTGCTGTCCGGGTCGAACTCCAAAAGCTCCTTCCAGAGGGCCAGGGACCGTTTGTAATCCCGTTCGATGTACGCGTCCATGGCCCTTTGGGACAGGTTCTGGACCTCCTGCTGGCGCCGCCGGACCAGGTCCTGCGCCGCGGCCTCCTGGGTCTGGCGGAGGCCCTCCTGGGCCTCCAGGTTCCCGGGGTCCACGTTCAGCAGGTCCTGCCAGGCCTTGACGGCGTCCTCGTAACGCCTCTGACGCAGGTTGTCCCAGGCCACGTTCTTGTACAGGGCGATGCGCTCCAGGCGCTGCTGCTCCTCCAGGTTCTGTTTGGCCATGTTGATCTTGGCCAGGAGCGAGATCCGGTCCGGGTCAAAGGCATAGACCTGTTCCCAGGTGTGCACGGCCTGGAACCAGTCTCCGTCCAGGTACGCCAGGACCCCCTTGGTGTAGAACCAATCGCTGCTTTGGTATTTGGCCTTTTTGTGGAGCTTCGTGACCTGTTTGCGTATTTTTTCGGCCAGGGACCGGGCCTTGGGGTGGTCCGGCACGCGTTCCAGGACGCTGCGGAGACGGTCGATGGCCTCCACCCAGTCTTGCCGCCGGAGGAAATTTTCACAGGCCTGGAGCGCCGGCTTTTCCTGGGCGCGCAGCTTCTCCACCTGGATTTCCCTCTGTCGGAGCGCGCTTTTGAGCCCTTCCCGGGCCGTGGGGTTCTTTTTGTCCCACTGCAGGACCTGTTCAAAGAGGGCCACGGACTCGTCGTACTTTTGCTGGAGGTACGCCTCCAGGGCCTGTTCCAGGAGGTCGGTGGGCGACACGTCCGACCGGGGGGCGCGGGCCGCGGCGGGCCCGGGCGACGCCAGCAGCAACAGCAGGAGGAAAAAAAGAGACCCCCCGGACATCGGAGGGAATTCCTGTCTGCGGGACCCGGAGGGCCGTCCCGCGGGGCGCCGCACCGCCGCCATGGGGCTATTCGGAGGCCGCCCGGGTTTTTACGTAATGATTGACCTTGTCCCGAAACTTCTGGAAATTGATGGGCTTGGAGAGGATGGCCTGGGCCGCGGACAAGAGGCCCTGCCGCTCGGCCTCCCCGGCGAGGATGGACACGATGATCACCGGGATGTTGCGGGTCTCCGGGCTGCTTTTGAGCTGTTTGAGGATTTCAAAGCCGTCCACGTTGGGCATCTGCAGGTCGAGGGTGATGAGGTGGGGGTTGAGGCGGCGGGCCGTCTCCATGGCTTTTTCACTGTCCGTGAGGATGTGGACGGTGTACCCCAGCCCGCTGCAAAAATCCGAGATCAGTTCCGCGATGCTGGGGTCATCGTCGATCACCAGGATGGTCTCTTCCTTGACTGTGGCCTCGTTCACAGGACTCCTCCCTCAGATGTCGTATGAATGCTCCCCTCGATTTCTCGAATACGGCTTTAAAAACCCCCTCGGCGGCGGGACCACGGCCCGAGAGGGCTCTTGTGACTTGTTTTAGTTTTGATCATATTCACCGGTTTGTCAACCCCATCGGTGAACGAAAAACGTTGATAAGAGAAGGCAAAGACGCTGACAAGGGATGAGGGGTTCGTCCCCCTCTCGTCTTGTCAACGCCTTTGGGTTGTCGGAGGTCCTTGCGGTGTTCTCCTTGTTTTTTCTCAGTTGGTGCCGTTGCCTTTTCGGGAAGGCGTGATCCGTTCCAGCCCGCGCTTGGCCTCCAGGTTGTCCGGGTCGATGTCCAAAGCCTTCTGCCAGAGCCCCTGGGCCTTTTGCTGGTCCCCGGACAGGAAGGCCTCCAGCCCGTCCTTATACATTTTCTGGGACTCCACCTTGCGCTGTTCGCCCATCTGGGAACGGACCTTGCCCAGGGCCTCCTGGGCCTCCTTGAAGTCCGGCCGGAACTTGAGGGCCCGCCGGAATTGCTCGTTGGCCTGGCTCCACCGGCTCTCCTGGACGGCCTTCTGCCCCGCCTCAAAGGCCTCCCGCGTGAGGATGTCCCGGGAGATGATCTCGTAGCGTTTGGCCTCGGTGTTCTCCGGGTCGATCTGCAAGATCTGTTCGAATTTTTCCAGGGCGGCCTCGTAATCCTTCTTTTGGAAGGCCGCGGTGCCGGACTGATAGATGGGCCTGACCATCTCCATCCGGGCCCGTTTTTCCGCGGCCTTCTGGGCCTCGTCCATGAGCCGTTTCACGCGTTCCATCTGCTCCTGGGCCTCGGCATGGTCGGGTTGAACCACCAGGACCTTCTCGAAGAATTCCTTGGCCTGCGGGTAATCCCCGGCGGAGAAGGCGCGCATGGCCGTGTCGTAGAAGTTCTGGATCAGGCTCTTGAAGCGCTCGTCGATGCGGCGCAGGTAGGTCCGGGCGCCGGGGTGGTTGGGCTGGAGCGCCAGGATGGTCTCGAATTCCTGCCGGGCGGGGACCAGTTCGTCCATCATGAAGTGCTGTTCCCCGCGGGAGAAATGCTCGTCGATCTGCATCTGGAGCTGTTCTTTCCGGGCGATGTTCTCCAGCTCCTGGAACTCCTGCTGGATCCGCTGCAGGAGGCCCTTGGAGGGGTCGTGCCAGGGCGCCACGTCCACGATCTGGGAGGCCTGGAAGTAGGCGTCCACCAGGTGGCCCTGGGCGTAACGGGTCTCCGCCTCCCGGTACGCCTCCCCGATCTGGCTCTGCACGTGGTTCAACCGGTAGGTGGGGCCGAAACGCACGCCCAGGCTCACGCGGTGGGTGTTCCCCAGGTCCCCGAAAGGCACGAAGGCGTAGTCCAGGTGGAGGCGCTCGTTGCCGAAGCCGACGCCGTAGGTGAGGCCCGAGTCCAGGTCGTTCTGTCCCTTGTACCCCACCCGGAAGGCCAGGATGTTCCAAAGGCGGTATTCCATGCCCAGGTTCAGATAGAGGTCGTTGTCGCTGGGGGACACCGCGTCCGCGGCCAGGGTGAGGCTGTCGCCGTAGAGCGGAACGGCCACGCCGAAGCGCGTCAATTGCGGAAGGTCCGAATCCTCCGAAACGAAGTTGACGCTCCCCCCCAGGTTCTGGAAAGTCAGGCCCGTGCGGAAACGGCTGAACAGCCCCGCGCGGGGGGCGTACAGGAGGCCCAGGTCCGCCATGGCCGTGGAACCGGAGTCCCCGCCCAATTTCTTCTGAAGGAATTTCAGGTTCACGCCCGTGTGGAGGTCGGACAGCACGCCCAGGTTTTCCCAGGCTTTCCCCCACCCCACGGTGTACAGGGAGTCCGAGGCGGTCAGGTCCTGGGTGGGGGCGCCTCCCATGTCGAACCCCGCGATGTCGCCCACACGCAGGAGGGACAGGCCGGCGCCCAGGGTGCCGAAACGGGAGGTCGGGTGGGCGAAATAGAGGACGTCCTGGCTGATGCCCTGGAAAAAGTCGTTGTGCTGAAGGGCCGCTTCCTTTTGGTTGAGCCTCCCCAGGCCCGCCGGGTTCCAATAGAGGGCCATGACGTCGTTGACCGCCGCGGTCTGGGTCTCGCCCATGGCCACCGCCCGTCCGCCCACCCCGATCTTGAGGAAGTTGGCCGAGCTGGTGCCGGGACCCTTGGCCAGAGCGTTCCGAGTTCCGAGTGTCGAATTCCAAGCAAAGGCCATCAAGGCTCCCAAAAGAAGCCTCGTGACCCTGGAAACTTGGAACTTCGAACGCGGAGCTCTTTTCATGATCATCTCACGATCAGCAATTTGCCCGTTTTCCTCTGCTGGTTGTTCTCAATGACATAGAGGAACACATCGCTGCCCAAAGGTTCGCCGTCGCTGTTGGTCACGTCCCACCGCAGTTCGCCGTCTCCGTCCGACTCCTGGAGCTCCCGCACCAGCTCGCCGTTGATGGTATAGACGCGGATGGTCGCCACCTGGGACAGGTTGGTGAAGATGATCTCCCGGTGGCCCAGGGACGGCTTGAAGGGCACGGGATAGGCGTACGCGTTGGCCAGGTCCAGGGCCGGCGCGCCGATGATGCCGTACACGCTGAAGTGCCTGACCTTCACGGTCACGGTGTTGTTGGCCTTGTCCACGGCGCTGCCCGGCGCCCGCACCCACACGCCGGTCTCCTCGTCCAGCCAGGAGATGCTGAGGGCCTCCTCCCGCAGAGGCGGGCTGGTGTTGTCCACCACGCCGTCGTTGTCCGCGTCCGGGTAGCTCAGGGCCAGCTCCACCTCGGAGGAGAAAGCTCCCGACATGCGGTTGGCGTTCTCGTCATACAGGTTGAACTCGCGAAGGGTCACGGGCTGGGCGTAGGGGCCCAACTGCCGGAAGGCGTTGGCGTTGGCCCGCTCAATGAGGGCGGGCAGGGCCGGGGCCGCCATGGGCGCGCCGGCCGGGTCTTCGTTGATCGCCGCCCCCGCCAGGTTGGAACCCCAGGCGGCTTGGCTGAAGCGGACCCGCGTCCTGCCGTCTTCGCTGATCAGGACGTTGATCTCCCGCGGGTCCATCAGCACATAGAAGGGCTTGGCCAACTGCTCCGCCAGCGGGTTTTCGCCCAGGTCCACCACGTTGCTGTTGCTGCGCAGTTCGTATCGGTACCCGGGCCGCAGCGGGTTGGCGGGGGTGACCGTGGCCATGAAATTGGCGCTGTCGTAGGTCACGGTGACGGGCACGTTTTCATCGGTGTCGGTTCCGCGGTGGGTCCGCACGGCCACGAGCGAAATGTTGCCGGAGCCGGTCACCGAGGGCGGGTGCATGGCCTCGCTGAAGGTGACGGTCATGGCGGCGTTGGGCCCCACGGCGAAACTCACCCGGCTGTTCAAGGGCGTCACGTGGGTTCCCAGGTTGACGTTGACCACGCGGGGGGCCGTGGCGTCCGGTTCGCGCACGTACACGAATTCCGCCGGCGGGTTGGTCCAGTTCCCGGCCTGGTCCAGGGCCCGCACCTTGAAGTAATAGGTGCCGTAGGCCTGGGGCGTGGAGATGAACACGAAGGCGTCTGTGGAGAAGCTGGCGACGGTCGTGGACATGGCCGGGACATCCGCCGGGTTGGCGGAGAAACTGTAGGTGTACCCCGCCAGGGGGCTGATGACGCCCGGGGTGCCGTTGTTCTGCGCGGACCAGAAGAAATAGGGGGTGCTGTCCGCGATGCCCTGGCCGCTCGAAATGGGGGTGGGATCCGCGGGACCGAACCGGGCGCTCAACCCCGAGATCGCGATGGGCGTGGTGTCCACGAACACCCGGAAGGGCGAATTCGCGTAAAAGAGGGAAGCGGTGTGGGAGTTGACCGGGGGCCCTTGCGGGTACGCGTCCCCCAGGACATAGAGTTGCCAAGCCCC
>CAZAEL010000014.1:0-9897 GCA_964484135.1 uncultured Elusimicrobia bacterium
TCCGTTTCGTCTCCAGGTGGAATTCTCTCGTCTGGGATAAAACGGGGGTGTATGTTTTTAAGTTGCTTCTCGGCTTCTTGGTATTTAGAAATATCCTGACCATCGGGGCGCTTAAAGTATCGTCCTTTGTGTTTTTCTCGGCATTCCGAGCAGTGGTATTCAATCGCAAAAAGGCGATGAGACGGTTTTCCGTTTTCGGGGGTAGGGAATTTATTAATTGCATGACAATGTGGACAGGCTATTCGGCCCCGTTTCGCGGGTCCTTCTGCGGACAACTCGGACCTGCATTTTGGGCAAGGCCCGGGCATTCTTCTGGAATTTGACTCAACAATTTCGCCGCACTTGCCGCAAATAAAGACATTTTTGGGATGCCGAATGTTTTCGGCAATCAGGTGGCCTGGGAATAGGTCGATATTTTTATGACATGAATGGCATTGATGTGTTTTTATCCACAAAAAATATTTAACATTGGCAGTATCGGAGAAGCATTTTGTGCACGTTGTGCGATAGAGGTCGCCAATTGCTTTTTCTAACTCTGCTCTTAAGGTGGAAGCGGCTTCTCGATAGTGATCTAAATTGAGGTGTTCGATTTCCTGTCGCACAATCCAATACGATATGGGATTGATGTCGTAGCCAAACACCGCGCATCCCATTCTATTGGCTTCTATAAGCGGTGTCCCACCCCCCATGAATGGATCAGCGATTCGAATTTTGTCTAAGCGATGTCCTTTAAAATAAGCCTGCCGAAGAGGCATATTTACAAACTCTGAAAGGATAAGGGAACGAAACAGCGTGCCGGGGCGTCGGGCAAACCATTTATGAACAGCAATAATTGGTCGATAATTTTGTTGGATTTGTTTTTCCTTCAGGGCTAAATTTGACACAAAAGGAATATCGAAATCGCGTTCTATTGGCATATTTTCCTATTGATTATATATTTGCGATTATAGCGAACCAAGATTTACGGTTTATTCGTCGTTGGTTCAGTCAAGAGTGAACGTTTCCCCTTCAAGATACTCTTTTAAGGGTGTTCTTGTCCCGATGGTGGAAGATGTCGGGCTGGCCTTTGATCTGGAGTTGGGTGTCCTCTTCGTAGCTGAAGGTCTTGGCGTCGTGGACCGTGACTTTTAATTCATACCGCACGGTCTTGAATTCCTTGTCCAGGAACTTGTTGGAGCAGATGCCGTAGGTTTCGGAGCCCACGTCCGCGGACAAGGCAAAGCTTTTGGCGTCGGGTTCGGCGGTCCCCCCGGCGATGACGGCCACGCCCCGGGGCACCAGGAAACAGCGGAGCACCTGTTTGGCCTTGGGGTCCCACAGCCAGTATCCCAGCTCCTCGTGGAAAGGGTCCTGGTCGCCGACGCGCCAGGCCGTGGTGGAATAGCGCAGGCCGTACAGGGTCTGTTCGTGGTTCTGCACCGGGGGGATGGGCGCGAAGGTGACGCGCTCCCGGTACGGGTTCTTTTCCGTGCCCCGGTCGTCCGAGGGCGCGGTGTCGTCCCCCTTGTCCCCTTCCCAGACCCCCGCCAGCCCCGCCAGGGGCCCCAGTTCGTTGAGCGTCGCGTTTGCCATGGGGTTTCTCCTTACAGCCGGTTCGCGGCCAGTTCGGCCAGGGGCGAGCGTTCGCCCTTGGACAGGGTGATGTGCCCGGCCAGGGGTTCGGACTTGAGCTTTTCCACGATGTAGGACAGGCCGTTGTGGGAGGAGTCGTTGTAGAAGTTGTCGATCTGGTGGATGTCCCCGGTGAACACCACCTTGGTGTGTTCGCCGGCCCGGGTGATGATGGTCTTGGCTTCCCGGGGCGTGAGGTTTTGGGCCTCGTCCACCAGGAAGTACTGCCGCGGGATGCTCCGGCCGCGGATGTAGGTCAAGGCCTCGATTTCGATGAGGCCCTGGTCCATGAGCGAGTGGTAGCCCCCGCCTTTTTTCTCGTCCTTCCCCGAATGCATGAGGAATTCCAAATTATCGAAGATGGGCTGCATCCAGGGCCTGAGCTTTTCCTTGATCTCCCCGGGCAGGAAGCCGATGTCCTTGCCGATGGGGAAGATGGGGCGCGACACCAGCACCCGCTGGTACCGCGTTTCATCCAGCGTGCGGGAAAGCCCCGCGGCCAGGGCCAGCAGGGTCTTGCCGGTGCCGGCCTTGCCCGTGAGGGTGACGAGCGGGATGCGGTCGTCCAGCAGGAGGTGGAAGGCCAGTTGTTGTTCCAGGTTGCGGGGCTTGATGCCCCAGACGGCGGGCGGCAGGGCCGGCAGGAGGTGGATTTCCCCCTTTTTGTACATGCCGAGGGCGCTCTGGGATGTGTTGGCCTCGTTCTGCAGGCAGACGAACTCGTTCTCGCTGAGGTTTTCGGCGGAGATGTCCGCGGGGATGAGTTTTTTGTCCTGGTAGAAGGTTTCGATGACGTTGTCCGTGACGTTGAAGGGCCGCCAGCCCTTGTACAGCTCCGCCGCCTCCACGCGCTGGGTTTCGTAGTCTTCGGCCTTGACGCCCAGGGCGTCGGCCTTGATGCGGAGGTTGACGTCCTTGGTGACGAAGATGACGGGCTCGCCTTTTTTGTGGAGCTGGTACGCGGTGGAGAGGATCTGGTTGTCATAGGTGTCCTTGCGCAGGAACACCGGCAAATCGTTCAGGTGGTTGATGTTGGTGGACACCCGCAGGCTGCCCCCGCCGGGAAGGGCCACGCCCTTCAAGATGTCCCCCTTGTTGCGCAGGTCGTCCAGGTGGCGGGAGAACTCCCGGGCGTTGCGGCCCGTGTCGTTCACGTCCTTCTTGAAGACGTCGATCTCCTCCATGACCCAGATGGGGATGATGACGTTGTTGTCTTCGAAGCTGAAGATGGCGTTGGGGTCGTACAGGACCACGTTGGTGTCGAGGATGAAGTTTTTGGCGGTCATGGGGCTCCTTTGTGCGCTCGCTCGGTGTTTCCCCCTCCTTTGTAAGGAGGGGGTCAGGGGGGTGGAAAACGATTTCTGGCGGCGAGTTTCTACCCCACCTGTGTCCTCCCCTTGCAAAGGGGAGGAGAGAAAAAGCTGACGGAAGCTAGAACTGGTAGCCCGGCCCTCCGCGTTTTGTGTCCTGCATGTTCTTGAGCACGGCGATGCCCGCGTCGATGTGCAGGGCGGTGTACTTTTCGAACACCATGCGGGCGCTTTCCGCGGTCTTGATGCCCCCGCGTTCCAGGGGCAGGTCGGAAATCAGCATGAGGGCGCCGGTGGGCACCCTCTTGGCGAAGCCCACGGTGAAGAGGGTGGCGCATTCCATGTCGATGGCCTGGGCCCGCTCTTCGACCAGGGTTTTCTTGAAGTCTTCGTTGAACTCCCAGAACCGCACGTTGGTGGTGTGGATGACGCCGGTGTGGTACGTGAGGCCCCGGCGTTCCAGCTCTTCGCAGGCGTAGCGCTGGATGACGAAGGAGCTCAGGGCCGGGCATTGGGGCGGCATGTAGGAGTCGGACGTGCCCTCTCCCCGGATGGCGGCCACGGGGTTGAAGAAGTCTCCCACCCGGTACTCCTTGCGCAGGCCCCCGCACATCCCCAGCATGAGCACGGCCTTGGGCTTGATGAAGGACAGCAGCTCCACGATGAGCGCGGCCACGGGCGAGCCCACGCTGTAGTCCACGATGGAGATGTTGTCCTGGGACGAATGGCAGGCCCGCATGACCGAGCCCTGCTTCACGGGCTGGCCGGTCTTTTCGCCGAAGATGTTCACGTACGCCTTGAAATTGGTCAGGAGGATGTAGGGCTGGAAGTCCGCGGCCGCGCCGCCGGTGTACCGCTCCAGGGTGCTGATGCCCACCCGGTCCCGGGAGTATTGGTTGATCTGTTCCAGCGCTTCCTTGGAGAGTTCGGTCTTTTTGGGCATCAGAGAAAAACCTTCCAGAGCAGGGCGCCGCTGACCAGGGACAGGGCGAAAAAGGCCGCGACGCCCGCCGCCACCAGGATGAAGAGCGTCAGCGGGAAGAGCAGCACCAGCAGGGCCTTGCCGCCGGACCAGCCGTAGTTGATTTTGAGGCCCGCCCAGGCCAGGGACAGGAACGCCGCCTTCATGAGGACGAAGGAAAAACCCAGGGCCCAGTCCGCGGCGGGGCGGCCGCCGGCCAGGAGCGCCAGCGGCAGGACGGGCCAGAAGGCCGCGCCCGCCCATCCCACCAGGCAGAGGAAGGGTTTGAACTTCCCCTCTTTTTGGAACAGGCGCGAGATGCCGTGCCACGCCGCGGCCAGCAGGACCCAGAGGCACAGGCCCAGGGCCGTGAGGAAAAGGGTCTTTTGCAGGAACTGGGCCGGGGAAGCCACGCCCGTTTGCAGATGGAGCGCCAAAGACTGGCCGAAGGCGGCCAGGACCACGGCCAGCGCCGCCTGGGAGGCGTCGGGCGCGGCGTGGATCTGTTCCAGCGCGGCGGAGGGTTCCCCGGCGAGCCGCCCCGTCATTTCGGCGAAGTCGGGCGCGGCCGCGCGCCGCCGGCGCAGGAAGGCAGGGACGGCGTCGGGGCGCTTATTCCCAAACATATTCGAACCTCGCGCCGCGGCCGTTGTTGAGGCCCCAGGGCAGGCGGTTTTGGGACGCGGCCCCGCCGAGGAGGCCGGTGAACCGTTCCCAGGGAGACACGGGATAGAACAGCACGGGTTTTTCCGCCTTGAGGCCGGCCAGCTCCTTGGCGACCTGGACCGCGGTCTCGAAGCCGCCCAGTTCGTCCACCAGCCCCACGGCCTTGGCCTGGGCGCCGGTGAACACCCGGCCGTCCGCCAGGGGGCGGAGCCGACGGGCGGGCATGTTCCGTCCTTCGGACACGGCCTGGAAGAACTGGTCGTACGCGTCGCCCACCAGGCCCTGGAACACCAGCCGTTCCTGGGCCGTGATGTCGCGGAAGGGCGAGCCCGCGTCCTTGAGCGCGCCGGATTTGATGGTCTCCATCCGCACGCCGAACTTCTTGAAAAGCTCCTGCACGTTGCCCAATTGGAAGAGCACGCCGATGGACCCGGTGAGGGAGCCGGGGTTGGCCACGATCCTGTCCGAGGCCGCGGCGATGTAGTATCCCCCCGAAGCCGCCACGTCGCCGAAGGACGACACCACGACCTTGCCCGCTTTTCGCAGGGCCAGGACTTCTTGGTGGACCTCCTGCACAGCGGCCACGCTGCCGCCCGGGGAGTTGATGCGCAGGATGACGGCTTTGATGTCTTTGCGGTCGCGCAGCTCCCGCAGATGGCGCAGGGACCGTTCCACGTCGGACTGGCCGAGCCCGCCCATGGACAGGCTGATGGGGCCCTGGAACTCCACCACCGCGATCATGCCTTCGTGGGAATGGGGGCGGACCACGGCCGCCGGGGCGGAGGCGCGGGGGGCCGGGGGCGACGCCGGCGCCCGGAGCCGCCAGACCGCCGCGCCCGCGGCCGCGAAGTAAAGCAGGAGGATGGCGGCGCCCCAGCGTTTGTGGGTCATTTCGTTCCTCCGGCGGAAGGTCCCGCCTTGGTTTGTTCCGTTTCCAGCTTGCGCGCGATCTCTTCCCGGGTTTTCATGGAGAGCGAAAACAGCTCGTCGTAGTCCAGGCCCGCGTCCCGGGCCATTTGCCGGAGCGTCGCGCCTTTTTCGCGCTCCTTCACCAGCTCGTCCCATTTTTTCGGGGATTTCCGGGCGATGGCGATGAAGCTGACCATCTCGGTGCGGCCGAAACCGCGCTTCTCCATTTTCTGGACCTGTTCCAGGGGCCAGTTTTCCCGGGCGGCCAGTTCTTTGGCGTAGGGGCTGGGCTCTTTTTTGGCCGGGGCCGTGGATTTTTCCGTTTCAAAGGGCGAGGAGAAAAGGCCGGTCTCCGCCGGCATGGGTTCGGCCCGCAGGACGGGGACGCCGCGCGCGGCGGTCAGGAGGAGCAGCAGGGCGAACGCCGCGGCCGGGTCAGTTTTCACGGAGATTTTTCAGCTCTTCGGGGCGGATGAAGGGCACGAAGCGCACGGGGAAGACCTTTTCTTCCTTGAGGCCGGAAGATGTTTTTGTAAGAACGACCAGCTCCTGGTCTCCGGCCGGCCCCAGGGGGATGACCATGCGGCCGCCGGACTTGAGCTGTTCGACCAGGGCGGGAGGGACCTGTTCCGGGGCCGCGGTGACCATGATGGCGTCGAAGGGCGCTTTTTCGGGCCAGCCGGCCCATCCGTCCCCTTCGCGCACGAAAACGTTGGCGCGGCCCAGGGCCTTGAGCGTCCGCCGGGCCCGCGCCGCCAGCTCCGGCACGATCTCGATGGTGTACACCTCCGAAGCCAGCTCCCCCAGGACCGCGGCCTGGTACCCGGACCCGGTGCCGATCTCCAGCACCCGTTCCCCGCCCGCGAGCCGCATTTGCTCGCTCATGGCCGCCACCACGAAAGGCTGGGAAATGGTCTGGCCGTGCCCGATGGGCAGGGCGTTGTCCTGGTACGCCTGGTCGCGGACGGCCTCGGGGACGAAAAGGTGCCGGGGCACGCGCTCCATGACTTCCAGGACGCGCCTGTCTTTGACGCCGCGTCGGCGGATCTGGGTTTCGACCATGTTTTTACGGCGCTCGGCCCAGACGCCCTCATCGGCCGCCGTCGGGCGCTTTCCCCCCAGGGACGTCCAAAGGCTCGCCAGAAGGCCGGTCAAGGTCAAAAGCCTCACCAGCCTCACGGGTGTCTTCGAGAACGGCGGGAGCGATTTTGGGAATGTCCCATGGGGCGTCGCCATCTCCGGATACCGGCTCCGGTTTTTTGGGAGCGATCTGCCGCGTCTGCCCTTCAAAGTACATTATATGAATTTGGCAGCGTTCCGAGGGGCGATCTTTGCGCCGGGCGCGGGCCGCCACGAAGGAGCGGTGGCCCCGGGCCGCGGATTGGGCGTCGGGGGCCCAGCGGTATTCGAAGGAGGCGGAAGGGTTCTCCGCGGAAAGCTCCAGCTGCCGGGGACGGACCTCCACGTCCGGGGCCGAGAAAAGCTCCACGGTCACGGGCTCGCGAGAAGGGTTCTTGCCGAAGGACAGGAACCCCGCGCGGACGCGGTGGGGCGGCGCGGCCTCGGGCAGGACCAGCGACAGGTCGTAGGGCAGGGTCCCCTGCAGCCCCCGCAGGGTGGTCAGGGCCGCGCCCCCGGCCAGCATCCATTCCCGCATGGAGTAGGGGCCGCGCCGGCCTTTCCAGGCCCGCAGGAAATCGTGGATGAAAATCCCCCGCACCGGCCCGTCCACGTGGAACTCCCGGGCGGCCAGGAGGTTGCGGTTGTAGAAATCTTCGGGCCCGGACGGGTGCAGGGTCCGCTGGTGGAGCACCCAGTCGATGGCGTCCCCCACCAGGAGGTTGACCTGGGACCGGCGCACGTACTTGCGCCACTGCTCCACGAAGCTCTCGAACTGCTCGCTGTCCGCCTCGTACAGCATGATGGCGTCCATGTCGATGCCCGCGTCCCGCATCATGATCGGGTCCTGGCCGTGGTGCCATCCTTTTTCCCAGGACAGGTTGAAGGCCCAGAGGGGCTTTTCGTCGCCGAGGCCCGCCTTGATGGCCCGCACCACCTGGGCGGAACGGTGGGCGCGGTACCAGTACCAGAGCTCGTTCAGGGCGTGGTTCCGCTCCGCGCCGGAGGTGCGCTGGCGCACCAGCCAGAGCATGCGGTCCTTGGGGGACAGACGGTTCCAGCCTTCCGGGGTGTTGACCCCCATCTCCCGGACGAAATCGTCCACCAGTTCGTACCCGCCGAAAACCGGGCGGATGTAGTCCAGCCCCACGAAGTCCACCTCCGGCATGTCCCGCCAGCGCGAGAGCAATTTGACGATGTCGCCCGGACGCTTGGGGTCCGCGATGGATATGCCCCGCCGCTTGCGCATCTCCAGGCCGTGGACGAGCCTCCCCTGATCGTAGTTCCAGCCGTACTCATACCGGGGCGAATGTTCGGGCGGGCCGCCCACCAGGTAGCACATGGCGTACACGCCCAGCTTCAGGCCGCGGCGGCGGCATTCCTCTCCCAGGCGGCGGAGGGTCTTCGTCGATTGGACGTGCCAGGGAAAATCGTCCGGGAGCCTTTTGTCGTACCCGCTGGATTCTCCCCCCTGCACGCAAAGCGCGTCCGCGCCGATGAACTCGGCCCAGTCCGTCAGCGCCAGGATGTCCCCCTGCTCCCCGGACGGCGTGGGGATGCGGGCCAGGGTGCCGATGCTTTCCAGCGTCAGCACGCCGAAGCCGGGCGGCAGGTCCCGGAGAGGGCGGGAGATGACCTTGACGGGACGGGAACGCACGCGCGGGAGGCTCGCCGTGAGGGTGGAGGTGTCCAGGTGGACCTGGTACTCGCCGTCCGGCGCGTTCCAGGGCACGGGCCAGAGGGCCCGCCACAGGTCGTCCGCGGGGCTGTACCTCAGCCGGATCGTTTCCATGTCCCCCACGGTCGTGACGGGCCGTCCGTCCTTCTCCACCCGGAGGCGGAGGTCCTGCCCCTTGAGGATGGCCGCCAGTTTGGGGGAGTCGGCCCTGAGGGTCCACTCGGCGTATTCGTCGTGGAAGACCTTTTGCTTGACGGGCGACAGGAAGATCCTTCCCGTCGGCCGTTGTTGCAGGTAGAAAAAGGCGTACCCCGCCGCGTACACGATGAGAAGGCCGGTGATGAGGCGGCGATGGAAAGAGGGGACCGAAAAACGGAGGCGGGGCGCGAACGGGGGATAGAAGGGGCGGCGCGGTTCGGGAGGCGGCGCGACGGCCCTCTTTCCCCCCTCGGTCTTGGAGGAAGGCTTGGAGGAGCGGGCCGGCTTGTCTCGGGAAGGGTCTCTGCGGCGCTCGCGCGTCACGCGGGCGGGACAGGGGGCGGTTTCGGGCCCGTTCCTTCCTGAGAGTCCACCAGGATCGTCACCGGACCCTGGTTGTGGATGTCCACGCGCATGGCGGCGCCGAATTCGCCCGTGACCGTGCGCGGGAAGGCCTGCTGCAGGCAATTGACGAAATAGAGGTACAAACTGCGGGCCCGGTCCGGGAGGGCCGCGCCCGTGAAGTCGGGCCGGCGCCCTTTGCGCACGTCCGCGTACAGGGTGAACTGGGACACCACCAGGACCTCGCCGCCGATGTCCTTGACGGACAGGTCGAACCCGGAGGACGCGCCGCGGCCGGCCGGAAGGCCGTCTTCCGCGTCCGCGCGGGCCGGGTGGCCTTTGCCTTCTTCGGGGGCCGCGGCCCACGCCTTCGGAAAGAGGCGAAGATTGAGGATCTTTTCGGAGAGCCAGAGCGCGTCCTTTTCCGTGTCCGCGGGCGCGATGCCCAGCAGGACCGTCAGACCGCGGCCGATGGAACGGGAACCGGCGTTTTCGATGTTGACGGAGGCGGATTGGACCCGCTGGAGGAGGGCTCTCATCTAAATCAATTTTTGGTCTGTTTTTCGATCAAGTCAAGGGCTTCTTTCGGGGTCTTCACCGGGACCACGCCCTTGATGTCCCAGGTCCGGAGGCCGACCACCAGACGCTCGATGGACATGGCCAGCCCGATCTCGGAAAGGGTGCCGTACCGTCCGCCCACGGCCACCACCGCGTCCGCGGTGCGGACGATGATGGCGTTGCGCGCGTGGCTCATGGCCGTGAGGATGGGATAGTCCACGTGGGGGTTGGCGTCTTTCTTGGTCTTGCCCGGCAGGATGCCGATGGTGACGCCCCCGGCTTTCTTGGCGCCGCGGCAGGCCGCCTCCATGACCCCGCCCATGCCGCCGCAGACCAGCACGTGGCCCCGTTCCGCGATTTCCCGGCCCACGGCCTCGGCCGTGCGGGCCAGGTCCGGAGGGCACTCGTTCTGACCGATGACCGCGATGATCATGGGAGGAGCCGGCGTTCGGTTGAGCCGGCCAACATGGGCGTCAGTTCGTGTTTGTTGAGATTGTGGAAGGTTCCTGTCGGTCCTGGCCCGGCTTTTGGGCCAAACTTCAAGT
>CAZAEL010000014.1:9997-52597 GCA_964484135.1 uncultured Elusimicrobia bacterium
CCCACATGGGGGGCGGGAAAAAAGTTCTCCGATCGCTGCGTGCCTGGTGGGACTTCCCCCTCCCCCGTCGCTCCGCTCCTCCGCCGGGGGCCGGCCACCCTCGCTGCCGCCGGCCTTTGGCCGGCTTTTCATGCGCTGCATGCGCTCGGGTTGGCTTCAAGTCCCACATGGGGGGCGGGAAAAAAGTTCTCCGATCGCTGCGTGCCTGGTGGGACTTGAACCCACAACCTTTGGCTCCGGAGGCCAACACTCTATCCAATTGAGCTACAGGCACAGAGCGATCGGAGAAAAATGGAAGGAAGAAGCCGTTTCGGGAGCAATCGGACAGATATTACTATTTCCCGAGGAGTTCAGGAAGGTTCTCGAACAGCTTTTCCAGAGGCCCGGCGTTTTTTCCCCCGCCCTGGGCGAAGTCGGGCCGGCCGCCGCCCTTGCCTTCCAATTTCGCGGCCAGGGCCTGGGCGATCTTGCCCGCGTGGTGGCCCTGCTTGTCCAGGCCGCCGGTGACCGCCACCACGAAGGAGGTTTTGTCCTCGTTGGCCGTGGCCGCGACGATGACCGCGGGCGAATGTTTTTCTTTGAGCCGGTCCGCCAGGGAACGGAGCGCGTTGGCGTCCAGCCCCTCGGCGGCCTGGGTCACCACGGTGACGCCGTTCACCTGCCGGGACTGGGCCGCGCCCGCGCCGCCGCCCTGCAGGGCCTTGAGCTTGGCTTCTTCCAGCTCCCGTTCCAGTTGTTTCTGCCGCTGGAGGGCCTTCTCGATCTTGGCGAGGAGTTCCGCGGGGGAGGCCTTGAGCTTTTCCGCGGCCTGGCTCAAGAGGGACTCGGTTTCCCGCACCCGTTCCATGAGCTGAAGCCCGGCCACCGCCTCGATGCGGCGCACGCCGGAGCCGATGGAGGATTCGGAAGTGATCTTGATGAGGCCGATCTGGCCGGTGCGCTCCACGTGGATGCCGCCGCAGACCTCGGTGCTGGCCTGGCCGTACCCCACCACAAAAACTTTTTCCCCGTATTTGTCGCCGAAAAAGGCCAGAGCCCCTTTTTTCTGGGCTTCCTGCATGGTCATGCCTTCCGAGTCGCGCTCCCGGGGGATGTCCGCCAGCACGTTTTGGTTGGCGTCCGCCTCGATGAGCCTTAGCTCTTCCGGCGTGGGCGTGCCGTTGTGGGTGTAGTCAAAACGAAGCTTCTCCGGCGTGACGATGGAGCCGGCCTGTGTCACGTGCGGCCCCAGCACGCGCCTGAGGGCCGCGTGCAGAAGGTGGGTGGCGGTGTGGTGCCGCATGATGGCCCTGCGCCGCTCCGCGTCCACCTCCGCGCGGACGGTCTCCTTGGGATGGAACCGCCCTTTCGTGACCTTGACCCGGTGGACGATGAGCCCTTCCACGGGTTTGATCGTGTCCAAAACCAGCGCTTCCCCCGTGCCGTGGAAGATCCGCCCTGTGTCTCCCATGGGCCCGCCCCCTTCCGGATAGAAGGGCGTTTCCTTAAGCACGACCCCCCCTTCGTCGCCTTGGGAGATGTCGTCCACCCGTTTTTCGTCCTTAAGCACGGCGAGGACGGGCGTTTTGTCCACGACCAGAGCGCCGTACTCCGGCGCGTAGTACCGGGCCGTGACGGGCCCGAGTTCTTTCAGGAGGTTGTTGTAGAAGGCCACGTCTTTTTCCCCCGATCCCTTCCAGCCGCTCCGGGCCGTTTCTTGGGCCCCGGACTTGGCCTTTTCAAATTCGGCCTCGTCGTACGTGAGTCCGTTGTCCTGGAGGATTTCCCGGGTCATGTCCGGCGGGAAGCCGTGGGTGTCGTACAGGCGGAAAACCTCCGCGCCGGAGAGCTTTTTTTGCCCGGCTTTCTTCGCGGCCTTGAGCAATTCGTCCAGGCGCGCGGTGCCGCTTTCCAGTGTCTCGAAAAAGCGTTCCTCCTCCTGCTTGATGATGGAAGCGATGTTTTCTCGTTTGGGACGCAGGTCGGGGTACGCATCCTTCATCTGTTCGACCACCTTGCCGGAGATTTGGAAGAGGAACGGCTCTTGCCGCCCTTCCAGCCGCCCGTGGCGCACGGCCCGGCGGATGAGGCGGCGGAGGACGTACCCGCGTCCTTCGTTGGAGGGCACGATGCCGTCCGCGATCATGAAGGTGGCGGCGCGGGCGTGGTCCGGGACGAGGCGGAACGGGGCCAGGGCCTTGCCGGAGAGCCCTTTGCGGCTTTTGCCCAGGAGCTCCTCGGTCAGGTCCATGAGGGGTTTGAACACGTCCGTGTCGAAGTTGTTGTGCACGCCCTGGACCACGGCGGTCAGCCGTTCCAGGCCCATGCCGGTGTCGATGTTCTTTTTGGGCAGGGGTTTGAGGGAGTTGTCGGCCTGGCGGTCGAACTGGGTGAAGACCAGGTTCCAGACCTCCATCCACCGGTCGCAGTCGTTCTCCGGGCGGCACGCGGGGCCCGCGCCGCAGGTGCAGGCGGCCTGGCCCTTGTCGAAGAGGATTTCGGAGCAGGGGCCGCAGGGACCGGTGGGGCCCATGTTCCAAAAGTTGGTGTCCTCCCCCATGCGCACGATCCTGGATTCGGGCTGGTGTTTCTTCCAGAGGCCGAAGGCCTCTTCATCGTCCTTGTACACCGTGGAGATGAGGCGTTCGGCGTCCAGCCCGATCACTTTGGTCAGGAACTCCCAGCCCCAGGCGACGGCCTCCGCCTTGAAGTAGTCGCCGAAGGAAAAGTTTCCCAGCATTTCGAAGAACGTGAGGTGGCGGGCGGTGTATCCGACGCGCTCGATGTCCGTGGTGCGGAGGCATTTCTGCGAGGAAGCGGCCCTGTTTCCGGGCAGGACCTTTTGGCCCAGGAAGTAGGGCTTGAACTGCACCATGCCGGCGGAGGTGAACAGCAGGGTGGGGTCGCTGGACGGGATGAGGGAATCCGAAGGGACGCGTTTGTGGCGGCGGTCCCCCGACTCGAAGTAGGTCAGGAATTTTTCGCGGATCTGGTTGCCCGACAGCATATGGATTTATCCCTTCAGTTTAAGGGCCTTTCCCGCGGCCTGGGCGACCAGGCCGCCGTCCTGTTTGAGGACCTTGGCCTCGGTCTTGACCAGGCGGCCGCCGTTTTCCAGGATTTTTCCCCACACCCGAAGCTTTTCGCCGATCCGGGCGGGCGCCAGGTAGCGCACCGTCATCTCGGCGGTCACGGCCGCGCCGAATTTTTTCCAGACGAGCCGGGTCATGGCCTCGTCCAGCAGGGTGGCCAGGAGGCCGCCGTGGAGCACGTCCTTCCAGCCCTGGTGCTTCTTCTCGGGGACGAAGTCGGCGAAGGTCTCATCGCCCTCCACGGTCCAGCGCAGGCGCAGGCCGTCCGCGTTCTTGTCGCCGCAGACGAAACAGTGGCCGTCGTCTTCCAAAGGCCGTGTTACGTAAAACGTGTCACGTGTCACGTTACCGCCTGTTTTCTGCATGACTCAATGAGGCGATGGAGCATTTGGCACAATCTGAGGCATTTCTCGCGCAAAAGGTCATGCTCTGTTTGGGGAAGGATGCCCCGATTTTTAAGAACTGTAAGCATGGGAATGCATTCGCGGGCCGAGTCCAAAGAAAACCCATAAAAGCGGGATCTTTCTTTTGGGGTTTTACGGCTTCCTTCCGCTATGTTGTTAATCACGGACAAGCTCGCCCGCTGAAGCTGGTCTCCCAGCGAGGCGTGAAGCTTCCAATCCGGTTTTTGGCAAACATCAAAAACAGCATTGATGAATTCAAGGCCTACTTGATACACCTCCAACCGTTCGAAATCAAAGACATGCCCTGACGGCATGGCTGGTTTGGTTGCGTAACACGTATCACGTGACACGTAACATGCTTTTCAATGCCGGAAGTGCCTCACGGACGTGAAGAGCATGGTCATGCCGTGCTCGTTGGCCGCGGTGATGCTCTCCTCGTCGCGGACGCTGCCGCCGGGCTGGATCACGGCGGTCACGCCGATCTTGGCGGCCTCGTCCAGCGTGTCGCGGAAAGGGAAGAACCCGTCCGACGCCATGACCAGGGGCGAGGGGTTGAGGGCCAGGCTCTGGGACTGCATCTTCATGGCCGCCACCTTGAAGGCGTCGATGCGGGACATCTGCCCCGCGCCGATGCCCCAGGTCTGCCGGCCCCGGACCAGCACGATGGCGTTGGACTTCACGTGTTTGGCCACCTGCCAGGCGAAGGCCAGGGAGAGCTGTTCGTCGGGCGTGGGCGCGCGGCGGGTGACCGCCTTGGTGTCCACGGGACGGGGGATGTCCTGGTCCTGCACCAGGAAGCCGCCGGAGATGCGGCGGAAGTCCAGCTCAAAGGGGTCCGCCAGGAGCGTGGGCTGTTCCAGGAGCCGGAGGTTGACCTTTTTGGCCAGGATCTCCCGGGCCTCGGCGTGGTAGCCGGGGGCGATGACGCATTCCAGGAAGAGCTTGGCCAGCTCCCGGGCCGTGTCCGCGTCCACGGAGCGGTTGAAGCCCACGATGCCGCCGAAGGCCGACACGGAGTCCGCGGCGTACGCCAGGCGGAAGGCCTCGCCGATGTTCTCCGCCTCGCCCACGCCGCAGGGGTTGTTGTGCTTGATGATGACGCAGGCGGGGTTGGAGAAGCCGGAGACCAGCCGCCAGGAGGCGTCGCAGTCCAGGTAGTTGTTGAAGGAGATGGCCTTGCCCTGGAGCACCTTGGCGCCCACCACGCCCCAGGAACGGATGCCGCTCTCCTGGTACAGGGCGGCCCGCTGGTGCGGGTTTTCGCCGTAGCGCAGGTCCTGCTTTTTGCGCAGACCCGGCGCCACCTCGGCCGGGAAGTCGCGGGACTGGGACTTTTGCCGGAACACCGCGGCGATGACCGCGTCGTAATGGGCGGTGTGACCGAAGGCCTTGGCCGCCAGGCGCAGGCGGGTCTCCTTGCCGAGTCGGCCCGTGCCGTTGAGCTCCTCCAGGATCAGGGCGTAGTCCTCGGGGTCGCAGACCGGCACCACGTCCGTGAAGTTCTTGGCCGCGGCCCGGAGCAGGGCCGATCCGCCGATGTCGATGAACTCCAGCATTTCGTCTTCCGGCAGGCTGGAGTCGCCGCACACGGACTCAAAGGGGTACAGGTTCACCACCACCATGTCGATGGGCGCGATGCCGTGTTTGGCCATGTCCTGGTCGTGGGTCGTCTTGCCCCGCTTGGCCAGGAGCCCGCCGAAGACCTTGGGGTGGAGGGTCTTGACCCGGCCGTCCAAAATTTCCGGAAAACCGGTCAGGTCGGACACCTCCTGGACGGAAATTTCGGCCTGGCGGAGGGCCTTGGCGGTCCCGCCGGTGGACAGGATCTCCACCCCCAGCTTGGACAGGCCGTGGGCCAGCTCCACGATCTGGGACTTCTGCGACACGGAAAAAAGCGCCCGCTTGATCTCGACGGCGTTACTCATGACCGGATTCCTCCCACACGGCTTCCCCTGTAGCCTTTTTTTGAGAAAAAAATCGTTCCAGCGCGTGCCGGACGACGTCCGGCGGAAACCCCCGGCGCGCCAGATACCCGCCCAGGCGGCGGTACAGGACCCGCGGCTCCCAAGGGCCGACGCGCTTGGCCCGGCGGCTCAGCGCCTCCCAGGCTCTTTGGTCTTCGGATTCCCTGGACGGTTTTTCCGGCGAATCCTCCGACAGGACCTTGTCCGCCAGGGCCCGCGGGATGCCCCTTTGCCGGAGCAGACGGCGGACGCGCAGGTCCCCCTGGCCGGCCCGGCGGCGCGCCTCCGCCCACTGCCGCGCCAGGTCCTCGTCGTTCAGGAGCCCCAGCTCCCGCAGGCGGGAAACGGTTTTTTGAACCGCGGGCTTGGCGTGGCCCTTCAGCCCCAGGCGGCGGGCCAGCTCCGACTCGCTCCGGCCCCGGAATTTCAGGAGGAAAAAAGCGTCCTCCAGGGCCTTCCTGTCGGGGTCCTGCGCTGCGCGGGGTTTTTTGTCGGCCACTGTCGGGGTTCCCGTCTATGCTAACAAAATCCGAAGAGCCGGGAAACCGTCAGGGTTTGGAGATCCGTTTCTTGAACTCTTCCTCGTCAATGACCTCCACCCCCAGCTTCTGCGCCTTTTGGTATTTGGAGCCCGGGTTTTCCCCCGCCACCACGAAGGAGGTGTTTTTGGAGACCGAAGAACCGGGGGTCCCGCCCAGTTCCCGCGTCAGTCGTTCGGCCTCGGGCCGGGAAAAGGACCGGAGCTCCCCGGTGAAGACCACGGTCTTGCCGGCCAGGGGACGGGGGCCCTTGGACGGGGCGGGCTGGCGGGGGACGATCCCCAGTTTCTTGAACTTTTCGATGAGCTTTCTGACGGCGGGCTGCTGGAAATAGCTCCGCACCGACTCGGCCATGACCGGGCCCACCTCGTGGATGGCGGTCAGGTCCTCCAGGGAGGCGTCCATGAGCCGTTCCAGGGAGCCGAACGTCTCGGCCAGGAGCAGGGCGCCCTTCTCGCCCACGTCCCGGATGCCGAGGCCGTACAAAAAGCGGTCCAGGGTCCGTTTCCGGGAAGCTTCCACGGCTTTGAGCAGGTTGTCCGCTTTTTTGTCCTTGAACCCTTCCAGCTCCAGCAGGTCGGCCTTGGTCAGGGTGTACAGGTCCGCCAAATCCGCGACCTTTTCGCGCGACATCAGTTCCTGGACCACGGCCTCGCCCAGTCCCTCGACGTCCATGGCGTCCCGGGAGGCGAAGTGGAGCAGGCTTTTTTCCAGCTGGGCCGGGCAGGCGGCGTTGACGCAGCGGTACAAAACGGCTTCTTCCTTCGTCTTGGCGATCCCGCCGCCGCAGACCGGGCATTTTTCCGGGACCGCCACGGGGCGTTCCCCGCCGGTGCGCTTGGAGGAGATGACCTTGACCACCTTGGGGATGACTTCGCCGGCCCGTTCCACCAGGACCGTGTCGCCCACGCGGACGTCGAGGCGTTTGATCTCGTCGAAGTTGTGCAGGGAGGCGTTGGAGATGGTGACCCCGCCGCACTCGACGGGCTCCAGCTTGGCCACGGGCGTGATCGCGCCGGTGCGGCCCACGGACATTTCCACGTCCAGCACGCGGGTGGTGGCCTGGGCCGCCGGGAACTTGTACGCCACGGCCCAGCGGGGCGACTTGAAGGTGAAGCCGAGCCGTTTCTGCTGGGCGATGTCGTTGACCTTGATGACGCAGCCGTCCGCCTCGAAGGGCAGTCCGTCCCGCTCTTTTTGAAGTTTTTGGCAGCGGGCCGCGGCCTCGGCGAAATCCCCGCAGAGCGCGGCCTGGGGCGCCACGGGCAGGCCCATCTCCCGGCAGCGGTCCAGGAACTCCCAATGGGACCGGTATTCCACCCCCTCGACGGCGCCGAAGGAATGGACCAGGTACCGCAGGGGCCGCTGGGCCGTGAGCCGGGGGTCCTTTTGCCGGAGGCTCCCGGCCGCGAAGTTGCGGGGGTTGGCGAAGCGGGCCTCCGGGTCCTCCTTGAGCACGGCCCGGTTGTGTTTCTTGAAATCTTCCTTGGTGGCGTACACCTCGCCGCGGACCTCCAGGCGTTTGGGCGCCTTGCCCTCCAAACGCAGGGGGATGGACCGGATGGTGCGGGCGTTGGCCGTGACGTCCTCCCCGGTTTCACCGTCCCCCCGGGTGGCGGCGCGCACCAACGCTCCTTTTTCGTAGATCAGGGCCAGGCCCACGCCGTCGATCTTGGGCTCCACCACGAACTCGGGCTTTTCCGCGGCCCGGAGCCCCTTCAGGACCCGCTCGTGCCACTCGGCGAGGTCGTCGGCGGAGTAGGTGTTGTCCAGGGACAGCATGGGCACCGCGTGCCTCACCGCGGCGAAGCCTTCCGCCGCCTCCCCGCCCACGCGCTGGGTCGGGGAATCCGGCGTGATCCATCGGGGACGCTCTTTTTCGATGGCCTCGACGCGTTTCAGGAGCTTGTCGTATTCCGCGTCGGAAATCTCCGGCCGGGCCTCCACATAATAGAGATGGTCGTGGCGGCGGATCTCCCGCCGGAGTCGTTCCAGCTCCGCGCGCAGGCTGTCGGAGGCTTTCGGGCTCACGGAGACGGCGGGCGGGGCGAGGGGGCGGAGGCCGCGGCGGGCCGTTCCAGCTTGATCTTGTCCAGGATGCCGTTCACGAACTTGCCGGAATCCTGGGTGGAGTAGGCCTTGGCGATCTCGACGGCCTCGTCGATGACCACGGACACGGGCGTGTCCTTGTGGGAAAGCAGCTCGTACGCGGCCAGGCGCAGGATGTTGCGGTCCACCGCGGCCATGCGGGAAAGCTCCCAGTTTTCCGCGTACTTGGTGATGAAGGCGTCCAGCTCCTTGAGGCGGCCGGCCGCGCCCGCGGCCAGCTCGTCCGCGAAGGTCCGGGCCCGGGGCGGCAGGGGGTTGTCCCGCCACAGCGCCTTGGCGGCCTCTTCCGGGGAAAAATTCCCCACGTCCACCAGGTACAGGATTTGGAGGGCCGCTTCCCGGGCCTGCCGCCGCGCGCCCATGGGTCAGGAAAGGCGTGAGAAGTGAGAGGTGTGAGGTGTGAAGGCGAAGCAGATCATCATTTTGGGACCTCTCGCTTTCCCCGTCTCGCTTTCAACGCCTTCATCACATGGGCCATTTCCACCGCGGCCAGGGCCGCCTCACGGCCTTTGTTGCGGGGACCCGTTCCGGCGCGGGCCTTGGCTTGGGCCGGGGTCAGGGGCGTGAGCACGCCGAAGGACACGGGAACGCCGGTGTCCAGGGCGGCCTGCCCCAGGCCGCGGGCGGTCTCTCGGGCGATGTACCGGTCATGGGGCGTTTCCCCCCGGAGGATGCAGCCCAGGGCGATGACCGCGTGCCAGCGGCCCTGACGGGCCAGGGCGCGGGCGGCCAGAGGCAGTTCGAACGCGCCGGGCACCCGCACCACCTTGACGTCATCGGGCCGCGCGCCCCGCTCTTTGAGGGCGGCCAGGCATTGTTCCAGGAGGCTCTCCGTGACGGGCGCGTTGAAGCGGGACACGACCACCGCGAAACGCAGGCCCCTTGCGCCCGCCCGCGTTTCCCCCTTCCGGGAACCGCCGGGGATTTTCATGAAAAGGACCGAAGAAGGTGGCCCAGCTTGCGCCGCTTGGTTTCCAGGTATCGGCGGTTCTGGGGGTTGGGCGGCACCTCCAGGGGGACGCGTTTCACGACCTTGAGGCCGTACCCCTCGATGCCCACGATTTTCTTGGGGTTGTTGGTGAGAAGCTGGACCGTGGACAGGCCCAGGTCCACCAGGATCTGGGCGCCGATGCCGTACTCCCGCAGGTCCGCCGGGAACCCCAGCTTTTTGTTGGCCTGCACCGTGTCCAGGCCGCTTTCCTGCAGGACGTACGCGTGCAGCTTGTTCACCAGGCCGATGCCGCGGCCCTCCTGGTGCATGTACAGCAGGACGCCGCGGCCCGCGCGGTCGATCTGGTCCAGCGCCGCGCCCAGCTGCTCCCCGCAGTCGCAGCGCAGGGAATGGAGCACGTCGCCCGTGAAGCAGGAGGAATGGACCCTCACCGGGACGTTCTTCTGTCCCGCCACGTCGCCCTTGACCAGGGCCACGTGGTGCTCGCCCGTGGGGATGTCCTCGTACAGGTGCAGTTGGAACTGGCCGTGCCGGGTGGGCAGCCTGACGTTCACCACCCGACGCACCAGCTTTTCGTGTTTTTGGCGGTAGGAGATGAGGTCCTGGATGGTCACGACCTTGAGGCGGTGCTTTCTGGCGAAAGCGGCCAGCCGGGGAAGGCGGGCCATGGTGCCGTCCTCGTTCATGATCTCGCAGATCACGGCCGCGGGTTCCAGCCCCGAAAGGCGGGCCAGGTCCACGGCCGCCTCGGTGTGGCCGCTCCTGACCAAAACCCCGCCCTCCTTGTACCGCAGAGGGAACACGTGGCCGGGCCGGGACAGGTCCGCGGGCCGGGTGCGGGGGTCGATGAGGGCCTTGACGGTCCGGGCCCGGTCGTGGGCCGAGATGCCGGTGGTCACGCCGCGGCGCGCGTCCACGGACACGGTGAAGGCCGCCTCCCGCGGCGCGCCGTTCTCCACCATGGGGGCCAGGTTGAGCCGGTCCAGGCGTTCGCCCAGCATGGGGACGCAGATGAGCCCGCGGGCGTGCTTGGCCATGAAGTTGACGGCCGCGGGCGTGACCTTTTCCGCGGCGAGGACCAGGTCGCCCTCGTTCTCCCGGCCGGGATCGTCCACCACGATGACCAGCCGGCCCTTGCGGAAATCCTGGAGCGCTTCGGGGATGGAGGCGAAGGTCACCTGTCCTCCTCCAGCAGGGTCCCGGCCTCTTCCCAGGACAGGGTCTTTTTCACGAACAGCCCCCCTTCTCCGGCGTTTTTGGGCGCGCGGAGCAGTTTTTCCACGTGTTTGGCCAAAATGTCCGTTTCCAGGTTCACGGGATCCCCCGGCGCCTTGGATCCCAGGCCCGTGTTTTTCTCCGTGTGGGGGATCACGGCGACCGTGAAAGACCGGTCTTTGAGATCCACCACGGTGAGGCTGACGCCGTCCACGGCCACGGAACCCTTGGGCGCCAGGTACCGGCCCAGGGCCGCGGGAAAGGAAAACTCAAACAGGGCCCAGCCGTCTCCCGGCGTCTTGGACAGGATTTCGCCGACGGCCTCCACGTGGCCCAGCACGAAATGGCCCCCCAGGGGGTCCCCGGCCCGCAAAGCCGGCTCTAAATTGACCTTCTGTCCGGGGGTCATTTTGCCCAGGGTGGTTTTGTCCAGGGTCTCCTGGGACAGGTCGAAGGCGGCGCAACGCCGCCGGGACGCGCCGGAGAGGGCCGTGACCGTCAAACAGACCCCGTCCACGGCCACGGAATCCCCGATTTTCAAGGGCAACCGCCCGACCTTCAGGGTAAGACGGCCCCGTTCCCGTTTGACCACCTCTCCCAGGGACTGGATGATGCCGGTGAACATCAGGCGGCCCCCCGGTTCAGGAAGCCGTGCAGGAGGAAGTCCCGCCCGACCCGCCGGATGTCCGCGTTGCGCAGGGCGGGGGAGCGCCCGGGCGCGGGCCATCCCGCCCCTTCCAGGGAGGTGGGGGCCTGTTTCCCGCCCAAAAAGGAGGGGGCCAGGAACAGGAAGATTTCGTCCACCAGGCCGGCGGACAGCATGGCGAAGGACAGATTTCCGCCGCCCTCCAAAAGAACTTGGTTTATATTCATTTTACAAATATCATTAAAGGCTTTTCGTATGTCGATCCGTCCGTCCTTAAGAGGATACTTTAAGATTTTGCCCCCCGCTTTTTCCAGGGCTTTCTGCCGGGAAAGAAGCGGGTTGGGGCCGGTGATGATCCAGGGGCCCGGCCCTTTCCGGAAAATTCGCGCTTTGGGGTCCAGGGACAGGGACCGGGACACCACCAGTTTCAGGGGATCGGGCCCTTGCCCGTGGCTGTCCAGGGACGGGTCGTCCCGCCGCACCGTGTTTCCCCCCACCAGCACAGCGTCCGAGGCGGCCCTCAAGCCGTGTCCCAGGCGCCGGGCCCGGGGGCCGGTGATCCACCGGGAAAGGCCCCGGGCGCTGGCGATCTTGCCGTCCAGGGTCTGGGCCGTTTTCCAGATCACGTACGGCAGGCCGCGGGTGTGGGCCTTGACGAAGGCCCGGTTCAGGAAAAGGGCCGTTTCCCGGCCCAGACCCGTCTCCACCCGGATGCCGGCCCGCCTGAGGCGCGCGAAACCTTGGCCCGCCACCAGAGGGTTGGGGTCTTTCATGGCCGCCACCACCCGTTTGATCCCGGCGCGGATCACGGCCTCCGCGCAGGGCGGGGTCTTTCCCCAGTGGCCGCAGGGCTCCAGATTCACGTACAGCGTGGCGCCCCGGGCCCGCGAACCCGCCTTTTGCAGGGCCTCCGCCTCGGCGTGGGGGCCGCCGAAAAACCGGTGCCAGCCTTCCCCTACGACGCGGTTTTTTCCGACGATCACGCACCCCACCAGAGGGTTGGGGCTCACCCGGCCCCGGCCTTGCTCCGC
Organism: uncultured Elusimicrobia bacterium; assembly: GCA_964484135.1. Lineage (GTDB taxonomy): Bacteria > Elusimicrobiota > Elusimicrobia > FEN-1173 > FEN-1173 > CAZAEL01. The sequence continues at coordinate 21,929 of CAZAEL010000014.1, forward strand.
CAGGGCCAGCGCCCGGTCCATGAAAGGAAGGTCTTGTTCCGATGCCATGGGGCGGGTCGGCTCCTTATCGCGGGTAAAATGACGGTGGAGAGCTTAAAATTCTACTTTTTTTGCCGCGTCTGTTCAACGCGAATAAGCGGGGTCGCGGAAAACGGAAAGGCGGGAATTCTTAGGAAGAGAGGACTTTCCAGAGGAACAGGGGGAGCCGACGCATGCGCCAGAGGCGGCGCGGTTCTTGAATCAGGCGGAAAAGCCATTCCAGGCCGGCCTCCCGCATCCAGGCCGGGGCCCGGCGCAGGCGGCCGGACAGCACGTCGAAGGTCCCCCCCACGCCCATGGCCACCTTGCAGTTGAGCCGGTCCAGGCGGCGATGGATCCAGACGTCCTGGCGCGGCGTGTCCATGGCCACGAAAAGCAGATCGGGCGCGGCCCGGGAGATGGTTTCCACCACCGCCGGCTCCTCCCGCTCGGAAAAGTATCCGTCCCGGACCCCGGCCACGCGGAGGCCGGGATGCCGCCCGGCCAGGTTCCGCGCCGCGGCCTCGGCCACGCCCGGCGCGGCGCCGAGGAAAAAAACCCGCCACCCCTTTTCCGCGGCCCGGCGGCAGAGGTGGTCCGTCAGGTCGATGCCCGGGATTTTTTGGGGCAGGGGGCGGCCCCTGATCCGCGCGGCCAGGGACACGCCCGCGGAGTCCGGGATCACCAGCGCGGCTTCCCCGAAAGCCCGGCCCAAGTCCGGATGATCCTCGGAGGCCAGGATCATGAGCGCGTTGGCCGTGATGATTTGACGGGGTTGGTCGCCCGCGACGAAGGTTTCCGACAGATCCATGAGGGTTCCGAGGTCCAACGGGTCCACATGGACATGCAGGACCGGCACCCGTCGGTCGGGCGGAAGACAGGGCGCCATGGGAGGGGCGGGGCCGAAGCTAGCCGGAGGCGGTGGTCTTGTCGGTTTCCTCGCCCGCCAGCACGGTTTCCGGGGTGACGGCGGTTTCCGTGGCCGCGCCTTCCTTCTTGAGGCGGGCGGACAGGATGCGGGAAACGCCCAGGGTCTCCATGGTGACGCCGTACAGGGTGTCGGCCATTTCCATGGAGCGCTTGTTGTGGGTGATGATGAGGAACTGGGACTGGTGCGTGAAGGCCTTGATGAGCGTGATGAAGCGCGTGACGTTGGCCTCGTCCAGGGGCGCGTCCACCTCGTCCAGGATGGCGAAGGGCGCGGGCCGCACCATGAAGAAAGCGAAGAGCAGGGACACCGCGGTCAGGGCCTTTTCGCCGCCGGAGAGGAGCGCGATGTTCTGGAGCTTCTTGCCCGGGGGCTGGGCGTAGATTTCCACGCCCGTGTTGAGCAGGTCCGCCTCGTCGGTGAAGCGCAGGTCCGCCTCGCCGCCCTGGAAGAGCTGGCCGTACAGGGCCTTGAAGTTTTCCCGCACCCTCTCGAAAGTTTCGCGGAAGTTCTGCCGCGTGGTGGCGTTGATCTTCTGGATGGTCGTCAGCAGGTCTTCCTTGGCCTTCAGGAGGTCCTGCTGCTGGGAGAGCAGGAAGTTGTAGCGTTCCTCCAGCTGGGCGTGCTCCTCGGGCGCGGCCAGGTTCACCGGCCCCATGGACTCCACGCGCCGGCGCAGGCGCTCCAGGTCCGGCGCGGGCACGGGCTGGCCGGGCAGGCCCTGGCGCTCCTGGGCCTCCAGGGGCGTGACGTTGTACTTTTCCTTCATCTGGGCCTCGGCCGATTCCCGCTTGGCGTCCGAATGGCTGTGGCGGAGTTTTTTCTCCTGGAGGCGGGTGCGCAGGTCCTCGCTCCGTTCGCGCAGCTCCGTCAGGTGCGCCTGGGCCTGGCTCAACCGGTCGTGCAGGGCCTGGCGCTCGCCGTGGAGCCCCTCCAGGGCCTTTTCCAGCTCCCGGCGCCTGTCCAGGGCGGAATCGACGGCGGCCTTCGCCTCGGCCTGGAGGCGCTGTTGCTCCGCGATCCGTTCTCCGGAAGAGGCTTTTTCCCGCGTCTTGGCTTCGATGGATTCGTTGAGCGCGGCCCGTTCCGTCTCGATGGCGGCTTTCTGGCTTTCCTGCCAGCGGAGGCGTTCCTCCTGGGTCTGGGCCCGTTCCCGCACCACCGCCAGCTGGGCGGCGGCTTCGGCCGTGGCCGCCTGGGCGCTTTGCAGGGATTCCTGGAGGGCGTGCCATTCCCCGCGCAGGCGCTCCTCCTCCGCGTTCAAACCGGCCAGTTGTTCTTCAAGGGACTTGGCCTTGGCCTCGGCTTCCGTCGTCTCCCGGCGGACGCGCTCGATCTCCGTGTCGATGAGCCGGATCTCTTCTTCGCTCAGGAGGATCTGTGTGCGGCGTTTTTCCCCCTCCTGCTGGAAGAAGTCCCACCGCACGCGCGCGGCCTCCGCGGCCTGGCGCGCTTGTTCCCATCCTTCGGCCAAGGCGGCGCGGCGGGCCTCCTGGGAGGCTTTCTGCGCGGCCAGGGATTCCACCGCCTCATGGAGGCGGTCCATCTCCTCGCGCGTGACGCCCAGCGGTTCCGCTTCGGGGGCGGGAGAATCGCTGCCGCCTTCCACCACGCCCTCGCCGTACAGCACGCCGTTGGAAACCATCCAGCGGCCGAGCAGGAGGCGCAGGACGGGCTGGAAACGGGGGTCCGTCTTGACCATGTCCAAGAGGGCCCTCTGCCCCACGGCCGCCGCGACCGCGGGCCTGTCCAGGGCGGGAAGGCGGTCCAGCACCCAAAGCCGGGCGCGGCCTTTGCCGTTTTCCGCCAGAAACCGGACGGCGGACTGGGCGTCTTCCAGCGTGTCGGCCACCCAGTCCTGCAGGCGGCCGCCCAGGGCCTGCCGCACCGCGGACTCATCCGACGGCGCGGCGGACACCAGCCGGCCCAGGGGGCCGTGCAGTCCCGGGAGCCCCGCGTTCAGGAGCGCCTGGCTGCCCGAGGCGTAGGGGTCGGAGGACGAGGCGGTCTGCTGCGTCTCCCACCGGGCCTTGGCCTCGTAATAACGGGCCTGCGCCTCGGACAAAACCTGCGCCAGGGACTGGAGGCCCGTTTCCAAATCCTGCAGCGCGGACTTGGCCGTCCGCGCCTCGCTTTCCAGCCGCTCCAGCTCCGCGCGGAGCGCCGGGTCTTCCCCGGTCCGGGCCTCGGCCGCGGCGCGGCGTTTCTCCTCCGCCTTGACGCGGTCCTTTTCCAGGACTTTCTGCTCCATGTCGAGGCGGGTTTCCAGGGAGCGCTGGGAGGCGATCTCGTTGTGGAGCCGCGTGCGCTCCTGGTTGTTTTGCCACAAATGGTTCTGCAGGTCCTTGGCCTGTTTCTCCAGGGCTTTTTGGTTTTCCAGGAGGGTCCTGTGGTTTGCATCCTCTTTTTGGCGCAGGGCCGCGGCTTCTTCCGCCGAGCGCTTTTCCGCCTCGAGGGAGCTTTCCACCTCGGCGCCGGACCGGCCCAGTTCTTCCAGGCGGGCCCGGCCCTGGGCGATCTCCGCCTCCAGGACCGTTTCCCGCCGGCGGATTTCCTCCTCCCGCTCGCGGGCGTTGGCCTGTTTCTGCTCGGCCAGGGCCATGTGGCCGTCCACTTCGGAGATCTGGCGGTTCAGGGACACCAGGCGTTCCCCCAGCTCGGTCTCTCCCAGCCGGAGTTCCGCGAGCTTGGCCTCCACCTGGTCGATCTCCGTGGTGGCGCTCTGCAGGTCGTTCTCCAGGCCCGCGATCTCCGCCTTGAGGCCCGTGATCTCCTGGTCCATCTGGGAGATTTCCCAGAGCCAGTGGGTGATCTCCAAGGACTTCAGGTCTTCCTGCAGTTTCTGGTACTGGCGGGCCTTGCGCACCGCGGCCTCGATCTTGTCCATCTGCTCCTTGGTCATGGCGATGACGTCGGCCAGACGGTCCAGGTCCAGCTGGGTACGCTCCATCTTGCGCAGGCATTCCTCGCGCCGGGCCTTGTATTTGGACACGCCGGCGGCTTCTTCGAAGAGCTCGCGCCGTTCCTCGGGACGCGCGTTCAGGATGTACTCCACCCGGCCCTGCTCCATGATGGAATAGCCTTCCTCGCCGATGCCCGTGTCCAGGAAAAGCTCGTGGATGTCCCGCAGACGGCACTGGGTCTTGTTGATGAAATATTCGGATTCGCCGGACCGGAAAAGGCGGCGGGTGACGGTGACCTCGGAGTAGTCCACGGGGAGGCGGTTCTGGGAGTTGTCGAAAGTGAGGGAAACTTCCGCCATGTGGGTGGGGGCGCGGTTGGCCGAGCCGTTGAAGATGACGTCCACGAGCATCTTGGACCGGAGGGACTTGGCGGACATCTCGCCCAGGCACCAGCGGATGGCGTCCACCACGTTGGATTTGCCGCAACCGTTGGGGCCCACCACGGCCGTGATGCCGGGCTCGAACTCCAGCCGCGTGCGCTCCGCAAAGGACTTAAAACCGACCATTTCCAGGCGTTTGAGGTGGAACGCCGCGGGCTTTGCCTGCGGTTTGTCGGTGGAGCCATCCTCACCACTTAGCAAGGGAGCGTCGTGCATCTTTTACCATCCTTTCCCATCGGCGGTGGGTTTGGTGTTATCGATTATATTCTACGAAAAAGTCAGGATTTGTCAAGAAAAATCAAGGCAAAATGAAAGAAAAAAGGGAGGGAGGCCGGTCTGGCCCCCCTCCCTTTTTCTGTAAGCGATGGAAGAACTTTTTGGTAAAAAACCCCCGCCGGCCGCCGACGTCAGACGGCGTCGATGGTGTGGGTGCCGGTGGAGTCGGTGTACGTGCCTGAGCCGTCGGCGTTCAGGGTGAGGGCGATGGTGTCGGACCCGAAGGTCATGGTGCCGGTTCCCGCGCCGTTCACGTACGTGATGGTGCCGCTGAAGCTCGTGCCGCCGGTGGACCCGGACATGGCGATGGTGCCGTTGGAGAAGCCCGTGCTGTGCACCACCAGGTTGGTGAGGGTCGTGGTGGTGGTCAGGCCCCCGCCCGAGTACGTGAGGGTGATGGCGAAGGCCCCGTTCATGGTCACGGAGACGTTGGAGAGGTTGGAGTCGTCCACCACGGTGGACACATTGGTCATGGTGGCGGAGAACTGGGCCGAGGTCTGCTGGCCGCCGGAGTTGACCAGCTCCACGGTGGTGGTGCCGCTCAGGGTGCCGGACACGGTGGCGTTGCTGGCCAGGTCGCCGGCGGTGGCGAAGGTGAAGGTCAGGTTGAAGTTGACCGTGCCCACGTTCCCCTGCGTGACCATGCTTTTGGCCTGGCTCATGAGGGAGGGGTTGTTGATCGCGTCCAGGGAGGCTCCCGAGGCGTTTTTGAACCCGAGTTTAAAGACGAAGTTGGGGTCGCCGGTGTCAATGGTGTAAAGGCCGGTGGAGCTGTCGTAGGTGATGGCTTGCGCGGGGTTGACCACGGCCTGCACGCCGTAGGCCCGGATGAAGGTCGGGCTGGGCCGGGGCGCGCCCATGCTGTTGCCGGTCTTGGCCATGTCCTTGACCATGTCCGTGGCGGCCAGGGACTGTTCCACGGTTTCGTCCGTGGACGCCTTGGTGGTGCCGGTGTTGGTGGTGGTCGTGCCGCCGCTGGAGGTGCCGCTGTCATCGCTTTTCTTGCAGCCGCCGGAGGACAGGCTCGCGGCCAGCAACCCGGTGAGGAACAGATGGGGCAGGGACTTCCATGGTTTCATAGACAACTCCTTTTTCCCTTGAGGAGAATAGAGGACAAAGGACGGGAGTCGGTGGGATGGGCCATCGTCGGTGATGCCGTCCGACGGATAGAATAGCTGAACGGCCCCTTTTTGGCAAGCCCCCGAGGGACGGCTTGCCCGCTTTCCGCGGCTGTGTTAGAATCCGCCTATGCCGGAAAAAATCCTCGTCCGCGCTCCCAACTGGCTGGGGGACGCCGTCATGTGCGGCCCGTTCCTGAAACGGCTCAGGGCCAAAAAGCCCGGCGCCGAAATCCATGTCCTGTGCCGGCCCGGCCTGAGGGAATTGTTCGAGGGGTTCCCGGGCCTGGACGGAACGATCATTTTGGAGGCCGGTGAGCCGCCGGCCGGAACGGCCCGGCGCCTCCGGTCCGGGGGCTTCGGGACGGGGTACGTCCTGCCGCCTTCCTTTTCATCGGCGTTGTTGTTTTTCCTGGCCGGCGTTCCGGAACGGATCGGGTACGCCGGAGATTTCCGGCGGTTCCTTTTGACGCGCGCCCTGCCCCTGGACGAGCGTTTCCATTACGTCAGGCGGTACCTGGGGCTTTTGGGGGAGGCGGGGCGGGAGGTGTCGCGGGAGGACTTTCATTTCCCCGGCCCCAAGGACGTGGTGGGCGGGGCGAAGTCCCTGCTTTCTTCCCAGGGGGTCCGGTTCGAGGAACCGGTGCTGGCCGTGGCGCCGGGGTCCCAGGCGCCGGCCCGGCGGTGGATGCCGGAGCGGTTCGCGGCCCTGATCGACGGGTTCCCGGAAAAAGAATGGCCCACGGTGTGCCTGCTGGGCGCGCCGGGCGACGCTTCCTCGGCCCGGGCCGTGGAGCGAAACTGCCGGCGGCCGGTGCTGAACCTGTGCGGGAAGACCTCCTTGACCCTGTTGGGGGAGATCCTGAGGGCGTCGTCGGCCCTCGTGACCAACGAGTCCGGCATGATGCACGCGGCCTGGGCCGTGGGCACGCCCACGGTGGTCCTGGCGGGGCCGTCCGAGCCGCGCGCCACCTCCCCTTTCGGGGCGAGGGTCAAGATCCTGCAACGGCGGGAGGTGCCCTGCGTGCCCTGCGTGAAGAACGACTGTTATCGGGCCGGAGACGAATTTATGGAGTGTTTAAAGCGGATCGGCGTGGAGGAAGTGCGGGAGGCGTTGGACAAACTTGCGAGTTCCGAGTTCCGAGTTCCGAGTTCCGAGCAAAACCCTTTCTTTTGACGCGGCGCTCAGAACTTCTCAGTGGCCGCGGCGTTTTTCGATCTCTTTGGTGACGGCGGGGAGCAATTCGAAGAGGTCCCCCTCCACGGACAGGGTGGCCAGCTTCATCAGGGGGCACTCCGGGTCCTTGTTGACGGCCACGATGACGTCGGAAGAGCTCATGCCCGCCAGGTGCTGGATCTGGCCTGAGATGCCCGCCGCGATGTAGAGCTTGGGCCGGACCGTGCGTCCGGTCAGGCCGATCTGGTGCTTGTACGTGATCCACCCCGCGTCCACCGCGGCCCGGCTGGCGCCCACGGCGCCGTTCAAAACCTTGGCCAGCGCCTCCACCGGCTCGAACCCCTTCTGCCCGCCCACGCCGCGCCCTCCCGCCACGATGACCTCGGCGGCGGCGATGTCCACCTCGTCGCCCTTCTCGGGTTCGTAACGGACGAACTTGGTCCGCTGCTTGAGCTTGGAGACGTCCACGGGCACGTTGACCACCTGGCCCTTGCGGCCCGGCTGTTTTTCCGTGCGGGGGAAGGACATGGGGCGGACCGTGGCCATCTCCGGGCGGAGTTTCTCGCACAGGATGGTGGCCATGAGGTTGCCGCCGAAAGAGGGGCGCGTGGCGTGCATCATGCGGGTCTTGGGGTCCACCGCGAACTCGGTGGCGTCGGCCGTGATGCCGGTGTGGGCCGTGACCGCCACCCGCGACGCGAAGGACCGCCCGATGGTGGAGGCCGGCAGGAGGAACTTGTTGGGTTTTTCCTGTTGGATGAGCCCCGCGAGGGCCTGGGTGTAGACTTCGTCCACGAAGTTCTCGAAAAGGGGATGGTCCAGCACGTAGACCTTGTCGGCCCCGTGCTCGATGATGTCCTGGGCGTGCTTGGCCACGTCCTTGCCGATGAGGACCACGCAGATCTCTTCCTTCAGGACCTCGTTCAGGATGCGGGCCACGTGCAGCAGCTCGAAGGCGGTGGGCATGAGCTTGCCGTGGCGGACCTCCGCGTAGCACCAGACGTTTTTGTACAGGGAGGTGTCCACCGCGGCGGCGCCTTCCACCTTTTCCTTGGCCATGGTGATGGCGTGGAACACGTCCTTGTTGGAGGACTTTTGGGCGAGCTTGTCGCAGGCCTCCACGCAGGCGTTGCAGAAGATGCACTTGGCCTCGTCGATGACGGCCAGCTTGCGCCACTTGACGCCCTCGTCCTTGGGGCGGTCCACCATGTCGATGCAGCTGACGGGGCAGACCTTGGCGCAGGCGGTGCAGCCTGTGCAGCGTTCCTTGGTGACGTAAATCGTGTTGGGCATGGTTAGATGAGTTTCATCTCCTGGAGTTTGTCCACGAGCTTCTTGGCCTTTTCCTCGGCGGTGGCGCCGTCCAGCCGCACCCCGCCTTTGCGCGGCGGCGGGTTGAAGGACTTGGCCACGATGGTGGGCGAGCCGCCCAGGCCGATCTTGGTCTTGTCGCAGCCCAGGTCGGTTTCGTTCCACTTGGGGATCACGGCCTTCTTGGCGTTCATCTTGCCCTTGAGGGAGGCCACGCGGGGCTCGTTGATCTCCTTGACCACGGCGATCACGGCCGGCAGCTCCATCTCCAGCGCGTCCACGCCGTCTTCCATCATGCGGTGGACGACGATCTTCTTTTCGTCCACGGACTCCACCTTTTTCACGTAAGCCACGTTGGGCCAGTCGAGCCAGGCCGCGATGCCGGGGCCCACGTGACCGGTGTCTCCGTCGTTGGTCTGCTTGCCGCAAATCACCAGGTGCACGGGGCCCTTTTCCTTGATGATCTTCTGGGTGCCCATGTAAAGCGTGTAGGAGGTGGCGTAGGTGTCGGCGCCGGCGAAGGCCCGGGAGGTGAGGTGGAAGGCCTGGTCCGCGCCGCGGGCGATGGCTTCCCGGAGGGCCTCTTCGGCCTGGGGCGGGCCCATGGTGACCACGGAAACGGTCGTGCCCGGGAGTTTTTCCTTGATGCGGACGGCTTCCTCGATGGCGTACTCGTCGAAGGGGTTGATGGCCGCGGCCATCCCCTCCCGCTTGAGCGTGCCCGTGACCGGGTCGATCTGGATGTTGCTGGTGGCGGGCGTCTGTTTGATGCAGACGACGATGTGGATTCCCATAATTTTCCGTCGGCCTTTCGGCTTATATTGTGAAAAATTTCACGAATCAGCTGAAAAAATGAGAACGCCCGCAGGAACGTCGCGGCGTTCTCCGCAAATCAGAACGTCTTCATTCTACCAATAAGCTTTTTTCTTTTCAAGAGCGGATTTCTTGATGGGCCTGAAAACGGCCCGCCGCCGCCCGCCGGTCCGCTTTGTTCTCCCCCGGCGGGGGCGCGGGGGCCCTTCCCCCCGCTCGTTCCCGGATCAGGACTGGGACGCCAGCTCCTTGGTGATCATCATGCCGATTTCGTTGCGCTGGATCTGGTTGGTGCCCTCGTAGATCTGGGTGATCTTGGCGTCCCGCAGGAACTTCTCCACGGGGAAGTCCCGCATGTACCCGATGCCGCCGCAGAGCTGGATGGCGGTGTCGGCCACCCAGAAAGAGGTGTCGGAGCAGAAGAGCTTGACCATGCCGGAATATTTGGTCCAGCGGCCGGAGCCCACCCGCTTCATCTCCTCATAGACGGTCTTGCCGGACTTTTCCGAGGCCTCCACCGCGGCCTTGAGGTCCACGTCCATGGCCCGCGTGACGGAATAGAGCAGGGCCCGCGAGGCCTCCAGCCGGGTGGCCATGTCCGCGGCCATGTGCTGGGACGACTGGAAGGACAGCACCGACTGGCCGAACTGCCGCCGCACCTTGGCGTAGTTGATGGCCTCGGTGAAGGCGCCGGTGCCGATGCCCAAGGCCTGGGCCGCCACGCCGGGGCGGGAGATGTCGAAGGTGGCCTGCGCCACGAAGAGGCCGTGGCCTTCCTTGCCGAGCATGTTCGAGGCCGGGATCTTGCAGTTGTCGAACACCAGCTCGTAGGTGGTGCTGGCCCGGATGCCCATCTTGTGCTCCTTCTTGCCGAAGGTGAAGCCGGGGGTGCCCTTCTCCACCACGAAGGCGGAGATGCCGCGGGCGCCGCGCTTGGGGTCGGTGGTGGCGAAGATGGAGTAGATCTCGGCGGACTCACCGTTGGAGCAGAAGTTCTTCATGCCGTTCAGGACGTAATAATCCCCCTCCCGCCGGGCCGCGCAGCGCGTGGCCGTGGCGTCGGAGCCCGCCTCGGGCTCCGTGATGGCGAAGGCGCCGAGGCGTTTGCCGCTGGCCATGTCCGGGAGCCACTTCTTTTTCTGCTCGGGCGTGCCGAAGAGGATGATGGGGAAGGCGCCCAGGGCCGTGGCGGCCAGGGCCAGCGCGATGCCGCCGCAGGCCTTGGAGAGTTCCTCCACCACGAGCACCAGCTCGAACCCCGCCCCGCCCAGGCCGCCGTAGTTCTCGTGGAAATAGACCCCGAAAAGGTCGGCCTTGCGCAGTTCCTCAACGATGTCCCAGGGATAGGTGTCCTCCGCGTCGTGCTTCTCGCGGACGGGTTTGATCTTCTTTTCCGCGATCTCGCGGGCGGTGGCGACGATGGCCTGCTGGTCTTCTGTCAGGAAATAATTCATGTTCGTGTGGCCTCCTCGGTTTCAGAGAAAAATCGGTCGTTCAAGCCCGCTCGCTGACCAAAGCCGATTCCGCGGCGGCGGAGGCGGGGTCGATCTTTTTGGCCAGGCGGTGCGTCCGGATCTTCTTCAGGGCCTGGTACGCCGCCGCCTGCTCCGCCTCTTTCTTGGAATGGCCCTCCCCCTGGCCCAGCAGCCGGTGCCGGAGCCGCACCTCCATCAGGAAGGTCTTGGCGTGGTCCGGGCCCGATTCCTTGGCGATGACGTAGTGCGGCGGGACCTTGTACCGTTTCTGGATGATCTCCTGCAGCTTGCTCTTGTAGTCCGTCTCCACGATGCGCTTCTTTTTCGACAGGAGCCGCACGATGAAGCGTTGGGCCGGGGAGAAGCCGCCGTCCAGGAAAATGGCGCCGATGAGGGCCTCGAAGGCGTTGGCGAGCAGGCTGTCCCGCGTGCGCCCGCCCGTGGCTTCTTCGCCTTCGCTCATCCAGAGGAAATGGCCGAGGTTGATCTCCTTGGCCCAGACCACCAGGGCCGGCCGCGCCACCAACTGGGATTTCAGCTTGGAGAGGCGGCCTTCGTCGTCCTGCGGGTAGCGTTTGAAAAGGTAGTGGGCCACCACGGCGGAAAGGACGCTGTCGCCCAGGAACTCCAGCCGTTCGTTGAAGGCCCGACTCTTCTTCTCGATGGCGTACGACTTGTGTGTGAGCGCTTCTTCCAGAAGCTTCTTGTTTTTAAAGCGGACGCGGATCCGGCGTTCCAGGACCTCCGGTTCCTGCCGGGTCATTACAGCCGTTCCCCTCGTGCGCCGCCCAACTTCCGTGCCGCCGTGCCGGTGCCGAAGCTTTCAACAGCGGCACGGCAGAACAGCGGAACGCCGTTCCTTTTACGCATTGTGTTTTTTGACCACGATCACGGCGTTGTGTCCTCCGAACCCGAGCGAGTTCGAGAGGGCGCAGGCGATGTCCAGGGGGCGGGCCTTGTTCGGAACGTAGTCCAGGTCGCATTCCGGGTCGGGCGTCTCGTGGTTGATGGTGGGATGGACCGTCTTGTTCTCCATGCAGAGCAGGGTGGCGATGAGCTCCACCGCCCCGGCGGCGCCGAGCAGGTGGCCGGTCATGGACTTGGTGGAGGAGACGGCCAGTTTCTTGGCGTGGGCCCCGAAAACCTTCTTGATGGCGGACGTCTCCGTCTTGTCGTTGAGCTCGGTGGAGGTGCCGTGGGCGTTGACGTAGGTGACTTCCTCGGGCCTGACGTCGCCGTCGGCCAGGGCCATCTGCATGGCGCGGACCGCGGCGTGGGCGTCCGGGTGGGGCGCGGTGATGTGGTACGCGTCGTCCGTGGCGCCGTACCCGACCAGTTCCGCGTAAATCCTGGCGCCCCGGGCCTGGGCGTGCTCCAGGGTCTCCAGGACCACGACGCCGGCCCCCTCCCCCATGACGAAGCCGGAGCGTTTGGCGTCGAAGGGGCGGCTGGCTTTTTCCGGGGAGTCGTTGAAATCGATGGTCAGGGCCCGGGCCTGGCAGACGCCGGCCAGCCCCAGGGGCGTGATGGCCGCCTCGGTGCCGCCGGACAGGATCACGTCCGCGTCCCCGTAACGCAGGTGCCGCAGGGCCTCGCCCAGGGCGTGGTTGGAGGTGGCGCAGGCGCTGGACACGGAATAGTTGGGCCCGGTGAAGCCGTACTCGATGGCGATCTCCCCCGGCGCGATGTTGGTGATGAGCATGGGGATCAGGAACGGCGAGACCCGCTTGGGCCCCTTTTCCAAAAGGACCTTGTGCTCCGCCTCGATGGTGGGCAGGCCCCCGATGCCCGAGCCCACGATGACCCCGCAGCGCTCCAGATTTTCCTTGGACAGGTCCAGGCGGGAGTCCTCCACGGCCATCTTGGCCGCGGCCATGGCGAACTGGGTGAAGAGGTCCATGCGGCGGACCTTCTTCTTGTCCATGTACAGCTCCGGCTGGAAGTTTTTGACCTCCGCGTCGATCTGGCAGGTGTACGGGGAGGGGTCGAAATGGTTGATCCGGCCGAAGCCCGGCCGCCCGTTCTTGAGGGCGTCCCAATAGGCTTCCTTGCCGATGCCGATGGGGCTGACAACGCCGATGCCGGTGATGACGACGCGTTTTTTCACGAAGCGCTCTCCTGATGATGTTGATGTCCGCGCGGGCGGCCTTTCGCGAACGGGCCGCCCACGCGGGCTTTTTGGCGGAAAAATCAGAACCCCAAACGGCGAATTCCGCCTTCCGTTTGGGGTCCCGCCCCCTTATGATGAAAAGGCTTTTAAACCGTCAGAAGGAGGGTGCGTTTTTTGGCGCTTATTTCTTGTGCTTGTTGATGTAATCCACGGCCTGGCCGACGGTCTGGATCTTCTCCGCCTCTTCGTCCGGGATCTCCATGTCGAAGGCCTCTTCCAGGGCCATGACCAACTCCACGGTGTCGAGGGAGTCGGCTCCCAGGTCGTTCACGAACGAAGCCTCGGGTTTCACCTGTTCGGCGTCCACGCCCAGCTGCTCCACGATGATGTCTTTGACTTTTTGTTGGATGTCGTCTGCCACGGTTTCCTCCTAGGCCGGTAAAACGATCAAAGGGTCCTTTCTGCGGCTCCCTTGGGACACCCTTTGACCTTTTCACCCATTTTGGTTTGGTTGACTATAGCAAAAAACATAAAAATTCGCCACGTTTTGTTGGTTTTTTGAGGGAGAAGGGTGATCCCCTTCCTTACATATACATCCCGCCGTTGACGGAAATGACCTGGCCGGTGATGTAGGAGCTGTCCGGCGACACCAGGAAGAGGGCCGCGTTGGCCACGTCCTGGGGCTCGCCCAGGCGGACCAGGGGGATGAGGGCGGCGAGGGCCTTTTTCTGGTCGTCGGTCAGCTTGTCCGTCATGGGGGTGCGGATGAACCCCGGGGCGATGGCGTTGACCAGCACGTTCCGGCTGGCGAACTCCCGCGCGCAGGTCTTGGTCATGGCGATGACGCCGCCCTTGGTGGCGGAGTAGTTGACCTGCCCCGCGTTGCCCATGAGCCCCACGATGGAGGCGATGTTCACGATGCGCCCCTGGCGGGCCTTGAACATGGGCCGCGTCACGGCTTTGGTGCAGTTGAACACGCCCTTCAAGTTGACGGCGATGACCGCGTCCCACTCCGCGTCCGACATGCGCATCACCAGGTTGTCCTTGGTGATGCCCGCGTTGTTGACCAGGATGTCGGCCTTGCCGAGCTTCTGGAGGGTCGCCTCCACCCACTTCTCGCATTCCTCGTACACCGTGACGTTGACCTTGGCCGCGAAGGTGTCCACGTTGTATTTGGACTTGATCTCGTCGGCCGTGGCCTGGCAGACGGGCTCGTTCACGTCGCAGATGGAGATCTTGCAGCCTTCCTTGGCGTAGGTCTCGGCGATGGCCCTGCCGATGCCCTGGGCGCCGCCGGTGATCAAAGCGACTTGGTCTTTGAGTTTCATGGTGTTCTCCTTAAGAAGTGGCTAGGGGTTGGGGACTTGGGGCTAGCAAAAATGATTTGCCGGCCCCCTAGACCCCAGCCTCCAGCCCCGGTTTTAAAAGGTGTTCGGCGCTCTTTTTGTCCTCGATGTTCGAAAACTTTTTGCTTTTGTCCGTGCGCCGCAGGAGGCCGCAGAGCACCCGCCCCGCCCCCACCTCCACGAACCGGTCCGCCCCCTTCTGGAAAAGGGCCTGCAGGCTGTCCTCCCAGAGCACGGCGTGGTCGATCTGACGCACCAGTTTTTGCTTGATGTCCCCCGCCGCCTGCGTCGGTCGGGCGTCGCAGTTGGCGATGACCGGGATGGCCGCGTCGCGGATGGCGGCCGTTTCCAGGACCTTGGCCATGCGTTCGGCCGCGGGCTTCATCAGGGAAGAATGGAAGGGGCCGGACACGTTCAGCCGCACCGACTTGGGGCTCCCCGCGGCCTGGGCCAGCTTCACCGCCTCCTCGACGGCCTCCACCGCGCCCGCCACCACGATCTGGCCGGGGCAGTTGAAGTTTACGGCTTCACAAATTCCTTTTGCCGAGGCGGTTTTGCAAATCTCCTCCACCTTGGCCCGTTCCAGGCCCACGACGGCGGCCATGGTCCCGGGGATTTTGTCCGAGGCCTCCTGGATGGCCTCGCCCCGGGCCTTGACCAGGTCCAGCCCGGTCTCGAAGTCGAAGGCCCCGGCCGCGCAGAGGGCGGAGTATTCGCCCAGGCTGTGGCCCGCCGTGAAATCCGGCTTCTGGCCGGCTTCCTTGAGGATTTCAAAGGCGGCCATGCTCACGATGAAGAGCGCCGGCTGGGTGAAACGGGTCTGCCGGAGTTTTTCCTCCGGCCCGTTGAAGCAGACGTCCACGTATTCCGCGCCCAGGCGCGCCGCCGCCCGGTCGAAAATCTTTTTCGCGGCCGGGAAGTTGTCCGACAACTCCTTGCCCATGCCCACGTACTGGGACCCCTGCCCGGGGAAAAGGAAGACCAAACTCACGCGGACGCCTCCTTGGCGGCGGATTCGGAAAGCCGTTTTTGGGTTTCTTCCACGTACGCGGGGTCAATGTCGAACCCCAGGAAGGAAACGCCCAGCCGCTGGCAGGCCAGGGCCGTGGAGCCGATGCCCAGGAAGGGATCCAAGACTTTCCGGGCGCGCTCCAGACCGTGCAGCCGTAGGCACATCTCCGCCAGCTCCACCGGGAAGGTGGCGGGGTGGGGACGGTCGCTCTTGCGGGACTGGATGGTCTGGTACGGGATGAACCAGGTGTTCCCCCGGCAGCGCCGGTCCGCGCCCGCGCCGCGCCAGCGGCCCACGTTGCTTTTGTCCTGGTACGGAACGCCGACGGCCAGCCGGTCCAGGGGCACTTGGCCGTCCTTGGTGAAGTGGAAGATGAATTCGTGGCAATGATGGAGGAAGCGCCGGCTGTTGACCGGCTTGTAGTGCCCCACCGCGATGTCGTCCAAAATGTGGGGATAGCGGCCCACCGAATACTTGGGGATGGCGATGGACTTGACCCAGATGATCTGGTTCTGGAGCACGAAATGGGGCCGGAGGCGCTGGGCCACGTCCATGGCCAGCCAGGGGGTCTGGGGCGTGCCGCCCACGTTCAGGAAGAAGGAGCCACGGTCGGACAGCGTCCGTTTGACCTCGCGGCCCACGGTCTCGATCCAGTCCAGGTAATCCCGAGGCTCCCGGCGGTCGTCGTAGCTTTTGTACGCGATGTTCAGGTTGTAGGGCGGCGAGGTGACCACCACGTCGATCTCCCCGTCGGCCAGCCGCTTCCGCATGCCGGCGAGGCAGTCCTCTTGAAAAAGGCGGATGTCCGCGGCGCGGGAGGCCGTCACCATGGGAGGAGGGCGGCGCCCCAGGTCAGTCCCGCCCCGGTCGCCGAGGGGCGGGTGGCCGTGGCTACCATTTGATGAGCGCCGCTCCCCAGGTCAAACCGGCGCCGAAGGCGATGAGTTCCACCAGGTCCCCCCGCTGGACCTGGCCCGCGCGCACCGCCTCGTCCAGGGCGATGATGGTGGTGGCCGCGGACATGTTGCCGTACTTGTGCACGTTGCGGAAGATGCGGTCGTTCGGGAGCTTCATGCGCTTGGCCACGGCGTCGATGATGCGCAGGTTGGCCTGGTGCGGGATGAGGAGCCGGAGGTCCTCCGTCTTTTTCCCCCCTTTTTCCAAGGCCTTTTCCGCGGCCTCGATCATGCGCAGGACCGCGTGCTTGAAAACCTCTTTCCCCTCCATATGGATGTAGGGCGGGTAAGCGGCCGGGTCCGCGCCGTTGCCTGAAGCGAAGGGGATGTCGGCCGCGTCCCCCAGGGGGTGGCGGGAGCCGCCGCCCGGGATTTTCAAAATGTCCGCGTCCGAACCGTCCGCGCCCAGGTGCACGGACAAAAGGTGGCTGGGGCCTTCCTCGGCCTTCATCACCAGGGCCCCGGCGCCGTCGCCGAAGAGCACGCAGGTGGAGCGGTCCTTCCAGTCGGTGAACTTGGACAGGGTGTCGGCGCCGATCAAAAGCGCGGTCTTGGCCGCGCCGCTCTGCAGAAAGCCCCGCACGCAGGCCAAGCCGTACAGGAAGCCGGAGCAGGCCGCGGACACGTCGAAGGCCATGGCGCGGGAGGCGCCCAGCCCTCTCTGCACCAGGCAGGCCACGGACGGAAAGAGGTGGTCCGGGGTGCAGGTGGCCACCACGATCAAGTCCAGGTCCTGGGGGTCGAGCTTGGCGTCGGCCAGGGCCTGCCGGGCGGCCCGCAGGGACATGTCCGAGGTGGCCTCGTCCGGGCCCGCGATGCGGCGCTCCTTGATGCCGGTGCGCTCCGTGATCCACTGGTCGGAAGTGTCCACGATCTTTTCCAGGTCCGCGTTGGTGAGGACTTTGGCCGGCAGGGACGCGCCGGTGGCGAGGAAACGGAGGCCTAACATAGAGGCGTGGGAAGCGGGAAGTGGGAAGTGAAAGACGAGAAGCGGAAAGTCCTGGAAACCTCCCGCTTCACACCGCTCATTTTGAACGCCGGTGTCTTCACGCCGACACCTTCAAGGGGATGACGGCGGCGCTCATCTGGCGGATCCGGTCGCTGATCTGGCGGTTGATGCCTTTTTCCACGAACTCGCCGGCGGCCTTGACCGCGTTCTTGATGGCCTTGGCGTTGGAACCGCCGTGGGCGATGATGGCCACGCCGCCCACGCCCAGAAGCGGCGCCCCGCCGTATTCCGCGGGATCCATCCGTTTCTTGATGCGGCTGAAGGGAGGCTTGAGCAGAAGTTTGCTGATGAGGGCGGTCAGGGGGTGTTTCTTGATCTCGGCCTTGATGAGGGAGAAGATGGCCTCGGCCAGCCCTTCCGCGAACTTGAGCACCACGTTGCCCACGAACCCGTCGCAGACCACCACGTCCGCCGCGCCCTTGGGGATGTCGCGGCCCTCCACGTGGCCGATGTAGTTGAGGCCGCTGGCCTTGAGCAGGGGATGGGTCTCCTGGGTGAGCTGGTTGCCCTTTCCTTCCTCTTCCCCGATGGTCAGGAGCCCCACCCGGGGCTGGGAGACGTGCAGGACGGACTGGGCGTAGATGCTGCCCATGAGCGCGAATTGCACCAAATGTTTGGGTTTGCAGTCCACGTTGGCGCCCATGTCCAGGACGATGCAGCTCCCTTCCAGGGTGGGCATGACCGTGGCGATGGCCGGCCGGGACACCCCCGGCAGGCGGCGCAAATGCCAGAGGGCCGCGGCCATGGTGGCGCCGGAGTTGCCGGCCGAGATGAAGGCGTCGGCCTTGCCTTCGGCCACCATCTCGGCGCAGAGCATGATGCTGGAATCTTTCTTGGAGCGGCAGGCTTCGGCGGGCTTTTCGTGCATCCCGACCACGGTGGGCGCGTGCACGACCAGGAAGGCCTCCTTGGCGTTGTGGCGGGCCAGCTCCTGCTCCAGGAGCTGGCGGTCCCCCACCAGGATGATCTCGTGGCCGGTTTCTTTCTTGGCCTGGAGCGCCCCCTCCACGTTGACGGCGATGCCCCGGTCCCCGCCCATGGCGTCCAGGGCGATGCGGCAGGTCATTCCATCACCTGTCTTTCCGCCACAGGCGGAACCTTTGGTTCCGAGGCAGGTGATGGGATCACAACGATATTTCCCCCTTTAAGGATCATCGTCAGAAAGGGCTCAACTCCCGCGGGCGGGCCGGCGTTTCAAAAATGCGCGCAGAGGGGGCAAGAACAAGAAAAGGCAAGCCCAATTTTTAGGACTTGCCCTCTTCCTTGTTTTTCTTTGTCTTCGGCGGGACCACCAGTTCGTCGCCGTAGTGGCCGCAGGCCAGGCAGACGCGGTGAGGGGCGCGCAGGGCGCCGCACTTGGCGCACCGGGACAGGGAACCGATCTCCAGGCGCCAGTTTTGGGCGCGGCGCATGTCGCGCCGCATGGGCGTGTGTTTTTTCTTTGGGTTAGCCATTTTTTTGTTTTTTCAGGACCTCGAAATTCCTCAGTTTTGCGAACGGCGTCTCCGCCGGCGATTCTCCGCAGCCGCAGGACGTGCGGTTCAGATTGGCCCCGCAACGGGGGCACAGGCCCCGGCACTCCGCGCGGCAGAGGGGCTTGGCCGGCAGGGCCAGCAACAGGGACTGCCGGGCCTCTTCCAACAGGTCCACCTCGGTTTGGGCCAGGGGCGCGTGGGCCTCGAACCCGGCGCTCAGGGCGGACTGGTACGCTTCCAGGCACCGGGCGCAGACAAGGCCCATCCGCGCGGACAGGCTCGCGACCACCAGGATCTCGTCGTCCAGGGCCTCCGCGTGGACGTGGAGGTCCAGCGGAGCCAACAACCGCGGCTGGTCCGGCAGGTTCAAGGGGATTCGGTCCGCCGGGATGGACATATCGGCGTCCAAAACGCCGGCGTCTTGGACCTCATGGATCGACAATTTCATGGTCCCTCCCCCCGTTGTTCACCGAAAAGAACAAAAAGAAAACCCCCTGATGGGGGTTTGGGATCACCGGCCCTTAATGTAGCGAATTTTTTGAAAGATGTCAAACGTTCCTGTCCGCCAGCTCCTCGTACAGCTCCTCCTGTTTCAGGACCATGTGGTCGATGTCGAACTCGGACCGGACGCTTTCCCGGGCCCGTTCCCCCATTTGCAGGGCCAGGCGGGGGTTTTGCAGGAGTTGGAGGATGCGCTCCGCGGTGAGGTCCGGCCGTTTCGGGGGCGTCAGGAAGCCGTTGACCCCGTCCGCCACCACGTCCCGCACCCCGTCCACGGCGTTGGCCACGCAGGGCAGGCCGGAAGCCATGGCCTCCACCAGGGCGCGGGGCAGCCCTTCCCAGAGGGAGGTGAGCGCGAAGACCGTTGTGCGCATGAACAGGTGCGGGATGTCCCGCCGCCAGCCGGGCAGGAGGAAAACGTCTTCGAGCCGGTGGCCGCGGATGATCCGCTCCAGTTCGGGGCGCTCGTCCCCGTCCCCCACCATGAGGAAGCGGGCGTCCGGGAATTGGGCGTGGACCCGGGCCGCGGCCCGGATGAAGTCCGCCAGGTTTTTTTGGGGCTTGAAGGGGCCCACGGTGGTGACCAGTTTGTGCCCGGTTCCCAGGGAGAGCCCGTCCGGGACGTTGGGCCGGCGGGTCAGGGAGCGGTACAGCCCCAGGGGCACGCCGCTCCGGATGAGCCGGTATTGCTCGGACCGGCCGATGCCCAGGGAGAGGGCCTCCTCCCGGTTGGCGTGGGACACCGCCACCAGGGCCGTGGAGATCCGCGCCGCGGCCTTTTCCAGCCAGATGAAGAACCGGCGCGTCCAGAAGTTTTGCTCCGGCGTGAACCCGAAGCCGTGGAAGGTGTGGATGATCAGCGGCACGCCGGCCAGACGGGCGGCCCACCGCCCCAGGATGCCGGCCTTGGAGGAGTGTGTGTGGACGATCAGGGGTTTTTCACGCCGCAAAACCAAAAAGATTTCCGCCAGCGCCACCAGGTCCAGGAACGGGCTCACCGGCCGCACCAGGCTGTTGATGAAAAAGGTCTGGAAATCCACCCGTTCGGTTTCTTTGTCCAGGTACGCGCCGCGGCCGCAGAGCAGGATGGGCTCGAACCGTTCCCGGGCCAGGTGCTCAACGGTATACAACGTGTTCTGCTGGGCCCCGCCCAGCTCCAGCTGGGTGATGATGTGGGCCACTTTGATCCGTTTGCGCGCCATGGTCTCTCTCCGGTCCCCTATTGAAGGGAGGCGATCTTTTCCGCGGCCAGCCGGGCCAGCTCGGTCTTGGTTTCGTCCCTTTCGGCCAGGACGTCCGGCCTTTGCGTCAGCATCAGGATCCGTTCGTAGGTTTCCAACGCCTCCGAACGTCGGCCCAGGGATTCCAGGACCTGGGCGCGGCGCAGCCACGAGAGGGGGTTCAACGGCAGGGCGGAGATGGCCCGCTCAAAAGAGGCCAGGGACTTGGGCAGATCGCCCCGCCCCAGGGACAGTTCGCCCGCTTCCTGGTGGAAACGCGCGCTGAAAGGCGAAAGCGACAGGCTCTTTTGCAGGTCCGCCTCGGCTTCTGGCTTTTGTCCCGCGGCCAGGCGGGCCCGCGCCCTCAAGGAATAGAGCTCCGGCTCCCGGGGGTTCCACCGCAGGCCCTGTTCCGCCGAGGCCCCCGCCGTCGCGGGGTCTTGGTTTTGCCAGGCGTACCGGCCCCGGGCCAGATGTTGGTCCGCCCGGAAGAGGCCGAAGGACCAGGCGGCCGTCAGGGCGCCCAGAACGAGCCCGGCCGCCGGCAGGGGCCACCGGGGCCCCGGGGTTTCCCGGGCCGCTGTTTTTTCCTCCGGGCTTTCCCCCCACAGGTACCCGGCCAGGCTCCAGAAGGCCCAGGCCGGGCTGGGGAAGGAAAAGCCGATGTGGGCCAGGTTGTACAGCCCGAACCCGGCCAGGCCCAGGGCCGCGGCCGCGCCGTTCCCGGAGAGGCCGCGCCGGCACCGCCGGGCCAGCAGGACCAGGAACAGAAGAAAGCCCGCCGCGGACACGGCGCCCCGTTCCGCCAGCATCTCCAAAAGGAAGTTGTGGGCGTACAGGCTGTTCTGTCCCCAGGGGTCGGCCCGATAACCGGGGTACGCCTCGCCGAAGGCCCCCGGCCCCTGGCCCCACAGGGGCTTGTCCATCCACATCCGGAGGCCGCTTTGGGCCCAGGCGGCCCGGTCTCCCTCCCATTGGAGGAGGCGGGGCCATTCCGCGCGGAAAATCCAGGCCCCGGACAGGAGCAGCGCCGGCACCAGAAAGCCGAACACCCGCAGACGGCCCGCGATCCGGGCCCTTTCCCGCACAAGCAAAGCAAACAGGAGGCTCGCCTGTAAAGCCAGGACCAGGTACGCGAGGAAGGAAGAGGTTCGGAAAAGACACCACACCAGGGCCGCCGCCGCGGCCGCGCGGAGGAGGCGGGGAAGGAGGGCTTCGGCGTCCGCCCAATGCCGCAGGACCAAGGGCGCCGCCAGGAGCAGGAAGGACGCCAGCACGTTGGGGTTCACCAGGGGGCCGCTCAAGGGGCCCAGCGCGTCCTTGGCGGAAACCAGGGCCGCGGCCAGGACCAGGACCGTTCCGCCCCACAGGGCCTTGAGATGGAATTCCCTTCGTTCCGCCGGGGCCGCGGCCAGGAGATAAAAAAAGGCGAAGCCGACGGCGTCGTTCAAAAGGGCCCGGTCCACGCTGTGGGCGAAGGGGCTCAGGGCCGCGGACACGGCGGAACCGCCCAGGAAGAGGCCCAGAGGCAGGGCGGTTTGGGACAGGACGCGCTCCGGTCCGTTCGCGACGTCCTGTTTCGGTCCGGCGAGCCGCCGCAGGGCCGCGGCCATGAGCAGGCCGCAGCAGGCCAGGCGCACCGCGGTCTGGGCCCAGAGGTCCCAGCAGCCCCGCAGGAGCGGGTGGACGAGCAGGATCAGGAAAAAAGAGCCGTGGAAGAACGCGGAAAAAGACAAAGGAAAGGTCAAAGCAGGGCCCGAAGGGATTCCGCGGTCTTCTTGCCGTCCAGGACGGCCTCTTCCATGAAGGAATATTTCCAGGCCCCGTACCGCCCGATGGAATGGACCCGGGCCTTTTCCTTCAGCCACCCGAGCAGTTTTTCCACGGCGGCGGCGCGGCGCGCGTCGTAGATCACGTACGCGTACCGGATGGGCAGAAAGCTCGCCACCGGAATCTTGTCGGAGGGCTTGAGCAGGCCGCAGGCCGTCAAGCCCCGGCGCACGCGGCGGAACAGGCCGGCCTGGGCCGCCCTGTCCAGGGGCATCTCTCCGGGCCGGCAGGACACCTCGATGTACATCGAAGAGCAGCCTCGGGGAGCCGCGTGGGGCGTGAAGTTCATGGGAAACCCGGCGCGGTAAAAGGGAAATTTCTCTTCCGGGAAGTAGATCCAGGATTTGTCCGATATTTCGGCCCGCTTCACGCCCAGGTTCAGGCACAGCACGGACGTCCAGCGCAGGCTTTCAAAGGCCTCCCTGAGCTCTTCCGGAAAAGGCTCCAGCCGTTTCAGCAGTTCCGGCAGGGGCAGGGTGGAGACCAGGTGACGGTAGGGCAGGGTTTCCCCCGATCCCCAGCGGGCTTTCTTCTCCTTCCAGAAAACCTTTTCCAGGGACACGCCGAGACGCACGTCCAGCCCCTCGGCCAGGGACTCGGCCAGCCTTTGGATCCCCCCTCGCCGCGGGTACAAAAAGCTGGCGTTGTACCCGAAGGCCTTGTCGTGGTCCGTCAGGGCGCCGGCCAGCACGTCCTCCAGTTTGGGCTGGGGAACGAACGGCCCGCACCACTCGGGCGTCATGTCCTCGGGCGGCACGGTCCAGAGCTTCCGGTTGTACGGGATCATGAAATGCCTGGAAATCCCGCGCCCGAAGAGACGCTCGCACCATTCCCGGAAGTTCAGGGGACGGGGCGAGGCCAGGGGGTCGGCGCCGAACTTTTGTTTGGCCTCCCACAGGCCCAGGAAACATTCTTCGATGACTTTGGCGGGCAGGCCGTACAAATTGGCCTGAAAGGGATAGCGGGTGTACACCCCGTGGGAGTGGATCCAGGCGTTGCGGCGGCATTCCCGCAGGTTTCCCCGCAGGAGGCGGCGGACGAGCTTCCGCGTGTAGTCGTTGTGGAGGTGGAGCAGGTGGCCGGTGTGGTCGAAGGTGAAGCCGTCCACCGTGTAGGAGCGGGCCGTGCCGCCCACGGCCTTTTCCCGCTCGAACACCGCGGCGGGCCCGCCCAGGTGGAAGGCGCAGGACAGGCCCGCCAGCCCGCCGCCGGCGATCAGGACCTGGGGGTTCAGGGGACGTGCACCTTGTGCAGGCGGACCAGCCCGTACAGCCCGATGGCGAAAGCCGCGGCGAAGACGAAGATGGACACGTACAGGGGCCACCAGGTGACGAAATAGGCGGTGGCGCCGCAGAGCGCGGCCACGCCGGTCAGCGTCCCCACCACCTGGCGGGACGAAAGCCCCAGGGTCCTGAGCTTCAGCGCCAGGTGGTCCTTGGATCCCAGGAAGGGCGACTTGCCCTGCTTGATGCGCAGGATGGAGACGAAGGCGGTGTCGTAGAGCGGCACGCCCAGGATCAGGAGCGGCGCGAAAAGCCCCACCTCGTTGACCTGGGTGTAGGACGTGCCCAGGGAGAGGGCGGCCATCAGGAACCCCAGGGACAGGCTGCCGGCGTCCCCCATGAAGATCTTGCGGCGCTCGGAAAAGTTGTACGGCAGGAAGGCCAGGGACGCGCCGGCCACGGTCGAGGCCGCGAAGTTGACGTAGATTTCCTCCGTGGGCAGGGAGATGAACAGGAACCCCAGGCTGGCCACGAAGGCCTGGGACGCGGCCAGTCCGTCCATGATGTCGATGATGTTGAAGGCGTTGGTCACGCCCACCACCCACAGCACGGTCACCGCGTCCGCCAGCCACTGAGGCTGGATGAACTTCACGCGCACGTCGAACCAGAGCAGCAGGAAGGCGCCCAGGGCCTGGAGCAGGAACTTCCAGCGGAAGGACAGGCCGCCGTGCTTGAGGTCGTCCACCAGCCCCACCAGGACCATGAAGGCCCCGCCGGCCAAGAGCGCCCGCAAAGACCGCAGGGTTCCCGTGGGGAAATGGGTGAACTGGCGGGTGAGGATCAGCGTGAGGGCCACGGCCAGGAAGATGGCCACCCCGCCCAGGTACGGCGTGGCCGCCTGATGGGTCTTCACGGGCGAGGAAGGATGGTCCATGATGTCCCAACGCACGGCCACCAGGCGCAACAGCGGCGTCAGCGCCAGCCCCAGGGCGAAGGCCGTGAAAAAAACGCCGAAATAGAGGACGTTACCCATGGAGAGGCTCTTGCAAAGAATAAAGGGTCATGCCGTTTCCCTCCCGGACCCTCGGCAGTGTCTCGATCATTTCGGCCCAGGCCTTCTGGCCGCGCTCCGTCAGGTCCAGGACACCGTAACTCTTCAAACGCTCCGCCTCCCGACGATGAAAGAAAACATGGGTGAACCCCCATTCTAGCAATTTCTCCCGCAGGCGGCGGCCCGCGCCCGCCTCATCGGCCCATTGGCGCAAGGGCTGGGGCAGGTGGGCCATGGGCGCCAGGTAGGGACGTTCGCAATAATAGCCCCGCTGGTCGCCCACGAACAGCACGCGGCTGTCCGGCGGCAGGTTTTGGTTCATGAACTCCCACAGGGGGTACGCGTCCAGCTTGCGCCGCAGGTATTCGTCCCGCGACTCCAGGCCCCAGGCCGCGGCAAAGGGGTCCCGCACCCCCTCCACCAGGGCGAAGAGGACGCCGTTGGACAGGGTGAAGAGCGCCAAGACGCCCGCGGCCAGGCCTTTCAGCCACGTTTTGCGGTTTTCCAAAACCTTGGCCAGCCCCAGCCCGGCGAAAAGGCAGGTCAGGGGAAACACGGGGAACAAAAACCGCAGCACGGGCCGCAGGGAAACCCACAGCAACACGTGCAGGCCCAAATACGCCAGCAGGAACCGACGCGCCCGGTCCCGTTCCAGCGCGAAAAAGGCCAGGGGCAAAAGCAGGAGCGGCAGGGCCCAGCCCAGGTCCCCGGTCACGTCGTACCCGCCGCCGAAGGACAGCGTGTTGCTCACCAGGCGCAGGGGCAGGCCGAAAAGCTCCGCCAGCAGGGAACTGCTCCCTTTGTATTCGTTCAGCACCTGGAAATAGGCCTGGGCCGCTTCTTGATAGAGGTACACGTTTTTGGCCGGCAGCCATTGGCTCAGGAAAGGGAAGACCGGGTTCCCACCCGTGAAAAAATAATTTTTCGCCAGCCAGGGCAGGAAAACCAGGAACGCGGGCAGGGCCAGGGCCGCGACATCCCCGCCCCTTTCCCGCAGGGGCCGCGGGCGGGGCCAGAGCAAAACGCCCAGCCCCAGCAGGGCCGGCGTGAGCACGCCCGTGTACTTGATGCCCGCGGCAAAGCCCCCCAAAATTCCGGACAGGACAAGCCAACGGCGGTTGGATTTGAACAGACCCTCCACCCCGGCCCACAGCGCCAGCGTGGTCCAGAAAGCCATGGGCACTTCCACATAGGTTTCCGAAGACAAAAAGGCCAGGCAGGGCGCGGACAGAAAAAGCCAAAGGTCCCAGCGGAACCCGGAAGCCCTCAGGACCTTCCGCCCCAGGCCGTACAGCGCGGCCAGGGTCAGCCCGGCCAGGACCACCTGGAAAATTTGGGCGGACACGTCGTCCCCCAGGGCCAGGAACCAGGCGAAGACCATCTCCATGTTCTGGGGGAAGTGGCTGTAGTGGTTGTACGGCACGAACCCCACGCGCCCCTCCTGCAGGTACTTGGCGGGCAGGGCCAGGTGGTACACCAGGCTGTCGTAGTACGTGGGCGGGGCCAGGGCGCAGAGCAAAGTGGCGCCGAACACCGCGGCGCCCAGAACGATCAAAAACACGTCGGCGGGTTGAAAGGCCCTCCGCGACAGGGTTTCCAGGACGCGGCGGGCTTTTTTGAACCAGGCCAGGATGTCTTTCCAGGAAACCGCGGCCAGGGCCAGGGTCAGGCCCGCCATCCAGGCCGGCTTGAACAGGCCGGCCAAGCCCAGGCCCAGGAGCGCCAAAGAAAAAACCGCCGCGCCCAGGGCCGCGCTCCAGAGGAAGCCCTCCGCCTCCTCTTCCCCGGGCAAAAGCCGGGAGAGGAGTTTTTTCCCGACGCCGGCCGCGGCCCAAAGGAAGCCCAGGACCGTCAGGATTTCCCGCAGGCGCAGGAAAAACCCCGGCACCGGGTAATGGCCGAAATAGATCCCCCCCAGGTAAACCAAGAGGGCGGCGTACGCGGTCAGGAGGAGGACTTTGGGTCGAACAGCGGGCATGAAAAAATGTTCCAGCGGTGGAGCTTCCAGCGGACGAGCAGCCACAGCAGGCCCAGGCCGTACACCACGCTCCGCCGGAAGTTGATGGAAGAGGATTCCTTTTCGTACCGGGTGGGCACGGGCACGTCCCCCAGCCGGAACCCGAAATGCCGGGCCTGCACGATCATCTGCTGGTCGAAGACGAAATCGTCGGAGTTCCGCTCCCAGGGCACGGTCTCCAGCACCCGGCGGCTGTACGCCCGGAACCCGCTGTGGGTCTCCCCCAGGTTGATGCCCAGCGCCAGGTTTTCAATGATGGTCAGGGCGCGGTTGGCCAGGTATTTGTACAGCGGCATGCCCCCGGCCAGCGCCTCCTCCCGGGTGCGGACGCGGTTGCCGAACATCAGGTCGCAGATGTCCAGCTCGATGAAGCGAAGGAGGAGCGGCGTGAGGCGGGCGTCGTACTGGTAGTCGGGGTGGATCATCACCACCGCGTCCGCGCCGCGCTTGAGCGCCTCGCGGTAGCAGGTCTTCTGGTTGGCGCCGTACCCCTTGTTGCGGTCGTGCTGAAAGACCGTCAGCCCCAGGCGGCGGGCGGTTTCCACGGTGCGGTCCCGGGAGGCGTCGTCCACCAGGAGGATCTCGTCCACGCAGCCCGGCGGGATGTCCCGGACGGTTTTCTCCACCGTCTTCTCCGCGTTGTACGCGGGCAGGACCGCGATGACTTTCTTTTTGCCGCTCATGAAGGTTTAAAAATGTACACCGCCGGATGGTGCGGGAAGCGCGGCGCGGGCCCTTCCACCTTCGCGGCCAAAGACAGGCGGTTTTTCAACCGTTCCAAGACCGGGTCCGCGCCCGGGTCGTACGTGCCGTACAGGATGAAATCAAAGGGGCCCTCCCTCGACAGGGCCGCCGGGTCGAAGTCCCCGGCCAGCCGTTTGTTTTCCCAATCCACCAGGACTTGGTACGGGTCCCGGCGCGTGAACTCCGGCGTGTGGGCGAACCGCAGCAGGCGGCTGCCCGCGGGGGCGTGGGTCCGCACCCATTCCAGGGCCCGCAAGCGCGTGTCCGGCGCGGACATCACGCGGAGCTGGCGGACCGTGGGTCCCAGGGCCAGCGCCGCGAGGACCAGCGCGGCCCCGGCCGGAATCCATTTGTGGAAGCGGGCCGAACGGGACGCTCCCAGCCCGGCCAGCAGGAATAAAAGAGGATAGCAAAAAAGCGCGTAATGTTCGGACTGCATGGTCCAAAAACCGAAGAACAGCAGGAACCCCAAAAACACGCCCCCCAGCACTTTCCAGGGGCGGTTTTCCCCTCTCAGGGCCTGCCACAGGCCCCAGAACCCAAGCGCGCAGGTCACGATTCCGCCGTTTTGCAAAAGGTTTTTCAAGGTGGGCCATAGGAAAACCGCCCCCTGCCGTTCCGGCTGCCACACGATCTTGGGAAAAAGGTGGGCGAAGCGCTCGAAAAAGCGCTGGGGCGCGAGCAGGGAATAGGGACTACCCAGGCAGAAGCCGGCCGCGGACAAAAGGGCGAAGAGCAGGACGAACCTCCACGGCTTCTTGAGGCGCAGGAAAAAAGGCGCGGGCAACAAGGCCAGCGCCAGAAGGCCCGGATAATATTTGGCGGCCGCGGCCAGGCCGATCACAAAAGCCCCCCAGCCCCCGGCCCGCAATTCCCCTTTTTCCCAATAAACCAAAATCCGTTCCAAAGCCAGGAGCGACAGAAACACCGCGATCACGTCCGCGGTGCCGTAATGGCTGTGCAGGACATGCAACCGGTTCACGGCCAATAACCCCGCCGCCGTCACCGCGGCCAAGGGATTCCCCATCCGTTGTCCCAGCCGATAAACCCAGACGACGGTGAGCGTCCCCAAAACCGCGTTCAGCCCCCGGGCCGTCAGGGTAAAAAGCGTGGGGTCCCCCTGCAGGTAGGTGTCCAGGGCCTGGGCCGTGCTTGCCACCGCGCCCAGGGCCTTGCCCGCCAGGATCACGGCCTGGAACGCCGCGGCCAAAACATAGAGGAACAGGCTGGGATAATCGAAGAACACCTGGGGGTTGGGGTCGCCCGCCACCACCCGCAGGGCGTAGAAGACGACCACGGACTCGTCAATGTGCGCGTGCTTAAGGGGCAGGCCCCAATCCAAGGCCCACAAACGGAGGAGCAGCGCGGCCCCCGCCAACAGGGCCGCCGTCCCCCAGGGGCGGGTGATCCACTTCAGGGCTGAGTTTTGGGTCAAGATGATGGGGTGGAACGGTTTTGTTTCGGGTTCAGTCTGGAGAGGAATTTAGCACTTTGCAGAGAGGCTTGGCTAGGTTAAATCCATCGTGAGGCCTTATCGCCTAGTTGTTTTTCAAAATAATTTTCACATCAAACTGTCCTGAACAAACATCTGGCGTAGATCCCAACCCCGAATCCCCATAGTCCGGACCTCCGCCTGTCCATGTATTGACAGCCAGATATAGACGGCCTTCCAATGAATTGTCTGTATATCGTTTGCCCACCAGAAATTTGCTCCCGCCGTCCTGCGAAATGATTTTTCCAATCAACGCATATGTGTACATGTGAGTGGCATCATGAGTGAATATATTCGTAAACATCCACCCTTGGACATTTGGACGATTCACTTTGGAAGTCCCCTCTGAGCCATTGGGGCCGAAACTCATTCCTTGGCTGTTCTGATGTGCGTAGACGCTCTGGTCAACGGTGATGGTCCCGGAAGCCTCAATGGCAACGACTTGTCCAATTTTGATGTCCACCCCCGTATCGAACCAGGTGTTGTTCGGCAAAACGAGCAGATTGGACACTTCCTCGTCTTTCTCCAGGAGTTGCGAGGGAACCTGGGTCGCCTGTTTGCTCGCGACCATCAGGTTGGACAATTCAACGGCTTTATACCCGGCCTTGCTCATTTTTAAATCAAGGGTTCCGGCAGGAACATAAAATATCACGAAATTCCCATTGGCGGCGGTCTTGGCCAGAAGAGACGTGCCCGGCACATACACATCGATGTCCGCGTGAGTGGTTGAATCCGCCAGCGCGGCATTCCCGACCAAAAAACCGGTTTCTTTCAGGTCGATCGCCCCCAAATCCAAATTCTGCCCGGCGGAAATAAGGACTTTTTGCGCGATTTTGAAATTATTGGAATGTTCAGCAATGAGCGTATGCGCACCTGAGGGGACGTTGGTAAAGACGAAGCTCCCGTCCCCCGAGGTGGCGGTATATAAGCCCAGGTCGGATAAGCTCACGAGTATGCCTGACAGAGAGGGGGTTTCTGAGGCCATCGGCGCGCCATTTATGAATGAGTTGTTGATTTTGCCGCGGAGCGTGGCGCTTCCGTTCGTTTCCGTGGTGGTTTGAGCATCATTTTCTTCTTTGCCATGCAGCAACCGATCCAATTCCTTGCTGAAACGGTTGCCGCAACCGGCAAGACAGGGGAGCGCTAGGCAGAAAAGCAGGCAGAAACCGAGGGATTTTTTCTTCATAAAGCCGTTTTTCCGGTTTTTCAGGCGTCGAGAACAAATCAATCGGATAAGGCCGCAATCACTTCCTTGGTCCGTCAAAAAACGTTTATTTTTACGGTATAACCATCCGAATTTTCAGTGGATGTGCAATGAATCCCCAATTCCAAAATTCCGGCTTCTGTCGCGGTTCCTTCGTAATAATCTCCCAAGACAAAGGTGGAATTCCCGATTTTTCCCAGCAAGGCCCCCACCGGCCCTGACGCTCCGGTGAAGCTGCCGAAACATCCAGCTGTGCCTCCGTCCGGCCCTACGGTTCCATCATATCGTGTTTCCACGCTTCCCGACGCCGTGACTTTGTATCTTTGAAGTGGTTCCAGCTCGATCGCGGTCGAATGCCATTGCTTGTCGTTCGCGACAGTGTAGACGTATTCCGTTCCCTGCGATACCTGGAGGATCTGGTTCGGAACGATGGTGGCCTGTTTGCCGATCACTAAAACGTCCGGGACGGAGAGCGTATCGTATTTGTCCTTGCTGAATTGTAATGTGTATGTCCCTTCCGGAACGTAAAGGATCACATAATCTCCGGCCGTGCTGGATTTGGCGATCAGGGACATTCCGGGGATCATTATTTCGATGCCGGAATGGTTTTCCTTGCCGGGAAGTGTAACGTTGCCGGCGATAAGCCCCGTTTCTTTGAGCAAGATGTCGCCGACATTCTGTGTCCCGTTGCCGCCCACGACGATCGTCTTATAGGCCTTATATTCATTGGAATAGGCAACCAGCAGGTTATGATTTCCAGCGGGGACACCGTTAAAAACGAAGCTTCCGTCATTTTCCGTGGTTGCTGTCCTATTGACATCCAAGAGACGGACGACAATGCCGCCCACGGATGCGGCGCCCCGCACGGAAGGGGCCGAGAGGGAAGGAGGCAATGAGATTCTTCCCCTGACGGTAACCGTTTCCCCGGCGGCCACGTTGGTTGTGTCATCCTGTTTTGAGTCCCCCAGCAACCGATCCAATTCCTTGCTGAAACGGTTGCCGCAACCGGCAAGACAGGGG
>CAZAEL010000015.1:0-49474 GCA_964484135.1 uncultured Elusimicrobia bacterium
CCGGCCATGTACCCGGCCAGGGTGAGGCCGATGGTTTTTTTGTGGCGCAAATGGTCCGCCAGCCGCCCGAAGATCAACGCGCCCGCGAAGGCCACGCCCTGGATCATGAGGAAGCAAAGCACCAGCTCGTCCTGGGACATGCCCAGGGCCTGGGCCCCGAACACGGACGCCATGAGGATGATGGTCTCGATGCCTTCGTTGTACAGGACGTACGCGGCCAGGAACTTGAAAAGGTTGCGGTGCTCCCGCGCCCGGCCGAAGGTTTCCCGCAAACGTTTCCAGCCCAACCCCAGGGCGGCCCAGGGCGTTGGCGCGGCCCCCTGATCCGCGCGCCGTTCCTCCGGCACCCAACGGAAAAAAGGCAGGGCGAAGACAAACCACCAGAGCCCCACGCTCAACAGGCTGGCCCGCACCGGCAGGAAATTTCCCGCTTCGAGCCCGAAGAGGCCCGGCGACTTGAGCATGAGCAGGTTGAGGGCCAGGCACAGCCCGCCGCCCAGGTACCCCACGGCCCAGCCCAGGCCCGACACCCGGCCCATGGCCGGCCGATCGCAGAGCTCCGGCAGGAAGGCGTTGTAGAACACGTTGCCGCCCGCGAACCCGATGTTGGCCAGAAGGAAAAGCCCGGCGGCCAGGCCCACGCGGCCCGGCGTCACGAAGAAGAGGCCCGCGGAGGCGGAAACCCCCAGGAGCCAGAACCATTTGAGGAAAGCCTTCTTGCTCCGGACGTGGTCCGCGGCCGCGCCCAGCAGCGGCGCCAGGACGAAGGTGACGAGCATGGACAGGGACACGGTGTATCCCCACAGGGCCGCGCCGGGCGCGCGCAGGCCGAGAAACCCCCAGCCCTCCGGCGGCACCACGCGCTGGACGAAGTACACGTTGAAGATCACGGCCAGGACCGTGGTGGCGAAGGCCGAGTTGGCGAAGTCGTACAGGGCCCAGCCCAAAATCTTTTTTTGTTTCCAGTACGGGTTCATGAGGGGGGGACGCGGAAGAGCACGGTCCACCGGTCCCGGTACACGGGCGGGGCCAGGGCGTCCAGGACCATGCCCAAAGGACGCAGGTATTCGTCCCCGGTGTACGCGCCCGGCGTGAGGCGCCGCATCTCAGGCGCGTTCAGCAGGAGATAGGTGTACCCTTCCCGCCGCAGGCGCTCCACAAAGGCCCCGGGCAAGGGGTTTTGTTCCAGCCACCGGGCGTACGTGGGCACGTTGAAGGAGGCGGAGGACCGGGCCGGGAGCGGACAGCGGTACGTGCGGGCCTCCCCCACCAGGAAGACCTTCCCCGCGGCTTTTTGGTCCGCCAGGAAGTCAAAGGCCCCCTGGGACGGGTGGCCGTACACGCCGATGTGCTCCTGCCGCAGGTAGTCCCGCGCGGACTGCCGGCCCCAGACCACGTCCCATCCCTGGTTGAAGCGCTGAAAGATGAGCGCCAGCCACAGGCCGTTCAAAAGGGTGACGAGTCCCAGCAGTCCCCGGAGCCAGGGGCCGGCGCGTCGGGCCGCGCGGCCCAGGAACGCGGAGACGGGGGAAGCCGGGCGCCGGGCCAGGCGGGAGGTGGTCTCCTCGTAGTCCCACAGGGAGGCGGCGCCCAGCGCGAAAAACAGGCTCAACTGGGGCAGGAAGTACCGCAACCGCCCCGTGGCGAAGACGAAGAACACGTAGGAGACCAGGCCGCAGGCCAGGAGCGAGCGCGACGCGTTGTCGAAACGCAGGAACAACGTCAAGGGCAAAAGCATGAGCAGGGCCGGCCCCAGGAAACCGAAGCGGCCGCCTTCCACGCCCTGCAGGCTGTCCCGCACCAGGCTGAGGGAGCGGTGCAGCAGGGTCCCTTCCCCCCGCGCCTCCGAGGCCCAGCCCTTGAGCAGGGCCACGGCCTCGGGCGCGTCGCCGCCCAGCCAGGCCGCGCCCTGCGGGTAAAAGGGATTTCCGGTCCAGAGTCCGGTCCGTATCCACCAGGGCAGAAGAGGAAGCAGGAAGCCGGCGGCGAACAGGCCGGCGGCCGGCGCGGTCCTCCGGGGGTCTTGCCGCGAACGGGCCAAAAGGTCCAGGACGAAAAAGGGCAGGCCGAACAGGGCCGTGCCCTTGGCCGCCGCGGCCGCGCCCAGGAAAAAGCCGGACAGGGCCAGGATCGGCCCGTCGAACGACGCCTCTTTGCGCCAGGCCTCGACCCAGAGGGCGAACCCCGCGAAGAAAAGAAATCCGCAGAGCAGGTCGTTGGTGCAGGACCAGAGGTTCACGCCCACGAGCGGGGAGCTGAGGATCAGGAGCGCGGCCCACAGACCGGCCGGGGCGGACCAGCGCCGCCCCACCCAGGACCCGGCGCAGGCCGCGAGCAGGAGGCCGAACCCGAGGCTGAGGAGCTTGCACAGGCGGTCGTCGCTCCAGGCCAGGGCCCAGAGGTACAGGGTCTGGACGAGGCCCGGCAGACGGCTGAGGTACACGTCCGGCAGGTCCGCCATGCGGCCCGCTTGCAGGTACGCCTGGGGCACGGCCAGGTGGTACACGGCCGCGTCGTAGAAAGTGTCGGGCACCAGGGTGGTGAGGCCGTACAAAAAAACGAAGGCGAGGAAACCCCAACCCAAAGGCGACCCGGCCAAAGGCCGCAGGTCCGCGGCTTTGGGCCAGGACGCCCGCCGCCGGCTCGCCAGGCCGAAGCCCGCCAAAAGGAGGGAGGCGGCTTTCAGCCAGAGGGGACGGGAAAGCCCGGCCGCGGCCAGGAAAAACCCGGCCAGGGACCAGAGGACCAGGGCCGCTCCGGTTTGCGCGAAAAAATCGGCGGCGGGTTTGCCTTTGAACCTTCGCAGGGCTTGGGCGCCCAGGCCGGGAAGGGACAAAAAAAACAGGCCGGCCAGGACCACGCGGCCCGCGTGCTTGAGCCATTCCGGGACGAGGAGGGAACCCCACGGCAAAAAGGCGGAGAGGAGTTCGTCGCCGAGAGGGGAGAAATACCGGAGAGTGACGCGGGTGTGGATGACCGCCGCGGCCAGGGCCAGGCCCAGCGCCAACAGGGCGGGGGCGGCGACGGCGTCAGGACGCCGTTCCGTCACCCGACGCCTCTTTTTTCCAGGCCGAGCACCCCATTTGGATGGTCGCGTGGGCCACGCCGAAACGTTCCCGCAGGACCGCGTTGATGTTCTCCAGAATTGTTTTCTGCTCCGGCATTTTTTCCGGGGGAAGGATCACGTGGGCCGACAGGGAGCAAATGTGGGAGCAGATGTTCCACACGTGGGTGTCCTCCACCTCCGCCACGCCGGGCACGGACCGGATGGCGGCCACCACCTCGTTGAGGTCCATGTGCTTGGGGACGCCTTCCAGCAGGATGTCGATGGAGTCCTTGAGGAGCCGGAGGGCGTTGACCACGATGATGCCCGCCACCAGGAGGCCGGCCAGCGGGTCCAGGACCAGGGCGCCGGTGAAATGGATGAGCGCGCCCGCCGCCACCACGCCCAGGCTGGCCAGGGCGTCGCCGGCCACGTGCAGGAACGCGCCGCGGATGTTCACGTCTTTCCGCGCGAAGTCATGCAGACGCCAAGCCACCAGCAGGTTCACCAGGAGCCCCAGCACGGCCAGGACCAGCATGGGCCCGGTCTTGACCGGCGGCGGGGACTTGAGGCGCTGCAGGGACTCCAGGACGATCCAGGCGGCCACGGCCGTGACCAGGGCCCCGTTCAGGAAGGCGGCGAACACCTCCAAGCGGTGCAGGCCCCAGGAGCGGCGGTCCGTGGCGGGCAGGTCCGCCAGGCGCAGGGCGAAGAGGGAGAACAGGAGCGCGGCCAGGTCCATGAACACGTGGCCCGCGTCGGACAGGAGCGCCACGGAGTTGGTCCAGAGCCCGCCGGCCAGCTCCGCGCCGAAGGTCAGGGCCGTGAGCAGGGCGGCCCAGCGCAGGAGGGCCTGGGACCGTTCGCTGACCGCGTTGTGGTCGTGGGTCTTCACCCAACCACCTGCCTTTCCGCCGCAGGCGGAACCTTTGGTTCCGAGGCAGGTCGTGGGGTCACCGGAACTCCTTTTCCGTCCATTCCAAGGGTTCCACCCGCTCCCCGGACACCACGAAGGACCAGTGCAAATGGGGGCCCGTGGCCACGCCCTCCGCGCCCATGAGGCCCAGGGGCGCCCCCTGTTCCGCCAGGGCGTTTTCCTTCACCAGGGCCTTCCGCATGTGAAGATAATAGGAAAAAACGCCCTGCCCGTGGTCAAGCACCACGGAATGCCCGAAGCTGTCGAGCCAGCCGCTGAAGGCCACGCGTCCCCGGTTGGGGGCCACGATCAGGGTGTCCACTTTGTTGGCAATGTCCGTCCCGGTGTGGGCGGATTGGGCGGCGCGGTCCCCGTACGCGCGGCGCGCGCCGTAGGGCGATGAGACGACGCCCGTGGCCGGCAGGATGAAAAACCCGGACCACAACTTCTCGGGGGAGCGGGGTTCCCTGTACACCGCGTCCAGGGTTTTGGCGTCCTTCTCCACCTGGCCGCTGGTGATGAGGCCGTCCCGCTCCGATGAGAGCTTGACCCGGCTCACGGGGTAGGTGCCGCCCTCCACCCGGAAGGACACGGTGCTCTGGAACACCCGGCCCTTTTTGAGCTCGGCGTAGAACACCGCCTCCTTGGGGCCCGGCGCCTCCTGGGAATGGATGCCCAGGAGCGCGCGGCTTTCCAGGGGGGCGACGTGGTAGAAGAGGGCCTTCCGTTCGCCGAAGAAGATCGCCGCGTTCTTGAGAGGCTCGCTGGAAAAGCACCGCACCGTGAGGGTGCGGCCCGCCGTCACGGTGGACGGGATCACCGCGAAATGGATCTCCGGCGGTTTCCGGCCCTTGGCCCAGGCCGGAGCAACCGCCAAAGAAAGCCAAAGAAAGCCGAAGAGGGCAACAGAGGGCCGGCGAAGGCCGGGGAAGGCCAACGAAAACCGCGGCCGGCGATGCAAAAAGACATGTCTTTCTTTTGCGTTCATTTGCCTTCCGTTGCCTTCTTTGTTTCGCCCTTTTATTTTCCCACGCAGAAACGGGAAAAGATGGCCCGGAGGATTTCATCGTGGACGCCTTCTCCGGTGATCTGGTTGAGTCTGTCCAGGGCGCCCTTCAAATCAACGGCCAGGCATTCCTCGTCCGCGCCCGCGTCCGCCGCGGCCCGGGCGGTTTCCAGGCCGGCCAGCGCCTCCTTGAGCAGGGTTTCGTGCCGGACGTTGATGAGGGTGGGGGCCGCGCCGGGCTCCGCGGACAGGCCGTTTGTCGCGCCCATCCGGTCCGCCAGGGCGCGGCGCAGCTCCTCCAAGCCTTGGCCCGTGGCCGCGGACGTGAGGACCCAGGGCGGCGTCTCTCCGCCGGCGACGGCGGAAAAGAAGGGCGCGGGGTCTTTGTGGAAAGGATGGCCGGGCGCGAGGAGGTCGCTCTTGTTCAGGGCGAGGACGGTTTTCTTGCCTTGCAGTTGGCGGGCCACGTTTTTGTCATCGTCGGAAAGGGGGGCGGACAGGTCCAGGACCCACACCGCCACGTCCGCCCGGGACAGGGCGCGCCGG
Source organism: uncultured Elusimicrobia bacterium (assembly GCA_964484135.1). Lineage (GTDB taxonomy): Bacteria > Elusimicrobiota > Elusimicrobia > FEN-1173 > FEN-1173 > CAZAEL01. The sequence continues at coordinate 5,512 of CAZAEL010000015.1, forward strand.
GTCCGGTCCATGCCTTCCGCTTCCACGCGGTCCGCGCCTTCGCGCAGGCCCGCGGTGTCCGTGAGCGTGACCGGGACGTCGCGGATCAGGACCCGCTCCTCCAGGCTGTCCCGCGTGGTGCCCGGGACCTCGGTCACGATGGCCCGGTCCGAGCCCAGGAGCGCGTTGAAGAGGGAGGACTTGCCCGCGTTGGGCTTGCCCACCAGGGCGACCCGGACGCCTTCCCGCAGGAGGCGGCCCCGGGGCGCGGTGCGGAGGAGCGATTCGCACCCTCTTGCGAGGGCGGACAGACCGTCCCGCAGTCGCGCGCGGGACAGGGCCGGGATTTCGTCCTCCACGAAATCCATGTTGGCCTCCAGTTGCGCCAGCAGGTCGAGGAGTTGCCGACGGAGGGGCTTCAGGTGGGCGGACAGCCGCCCTTGCAGCTGCTCCAGGGCCAGGCGGCGGAAGGCGTCGGATTGGGCGGCGATCAGGTCCGCCACGGCCTCGGCCTGGGCCAGGTCCATCTTGCCGTTGAGGAAGGCGCGGCGGGTGAATTCCCCCGGCTCTGCCAGGCGCGCGCCCGCGGCCAGGCAAAGACTGAGCGCGCGTTTGAGCAGGAAGGCGCCGCCGTGGCAGGAAACCTCCACCACGTCCTCGCCCGTGTAAGAGCGCGGGGCGCGGAAGACGGCGGCCAGGGCCTGGTCCACGGGTTCGTCCTTGTCCCAGAGGCGTCCGGTCAGGAGGGTGTGGGAAGGGGTTTGGGAAAGGGGGGTGCGGGAGCGGAACAGGGAGGAGGCCACGTCCAGGGCGCGGGAACCGGAGATCCGGACCACGCCCAGGCCGCCTTCTCCCAAGGGGGTGGCGATGGCGGCGATGGTGTCTTCCATCATGGTTTAAAGCGGGAGGTGGGAAGTGAGAGGGAAAACAGGGAACTTCCCGCTTCTCACTTCACACGCTTTTTTTGGGACGAACCACCACTTTCCGCCAGGGACCTTCCCCCTCCGACACGGTTTCCACGTCCGGGTCGTCGGCCAGGGTTTGATGCGCCAGGCGGCGGTCCGCCGGCTCCATGGGATCCAGGCGGTACGGACGGCCCGTGCGCCGGACCTCCTCGGCCGCGGCGCGGGCCTGCTCCACGACTTCCTGTTTGCGGGGGTTCGCGGCCCCTTCCACTTCGAAAACGTAACGCGGGCCGGTCCCCTGGCGCTGCATGATCAGGTTGAACACGTGCTCAAAGGCTTCCAGGCCCTGGCCGTTGCCCTCCGTGAGACGGGCCGCCTGGGCGGCGCGCAGGGTGACGGGGCGCGTTTTTCCGTCGTCCGGCCCCAGGGTCCAGGACAGGTCCTCCCAGCCCAGGAGGGTCTTCCACTCGTTCAACAAGGCGTCGGGCGCGTCGGCGGGCCTGGGCTTGGCCGGCGGCTCCGCGGGCCGCGATGTCTCCGCCCGCGGCTCCTGTCGCGGCGCGGGGGCCTGGGGCCGCCGCGAGGCGTCCCTGGGCGGTCGGTTCCCCTGTGAAAAACGGTCCCGCTGGGGGCCCGGCGTTCCCTGGGGCTGCGGCCTGTTGCCGCGGCCCGGCTGCGGCTGGGGCTGTTTGGGCGCGTGGGAGGGCGGCGTGGGGCCCTGCCCCCTTTGTCGTCCGTTGTCCCGTCCCTCCCGGCGGAACCGGCCTTTGTCCTGGGGCGCGCGGTCCTCGCGGGAGCGCATCCGGGGCCCGTCGGCCTGGCCCCCCTTTTCCCGCAGCTCCACGCGCACCCGGCGGAAGGCCATCATGCTCAACAGGCCTGAGGCCCGGTCCTCCAGGACTTTGACCTCCACCTTTTCCCGGGGCAGGCCCAGTTCTTTGAGCCCCTGCCACACGGCCTCCTCCAAAGTGGCGGCCGCGCCGCGCCAGATCTTCACCCCATCACCTGCTTTGACCCCCGCGGGGTCACTTTCAGTGACCAAGCAGATGATGGGATCATGACGCCGCCTCCACGGGAGGGTGTTTTTTGAGCAGCACCGCCTGGATGGCGATGGTCAGGAGGCTGTTGGTGAACCAATAGAGGACCAGCCCCGAGGGAAGCTTCAGGAAGAAAAAGGTGAAGATGATGGGCATCAGGTACATGATCCGGGCCTGCTGGGGGTCCATGGAGGCCATGGTCATTTTTTGCTGGGCGAGCATGCCCGCGCCCATGAGCACCGGCAGGACGTAGTAGGGGTCGTGCACGGACAGGTCTTGGATCCAGCCGATCCAGGCCGCGCCCCGCAGCTCGTACGCGTTGCGCAGGGTGGTGTACAGGGCCCAGAACACGGGCAGCTGGATCAGGATGGGGAAACAGCCCTCCATGCCCATGAACTTGAGTCCGTGCTTCTGGTACAGGTTCAGCATCTCCACGTTCAGCCGCTTGGGGTCGCCCTTATACATCTCCTGGAGTTTTTTCATCTGCGGCTGCAGGGCCTTCATGCGCAGGCTGTGGCGGAAGCTTTTGAGCGTCAGGGGGATCACCAGGATCTGGATGGCCGTGGTCAAAAGGATGATGGACCAGCCGTAGTTGTGCGTGGCGCGGTGCAGGAAATAGAGGCTTTTCAGGATGGCCTTGCCCACCCCGCCGAAAACGCCGAAGTCCACGGCCCGTTCCAGCCCCAGGTCCAGGCGGGACAGTTGGGCGTAGCCTTTGGGGCCCAGGTACAGGCGGAAGGACTGCTCCGCGGCCTGGCCCGGGGCCAGGGAAAGGGCCGCGGCGCGGACGGCCGTGGGGAGCTTTCCGGTTTTCCGCACGGAAAGGGAAAGTTTTTCGTTGCCGTCGTTCAGGAAGGCGGCCAGGAAATAACGGGAGTCCACGCCCCACCAGGGGAAGGCGCCTTCGTGGGCGCCGTTGGGTTTCAGCTTCAGGAGCCGCGGCGGGTCAAAGGCCAGGACCCGCTGGGAAGCGTCCCGCTCCTTGGGGTCGGCGTCGCCGGATTCCAGGCCCGGGCCCCAGCCCATCTCGTAGGCCGCGTCCAGGGGCGCCTTTCCGCGGTTCTCCAGGACGATGGACACGCCGTGGGTGTGGTTGTCCGGCGAGAGGCGGAGGGTTTTGCGCACATGCAGGCCGTCCGGGCGCGCGCCTTCAAAGACGATCTCTCCGGCGGGCCCGCGCCGGACGCGGAATTCCACCTCCGGGAAGGCGGCCAGGGGCCGCGTCTCCGGGACGTCCTGGGGCACGAGGGGGATCCAGAGGTCGCCCTCTTCCTTGATCCACCATTGATGCACGGCGGCGCCGTGCAAATTGAAGGAGACGCGGTTGCGTCCCACCACGTACTCCACGAAGCGCTGCGTGCCGGTGAAGGACATGGCCGCGGGACGCGCGGCCGGGGCCGCCCCCGTCGAGGTCGGCGCCGGCCCCGCGGGCCGGCCCGCGGCCGGGGCCTGGGCCGGACGGCGGGGCCGCATGACGAAGAGGTCCCATCCCAGCAGGACCGTGAAGGACAGCAGGATGGCCAGGACTAGATTTCTTTGCATGGCACCGGATCGAAGCCGTGACCGCCCAGGGGGTGGCACCGCAGCAGACGCCGCAGGGACAGCCGCAGCCCTTCCCGCAGGCCGCGGGTTTCAAGGGCCTCCTCGGCGTATTGGGAACAGGTGGGCCAGAACCGGCAGCGGGGCCGCATGGGGAGGGCCGCGGCCCGGTACAGGCGGATCAGGGTCAGACAGACGGATTTTAACGTCATTGTTGGTTTGCCCTTGAAAGACGGCGATTGAGCTCCAGAAAATCTTCCTTCAACGCTTCATAGGAGGCCGGGAATCCCCCCGCCTCCGGTTTCGGGCCGCGTCCGCGCGTCGGCGACACCAGGACGTCCCGACCCCGCGGGACCCGGTCCTTGTGGGTGCGGAAAATGTCGCGCATCCGCCGTTTGAAAAGGTTCCGACGCACCGCGCCCCCGTCCTTGCGGCTCACGGTGATCCCGAGGCGGGCGGCCCGGGGCGGCGACTCCCCCCGGTCGAAGGCCCACATCACCAGCCAGCGGCCCACGGCCTTGCGCCCCTGGCGCCGCGCGCGGAGGAAGTCCGCGGAGCGCCGCAACCGTTCATGGGAACGGAAGGTCTGCCGGCCCGCGGGGGTCCGCCAAAGCCCTGCGGGGTCTTGCGAGGGATCCGGGGGAGGGATTTGTCTTCCGAAGAGCCGGCCGCGGCGGGGCGGGTTTGCGGGGCTCTTAAGGGATCAGCTTCCAGCGGCCCTTTTGCCGCCGCCGTTTCAGGACGCGGCGGCCGCCGGGCGTGGACATGCGCGCGCGGAAACCGATGGTTTTTTTCCGACGCCGGTTGTGCGGTTGAAATGTTCTCTTGGGCATAGAGCGGTATTTTAACTTTTGTGTCTGGAAGGTGTCAACGCCGCCCCCCGTTCGTCCGCGGACGAACGGTTCGGGGCGGGCCGGCGGGGTTTTGAGGGGAGGGGCGCGCCCCGGGCCGGGGGAGGGCCTGCGCCCGCGTCAGCGTTTCCGGGCCTGTTGGAGGAGCTTTTTCAGCTCGGGGTACTTGTCCAAGGGGTCCGAAACCCGGACTCTGTCTTGGGCGGATTCCCGATGGGCCAGGCTCCCGAACCGCCAGGAGAGGGAAATCCTTTGGGTGACGCCCAGATAGCCCTGCGGCACCAGGGCGTAGTCCACCGCCAGGTGGGGCCACTGGAACCCGATGCCCGAGGTCAGGCCGTACAAGGACTGCCGGGCGTGGAGCGTGTCCAGGCCCGCGCGCAGGGAAAGGAGGCCGAAGGGCGAATAGGCCACGCCGAATTTGCCCGTGATTTTTCGGCCCGGCTCGGCCGAGGCCTCCAGGCCCCATCGCAGCGTTTTCGGGATCACGGGCCCCTCCAGGCCCAGGCGGAAAATTTGGGGCAAGGGGGCTTGGTCCAGCCCGAAGGACACCTTGTTCCCGATGTTCTGGGCCGCGGCCCCGGCGCGCAGGCCGCCGACCGGCAGGTCGTACACCAGGCCCGCGTCCCACGCCAGGGCCGCGGACGCCGTCTTGGCGTCCGGACCCGCGCCCCCGGTTTCCGTGAAAGCCTGGGTGACGCGCTTGACGGTCCCGCCGACGTGCAGGGAGGGGGCCACCTCGTGAGCGAGGCCCAGGCCCATGTTCTGGGCCTGGTACCCCACCTGTCCGGCGGGCCGGCCGTACGGGTCCAGGGCGTCGAAAGGATCGGTCCGCCAGTCGCTCACGAAAACGCCGGCGCCCCATGACCCCCGGGAAGCCGGCAGGGCCAGGGACAGGGCGTAATGGACGCCCTGCACGCCCAGGAGCCACTGGGTCTGGGCCCCGGCCAACCGGAACCTGTGTTCGGAGCGGCTCAACAGCGCCGGGTTGTGGTACGCGGCGAAGCCGGACCCAAAGTCCGTCACCCCGCTGTTCCCCAGGGCCGCGGACCGGCAGTCCGGGTTCACCTTGAGGAAATCCGCCGCCGCGGTCCCGCTGCCCTCGGCCAAGGCGCGGCCGGCCAGGTACGCGCACAAACAGGAGAGCAGGAACAGGAGGACCCGGTGGGACCGCCGCCCCGCGCGCCCGCGCAGGGCCGGCAGGTTCGCCCGCCCGCAGTCGGTTCGCAAAACAAAAGGAAGCCGTTTCATCGGATCACCGCCACCTTTCCGGTCGTCTGGTCCCAGCCGCCCGCGTCCCCGCGGGCCCGGGCCACGTAGAAATAGAGGCCCGCGGCCACGGGCTCGCCGTTGTCGTTGGCGGCGTCCCATTCGTGCGCGCCGGCGGCGAACCCCTTCAGTTCCTTGACCAATTCCCCGGAGAGCGAGTAGATTTGGACCACGCTTCCCTCGGGCAGGCCGAAAAAGGCGATCCGCCGGTCTCCGCGCGCGGGTTTGAAGGGGTTGGGGAACACCAGGAGGTTCTCCACGTCGGAGGCGGCGCCGTCGAAGAAAAGGTCCAGCTGGGTGGCGCTGGATTCGGACACGCGCACGGTTTTCCGGACGTTGGCCGCGCCGAACAGCCCCTCCACCGTGTACTCTCCCCGCGAAAGGGACAATTGGAAGCGGCCGGTCTGGGAATCGGCCCGCAGGGTTTTGACGTGGTTGCCCTGGGCGTCTTTGACGCGGATCAGGGCCGGGATGGGGCCCTGGGGCGCGCGGGTGGCGCCCGTGAGCACGGCCACGCCCGCGGCGCGGGACACCGCGGAGAGGACGTCCAGACGTCCGGCGCCGGAGCGGGGATCAACGCCGGGCGCCCCGATGTCCGCGGCGGTTTCCCGCAAAAGGTTTTGGAGGTCCTGCGGGGCCATGCCGGGCCGCGCCTGCAGGATCAGGGCCGCGGCGCCGGCCACATGGGGAGCGGCCATGGACGTGCCGCTGGCGGACCGGTACCCGCCCCCCGGAATGGTGGAACGGATGCCGTGCCCCGGCGCCGCGATCTCGGGCTTCAGGTATTTTTGGCCCTGCCAGAGGGTCTCTCCGCTCCCTGAAAAAACCGCCACGCGGTCGTCCGCCGTGGTGGCGCCCACGCCCAGGGCGCGGGGGGAGTTGGCCGGCGCCGAGGTCAAGTCTTTTCCCCCGTTTCCGATGGCGACCACGGGCAGCACGCCCGCGTCCAGGAGGCGGTCCACCAGCACGTCGAACACCTCGTACCGGCCGGCGGCCCCCAGGGACATGTTCAGGATGTGGGCGCCGTCGTCCGTGGCGGGGTTGTTGTCCGGGTCCAGGACCCATTGCATGCCGGCCAGCACCTGAAAAAGGGTGCCGCCGCGCGCGTCCAGCACCTTGGCGGAGATCAGGCGGGCGTCCGGAGCCACGCCCACGGGCCCGCCGCCCGCGGATCCGCCCACCAGGGTCCCGGCCGTGTGCGTGCCGTGGAGGCCGTTGTCATGGGGCCGGGAGCCCGGCACAAGGTCGCCGTCCGCGTCGAACTCGGCCCAGGCCGCGATCTTGCCCTGCAGGTCCGGGTGGCTGGCGTCCACCCCCGTGTCCAGATGCCCGATGCGCACCCCGCGCCCGGTCAGCCCGAACAGGGTCCACACTTGGCCGGCCCCGGTCTTTTCAAGTCCCCAGTTGGCGGGGTCCTCGTCCAGGGTCCCCTCGGAGAGAGGAATGAACTCCGGCGTTTGCACCCGGAAGTTTTCGAACACCGCCTCCACCCGGGGGTCCTGGGACAGTTGCCGGAGCGCGTCCGGAGAAACGGCCAGTCCGTACCCGTTCACCACCCACAGGTCTTTGACGTCCTCTTCCCGCCCTTGGCCCGGCGCCAGGGGCAGGGCTTTCCGTCCGGGACGGACCGCGCGCGCCCGGGACCGGAGGACTGCGGCCGGAGAGAGGGCGGGCGAAGCCCCCCTCTCCCTGGGCGCAGTGCCCCCCTCGGATTTGTAAATCACCACCACGGGGATGGAATCATTTTCTCCGGAATCCATCCGCTCCTTTAAGGAAGGGGACAACACGGCCCCGGAAACGGACATGGCCCAAAGGAGCAGGGCCGAACATGAGAACCAAAGGGCCGCAAAACGGCGCTGCGTGGAACTCCCCAGGCCGGGCCCTTTGCGGGGTCCCCGGCTTTGGACCGGGGACCGGGAAAGGCGGGGGTCCCGCGCCGGAGCGCCGAAAGGGAGGCGGGGGCCCGACCTGGGGATGTCCGCGTTGCCGCGGGTTTTTCTGCCGGCGGGAAGAACGGGCAGGGGCGCTCCGGTCATGGGGCGAAGGACGATCTTCATGGTGCTTCAGGATACCGGCGGGGCGGGGAGCGGCCATGCAAGGATTTATGAACGGCGGCGGAACAGTGTATGATTTGATTCTAAAAATCAATATAAAATCATGAGAGCCTCGAAAAAGCGGACCGGGCCGGCGGGGTTTTTCCTTTTTTCCGTCGGGAGGGAAGGGGGTGGAAAGCCGAAGGCGTCTACAAAAAGTTGATTTCCCGGGAGGGCCGACGAAAGGACGGCTTCTCTGCCGGAGAGAACAAAAAACCCCGGGCCGGTCGGCCAAGGGTTGTTGTCAGGCGGTCAAAGGGGCGTTTTGGGGGGTCTACGGGTTGTTCCGGAACCAGTCCACGGTCCGCCGCAGGCCCTCTTCCAGGGAGACCTTGGGGGCCCATTTCAGGAGCCGCCGCGCCAGGGTGATGTCCGGCTGGCGCACTTTGGGGTCGTCCACGGGCAGGGGCTTGTGCACGATCGGGCTGGCGCTGCCCGTGAATTTTTTGACCAGGCGCGCGATCTGCAAGATCGTGACTTCATGGGGGTTGCCGATGTTCACCGGCCCCACATGGGGCGAGAGCAGAAGCCGGATCAGGCCTTCCACCTCGTCTTCAATGTAGCAGAAAGAACGGGTCTGTCGTCCCCGTCCGAACACGGGCAGGGGCTTGCCCCGCAGCGCGGCGGAGATGAACTCGGGCACGGCGCGGCCGTCGCGTTTCTGCATGCGGGGGCCGTACGTGTTGAAGATGCGGGCGATCCGCACCGCCACGCCGTGCACCCGGTGGTAGGCCATGCAGAGCGCCTCGGCGTAGCGTTTGGCCTCGTCGTACACGCCGCGGGGCCCCACCGGGTTCACGTGTCCCCAGTAGTCCTCTTTTTGGGGGTGGACCTGGGGGTCGCCGTACACCTCCGAGGTGGAGGCCAGCAGGAACCGGGCCTTCTTGTGCTTGGCCAGGCCCAGCATCTTGTGGGTGCCCAGGGCGCCGACCTTCAAAGTCTTGATGGGGTGTTCCAAATAATCCCGGGGCGAGGCCGGGCTGGCGAAATGGAGGACCGCGAACAGGGGGCCGTGGATGTACAGGTCCTGGGTCACGTCGTGCCGCAGGAACTGGAACCGGGGGTGGCCGGTGAGGTGGGCGATGTTGTCCGGCGAGCCGGTGAGGAAGTTGTCCACGCAGATCACCCGGAAGCCCCGGCCCAGCAGGTGGTCGCAGAGGTGGGACCCCAAAAACCCGGCCCCGCCCGTGATGAGGACGCGCCGCCCCTTCCGGCCCGAAGCCGCGTTCACGGCTGGAAGCTCCGCACCGTGAAACGGTCCAGGGCGTGAAACATGGCCAGGCAGAAGGCCGCGGCGGCCGCGAAGAGGATCGGTTTCGCCCACCGCGGCGTTCTCTCCCAGACGGCCAGGGCCGTGGCCGTCATGACGAAGGCCTCCACCGCGAAGGGCGGGAACCCCAGGTACCCCAGCGCGGGCATTTCGAAAATCTTCCAGTCGCCCACCCAGGGCACGGTGTAGGACCAGCGGGCCCGGGCCCAGGCGTTCCACCACTCCCACAGGCCGCCGCAGAGGAAACCGGCCAGCAGCAAGGTCCAAAAGCGTTTGAAGCGGCCGGTCCGCCAGTCGCCCAGGAGCGAGGCCGCGCCCAGGCGCTCGTTCAGGGGTTCCAGGAGGAAGATGAACCCGCCCCACACCAGGGGAAAGAAAAATTTGGGCCACAGGAGGGGCAAGGCCAACATCAGGACGCCGGCGGCCGTGAACAAGGAAGGCGCGCGCCGGTTCCCTCCCAGGGGTTTTCCGCCGCGGTCCCCGGTCAGGCCCGCGGTCTCGACCAGGTCCGCGGTCTCGAAGAGCCCCGGCACCACCGTGGCGAAGGCCAGGGCGTAACCGGCCCAGCGCGCGAGCCGGTCGGAAGGCAGGTCCAGGTAATGCCAGTTCTCCAGGCGCAGGTTGAAGGCCTCGAACAGGAGCCAGAGCGCCACGGACCAGAGGCACAGGAACAGGAACCGTCCGGGGTAGGACAGAAGGAGGGATTCTTTCCGCTGGCGGTACACCCAGCCGTCGATGAGGAGGATGTAGCTCCACCAGGCGAAGGAAAAAAGCCAGGTGGCGAAGGGTTCGCGGCCCTGGCGCGCGAGGGCGCAGGCCAGGATCAAAACCCCCAGCCCCAGGACCATGAAGGCCTGGCTGAGCTGATAGCGCAAATCCCGTTGGACGGATTGTGAAAAATTCTTCATGCCTGGGGCGGCCCCGCCGCGCGGCGGGGCCGGGTCCTCGCTTTTTTGTCGGATCAGCCGCCGGTTTCTGAGGGAGCGGCGGGAAAGATTGGAACTAGACTATCAAATCCGCGAAAGCTTTGAAAACCCGGCGGCCCCAGGCGCGCATGGCGGGGAGGTGCCGCTTGAGGCCCCGCTCCATGGACGCGTACGCGCCCGGCCCGGCCAGGGCGATCTCCCGCCGGGCCCCGGGCTGGCCCATCCATTCGCGAACCATGGCGCGGTCCACTTCGGGATGGAACTGCAAAGCGTAGGCGTTCTGGCCCCAGCGGAAGGCCTGGTTCCGGCAGAGGGGCGAGGAGGCCAGGCGTCGGGCGCCGTCGGGCAGGTCGAAGGTGTCGCCGTGCCACTGGAACACCCAGGGCCGCCAGGGGCCGCCGCGGAAAAGGGGATCGGTGCGCCCGGCTTCGGTCAGCTCCACGGGGTACCAGCCGATCTCCCTGCGGCGGTTCTTGCGCACGCGCGCGCCCAGGGCCGCGGCCATCAATTGGGATCCCAGGCAAATGCCCAGCACCGGTTTGCCCGCGGCCAGGATGTTTTGAATGCAGGCGATCTCGCGGGAGAGGAACGGATAACGGTCCCGTTCGTACACGCCCATGGGGCCGCCCATGACCACCAGGGCGCGGACGCGGTGCGGCGGCGGGAAGGACAGCGGGTGCTTCCACACGTCCAGGTATTCATAGGACAGGCCGGCTTGGCGGAACGTCCCGGCCAGGAGCCCCAGATGTTCGTGGGGCACGTGCCGGAAAACCAGGACGGCGCTCACGCGGGGCTCAGTCGCGGAAAGACCTTTCCGCGCTGATGGTGCGTTGCCGGGGCTTGCGGGGCTGGAACAGGGCCCGGAACGACGGGGATTCCTTTTCAAAAACTTTCCGCAGGCCTTTCAGCAGGGCCTCGGTTTGTTGAAGGAGCGGCCCCGCCGCGCCGGCGGGCGGGGGCATGTCCGCGTCCTCCAGGGAGACCTTCCAGGCGTCCAGCAGGGCGTCGTACGCCTTCAGGGGTTTGGCGGCGTTTTCCCCCAGAAAATGGGCGGTGGTCCGCCGCACCGTGCCGTGGGGGTCTTTGGAGGAAGGGCGGTATCCCTTGGCCGCCAGGAGGGCCCGGCCCATGCCGTGGAGCGCCACGTACGCCAGGAGCAGGGCGCTGTCGGCGTGCCCGATCGCGGCCCGCCGGGCGGCCCGGAAGTGGGCCAGGGACCGCAGGATGAGCCGCGACGCCAGGTCCTCGTCCGGCGACTGGGGAAAAAGCGCGCCTTCCCGGGACAACTGAAGGATCAGGGAATCCATGCTTTGAGGGGAAACAGGAGGACGGCGGGAGAGATCAGGGCGTGAGGAAAAAAGGTCAGGAGGCGGCGGCCAGTTCCTTGGGCAGGGAAAAATGCACGTTCTCTTCCCGCACCACCACCTCTTCCACCCGGCCGCGGTATTTTTTCTCAAGCAAGGATAGCACGCCGGTCACCAAATGTTCCGGCGCGGAGGCGCCGGCGGTCACGCCCACGGCCCGGGCGTCCCGCACCCATTCTTCGCGGATCTCGTCCGCGCTGTCGATGAGGTGCGCCCGGCAGCCGGCCTGCAGGGCCACGTCCACCAGCCGCTGGGAGTTGGAGCTGTTCTTGGAGCCCACCACCAGGAGCACGTCCACGCCCCGCCGCATGAGCTCCTTGACCGCGTCCTGGCGGTTCTGGGTGGCGTAGCAGATGTCGTCCTTGGGCGGGGTCTGGGCCTTGGGGAAGCGGCGGCGGACGGCCAGCATGATGTCCCGGGTCTCGTCCAGGCTCAGGGTGGTCTGGGTCAGGATCATGATCCGGTCCGGGTCCGGCACGTCCAGGGCGTTCACGTCCTCCACGGATTCCACCAAACGGATTTGGCCCGGCGCCTCGCCCATGGTGCCGACCACTTCATCGTGTTCTTTGTGGCCGATCAGGACCAGGGAATAGCCTTCCCTCAAGAAACGGTGCACTTCCAGGTGGACCTTGGTGACCAGAGGACAGGTGGCGTCAATGACCCGCAGGCCCCTTTTCCGGGCCGTTTCGCGCACCTCCGGGGACACGCCGTGGGCGCTGAAAATGACCAGGCTGCCGGAGGGCGCCTCGTCCAAATGGTCGATGAACACCACGCCGCGGGCGCGGAAATCCTCCACCACGGCCTTGTTGTGGACGATCTCCTTGCGCACGTAGACGGGAGGGGGGAATTTCTGCAGGGCGATGTCCACGATGTCGATGGCCCGCACCACGCCGGCGCAGAACCCCCTTGGATTGGCGAGAAGGACCTTCATGTTCCCCTATTTTACTATTTTTCCGGGGACGATGGGGGATGGGCGCGTTACTCGTACCGCAGCGCGTCGATGGGGTTGAGCGCGGCGGCCTGACGCGCGGGCCAGAGACCGAAGGCCACGCCCACCCCCGCGGAAAAGACGAAGGCCAAAAGCACCGAGTCCCAGGACACGGACGCGGCCCAGCCCGCCAGCCGGGACATGGCCAAGGTGATGAGCCAGCCCAGGGTGATGCCGATCAGTCCGCCGGTGACGCTCACCACCACGGACTCAATCAAAAATTGGGACAGGATGTCGCTCCGCCGGGCGCCCAGGGCCTTGCGCAGGCCGATCTCCCGCGTGCGCTCCTTCACGGACACCAGCATGATGTTCATGATGCCGATGCCGCCCACCAAAAGCGAGATGGCCGCGATGGAGGCCAACAAAAGGGACATGGTGCGGCTGGTCTCGGTCAGGGCCTCCTGGATCTCCGCCATGTTGCGGATGCGGACGCCGGTCTCCTGCTGGGAGGGCGGCAGACGGTGCCGCCGGATGATCAAGGCGCGGATGGCCTCTTCCGCCTCCTGCATCCGCTCCGCGGACTCCACCTCCACATCGATGTCCTCCACATACGCGTCGCCGAAGACCCGCCGCATGGCCGTGGAAAGCGGGATGACGACCACGTCGTCCTGGTCCCGCCAGCCCGTGGAGCCGCGCTCCGGCAGCACGCCGATGACTTGGAAATTAATCCGGTTGATCTTGAGCTGTTCGCCGAGGGGATTGTTCCCGTTGAAAAGCTCCCGCACCAGGGTCATGCCCACCACGGCCACCCGGGCCCGGGACCTTTCCTCCGCCTCGGTGAAGAAGCGGCCCGCCACGGGGACCGCGTTCCGCATGGGCGCGTACTCCGGCGTGGTGCCCATGACCTCCGTGTTCCAGTTCTTGTTGCCGTACGCCGCCTGGCCGCGGCCGTCCACGCCGGCGGTCACCCGTTTCACGCCGGGGAGGGCGGCGATGGCGTCGGCATCCTCCCGGGTGAACCGGGCCGTTGCGCCCGCGCCCGTGGCCACGCCGCCCGGGGAGCGGGAACCCGGCCGCACGGCCAGCAGGTTGGACCCCATGGACGCCAAGCGGGCCTCGATGGATTTCTGGGCTCCCCGGCCCAGCGCCAGCATGGCGATGACCGCGGCCACGCCGATCAAAATCCCCAGCATGGAGAGGCCCGTGCGCACCTTGTTGGCCAGGAGGGCCCGGCTGGCCTGGCGGAAGTGCTCGCCCATCTCCCGCGGGTTGAAGGCCGTGCGCGCGGCAGGCGTGGCCGGGGCGGGCCGCGCGCGCGCCCGCACGGCCGTCCCGCCGCGGCGGGACGGCTCGCGGCTTTCGTCCGACTGCACCAGGCCGTCGCGCATGCGAATGACGCGGCGGGCGTATTCCGCGATCTCCGGCTCGTGGGTGACCAGGATCACGGTGATGCCGCGCTCGTTGAGCCCGGCCAGGAGCGCCATGATTTCCTTTTCGCTGTGGGAGTCCAGGTTGCCGGTGGGCTCGTCCGCCAGGATGACCGCGGGCTCGTTGGCCAGGGCGCGGGCGATGGCCACGCGCTGCTGTTGGCCGCCGGACAGCTCGTTGGGCCGGTGGCGGAGCCGCGAGCCCAGGCCCACCTCCTGCAGGAGGCGTTGGGGCAGGGCGGGGTCCCTGCCGTTCGCGGTATAGAGCAGGGGCAACCCCACGTTTTCCAGGGCGGTGGTGCGCGGCAGGAGGTTGAACTGCTGGAACACGAAGCCGATGGTCTTCGCCCGCAGCGCGGCCAGCGCGTCTTCGGGCAGGCGGGCCACGTTTTGCCCCGCGAGTTCGTAGGTTCCGCCGTCGGGCACGTCCAAAAGGCCCAGCACGTGCATGAGCGTGGACTTCCCGGACCCGGACGGGCCCATGACGGCCACGAATTCGCCGGCCCCGATGTCCAGGCTCACCCCGCGCAGGGCCGGGACCGCGGTGTCCCCCATCTGGTAGGTCTTGCGGATGTCCCTGACGCGGATCACCCCATCACCCGCCTTTCCGCCAAAGGCGGAACCTGCGGTTCCGAGGCGGGTGATGGGGTCATCGGTTTCGTTGGCCGCCCTGTCCGCCGCCCTGCCGGTTGCCGCCGGCCGCCGGCCGCCGTCCGCCGAAGGGCGCAAAGGGGTTGCTCCCGCCGGCGCCGGAAGAGGACGGCAGCCGGAAGGAGGTCACCAGCACCTCGTCCCCCTCCTTCAAACCCGAGAGGATCTCGATCCGTTTGCCGTCGGAAAGGCCCGTCTCCACCGCCTGCCGTCGGGGCCGGCCCTTCTTTTCCGGGTCCGGCAGGCGCACGAACGATGTTCCGTCCTCCTGTTGCTGCACCGCCTCCGCCGGCAGGACCAGCGTGCCCCGCTTGGCGGCCACGCGGAAGGTCACGTTGGCGGTCATGCCGCTGCGCATGAAGTCCGGGACGCGGCCCGGCACCACGTCCACTTCGTAAATGGTCACGTTGTTCACGGTCTTGGCCTCATACGCGATGTGGTCCGCAGTGGCCCCGATTTTTTCCTGAGGGTAGGCGTCGAGGGTGATGCTCGCCTCCTGCCCCGGCTTGACCCGGCCGATGTCGGTCTCATCCACCTGGGCCAGGACCATGAGCCGGTTGGACATGACCAGCACCGCGTCCTGGCCCGTCACGGTCTGGCCGGGCTCAACGTTCCGGGAAATGACCACGCCGGACAGGGGCGCCACGAGCGGCGTGGGCTTGTACAGGTCCTCCCAATGGGCCAGCTCCCCCGGCCCCTTGGCCCGGGCCGCGTCCAGGAGCGCGGCCCGCTCCGTGGAGCTCATCCAGGCCAGCACGCGGCCCTTCCGCACGGCCTCGCCCTCCCGCACCAGCACGTCCTCCACGCGGCCCGCGATGGGCGGCTTGATCTCCACCCGGTTCTGGGGCTGGACCACGCCCGTGGCTGTGACCGTCGCCTCCACGTCGCCGCGGGTCACCGGCACGGCGTGGAACTCCGGCCCGGTTTTCTTCTTGCCGGTCCACCGCCAGGCGGCCAGGCCGCCGGCGGCCAGCAGGACGAGGATCACCCAAAGGTTTTTCTTTTTGAGAGTCACGGCTGCGTCAGCCCCTTTCCCCAGGCCTGTTCCCAGGCGGCCTCCGCCAGGGCCGCGTCGCGCAGGCTGGCCAGCCAGGATTTTTGATTGTTGATGAGGTCGTTCTCGATGATGTCCCAGTCCTCGAAGGACAGGAGCCCGCTGGTGTACTGGCTGCGGGCGATCTCGGCCCGCACTTCGGCCGCCCGGAGGAACTCCCGCTGGACGGCGGTGCGCTCCCAGGCGTCCTGGAACCCGGCGAAGGCGTCCTCCAGGTCCAGGGCCGTTTGCTGGGCCGCGGCGCGCAGGTCCTCGCGCGCCTGCCGGTCCGCGGCCTTGGCCCCCCGCAGGTCGGCGGCCGTGCTCCCGCCGGAAAAAAGCGGCAGGGACAGGCTCACCCCCGCGGACCAGCGGTCCGACCGGGGCGGCCAATCCGAGCCGTTGCGCGAGCGGTCCGCCGACGCGGACAGGTCCGGGAAAAACCCGCTCCGCGCCGAGGTCACGCCGGCCCGGGCCGCGGCGGCGCGGGCCTGGGCCTGGCGCAAAGCCGGGGTCTCGCGGGCCAAGAGATCGAAATCCGGGGAATCGCCGGGGGCCGCGGACGTCAGGCTGCCCGTGGCCGCGAGCAGGGTGAAAGAGTCCCGTCCCAGGACGCGCGCCAGCTCCCGCCGGGCCACCCGCAACGCGCGCTCCGCCTGGGACACCTCGAAATCCGCCTGGCCCTGGGCCGCCTTGATGCGGAGGAAAGACCCCTTGTGCTCTCGGCCCGCCTCATGCCGCAGTCCCACCAGGCGCAGGTTGTCCCGCCGGCGGGCGGCGATGGTTTCGGCCAGCCGCACCTGTTCCTGGGCGTACAGCAAGCGCGCGAAGCTCTGTTGCAGGTCCGCCGCCACCCGGGCCTCCTCGGCCGCCAACCCGGCCCGGGCCGCCTCCAGGTCCGCCCGGCCCCGGTCCACGCCGGCCTTGTCGCGCAGGCCCGAAAACAGGCTCTGCCGGGCCGAGACGCCCATGGAATAATCGTTCTTGGCGCCGGCACTCCCGTCCGAGTCCGAGCGGTCGTACCCCGCGTCCGCCGAGATTTGAGGGAGGAACCCGCTGCGGCTCCCCGCCAGCGCGGCCTCCGCCCGGGTCACCGCCTCTTGCGCCGCGGCCAGGTCCGGGTTGTTGCGGGCGGCCTCCGCCAAGCAGTCCGCCCAGGAGAGGACCTCCTGGGCGCGCAGCGGCAAGGCAGCGGCCAGCCAAAGAAGAGCGACAGGAAGATATCGCACGGGCCGTCCTTTTCGGTTTTTCGGGTCATTCCTCCGGCGGCGGGCCGTCTCCGCGGCGGCCCTGTCGTTCCCGGCCCGGCCCCTTTCCGTCCTTGTCTTTCCACCGGGGGCCCGCCATGTCGTGGAATTTCTTGAATTGTTCCGGCGTCAGGATGTGCCTCACCTCCAACACCCCCTGCAAGCGGTGGTCGGCCAGTTTGTTTTGGATATCCTTGATCTCCGCGTGGATGGCCCGCACGCGGGCCTCGTCCATGTCCGGCTTTTCCAGCTCGAGCCTGAGCGCCTCCATCTTTTCCCGTTTCTCTTCGCGCAGGGCCTTTCCCGCTTCCTGATGCGTCTTGCGGTGCTCCTCCAGGCGTTTTTCCTGCTCGGGCGTCAGGCCCAGTTTCTTGTGCATCTCTTGCATGCGGGCTTCCCGTTTCTTTTCCCATTTTTCCGGACCCCCCGGCCCGCCTTCCGGCGGCCGGGCCAGGGCCGCGCCGGCCAAAAACAGGATGGACAAAGCCGCAACGCCGAATCGTGCGTTCATAACAGTTCCCTCCCCGCTCGTTTTAGAGAAAGTATTCTTCCACCGAGGTCCCCAGGGCCGAATCGCCGTTTTCGGGGTACGGGTTTTCCAGCACCTCGGCCACATAGACCGTGGGATCGCCGCCCGCAGGGGACGCCGGGCGCTTTTGGTCCGGCGTGGCCAGGAAGACCAGGGCCGCCAGGGCCGCGGCCCCGGCCAAGGCCAGCCGCGGGACCGTGAACGCGCCCCGCGCCCGTTCCAGGAGGTCCGCCAGGGAGACGCCCGGCGCGCCGCGTTCCGCGATCCGCGCCATGACCCTTTGGACAAAGGCCTCGGAAGGCGCGACCCGGGGCCGGGCGAAAAGGACCGAGGCGGACGCCCTCCATCCTTCCAGCAGGCCGCGGCACTCCGCGCAGGCGGCCAGGTGTTGTTCCACCTCCGCCTTCTCCAGGGAAGGCAGTTCGCCGTCGTACAGCTCGAAAACCTTGTTTTTCAGGGATTCGTGGTCCATTTTCGATCCTCTCTGTTTAGACGTCCGTGTTAGGCAAAAAGTGTCGTCCCACCACCTGCCTCGGGCCGCAAGGCCCGCTTTCAGCGGGCGGGCAGGCGGTGGGATCGCAGGGCCTGGCGGGCCCTCCGGAGGCGGGCCTTCACCGAATCCAGGGACGCGTCCATGGCCCGGGCGATCTCCTCGTAGGAAAGGCCCTGGACCTCCCGCAGGGTCAGGACCAAACGGTAGTCCGGCGGCAGGGAGGAAAGCAGGCTTTCCGCGGTCCGGGCGGGATCGGCCGGGGTCGTCTGGTCCGGGGCCGGCGGGAGGGCGCCTTCGCCGCGTTCTTCCAGCAGGGCGTCCAGGGACTGGGCGCGCCGCCGTTGGCGGGCCCGCAGAAGGTCCAGGCTGTGGCGGTACGCGATGCGGTAAAGCCAGGTGGAAAAGGCGGCGTCGAATCGGAAATCCTTCAGCTTTTGGTACGCCTTCAGGAAAATCTCCGCCGCCGCGTCCTCGGCCTCGGCCGGGTCCTTCAGCAGGGACAGGCACAGGGACAGCACCTTGGCCTGGTGGGCGCGGACGAGTCGGGCGAATTCCTCCCGTCGTCCCGATAGGACGTCGCGGATGATCCGTTGTTCGTCAGGGGTCTCGCGGTTCATCAAGGGGCCTTGTCAGAGGGTACACCTATTTGGACGTTTTGTCCCGCCCGAAAGTGCCGCGGGGAGCGGAAAAGGAGCGGCGGGCATTGTGTCGACTTGAGCGCCGCGGTGCATGAAAACGGCGCGGGAATCATGAGATCGGCGGCACGCCGTTTCTGTTTTGGCTTTATGGTGACGGGGTCTTAGAGGCGCAAAGCAAACGCCGCCGTTCCCAGCGTCCGGCCGTTGACCAATATTTCAACGGCATGGGCCCCGGGATAATAAACCCGCGTGGTGACGGGCCGGAAGGAATGGGTTTTGCGGATAGGGACGGCATCGCCCGCCTTTATCTCGCGGGTCGTCAGCTTGTAGACCTTTCGTCCCGTCCGGCCGTTGGCCGACCGATAGCGGATCGCGTAATCCACCGCCAGCCGCTCTCGGGCGCGGCCGACCAGCACGAACGAGAAAGAAAGTTTTTCCCCCACGCGAACCCGCTTTTTGTCCAAAAGCAAATCTTTGAGCGTCGTTCGTGTCCCCGCCTGAAAGCCCAGCGCCTTCAGGGCGGCCGGGTGGCCCTGCTTGATCAAATGCCGCAGCGCGCGCCGGGCGATCCATGAGGCGGCCGGAAACCCTTCCCGCAGCCACGCCGACACGGTTTTTACGGCGAGATCCGGATGATGTTTGGCGATATCGTTCAGATGGTTCGCCACGGAATTTTGAACATACCGGGAGGGATCCTTCCTGAGGCGCTCCAACAATCGGAGGGCCGGGCGGGGATCTCTGATGAACGCCGCCAGACGGCGACCCCAGGGCAAAAGGGGCCGCGTGCCTTCGCTGATCCATCGGCGCACGTGGGGATTGGGATGAGTGACCTGTTTTTCCAGGAACGCCAGCACGCGTCCGGGGTCTTTTGCCAGATAAGGACGGACCGCGAACTCGGCGGTGGAGCGTTTGGTGATCTCCACCATGGCTTGAAGGGATTGGTCAAAATAGTCCAACCCGCGGGTTTCCACGAAGTGGCCGTGGATCCAATGGTAGAACAAGTCCTGGCCGGTCCCCAAGGTTCCGTTCAATTCCGGCCCCAACGTTTTCAGGACCAGGGGAAGGGCCTTGGGATACTCCGGCGGCAAACGGCGGGCCATGGCGTCGCCCACGAAGGCCACCCGCTGTTTAAGCTCCAGCGGTTTCAACCCCTCCTTGACTTCCCGAAGGAACCCCCGGGCGTCGAACGGAGGCCAGGCCCTTTTGAGCGCGGCCGCCAGCCGTCCGGCGGTTTTCGGGTTGATTTGATGTTTGAAGGCGTTCGGGTTGTCGGTCATCCGCTCTCCGGATCGAACTCCTTGGCCGCCACGCCGTATTCCTCGGTCATCTTTTGAAAGTACCCCGCCAGCCGTTCCTCCCGTCCGGGAGAGAACCGGTCTTCCAGAATCCGCATGCTCCGGATTCTTTCCAGGCGGAATTGACGGAAATCCTTTCGGAGCTCGCACCAGGCCACCAGCGTCCAGGCCCTGTCCCAATAGAGAATGGCCAACGGGTGGATCGTCCGCCGCGTCACCTTCCCTTTTTCGTCACGGTAACGGATAAACGCCTTGACGCCGTTCTGTATCGCGGAATCCAACGCCGCGAATCGCCGGTTTCCGGAGGGTTGGGCAACGGGGACAAAGACGCGTTTTTCCTCCAGTTCTTCCAGCAGGTCCTCCGGCAGGACCGATCGAACCTTCGCCAGGGCCGTGGACGCCGCCCGGGAAAGCGGCGCGGGCGCGCGGCCCAGGACAAAACGGAGGCCGAGGCCCAGCGCCGCCAATTCCCGGCGGTCGAACTGAAGGGGGGGCAGGTCCATTTTCTGCCGCAACACATAGCCCACCCCCGCCTCTCCCTCAATCGGAACCCCCGAGGCGCAGAGGTCCTGGATGTCCCGATAGACCGTCCGAAGGGAGACTTCCAGCCTGTCCGCCAACCACCGCGCCGTGGTGAGCCGGCGGCTGCGCAGGTACTGGACGATGACGAACAGGCGGTCAGCCCGTCTCATTCTTTTTCAGCGGACATAGGATTTCACCGTCTCGAAGTGCAAGGCCGGCGTTTCCTGGCTTACGCCGTCCATCCGTCGGAAATAGGCCGCGCAGGCCTGGCTGTGGCCCACCGCATTCATGGCCTGGTCCGCGGCGTCCTGGTCCTCCCAATACACCAAGTCCGCCCATTGGCCGTCCCGCGCTTTCAACAATTCCCGCCGGATATACCCCCGTTGCTTGGCGAGAAAATCCCTTTCCATGGCGTCGGAGGCCGCCAACAGGTCGGCTTCCGTCACGCCCGGGGCCGGTTTAAAGGGCGCCCATTCCACCAGGATTTTCCCGCGGGTTTGAACGTCGGTGTTCTTCGACATTGTAATCCTCCTTGAAGGGTTTTGCGTCCCCACAAGGATAACAGGCCCCTGCTGACAGCGTGGCGTCAGGAGAGTTGGGATAACAGAACGGGGGAGGAGACTTATGCCTTAGGGGGTGGATTTGGTGGGAGCGGGGGGCTCGTACCCGGGGCGCGGGATCATGGTGATGGCGTCCCAGGGGCAGATCTTCATGCAGAGGGTGCAGCCGGTGCACACGTCGTTCTGCACCTCGCAGACGATCATGCCGAAGGGTTGGGTCCGGTCCTGGTCCGCCTTGAGGATGCAGGTGTCGTGCGGGGCCACGGCGATGCAGGCCTCGCAGCCGGTGCACCGCTCGGCCCAAATCTTGGCGATGGTGCGGGACTTGCGGACGGGGGGTTTGACGGCCGGCGCGTTCATCCCTCTATTTTATCCCTCCCGGGAACAACTGTCAATTTGCCGCCCCTTCCAGGGCCTTGTATAATGGGGTTCCATGCCTCAAAAATCCATCGTCATCATCGGCGCGGGACCCGGCGGGGAAGCCGCGGCCAAGCGCGCGGCCCAGGCCGGCGCCCAGGTCACGTTGGTGGAAAAGCGGGACCTGGGGGGCCTCTGCCTGAACCGGGGGTGCATCCCGTCCAAGGCGCTCCTGGAAACGGGCCGGCTCCTGCGGCAGGCCCGGGCCGCCGCGGACTGCCTGGAAGGAACGGAGGCCCTGCGGGTGCGGTGGGAGAGCCTCCAAAAAAGGAAGGCCGCGGTGGTGGACTCCCTGCGCGCGGCCCTGGCCCAGAACCTCTCCCGGCTCCGGGTGCGCGTGGTCGCGGGGGAGGCCCGGTTCGCGGACGGACGGAGCCTCCTGGTCCGCAAGCCGGACGGGGAGGAGCGCCTGCCTTTCGACGCCGCGGTCCTGGCCACGGGGTCGGAGCCTTTTTTCCCGGAGCCGTTCGCCGCCGCGCGGGACAAAATCCTGGACAGCGACCGCGCCCTGGACCTGGCGGAGGTCCCGAAGGCGATTTTGATCGTGGGGGGCGGGGCCGTGGGCTGCGAGTTCGCCTGCCTGTTCCATGAACTGGGGAGCCAAGTCGCCCTGGTGGAGAAGATGCCCGGCCTCCTGCCCGGGGAAGACCCGGCCGTGGTGCGGGTGCTTCAGACCTCCTTTGAAAAGCGGGGCATCCGCGTGCTCGTCAACGCCACGGCGGAATCCTTTTCCGCCCGGGGCGGGGAGCGGTCCTGCAAACTGAGCAACGGCGAAACCTGGACCGGGGACCAGGTCCTGGTGTGCGTGGGGCGCCGGCCCGTCCTCAACGGCCTGGGCCTGGAGGCCGCGGGCGTCAACACCGACAAAGGGCGAATCGCGGTCAATGAATTTTTGCAAACCTCCAACCCCCGCGTGTACGCGGTGGGCGACGTGAACGGCCTGTCCCTGCTGGCCCACGCGGCCGCGGCCCAGGCCGAGACCGCGGTGGGGCATGTCTTGGGGGAAAACCGTCCGTACGCGCACCATCTGGTGCCCCGGTGCCTGTACACCTGGCCCGAGGTGGCCAGCGTGGGGGAATGGGCCCACAGCGCCGAGGCCAAAAAAATTCAAGTCAAAACCCAACGGTTCTTCTTCCAGGCCTCGGCCAAGGCCCTGGCCGCACGGGAAACCGAGGGATTCATCCAGGCGGTGTCGGAAAAGGAAACGGGCCGGCTCCTGGGCGCCCAGATCGTCGGCCCCCACGCCACCGAACTGATCCATATCTTCTCCGTGGCCCTGCAGGCCGGCCTGACCGCGGAACAGCTGCGCGCCGTCATCTACGCCCACCCCACGCTGTCCGAGGGCGTCCGGGAGGCGCTGTCCCGATGAGCGCGGAAAGTTTGGCCTTGGACTGGCGGCCCCGCCTGCCGTCGCACCTCAAGCAGCGGGTGCCCAAGGGCGGCCTGTTCTTCGGCGTGCGGGACGCCCTGGGCGGCCACGGCCTGTCCACGGTCTGCGAGGAGGCCCGCTGTCCCAACCGCACGGAATGCTGGGCCCGCGGGACCCTGTCTTTTCAAATTTTGGGGTCCATCTGCACCCGGCGCTGCGCCTTTTGCGCGGAGACCACGGGCCGCCCCCTGCCGCCGGACCCGCAGGAGCCGGAGAAACTGGCCGCCGCGGTCCGGGCCCTGAGGCTCCGCCACGTGGTCATCACGGCCCCGGCCCGGGACGATCTGCCGGACCAGGGCGCGGGACAATTCGCGGCCTGCGTGGAGGTTTTGCGCCGCGAAACGCCGGGCGTCACCGTGGAGACCCTGATCCCCGATTTTCAAGGCCGTCCGGATTTGCTAAAAACAGTGTTCCAAGCCCGTCCGGACATCCTCAACCATAACCTGGAGACCGTACGGCGGCTGACCCCTCAGGTGCGGGGCCGGGCCACGTACGACCGTTCCCTTTCCGTTGTGGAGGCCGCGGCATCGGCCGGGCTCTGCGCCAAGTCCGGGCTCATGGTGGGCCTGGGAGAGACCGAAGAAGAGCTGCTGGAGGCTTTCCGGGATTTAAAAGCGCGGGGCGTCCGCTGTTTGACGGTGGGCCAGTACCTGCCGCCCAGCCCGGACCATCACCCGGTGCGCCGGTTCTACTCGCCGGAAGAGTTCCAGCGCCTGCGCCTGGCCGCGGAGCCTTTGTTCGATCGGATCATGGTCGGCGCCCTGGTGCGCAGTTCCTACCATGCGGAGGAGATGGCGGCGGGGCCGAGATGAAACACCATTCCCCGGGTTTTCTGAAGATCGTGGACGACGCCAAAAAGCGCGTGCGGGAGATCACGGTCAGGGAAGTCCTGGACAAACAGAAACGGGGCGAAAAATTTTTCCTGATCGACGTGCGCGAGGAGTCCGAATGGGCCGCGGGTCATGCCACAAAGGCCCTGCATTTGGGCAAGGGCGTCATTGAGCGGGACATTGAAAAGACCGTTCCGGACCCGGGCGCGGAAATCGTGCTTTATTGCGGCGGCGGGTTCCGGTCCGCCCTGGCCGCGGACAACTTGCAGAAAATGGGGTACAAGCGGGTGTTCTCCCTGGCCGGCGGATGGAGCGCCTGGAACGAGGCCGGCGCGCCCATGGAAAAATAATTTATGACGCTGAACCGAACCGCCCTCTTTTCCTTTCATCAGCAAGCCGGCGCCCGCCTGGTGGATTTCGGTGGCTGGGAGATGCCCGTGCAGTTCGAGGGCATCCTGGCCGAGCACAAGGCCGTGCGCGAGGCCGCGGGCCTCTTCGACATCTCCCACATGGGGCAGGTGTGGGTCACGGGTTCCGGAGCCCAGGCCTATCTGCAGAACCTGGTCACCAACGACATATCCAAGCTCGCGCCCGGCCAGGGCTGCTACGCTTTGATGTGCCGCGAGGACGGCGGCGTGGTGGACGACCTGTACGTCTATCTCATGGAGCCGGGCCGGTACTTCCTGGTGATCAACGCCTCGCGCCGTCCCATCGACGTGCAGTGGATGAAGGACCACAAAAAGGGCGACGTGAAAATCGAAGAGCTGGCCCAAAACGCGGCCGTGGCTTTGCAGGGGCCCCGGGCCAGGGACATTCTCAAAGGGATTTTTCCCCAGGCCGCGGCCCTGGCCAAGAACCAGATCGCGGCGCAGGACTGCGCAGTTTCCTGCACCGGGTACACGGGCGAAGACGGCTTTGAAATTTTCGGCCCGGCGGAAAAAATCACGGCGTTGTACCCGCGCCTCCTGGACGCGGGAAAATCCGGCGGCCTCAAGCCCTGCGGCCTGGGCGCCCGGGACACCCTCCGCCTGGAAATGGGTTACCGCCTGTACGGCAACGACCTGGACGAACGGCACACGGGCCTGGAAGCGGGCCTGGGCTGGGTGATCAAGTTCGACAAGGGCCCCTTCATCGGGCGGGACGCGCTCCTGCAGGAAAAAGCCAAGGGGTCCCAGCGCCGGTTCATCGCTTTCCGGCTGAAGGACAGGGGCATCCCCCGCCACGGCCACCAGATCTTTTTCAAGGGCCGTCTTGCCGGAGAAGTCACCAGCGGGACCTTTTCGCCCTCTTTGCAGGCCGGGATCGCCATGGGGTACGTGGAGGCCCGCCTCTTCCCCAAAGAGTCGCAGAACGAGCCGGGGCTGGCCGTGAAGGTGCACGAGCGCGAGATTCCGGCCGAAGTCGTTCCTTTGCCGTTTTACCGCAAGCCAGCGGTTATTTCGCAATAAAAAGGAAAAAACCATGAACCCCAACGACCTCCGTTTTACGAAAACCCACGAGTGGATCGCGCCCGACGGCACCGTGGGCATCTCGGACCACGCCCAGCACGAAATCACGGACGTGGTGTTCGTGGAGCTGCCCAAGGCCGGCCGCGCGGTGAAGGCCGAGGAGTCCTGCTGCGTGGTGGAGTCGGTCAAGGCCGCCTTCGACATCTACGCGCCCGTGGCCGGTTCCGTGTCGGCCGTGAACGAGACCGTGGCCAAGAGCCCGGCCCTGGTGAACCAGTCGCCGTACGACAACGGCTGGCTGTTCAAATTGCAGATGGCCAACGCGGCGGACCGGGACAAGCTCATGACCCACGCCCAGTACCAGGAGTTCGTCAAGACCGTCGCCCACTGAGGAACGGCGGCGCGCGCCGGGCCTTAACCGAATTTATGTTCGTCCCGCACACCGAAGAACAAAAAAAGGAGATGCTCCGGACCGTCGGGGTCAAAAGCTTCGACGAGCTCCTGGCGGGCCTGCCGCCGTCCCTGCTCCGGCCCCCCATGGACCTGCCCGCCTCCATGAGCGAGATGGAGCTGGTGCGCCACATGGAGGAGCTGGCCAAGCGCGACCACCTGGCCCAGTCCTATCTGGGCGCGGGCGCGTACGAGCATTTCGTCCCCACGTCCGTCTGGGCCCTGGCCCTGCGGGGGGAGTTCGCCACCGCGTACACCCCGTACCAGCCCGAGGCCAGCCAGGGCACGCTCCAGGCGATCTATGAATTTCAAACCATGGTTTGCGAGCTCTTCGGCATGGACGTGGCCAACGCGTCCATGTACGACGGGGCCAGCGCCGCGGCCGAGGCCTGTTTGGTGGCGGCGCGCCACACGGGCCGGACCGAGGTGCTCCTGCCGGAGACGGTCCACCCCCAGACGCGCCAGGTGATCCAGACGTACATGCGCCATTCCGGGGCCAAGCTCGTCACCCTGCCCTGCCCCAAAGGGATTTTGGAAATCGAAACCCTCAAGACACATTTGAACGGAAACACCGCGGGCCTGCTGATCCAAAACCCCAACTTTTTCGGCTGTCTCGAAACGCACGTTCAGGATATCTCCCGGTTGGTGCACGAAGCCGGCGGTCTGCTGGTGGCTTCCAGCTACCCCGTGGCCCTGGGCCTGATCGCGCCGCCGGGAGAGTACGGCGCGGACATCGCCGTGGGCGAGGGCCAGCCTCTGGGCCTGCCCCTGGGGTACGGCGGGCCGTACGTGGGACTTTTCGCCTGCAAGGAGGAGCTGATCCGCCAGATCCCGGGCCGTCTGGCCGGCCAAACCCTGGACGTGGAGGGCCGCCGGGCCTTCGTGCTCACGCTCCAGGCCCGGGAACAGCACATCCGCCGGGAAAAGGCCAAGTCCAACATCTGCACCAACACCGCGCTCTGCGCCCTGGCCGCCACCATCCACATGGCCCTGCTGGGAAAAGAGGGCCTGCGGCATTTGGCGGACCTGAACTTCCAAAAGGCCCATTACCTGGCCAATGAGCTCAAAAAACGGGGCTTCCCCCTGACCTTTGAGAACCCCTTCTTCAACGAGTTCGCGGTCAAATGCCCGGTGGCCCCGGACAAGATCGTGGAAAAGCTGGCCAAGGAGCGGGTGCTGGCCGGCCAGCCCCTGGGCTTCTATTTCCCATCGTTGAAAGACCATTTGCTCGTCTGCGTGACCGAGATCAAGACCAAGCAGGATATGGACCAGTTCGCGGAGATGCTTCAAAAAGCGTGTCAATAAAGTGCTGCGGTTCTGCTGTGCTTCGGTAAAAGGCATTTCAACGGCAGCACTGAAGCACGCAAGTACCGCAAAACAATAAAAATCATGGACACAACGCAAAGAACGACTGAAAAAATCATAGAACCATTAATTTTTGAGAAGAGCGTGCCCAAAAGGCGCGGCATCCCCCTGCCCGCGTCGGACGTGCCCTTTGTCTCGCCCGAGGCCCAGGTGCCGGAGGCCCTGCGGCGCAAGCGGCCCGCGGCCTGGCCCGAGGTGTCCGAGCCCCAGGTGGTGCGGCACTTCACCCGGTTGTCCCACCTCAACTATTCCATCGACGCCAATTTCTACCCCCTGGGCTCCTGCACCATGAAACACAACCCCAAGGTGAACGACAAGATCGCCTTGTTGCCGGATTTTTCCGCGCTCCACCCCCTGCGGCCCCACGCGTTGAGCCAGGGCATCCTGGAAATTCTGTACGAGGTGGAGCGGTGGCTCTGCCAGCTCACGGGCCTGGACGCCTTCACGCTCCAGCCCTCGGCCGGGGCCCAGGGGGAGCTCACGGGCATCCTGGTGGCGCGGGCGTATCATGAATCGCGGGGCCAGAACCGGCGCAAAGTGCTCATCCCGGACTCGGCCCACGGCACCAACCCGGCCAGCGTTTCGCTGGCGGGTCTCGCGGCCGTGACCGTCAAGTCCCGGCCCGACGGGCAGGTGGACATTGACGATCTGAAGTCCAAGCTGGACGGGGACACCGCCCTGGTCATGCTCACCGTGCCCAGCACCCTGGGCATGTTCGAGCCCCGGGTGCAGGAGGTGGCCCACCTGGTGCACGAAGCCGGGGCCCTGGTGTACATGGACGGCGCCAATTTGAACGCCCTGGTGGGGCTGTTGCGGCCCGGCGACATCGGGGTGGACATCCTGCACATCAACCTGCACAAAACGTTCTCCACGCCCCACGGCGGCGGCGGCCCGGGCGCCGGGCCCGTGGGCGTCAAAAAACCTTTGGAGGAGTTCCTGCCCATCCCCCGCGTCATCAAGGACAACGGGGTGTATCGCCGCAAGCTGGACTATCCCAAGTCCATCGGCAAGGTGCACGGGTTCCAGGGCAACACCGGCGTCTTGGTGCGCGCGTACTGCTACATGCGGCTCCAGGGCCTGGAGGGCTTCCGGGAGATGAGCGAGAACGCCATCCTGGCCGCCAACTACGTCAAGGCCCGGCTCGCGCCCCTTTTCCCGCACATGCCCAAGGGCCCCTGCATGCACGAGGTGGTGGTGTCCGGCAACGGGGCCTTCGGCCCTGGGGTCAAAACCCTGGACGTGGCCAAGCGGCTCCTGGACCACGGCTTCTACGCGCCGACCATCTATTTCCCGCTCATCGTGCCCGAGGCCATGATGATCGAGCCCACGGAGAACGAGACCAAGGAGACCCTGGACCTGTTCTGCGACGCCGTGAAGGACATCATTGAAGAAAGCCGGCGCGACCCGGAAACCGTCAAGACCGCGCCCCACACCACGCCCGTCCGGCGGCTGGACGAAGTCAAGGCCGCCCGAGAACCCAACCTCCGGTACCGGCCGCCGGCCTGATCCCATGAAGCGGGGCCTCCGCGTCTTCCTGCTCGGGGGAATGATGGCGGCCGTCGGCATGTCTTTTTCGCAGGCGGACGCCCTTTCCGCCCCCGACATCCGTTATCTGAAAGGTCTTTTGGCGGACACTTGGCGCTGCCTGGACCGCTTCGTCAGCCCGCGCACCGGCCTGCCTTACGACTCCCACGAACGCCTTCCCAACACTTCCATCACCAACATCGGTTTCTACATGGCCGCCTGCGCCGTGGCCGGGGAAACGGGCCTCCTGCCGCGCGATGAAGCCCTGGCCAAAACGCGCAAAACCCTGGAAAGCCTGGGGCGTGTGGAACGGTGGCGAGGCTTTCCCGTGACCTGGGTGGAGGCGGACACGGGCAAAACCACGGAGCAACAATTTTCCACGGTGGACCATCTGGGCAACCTTTCCGCGGGCCTCATTCTCGTCAGGCAGATTTTCCCCGAACTTCGGTCCGAGGTGGACGCCCTTTTGTCCGGCATGGACTGGGGAATCATCTATGAGCCGCGCAACCATCTGTACCGGGGCGGGTACCGCTTGGACAAGAAAGATTTCGACATCCAACAGCCCTGGGGCGACTGGTACTACGGTTTTTTGGGGGCGGACACCCGGCTGGGCAGTTTCCTGGGCGTGGCCTCGGGGCGGGTTCCCCTGGACCATTGGGCGGCGCTGGACCGCAAGTTGGAGACCAAATACGGACAGACTTATTATGTGCCGGGCTGGCAGGGCGGGGGCCTGTTCATGCAGTACGTTTCAGGCCTGTTTTTGGATGAGCGCGCGACCGTGGTGGGGAAGTCCGCGGCCAATTTCGCGTACGCCCAGATCCTCCACGCCGAAGCCGTCAAAACGCCGGTGTGGGGATGGTCGGCCGCGGCCGCGCCCACGGGCGAATATTTGGGCTGGGGCGCCATCAAGGACGACGTGGTCACGCCCCACGCCTGCGTCCTGGCCGTCAGCCATTATCCCCGGTCCGTCACGGCCAACCTGCGGGAGCTGGAGCGGCGCGGGGCCCGGGCGCCCTTCATCGAAGACGGCATTTCATACGCCCTGGGGTTCCGGGACTCCCTGGACTGGCGCACCGGGCAGGTCGCGAAGGGGTATTTGATACTGGACCAAGCCATGCTCTTCCTGGCCCTGGCCAATTTCCTGCACGACGGTGTGGTGTGGAAACATTTCGAGAATGATCCCCTGGTGCAAAAGGGTTTGGACATGTTGCCCGAATACAAAAACAAGGACCCCCGGGCCGGGGCCGTTTTCCAACGGCGCGACCAGGGGCGCCGCAGGGACGTTTCCCTGCCCCTATGACCAACGCCGCCCCGGTGGCGCCCTGTCTGCAGACCCTTTCCCGGCCCATCCCCTGGCGCTTGCGCTTGGACCCGGCCCTGTCCGGCGCGGACAACATGCGCGTTGACGAAGAACTGCTGGAAGAGCAGAAAAATCCCACGGCCCTGCCTGTTTTGCGCATTTTCCGCTGGAAACATCCCACCTTGAGTTATGGACGGTTGCAGGACCCGCGTTGGGCCGGGGAACGGGCCAAGGCTTTGGGCGCGCAAGAAATCGTGCGCCGGCCCACGGGCGGCGGCACGGTGCTGCACGACCGGGACGTGAGCCTGTCTCTGGTGTGGCGGCGGGACCATGCCGGTTTTCCCAAATGCCTCAAAAACATCTACCGGGCCGTGCATGAGGCGGTCCAAACCGCGCTCCAGGAAGCCGGGGTGGAGACCACGCTTTACGCGCCCGCGTCAAAAACGTCCAGGGGCCAGGGGTTTTGTTTCGTGGAGCCGGCGGAAGACGACGTGATGCGGGGGGACAGGAAGGTGGCGGGCGGGGCCCTCCAGGTCACGGGCTGGGCCAGGCTCTATCAGGGGAACGTCACGGGCACGGAAGATTTGGATATGGAATTTTTAGCGAAGGTTTTGCCGCGGGTTTTCGAACAAACGTTTTTCGGCTGTTCCCCTTTTACCGGATAATCATTTCCCACCCGAATCTCCGTAAACCACCCTCACCAGGCAGAGGCCCTGGGGCGGCGCTGTTTTGGCGAAGCGCCCGCCGCCCGCTTCGATGAGCCGGCCCACGATGCGGCGGGCCATGCGGTGCAGGAACCGGTCCGCGGTGAGGGCGAAGAGGATCTCTTCCCCGCGTTTTTGGATTTTCAAGGAGAAGAGGCGGCAACGGGAGGGTTTGTTCCGGGAGGCGGGGCCGGCCAGGTCCGCGAAGTCCCGTTGCTTGAGGAGCTTGGCGGCTTCCCGCTTCATGGCTGAGAGGTTCAAGGGGCAGGGTTCCCAGGCCGCGTCGTACCGGGCCAGGGCCGGGCGCGCCGGGCGGTTGATGAGGCGGTACCGGTAGGTTTTGGCTTTGGCCTGGTTCCGGGCGTGGAAGGACGCTTTGGCCGGGGAGGCGGAGAGGACCGCCACGTCCGGCGGCAGATGGGCGTTGAGGGCCGCGGCCAAGTCGCCGCGTAAGGGTTTGGCGGCCCGGAAACTGACCACCTGGCCTTGGGCGTGCACCCCGGCGTCGGTGCGGGAGGCGCCCACGCAGGCCACCCGCTCCTGGAACAGGGCCCGCAGGGCCTTTTCCAATTCTTCCTGCACGGTGCGGCGGCCGGGCTGGACCTGCCAGCCGAAGAACCGGCTGCCGGAATATTCCAGCGTCAAGCGGTACGTGAAAAAGGAACGCCCCCTGCCGGGGTTGGGACGGTTGGTCGTCACCAAGTTCTCCCGGTCAGGGGGCGTTGTTCGAAAGGTTTTAGGATCGGGCTGTCTTGCCGGCGAGAGCCGGGCGATTGAGCAGGTCCCTTTCGATGAGGGCTTCCGCGATCTGGACCGCGTTGAGCGCCGCGCCCTTGCGCAGGTTGTCGCCCACCACCCAGAAGAGCAGGGCCTTCTTGTTGTGGAGGTCGGGCCGGATGCGGCCCACCAGGGACTCGTCCCGGCCTTCGGCCAGGATCGGCATGGGGCAGGTGGCGCCTTCCAGCGGGTTCTTTTCGTCCACCACGCGCACGCCGGGGGACTTCATGAAGATCTCCCGCGCGGCCTCGGGCGTGACGGGCTTTTCCGTCTCGATCCACACGGATTCGCCGTGGCCCACGAAGGTGGGAACGCGCACCGTGGTGACGGCCAGCTGGATGGAGTCGTCCCCCAGGATCTTGTGGGTCTCCTTCATCATCTTCCATTCTTCATTGGAGTAGCCCTGTTCCTCGATGGCCCAGTTGTTGGCCAGGATGTTGAAGGCGATGGGGCTGGGGAAGCCGTTCAACTCCGTGATCTTTTCGCCCTTGAGCGCTTTTTCCGTCTGCTGACGCAGGCCTTCGATGCCCTTGGCGCCGGCGCCGGACACCGCCTGGTAAGAGGAGATGACCGCGCGCTTGACGCGGAAGGCCCTGTGCAGGGGCGCCAGGCCCATGAGCATGACCGCGGCCGTGCAGTTGGGGTTGGCGATGATGCCTTTGTGGTTCTTCAAGGCGTCGCCGTTGATCTCGGGGATGACGAGGGGCACGGCGGGGTCCATGCGGAAATCCGAGCCGTTGTCGATGACCACGGCGCCGCGCTCCACCGCGGCCTTGCCGAAGGTCACGGCCGCGCCCTTTTCGCCCTCGGTGCCGGCGAACAGGGCCACGTCTATGCCGTCGAAGCTTTCGGGCGTGGTCTCCCGGACCGCGTGTTTTTGGCCGTCCACCTCCATGGTGCGGGCGCTGCGCGCCAGGACCCGCAGCTCCTCCACGGGAAATTTCCGCTGGTTCAAAATCCGGATCATCTGGACGCCCACGGCCCCGGCGCCCACCACGGCCACGCGATACTTTTTCACGGCACAGACCTCCCTGTAAAGACAAAACAGGCGTCCCGGTCGTACGGGGACGCCTTCTTTCCCTTCATTATAGCATAAGGGCGGGATTCTCTCAAATCCCCGCCCGTCCGGCGGCGGTTACGGGGACCGCTTTAAAATCTTTTTCACCGTTTCCACCAGCTCCATGACGTCAAAAGGTTTTTTGATGTACGCCGCGGCCCCGGCCGCCAGCCCCCTTTCCACCTGAGCCTGCTGGGCGTAGGCCGACACCATCACCACGGGGATGTCCCGCGTGGCCGGGTCCTCCTTGAGGCGGCGGCACAGCTCGAAACCGTCCAGCTCCGGCATGCGGACGTCCAAAAGGATGAGGTCCGGCAATTCCCGGCGGATTTTCTCCTGCCCTTCGATCCCGTCGGCGGCCTTGGACACGGAGAAGCCTTCGAACTCGAAATTGACCTGCAGGAGCTCCACCAGGGTGCTTTCGTCGTCGATGATGAGGATCTTGGGGGAGGTCATGGCGGCCGCTATCCCAGAATTTCCGCCAACTCCGGAAAAACGTCCGCGCAATTTTCCCGGCGGATGTGATCCAGCCTTCGAGTGCGTTCGCGAAACAAAGGGAGTTGGCCGCTCAGGTCCTTGTCTTGGAGAAATCGCGGGACGCTTCGAAGGATTTCGGCGGCACGCGCGCCGGCGTCGCCGTGACGCCGGGAGACGTCTTGAGCGCACCGCTCGTACTTTTCGGCGATTCGCCGCTTGAAGTCGGCCGGCAATATCTGGATGCTATATTCCAAAGGATAGAGCGCGAAAGAGATATCGATCTCCTGGGGATCCAGGTAGCCTCTGTCCACCCAGTCCGTATAAAAATCCGGGAAGTGCCAGGCGTTGAAAACGGTCATGAGGGGATGGACGACGAAACGGACATTGGGGCAGACTTTCAGCATCCGCTCTCGGTTTTTCACGACCTGGTCCCATTTTTGGCCCTTACGGATATATTCCGCCCTTTCGCCCATCGCGTCCAGGCTGGCAAACACCTGGACGCGTTCGAATTTCTTCCATGCCTCAAAGACATCCATCCCGTTCCGGGAAACGGCGCCGAAATTGGTCGAATAGGCGAGATGGAAATCGAACCTTTTTTGCTCGACGAGCATCCTCAGCACCTCGTAAGGCTCGTCCATGATCAAGGGCTCGCCTCCGTAGAAAAAGATTTCCCGCAACACCGGCAGGAGCGCCTCCATCTGGCGCAGCAGGGTCTTGGGGTCTTCCGCGACCCGGATCAGGCGAGGATGCGCGGGATGTTGTCCCAGAAGGACGGCGTCGTTGTACCAGCCCGAACTGGCCCCCGGATGGCAATAGCGGCAGCGCGAGTAACAGAGGTTGGAAAATTGGATGGATATCTTGTAGGGCGAAAAATCCGTCACGGCGCCGTCTTCGCCCGTTTTGTCCAAAACAGAAGGGTTGCCGCGTTCCTCGTGATACAGGTTATGGCTCAAACGAGCGCTTTCGACGCCGGCCTCTTCCAGCTTGTAACATTCCGAACATTCGGGGCTTTTCCGGCCTTCGATCATGTTCTTCCTTAACTTGCGCATCTTCTCCGAGTTCCACAGGTTTTCAAGGGTGGATTTTCTGACGGACCCCACGGGCAGGTCGGAGTAGGGGGCCATGTGACAGGGGAACACATCGCCGTTCACGGCGATGTTGAGGTTGCTCCAGGGGAGCGTGCAAAACACCTTGGATTCCCTCAACAAACGGGATTGAAGCGCTGTTTTTTCCGTCATTCGGACAATCTCAAGGCGCGCAATCGCGTTTCGATCCCGGCGTCCGGATCTCTTTCGCCCAAGCTTTTCGGCTTCAGGGGTGGTTTTGTTGAGGAAGAGAAAAGATGAATTGGCTTCCGCCGCCCGCCGGGCTTTCCACCCAGATCCGTCCGCCCAGGGCCTCCACGATGGCCTTGGTGATGGTGAGACCCAGGCCCGTGCCGGGGGTCTTGATGTTGACCGGGTCGTTGACGCGGTAGAAGGCGTCGAAGATCTTGTCCCGCGCCTCCTCCGGGATGCCGGGGCCGTCGTCCGCGACCGAGGCCCGGACTTCGCCGGCCTTTTTCTCCACCGCGACCCGGACCGTGCCCTTGTCCGCGGAATACTTGATGGCGTTTTCGATCAGGTTGGTGAAGATCTGCCGCAGGCGGTCCTTGTCGCAGGAAATCTCGCGGCAGTCGGGGGGGACGGAGACGGCGATCTTGACCCCGGGCTTGATGATCTTGAGGGTCTCCACCACGCCTTCCACCAGGGCCGGCAGGTCCAGGGGCTCGACCTTGAGGTTCATGCCCTCTTTTTTCACCTGGGAGACGTCCAGGAGGTTTTCCACCAGGTGCGCCAGCACCAGCCCGTTGGAATGGATGAACTTGAGGAATTTCTGCAGGGTGGGCTTGTCGATGGCGTCGAGCTTGGCGGAGAGGGTCTGGGCGATGCCGATGATGGCGGTCAAGGGCGTGCGCAGCTCGTGGGACATCATGGAGATGAAGGTGGTCCGGACCGCGTCGGCCTCGCGGAGCTGCTGGATGGTGTCGGCCAGCTTCAGGTTGGCGGCCTGGAGGTCCTCCGTGCGCTGGGCCACGCGCTTTTCCAGGGCGGCGTTCAGCTCCACCATGGTCTTCAAGAGGACGCGGTTTTCCCACATGAGCTTCTGTTTCTCGACGAGCTTCTCGATGATGGCCTTGACTTCGGCGACGTTGTAGGGCTTCTGCACGTAAGCGAAGGCCCCTTCGTTGAGGGCGCCCACCGCGGTCTCGGTGTTGGAATAGCCCGTCATCATGACCGCGCCCACGTCCGGGTCGGCCTGTTTGAGGGCCTTGAGCACCTCCAGCCCGTTCATGTCCGGCAGGCGGACGTCTATAAGGACGGCCCCCAGAGGATGTTCCGGAGCCCGCTTCTTCGCCAGATCGATGCCTTCTTTGCCCGTGACGGCCCATTCCACCGCGTAGCCGGCCTTTTGAAGGATCGCCTTCAGCGAAAGGCCCAGGCCCTGATCGTCGTCAATGATGAGGATGGTGTTGAAATCCGGGGCGAAGTCGGGCATCAGTCTTTTCTCGCGGCCAGGCAGTTGTCCATGAGGATGAGGAGCTTGTCGATGTCCACGGGCTTGGTCAGGCACGCGTGGGAGCCGTGCTCGAAGGTCTCTTCCACGAGGTGCCCGGCGGAGTAACCCGTGATCATCACCACCGCCGCGTCGGGCCGGAGCTCCTTGATGCTCTTCAGGGTCTGAAGCCCGTCCATCCCCGGCAGCTTGATGTCCAGGATGACGATCTGGAACCGGCGCTCTCCCAGCTGCCTCAGGCATTCCTCGCCGTTCTCCACCGCCACCACCCGGTACCCGCGCTGCTCCAGCACGGTTTTGAGCATGTGGCGGTCCTGGAGGCGGTCGTCCACCACCATGACCAGGGCCCGGCTCTGCAGGCATTCCTGGAGGAGCTGGAGGGTCTTTTCGATCTCAAAGGGCTTGGTGAGGACGGTGTAGGCCCCTTCGCGCAGGGCGCGCTTGACGTCGTCCTCCACGGCGTAGGCCGTCATCATGATCACGACGGCGTCCGGGTTGAGCTCTTTGACCCGGGCCAGGGCCTCCACGCCGCTCAGCCCGGGCATCTTGATGTCCATGAAGATCACGTCGAACCGGGCGGTCTTCAGCATTTCGATGGCCGATTCGCCGCTGTCCGCCAGGGACACGTGGTACCCCTTCTTGGAAAGGATGCCCTTCAAGGTGAGGCGCATGCCGGCCTGGTCGTCCACCACCAGGACCCTCACCGTCTTGCCGCTCCTGTCCGCGGTGATCATAGGGGGATCCTGACCGTGAACGTGCTGCCCTTTTCCATTTCGGTGGACACCAGGATTTGCCCGCCGTGGGCTTCCACGATGCTTTGGCAGATCGCCAGGCCCAGGCCCGTGCCCTTGGCCTTGGTGGAGAAAAGGGGCTCGAAGATGTTTTTCAGGTGTTCCGGCGCGATGCCCGTGCCCGTGTCCTCGAAGTCCACCAGGAGGTAAGGGTGGTTTTTGTCGCCGTCCCGTTCCACGCGGGGACGGATCAGCAGTTTTCCTCCCTCGGGCATGGCCTGGAAGGCGTTGATGGCCAAATTGATGAAGACCTGGTTGATCCGCTGGGGGTCCAGCATGACCTGCGGGATCTCCTCGGCCTGGAGCACCTCCAGCTTGACGCGCGGCGGGACGTCCAGGGAGCTCTTCAGTTCCTT
This sequence comes from uncultured Elusimicrobia bacterium, assembly GCA_964484135.1. Classification (GTDB taxonomy): domain Bacteria; phylum Elusimicrobiota; class Elusimicrobia; order FEN-1173; family FEN-1173; genus CAZAEL01. Next base: position 41,549 of record CAZAEL010000015.1, read on the forward strand.
CAGGAGGAGGTTGACGTCCGTGGGCTGGAGCGTCAACCGGACCACGCGGGAGAAATCCAGGAGATCGTTGATGATGTTGGTGGCGCTCTTGATCTCTTTTTCGGCCTGCTCCAGAAGTTCCTTCAGGGCGGGGTCCTGCGCGGCCAGAGGGTTGTCCTTGAGGGACTCCCGCAGGTAGTAAACCACGTTGCGCAGGGTGCCCAAGGGGTTCCTCAGCTCGTGGCCCACGCCCGAGGCCAGTTGGCCGATGGCCGCGAGTTTTTCGGAGCGGATGACCTTGTCGTGGGCTTCCTGGAGCTGGGCGATGGTGGAGGCCAGGGCCTGGCTCATCTGGTTGAAGCGGCCGGCCAGGTCGCCCAGCTCGTCTTTGGACAGGACGGGGACGACGGTCCCGTATCCGCCCCGCCCGATCTCTTCCGCGCCCTTGGCCAGGAGCCGGACCGGCAGCAGGACGCTCCGCATGAGGAGCAGCGCCAGGCCCATGGCCAGGCCGCCGATGAGCACGACGATCCAAAGGACCTGACGGACGATCCGTTTTTCAACGGCCAGCATGGAATGGAGGGGGATGCCCAGGCGGAGGGTGCCGAGGCGGACCCGGTTCTTTTGGGTTTCAAAGAGAAAGCTGTCTTCGCTTTGCCAGACGGGGATATGGATGTCGAGCGAAGGGGCGCCGTGGAAAGAGGCCGGGCGGGACGAAGGGGTGTCGCCGGCCAGGGATTGGCGCGTGGCCGGGTCGGCGTAGATTTTCCCCGTTTCCACCACGTTGGTGTGGGACAGCACCTTGCCGTCGGGATCCAGGGCGGCGGCGTACAGGGCGTCCGCCTTGGCTTGCACCGATTGAAGGGACGGGAGAAGGAGCCGCTCGCTGCCGGAGGCGAACCCTTTGGCCAGGGCCTCCGACAGGTCGTTGGCCGCCGTGAGGCCCCGTTTTTCGACCTCTTCCAGGACGATGACGTGCACGGCCCGCCGCGTCATGAGGGTGACGGCGCCGCCCGCCACGAGGGCCGTGGGGAGGAACAGGATGAAGAGTTTCGTCTGAAGCTTCACGGCAGCACCCTGTCCGCCTTGCGCAGGACGTCCGGGGGGAACTTGAGCCCGGCCGCCTCGGCCGCGGAAACGCCCACGGTGACCCGTATCTTTTCGGGAAAGACGTATGGGGAGCCCGCCGTGGAGTCGTTGGACAGGAATTTTTGGGCCGTCAGGGCCGCGGTGCGCCCCACTTCCCGCAGGTCGCAGGAAACGGAGGCGGCGGCTCCCTTTTCCACCAAACCGTCGGTGGGGACGTAGAAAGGGACGTGGTTGGCCCGGGAGTATTCCTTGAAGACCGTGAAAGTCTGCGGGTTGATGAGGACCGGATCCGGCGGGATCCAGAGCGCGTCCGGTTTTTTCTTGTCCAGGTCCCTGAGTCGGTCCGGCACTTCCTCGCCGTTGGGGACGCGCTGGACCAGCGTCTCGATGCCGAAGGCGGAAGAGGCGGACTGCATTTTCTTGACGTAGTTTTCCATGGCCGGGGACGACCAAAACACCGCCAGGCGCTTCAGTCCGGGCTGCAGCTCTTTGAGCTTTGTGAGCACGAACCCCTCCCGCGGCAGCATCTCGACCCGGATCGGCGGCCTGGAACGGTCCTTGGCGGAGAGCAGCGTCCCGGGCGCGAGGCAATAGACCACCAGCGCTTCCGGGGGATAGCGTCCCAGGGCCGCCTTGGCGCCGAACGTCACGATCACCTTGGCCCCGTTCAGCAGGGGGGAGGCGTCGTTCGGAGCCGTGAGAGAAGGGACCCGGCTCCCGAACGCCGCCGTGAATCCTTCGTGGGCCTCCTGGTAATAGGAAGACTGGGAGCTCAGGACGGCCACGACGTCTTCGGCCCGGAGGGCGATGGAACACATGCCGAGAAGGAGGCTCGACAGTCCGGTCTGAAAAAGCTGACGCCGCGGGGGCATGGAGGGGGGATGACCGCGGGACCCGTGTCAGAAGGGGTGGGTGTAAGCCACCCTGGCGGTGTACGCGCGGGAGGGGCCCGGCAGGACCCCCTTGAGGTTGTTATACCCCGGCGGAAAATCGTACCCCCGGTCGAAGATGTCCCGGACGCCGAGGGAGACGTTCATGCCTTTGACCGCCAGGTCCCGCATCACCAGGTTGGCGTTGTAGATCGTAAAGGCGTTCAGGTGCGCCACGCCGGCCCCCTGCCGGATGAGGGCGTGCCTCCGGCTGAAATGGGACAGGGACGGGTGGAGCGAGATCCGCGGCGTGAACTTGAGGCCGGCGACGGCGTTCACCCGATGGGCGGGGGCGCCGATGAGGTGGTCGGGATGCCCGGGCACGGCGTAGTTGGAGACGTTGTTCGTCGTGACGTCGTAATAGGCGTAGTTGGCGGTGAAATCCAGGCGGCGGGACCGGGCGCGGAGTTCGCTCTCCACGCCGCGGGTGCCGATCTTGCCGAAGTTGCTGTAGTTGCCCACGCCCGTGGCGGGGTCCGTGCCGTACACGATGGGGTCCTTGACGGTCACATGGTAGGCGTTGACCACCCACCAGAGGGACTTCGTGATCCTATACCCCGCTTCCGTTTCGTAATTCGTGGCCTTTTCCGCCTTCAGCTCCGGCGCGCCGGGCAGCGTCCGGTTGGTGAGGATTCCGACGGGAGAGCGGAAGGACTGGCTCGCCATGGCCTTGAAGTGGAACGGGCCCATGACCTTGGTCAGGGCGACGCGGGGGACGAAGGCCGCGCCGAAATCGTCCAGGGCGTCGTACCTGGCCCCCAGCGTGAGGTTCGCCAGGGGCGTGTCGGCCATGAGCTGGAGGAAGCCGGCGAAGTTGTCGAACCCGATGCGGTTCTTGCCGTTCCGGAAGGTTTCTTCGAAGGGGCCGGCGTTCTTGGGCCGGACCACGTCGCTCCGGGAATATTCCGCTCCGCCGAGCAGGTTGGTCTTGTCCGTCCACTTCCAAAGGCCCGTCAGGCCGGCGGTGGCGCGTTCGGCCCGTTTGTGGCTGGTGAACGCCTGGTCGGGCGCGTCCAGGACCCACGGATGGTCCCTCTTGTATTCCAACCGGGGGGTGAGCGTCAGGCTGTCCGTGGCTTTGTGGTCGTACTTGAGCTCCCCGATGTAGGTGTCGAAATCCTCGTCGTACGGCGCGCCCGTGTAATTGGCGCCCCAGAGGTCCATCTGGGTGGTGTGATAGGCGTTGGCCAGGCCGCGGAAGCTCAGGCCCTTGTACCCCAGGTGCAGGTTGACGTCCGACAAGTCCAGTTGGTTGGAAAGCCGCCGCGTGTCGCCGGCGAAGTCCGTGATGTCGTTTTGGCTCCGGTGTCCGCGGGAATAGGTGGCGTGCAGGGAGGAGGAAAAATCGCCGGCGGTCTTGCCGTATCCGGCGCTCACGCCCCGGCGCAGGAAGTCCTTGCTCATCTGGGCGTTGTTCACGGCGGCATAGGCGGCGTTTTCCTTGGCGCCGCGGGTGATGATGTTGATGACGGCCAGCTCCGCGAACCCGCCGTAGATGGCGGATCCGGGCCCCCGGATGACCTCGATCTTTTCGACGCTGTCCATGTTGAAGTGGTTGCCGAACTGGGTGGTGCCGAACACCCGTTCGTTCATCTCCAGGCCGTCCACCAGGAGCAGGATCTTGCCTTCTTCCGCCCAGATGCCGCGGAAGTGCGCGCTCACGACGCCTTCCACGTCGTTGCCGAAATTGAACCCGGGGACCAGCAGGGTGAGGACTTCCAGGAGGTCCTGGGCGCCGGAGTTGCGGATATCCTCCCGGGTGATGACGCTCACGATGCCGGGGGTTTCACGGAGGGAGGTGTCGGTGAGGGAGGCGATGCTGACCACGGCGTTCCCCAGGACTTCCTCCTGGAAGAACATGAAGGCTTCGTCGTCGGCGCGGGCCGCCAGCGCCTGCTGCAAGGCGATAGACGCGGAGAGCAGAAGTCTCAGATAACGTCTCATGGGTTTCCCCCCTTGGGGCGTGTTTACGGCGTTTTCAGGTTTTGTCGGCCGCGGAGGACGTCATCTCCTTGACGATCCGCAGCAGCTCGTTGACGTCGAACGGTTTGGACATGTGGGCGTCCGCCCCGCAGGCCTGGACGGCCACCTTGTCCTTTTCATAGTCCCGGCTGGTCAAAAGCAGGATTTTGCGCTGGGGAAATTTTTCCGACAGGGCCTCCGCCACGTGGTACCCGTCCAGGTAGGGCATGGTCACGTCCAGGATGTACATGTCGAATTCCCCGGCTTGTCCGTCTTTCAGGGCCTGCCGGCCGTCCGTGGCCGTGGACACCGTGTGGCCCCCCATCTCCAGGGTCATCTTGAGCAGTTCCAGCGTGTCCAGGTCGTCGTCCGCCACGAACAGTTTGGCCATGGAAGTCTCCCCCGATTTTAGCCCATTAGGAGCGGAGTTCCCAGCAGTCCCGCCCCAGGAGTTTCTCCGCTTCGTGCAGGAATCCGTCGGTCGCGGCCACTTTGTGCTCGGTGAGCAGGGCGTACTCTCCGTGGGTCGGCGTCTGCAGCCGCAGGACCAGCTGGCATTTCCCCGGATGCTCCTGGCAGATCTTTTGGATCTTGTTCAGGGGCTCCTCCTCCAGGCCGGCGGTGGACAGGGTCAGCACCACGCGGCTGGCCAGGCGTTCCCGCGCCTCTTTGAGGGGGATCACGTCGTCCACCAGGATTTCCCGCTGGTCGTTGCGGGCCTCCGCCCGCCCGTGCACCACCACCATCTCGTGGGCCATGAGGGACTTGGACACCGCCCCGTAGGCCTTGGGAAAGACCACGCACTCGACTTCCCCTTCCAGGTCCTCCAGCTTGAACCGCGCCATGGCGTGGCCCGCCTTGGTGATGGTTTTCTTGGTGTTTACGATCATCCCCGCCACGCGCACCTTGGTCCCGCCTTCCGGCAGCTGGCCCAGCGTGCAGTTGGTGTAGCTTTTCAGTTCCCGCCGGTACCGCGCCAGGGGATGTCCCGACAGGTAGCACCCGAGCATCTCCTTTTCATGGGCCAGGAGCGTGTGCTCCGGCCATTCGGTCTCCGCCGGGGCGCCCGTCCTCGCCAGAGAAGGGGCGGCGGGGCGGCCGGCCACGGCGCTCATGTCGAAGAGGGCGGCCTGTCCCACGAGGGCTTCTTCCCTCGTGCGGGAGGAGCGGGCCAGCAGGTCCTCGATCTGGGAAAAGAGGTGGGCGCGCCAGCCGCAGAGCTCCAGCATCCTGACTTCTTCGGTTTCGGTTCCCAGGACCGGCCGGAGGCTGTCGAAGGCCCCGGCCTTGACCAGGGATTCCACCACTTTCCGGTTGGCCTGGCGCGTGTCCACGCGGGCGCAGAAATCCTCCAGGGACTGAAAAGGGCCTTTTTCCCGCCGGGCCTGCAGCAGGGAAGCCACGGCCCCCTCGCCCACGTTCTTCACGGACAGGAGGCCGAAGCGGATCCGGGGGCGCTCTTTCTCCGCGGGGGCGCTCTCCACCACGAACACGTCCTCGGATTTTTGCACGTCGGGGGGCAGGATCTCGATGTCCATTTCCTCCGCCTCCCCGATGTAGGTGACGAGCTTGGACTCGACCTCCTTGGAGCCCAGGTTGGAGTGGCCGATTTCGGACGTGAGGAGCGCGGCCATGTATTCCACGGGGTAGTTGGCTTTCAGGTAGGCGGTCTGGTACGCCACCAGGCCGTAGGCCGAGGCGTGGCTCTTGTTGAAGCCGTACCCGCCGAACTGGACGATCAGTTCGAAAATCTTCTGGGCGATCTTGGCGTCCACGTTTTTCTTCTTGCAGCCCTCCAGGAAGGCCCCCCGCTGCTGTTCCAGGATCTCCGGAATTTTTTTGCCCATGGCCTTGCGCAGGACGTCCGCCTGCCCCGGCGTGTAGCCCGCCAGGACCTGGGCGATCTGCATGACTTGCTCCTGGTACACGATGATGCCGTAGGTGTCCTTGAGCAGGGGTTCCAGGAGCGGGTGGTCGTACTTGACCTTGGAGCGGGCGTGTTTGCGGGCCACGAACTCGTCCAGCATGCCGGAGCCCATGGGGCCCGGCCGGTACAGGGAGATGAGCGCCACCACGTCGGACAGGCTGGTGGGCTTGAGCTTGCGGAGCAGGTCCCGCATGCCGCCGGATTCCAGCTGGAACACGCCCCCGGTGCGGGCCTGGGCCAGGAGCCGGTACGTGGCCGCGTCGTCCAAGGGGATGTCGTCCACGCTGAAGGCCGGGTTGTGCCGTTTCTTGACCAGGGCCACCGCGTCCCGGATCACGGACAGGGTCCGCAGGCCGAGGAAGTCGATCTTCAGGAGCCCCAGCTTCAGGAGGGATTCGTCGTTGTATTGGGTGGTGACCACGTCGCGCGAGCCTTTGGCCAGGGGCACGTTTTGGGTGATGTCCCCGGCGGAGATGACGGTGCCGGCCGCGTGCACGCCCGTGTGGCGCTTGAGGCCCTCGAGCTTTTTGGCCAGGTCCAGGAGCTTCTGCACCTGGGGGTCCCGCTTGTACAGGTCCTGGAGGTCCGGCACGGTCTGGAGGGCGGAATGGATGGTGGTGCCCAGTTCCCGCGGGATGAGTCGGGCCACCTTGTCCACGTCGGCCAGCGGCATGTTGAGCACCCGGCCCACGTCCCGCACCACCAGGCGCGCCAGCATGGAGCCGAAGGTGATGATCTGGGCCACGCAGGATTCGCCGTACTTGTGGCGCACGTAGTCGATGACCTTCTCTCTTCCGTCGTCGGAGAAATCGATGTCCAGGTCGGGCATGGTGCGGCGTTCCGGGTTCAGGAACCGCTCGAAGAGCAGGCCGTGGGCGATGGGATCTATGCTGGTGATGGAAAGGGCGAAGGCCGTCAGGCTTCCGGCGCCGGAGCCGCGTCCGGGCCCCACCGGGATGCCCTCCCGGCGCGCGTAATGGATGAAGTCCCACACGATCAGGAAGTAGGTGGAAAAGCCCATCTTGCGGATGATGCTCAATTCATAGTCCAGGCGGGTCTTGTAGTCCGGCCGGATGTGGCCCAGGCGCTTCTTGAGGCCCTCCAGGCAGAGCTTTTCCAGGTAGGACTCGGGCGTCTCGCCCACGGGCAGGTCGTACCGGGGCAGGAGGATCTGGTCGAACTTCATCTGGAGGTGGCACCGTTCCGCGATGGCCAGGGTGTTGGCCAGGGCCTGGGGCGCCTCCGCGAAGGTCCGCGTCATCTCCTGGGGCATCTTGTAGTAGAACTCGGAGGTGGCGTACTTCATGCGCCGGGGATCGTCCAGCGTCTTGCCCGTGCCGATGCAAAGCAGAACGTCGTGGGCGAAGGAGTCGTCCTTGCGGAAGTAGTGGCAGTCGTTGGTGGCCACCACGGGCGCGCCGCTTTTCTTGGAAAGCTCCAGGAGCAGGGAGAAGACCCGTTTCTGATCCGGGATGCCGTGGTCCATGAGCTCCAGAAAGAAGTTGTCCTTGCCGAACAGGGAGCGATAGTCGTCCAGGATCTGCGCGGCCCGCTCGGGCCGGTCCGACAGGAGAGCCGAGGGGATCTCTCCCTTCAGGCAGCCGGAAAGGCCGATGAGCCCCTCCGCGTGGGCGCTCAGGAGCTCCCGGTCGATGCGGGGCTTGTAGTAATAACCTTCCAGGTACGCCTGGGAGGTCAGCTTCATGAGGTTTCGGTACCCGGTCTCGTTGTGCGCCAGGATGGTGATGTGGTGGGAGGCCTCCGAGGGGTTGCCCGTGCGGTCCAGGCGGGATTTGGGCGCGATGTACGCCTCCATCCCGATGATGGGGTTGATGCCCACCTCGGTGCAGACGCGGTAGAATTCCACGGCGCCGAAGAGGTTGCCGTGGTCCGTGATGGCCAGCGCGGGGAACCGGGCCTGGGCCATGGTCTTGATGAACTCCGAGGGGTTGCCCTTTTCGTCGGTGAGACGGGTGGCCCCGTCCAGAAGGCTGTACTCCGTGTGGTTGTGGAGGTGGACGAACTCGGCGCGGGACATGG
>CAZAEL010000016.1:0-45305 GCA_964484135.1 uncultured Elusimicrobia bacterium
GTCCAGGTCCAGCCGCCGGAACCGCAGGCCCCCGCCCAGCGCCAGGCCCCACCGTTCCTGCCGGTCGTCCTTGCGCAGGCCGGCGCGCACCGCCACGGTCCGGCGGCCGAAGTAATGGGCCATGCCCGCTTTGAGGCCCTGCTTTTCGTACCGCCGCCAGCCGTGCTCAAAAGTGAACTCGCTCACGGGGCCGAGTTTGAGAAGGGCCCCCAGACGGGCGCTGGGCGGCAGCACGTCGATGGCGCCGGTGCCCCACCTCAAGCGCGGTTCGTTCACGTCCTGCAAAGTCAGCCCCAGGCGATACCGGTCCTTTTTGGAGACGTAGAGGAGGCCCACGTCGCCGCCGATGGCGCTGGCCCTCTGCCGGGAGGCCACGGAATAGAACCGCACGTTGGCGCCCAGGGAAAGACGGCTCCAGAGGGGCCGGCCGTAGGAAAGAAGATAGGTGTTCTCCGCGTACGTGAAGAAGCTGGCCTCGCCCACGGTCTGCAGCCTCAACAGATGGAACCCCACGGCCCCGCCGCCGATGCGCGGCTGGGTGTAACCCAGGACGGTGTAGCGAAGGAGGCCCAGGCCGTACAGGTCCTCGTAGCTGGCCGTGATCTGGGACTTGGAAAGCCGGGACAGGCCCGCCGGGTTCCAATAGGCGGCCGAGCCGTCTTCCGCGGCCGCGGTGTACGCCCCGCCCATGCCCTTGGCCGCGGCGCCGTACCCCAGGGGTTCGAAGGCGGCGGCGAAGGAGAGGCGTGGGAGGTGAAAAGTGAGAAGTGAAAAGAGCAAGACAAGGCGTGGGAAGCGAGAAGTGAAAAGCGAAAAATGAAAGAACCGGGGAATCCTCAATGGCATGGGATTCCCTTCCCCTTGTGAACCTCCCGCTTCCAACCTCTCACGCCTTTTTTCCCGCATCATCTCAAAACACCGATGACCTGCTTGAAGGCGTCGTGGCCGTCCGTCACGCCTTCCGCGCTGAGCTTAAAGAGGTACACGCCGTTGGACACCAGCCGGCCGTCCCGGTCCAGGCCGTCCCACTCGATCACGTGGTCGCCGGCGGTCTGGTCGCCCATGTCGAAGGCCTTCACCTCCAGGCCCCGCAGGTCGTACACCTTCAGGACCACGCGGGCCGTCTGGCCCAGGGTGTACGCGAACTTGGCGGTGTCCTGCAATCCGTCGCCGTTGGGGGAGAAGGGGTTGTTGGGGGTGGAGACTTTTTGGAGGACCGCGCCGATGTTGCCTTTGTCAAAAGCCGTTTGAACGGTGCTCTCCAATTGGTCGAAGGTGACGGTGCCCGGCGCCTTTTCCCCCTGCTTGATGCCGAACGTTATCTCTTTGATCTGTTTCAGATCCAGGCTTGAATCGGTCCCCTTGGCGAAAAAGGCGAAATCCTGGATGGGCAGGGTGGCGGCTTTCCATTCTCCGCCCGTATCGCTGGCGCTGGGAAGTGTGCGGAGGTATTCCGTGCCGTCCGCGTCTTTGACTTTCACTTCCAGGGTATTGTTCCCCCCGTCCCCCTTGAACAGGAAGCGGAGCACGGGCTCGGCGAAAAGGTTGGGGCGCAGCACCCGTTCGATCAAAATGTAGGGGGTCCCGGCGGAAGGCGAGAACACGTAGTCCAGCCGGGCCGCGCGGTTGTCTTCGGCTGCGCCGGGGGCGGACACGTCCTTGACCAGGTCGAAGGTCCCGGAGGCCGCGCTGTCCAGGTTGGTGCTGAAGGCGGTCTGGGGCTTGTCCAAGGAGAAGTCCTCCAGGACCAGGACGCTCTTGTCCTCGGAAGCCGTGCCCGTGATGGCGATGTCGTCCAAGTAGATGCGGCCCGTGCCCGCCCCGTCCGTGAAGAGGAACTTCACCTGGGTCAAGGATTTGAGGTCCGCCCCGGAAAAGTCGCTCAAGGGAATGGAGAACTTCTGGAAGGCGGTGGTGATGGTCCCGTACGAGGCGATGCTGCGCTGCTGATTGCTGGCGTCCTTGTTGTACCAAAGCTCGATCTTCAGGGGTTCCCCGCCGAAGCCGCCCTTGACCCAAAATTCCAGGCGTTCCCCGCCTTGGGGCGCGGCCAGTCCGCCGAATGGCTGCGCCAGTCCCGCGTACCGGCCCGAGCCGCCCGCCACCGCGTAGTTGAGCTCATATCCCCGGGAGCCGCTCACGGTCTGGCTGGTCACGTACACGCCGGAGGCCGTGCTGGTGCCGTCCGTGAACACGCTGATCGTTTGTGCGCGGTTGTTTTTCAGGTCGGCGGATTCAAAGCCGTCAACGAGGGACGTGAACGCGCTGTCCTTGTATAGCCGGAAGTCATCCAAATACACGGTACCGGAACCCGTGGTGCCGTTGTCGCGCGTGACCGCGAAACCGCCCCGCGCCACAGCCTGTAGGTCAAAGGAGCCGTCCCCATCCGTGAAGATCTTGAAATCCGTGAGGGGCACGATCACTTCCCGCCAGGTGTCGTCCGGCGTGAAGAGGAGCTTGTAATAGAGCTTGTCGCAGGTGGCGGTGTTGGTGCTGTCATCGTCCGTAAACTTGATCTCCAGGGTGTTGGTGACGCCCGTGGCGCGGTACAGGAAGCGCAGGGAGTTGGCCCCGTCCGCGATGAAGTTTCGGCCCGTCATGTTCCGCGTGACGCCAACGAACCCTTCCGTGGTGAGGTCGTAGGTCAGCTTGAGGGCGTTTCCGGTCTGGCCCGCCGCCGTGCTGGTGGAGGCGGTGGAGTTGCTCCCTGATTCCGTGAAAGTGGACCAACCGGCGGCGTTGTCGAACGTGTCCAACACGGTGGCGCGGAGCGGGGGGCGGCAGACGGCCAGGAGCCCGGCCAGGAGGAAAAGGAATGGAAGCGCGCGTGGAGAAGGTCTCATGGATGTCGTATCTGCAAAGTATATCAAAACTGTACCTTGAAGGCGGCCCGGTGCGAGGAGGCGGGCTCCTCCAGGCGCAAGGGATAGGACAGGGCGTAGTCCAGGGCCAGGCGGTTGCCTCCCCCGATCTTGAAGGCGAGGGTCAACCCGGCGCTGGCCGAGGTGGAGTTGGCGCCGGTCCTGAACCCCAAATGCCTGTTCCAAAGCCATGTTTCCGCGCCCGCGCGCCAAGTCGCTTCTTCCCGGCGGCGGACCGCGTCGAAAGCCAGGGTCAGCCGGCCGAAGCCGTACGCGGCGCCCGCCGTCCACTCCCGCGGCACCTTGTCCTGGTCCGCCAGCCCCAGGTCCGGCTCGTTCAGGGCCTTCACCACCAGGGCCAGGGCCAGGCCCGGCGCCAGGTCCGGCTCGGGCTTGACCAGGAGCCCCGCGTCCAGGGCCAGGGCCGCCTCGCTGCGCCCGCCCGCGAAGACCGGGTCCTGCGCGGCGCGGGCGTCCAGGTCGAAACGGTGGTGCAGGTGGCGCAGGTTCACCCCCACGTTCACGGACGGGGACAAATTGGGCATCCAATAATTCAGGGACGCGGCGGCCAGGAGCATGGCGGTGTTCTGCCGGTACACGGGCGCGATCAGGTTGGCCCACCCGCCGCCCAGCGCCAGCCCGTTGGAGACGGGAAAGACGCCGGCGAAAAAGTTCAGGTTCACGTTGGTTTCCTCAAGGCCCTGGAAGGGCTTGCTGTGGGCGAAGGCGACCTGCGCCCCGCCGGCGTCCGCGGCGCCGGCCGGGTTGTGCAGGAGGGCGTTTTCGTCGTCGGAGACGGCGGCGAAGGCGCCCCCCATGCCCGCGGGCCGCGCCCCGAATCCGGGGTCCTTAAAAGCCGCAAAAGAAAGGCGTGGGAGGTGGGAAGTGAGAAGTAGAACGGCTACTAAAACCAGTTTTGTCCTCGCCCGTGGGGTTTTGCCCCTCCCCCTTCCAGGGAGAGGGGGCGTGGCATCCAGCGAATGCCACGCCGGGCGCAGGAAATACCACAAACGGGTTTCCGCGTCGGTTTGCGTTCGACGCAGGTTCCTCGAAAAAATCAGGGTATTCGACGAGAGTCTCATGCCCTCACCCTTGCCCTCTCCCGCTGTCGCGGGCGAGGGGATCATAGGTGCGTGCCGCCCCCATTTCCCACTTCGCACTTCCCACTTTTAACGCCGTCTCTGTTGTCATCGGGCCACGGTCAGGGAGCCGTCCACCTTTTCCCCTTCGATTTCCGCGTGGTAGAAGTACACGCCGCTTTCAACGATGTTTCCGTCGGAATCGCGGCCGTCCCAGACCGTTTGGTCGTACAGGCGGCGGACCACCCGGCCGGTGATGTCGTAAATTTCGATCTTGGCGCCGGCCGCGCCGCCGCCGAAGTGGGCCGCGTCGTTCACGCCGGGCGAGCCCAGGGGCGTGATGATCTTCTCCGGCGGACGGAGCCGGGCCTTGGTGAGGGAAGAGGCCGGGAACACCGCGAAGGTGGAAAAGTGGAATGTCTGGGCCGTGACCGTGTTTTGGGAGGCGTTGACCGTGCCGCCCAGGCTGCGCCAGGCCGCGCCGTCGTACACGAAAACTTTCAGGCCCGTCTCGGGCACGGTGGTGTCCAGCCCGGTGACCGCGCTCTCCACGAAACCGTCCTGGTCCGCGTCGGGATAAAGAAGGGTGACGGTCACGGGCCGGGCGAAGACCGTGCCGGAAGGCCCGAATTCAAAGGCGGCGAAGGGTTGGTCCTGGCCGATGGACGCGCCGGAGGGGACCTCGGTCACGCTCTTTTGCGTGAGGGTGACGGTGACGGTCTCGTCCAGGGCGCCGGCCGGGATGGTCACGGAGGTCTCGCCGTCCGCGGCGTTGCTGTCGCCCAGGGTCACGGTGCCGCCGGCGGCGGTGATCTCCGCCTGCTTGACGGAGTCTTTCGCGGCGGCCGACTGGGGCGAGGCGGCGCTGGCGAAGGTGGCGCTGTTCTTTGAATCCGTGGCCTGGATGTAGTATTCGACGCCGGCGGAGGTGACGGCGGAGGCCGGCACCGCGGCGGTGCCGGAGAAGGTTTTGTTGCAGGGACTCGAAACGGTGTACGCGACTTGGCTGTAGTCGCTGGTCCCCTTGGTCCGGTAGAAAAGGGTGACCGCCGCCACGCGGGTGTTGTCCGCCGCGGACACGGGCACGGACAGGGCCTGTCCCGGCGCGGCCAGGGTGATGGGGGTGTGGGTGATGGTCGGGGCGTCGGAGTCGCCGCTCACGTCGCAGGCCTGGTTGATCTCAATGCTGGTGAAGGTCGTCGCGCTCTGGTTGCCGGCCACGTCCATGGCCACGGCCCGCACCTGGTAGCTGGTCCCTTCCAGGAGGCTGGCGGTGTTCCAGGTGAAGCTGTGGGAGGCGCTGGAGGTGTTGGTGTTGATGTACACGGTGTACCAGGTGGCGCCGCCCGTCAAGCCATCGTGCTCGAAGCGCACGCTTTCCAGGGTGGCGTCGTCGCTCGCGGTGGGCGCGGTGAAGGTGACGGCGTTGGTGATGCCTATGAAAGAATTGTTCGCGATGGTCGTGCCGTCTTCCGCCAAGGCCGAGGGCGCGGTGGGCGATTGAGTGTCCAGGAAGCGGATGTCGTCCACGTACACCACGCCGTTGGTGGAATTCACCACCTGGGCGCCGCGGCCCGAACTGAAGGGGTTGATGAACCAAAATTGGACCTGGGCGATGTTGGTGGAGGAGGCCAGATTAAAACCGGACACGCCGGGCACGGGCCGGGTCACGGCCTGCCAGGCCGTGGTGAGGGTGATGGTGGTCAGATGGATGTTTTCGTCAATGGCGTCGTCGCTCAGGCCGATGCCCAAGGGCTGGCCGTTCTGGGCGCTGTCTCCCATGACGCTGAAGGCCAGGGTGTCGCAGCCGGACACGTCGGCGGCCACGTGCCCGTTCCGATAATCGGGGCTGTCCAGCATGACGAGGACCGCGGCTTCCGTGGGCAGGGCCGTGCCCGTGGTCCAGGTGATCTTGAAGCCCGCGGGCGAGCTGGAAGACGTGCCGGTGTCGTACACGTGGGCGAAACCGGCGCCGGTGCCGCCATTCACGTAGTTGCCGCTGGGGAAGCCGAAGGCGCCGGGTTCCGCGCCGTCGTTGAAGTTGTCCACCCACACGGGCGCGGCTTTGGTGTGGAAGAGGAAATCGTCCAGGTAAAAGGATTCGCTGGGCGCGGCGCTGTCGATTTGGAGCACGATGGCGTTGATGTCGGAAAGGGCGGTGCTGGTGTTGAGGACGAAGTCCGAAACCAGGGCGCGGATGGGGACCACCACCTTCTGCCAGGAGGTGGTGACGCCGGCGGGCAGGTAGTTGCGGACGTCCAATCGGGTGGAGGGCTGCCCCGATCCGGCGGATTGGGCCAGGATTTTGAACCGTTCCGCTCCGGCCGTGCCGCGCACCCAGAAAGAAAGCGCGGCGTAGTTGCGGAGGTCCTGGCTGGACCCGAAGTTCAAAAGGATGTAGCTGTCCGCGCCGGTGGTGTAGTCGACCTTCAGGGACGAGCCTCGGTTCCACAGGGCGGGCGTGGCGTCGGCGTGGGCCACCACCGCGGCGGTGGCGTTGTTGAGGTCCGTGACGGTGCTGCTGCCGCCAATGTCCAGGGTGAGGGTGCCTTCGTCAAAATCCCCCACGAAGAGCACCCCGGCCCGCGCGGAAACGGGAAAGGCCAGGAGCCCGGGGAGAAGGAGCCCCAGGCCGGCAAGGAAGGAAAAAAGGAGAGGCCTATTTGTTGGAAACCTGCGCATGTTGCCGGTCCATGGATTTCAGGAGTTGCCGGGCTTTTTGGGCCCAGGCGGTCTTGCCGACCAACTTTCTGACCGTGTCCTTGCGCACAGCCTGGTACAACAGGTTCTGGTCCAACGACAGGGACCGTTTGTTCACGATGACGCCTGTTTTTGAATCCAGGGCTTCCGGCAGGGGCTTTTGCGGGTCGCCCAAAGAACCTAATTGTAGCATTTTCTCGAAATTTTCCCAGGCCTTTGCGTCATCCAGCGTGGTCAGGAGCGCGGCCCCGTAGGGCGCGGCCGCGTCCGGCCGGGTCAGGCCGTATTCCGTGTACCCGTCGTCCGGGCCGTAGCAGGGCGCCCAGCCGTACAGCGCCAGACCCCGATCCGACGCGATTTTTTGCGCGGCCTTCAAATAGTTGCGGTGGCTCAGGCCCAGGGTCTTGGGGGCCAGGGCCGGCTCGTCGAAATAGATGTTGCCCGTCAGCTCCACGAAGGCGCTCATCTTCCAGCCCTCGGCCAGGGGCAGTCCCTCCGCCTCGGTCCACCGGTAGAACATGTTTTCCCAAACGGTCTCCGGAAGCTTTCCCGCCGCGACCAGGAAGGGGACCAGCACGCGGGCCTCGCTGTTTTTGTTGTCGTAGTTGTGGGGCCACGGTTCCATGGCGCCGGTGTCCGCGGACAGGGTGAAGCCGTGGCGGAAGAGCCGCCCTCCCCCATGCAGGAAGACCGTGTAGTCCGCCTCGTCCAGGAGTTTTTTCATGCGCCGGGCCAGGGCGGGCTCATCGCGCCTGTACCGGGCCTCGGCCGCGCTCAGGGCGAAGTGCAGCCAGGCCGAGTCGATGGAGGAAAAGCGGATTTGCCCGTCCTTTTCCTCGGTGTACACCCGGCCCCGGTCCAGCTTGATGTATTCCGGAAAGATGCCCCGGTGGGTCTTCAGGCTTTCCACGCCGTCCATCACCTTGAGCACGTGGGCGAGGGTCTCCTCCGGCGAGGCGTGCTTTTCTTTTTCCGCGGCCAGGGCCGAGAGGATGTCCAGCCCCACGTTGGTGGGTTTGGTGTAGGTGTCGCCCCCCTCGCCGGTGTTGTCGCGGGCGAATTCATGGGCGTCCGCCCGGCGGAGGGCCTTCACGCCTTCGTACAGGTCCGGGCCCAGGGCCGGACCGCCGGCCTGAAGACGGGCCGGAAAAAGGCCGGCCAGGAGCGTCAGGGACAGGAAGATGAGCGGGAGGGTTTGCCCGGCGCGTTGTCGGATCATGGAGGATCGGGCGGACGCCGGGTCAGTGAGGCAGGTGGGAGGCGTAGGCCCCGCAGGATTTCCGGATCATGAGTTTCCCTTCCAGGAGGAGGCGCCGGGGCGCGGGGGGCACGCCCTTGGAAAGCATGTCCAACAGGAACCGCGTGGCCTCATATCCCATTTTCTTCAAGGGCTGGCGCACGGTGGTCAGCGGCGGGCGGCACTTGGCCGCCAGCTCGATGTCGTCGAAACCGGCCAGGGCCATGTGCTGAGGCACCTTGAGGCCCGCTTCCTGAATGGCCCGCAGGGCGCCCATGGCCATGTGGTCGTTGGCCGCGAAGACCGCGGTGGGGCGGCGGCTCTTGAGGGCCAAAAGGCGTTTCATGGCCGCGTGCCCCCCGCCTTCGCTGAAGTTCCCCCGTTCGACCAGGGATTCGGAAAAGGGGACCTTGTGGGCCTTGAGGGCCTTGCGGTACCCCTCGAAGCGGTCCTTGCCGTTGCTGGTTTCCATCTTGCCGTTGATGATGGCCACTTTGCGGTGCCCCAGCTGCAGAAGGTGGCGCACCACCTCGTACGCGGCCGCGGTGTTGTCCATGTCCACGGACGAAAACCGGGGCGACGTGGCGTTGATCAGCACCGTGGGGAGGTGTTTTTCCTCCAGGCGTTTCAGCAGGGGATCGTCCTGGGCCGGCGCCAGGAGCAGGTACGCGTGGGTCGCCTCCTGGGGGTTGATCAGGAGGTCGTAGGAAAAGCCGTTCAGCCCCTCGCGGATGCCGCGCAGGGTCTCCGCGAAATAGTGGGCGTCCAAATCCGGATCCGGGTGGGTCACCACGCCGATGGACCGCACCGTCGCCCGGCCCAGGTTCTGGGCCGCCGGGTTGGGCCGGTAGTTGAGCTTCTTCATGACGGCAAGGACGCGCCTGCGCGTGGCTTCCCTCACGCGGGGGCTGTTGTTGATGACGCGGGAAACCGTGGCGATGGAAACGCCGGCCTGGCGGGCGATTTCGTGGATGTCCGGTTGTGCCATGGGAGTCGATGTCCTTTCCTGCAGCGAAGTTTTCTCGTTGTCCTAATGAAGCGTTCTTGCCGGTCTTTTATTTTGAACCCAGCCGCACGTTCACGGAGGCCCGGTGGGTCTGGCCCAGGTCCCCCATGGGGATCCAGGCGTAGTCCACGTCCAGGAGAGACCACCGCCAGCCCAGGCCCGCGCTCATGCCTTGCAGGCCCGGCACGTCCCGTGTGCGGGTGTTGTATCCTCCGCGCAAAAAGAGGGCCGATGTTCCCAGTCCCAGCTTCCATTCCAGCCCGGCCCCCAGCGCCGCGTCCTCGTCCCGCGCCCGTGAACCGTCCACGGCGATGAGCCAGGATTCGCCCGGTTTCCAGGCCGCGCCCGCCTGGAAGGTGAGGGGCAGAGGGCTTTCTTCCCGGTCGAATTTGAGTTTTCCCCCCATGTTCCGGGCGGCCAGGCCGAAAGCCAGACCGTTCATTTGAAAACCCAGGCCCGCGTCCGCGGCCCAGGTGGAGGCCGAAGAGAGGATGCGGGACTGCACCAGCTTGGCGTTGAGGCCGAAGGTGACATTGCCGAAAAACCGGCGTCCCCAGCCGGCCAAGCCCGCCGCGTCGCGCGGCGCGAAGGTCCCCAGCCGCGCGCCGGTGTCGTCCGTCTGGCTCAAGGTGCCGGCGGAAAACATCTGCATGGCCGCGCCGAAGGCCCCCCACCGGCCGGCCGGCTGGACGTACCCCGCGAATTGGTCGTTCAGGGATTCCACCTGGGCGCCGTACGTGAGCGACAGGGAGGCCTCCCGCGCCAGGGCCAGGTTGGCCGGGTTCCAGAACAGGGCGTTGGCGTCGTCGGCCGAGGCCGCGGCGGCCCCGCCCATGGCCAGGTACCGGGCGCCCGTCCCCTGCTTGAGGAAGTTGGCGCTGGAAGTGCCGTTTCCACTGAAGGCGTTGATAGGGAAAGAAAAAAACGTTGATAAGATGATAAGGGTTTTCAACGTTTTCATTTTACCGCTCCACCGCGATCTTCACGGTCTCTTTTTCGGAGCCTTTGCGGATCAAGGCCAGGTACACGCCGCTGGCGACTTTTTCCCCGTCTTCGTTCAGACCGTCCCAGGCGGCCCGGCCCGTGTTGTCCGTGGTCAGTTCCCGCACCTTTTCGCCCGTGGGGGTGAAGATCAAAATCCGCGTGTCCGCCGGCAGGTTGGTCAGGTTCATCTGGGTGTGGCCCTGGCCCGGACGCAGGGGGTTGGGATACACGAAGGCGGCGTTGAGCGCGGGCGCGGGCGCCAGCTCCACCACCTGGAACACGGTGAAATGGTTGGTCCGGCCCGTGACCTTGTTATTGGCCGGGTCCGCGGTGGACGGGATGGGGACCCATCGGCCGCCCGTTTCATCGTAGTACGCCACCACCAGTCGGTCCTCGGTCAGGCCCTGCACGTCCGCGTCCCGGTACGTGAACACCAGGCTGATGGTTTTCTGGGGCTGAAGGGACTTGTCCGTGGTGATCTCCACCCCCACGTTGGTGCCTTTCAAGGAGGCGATGTTGGAGACCGCAGCCGCGAAGCTGGACGGGAGCCTGGCCGTGAGCGTCACGGCCTCGGAAAAGGCGTTGGCCGGAATTTCCAGGGTGATGGTGACGCCGGAAGAGGTGCGCAGGGTGACGGTGTTGGACTGGGATGGGTCCAGCTGTTTGGTGGCGGTGTCCGCGGCCAGGACGCCCGCGGACAGGGTCTGGGGGATGAGCCCGCCCTGCAGTTTGTAATTTGTGCTCGTGAGGGCCGCGCCGGCCAGGGGCTGGCCCAGGCTGGCCGTGGTCTTGTACGAGGAGGAGGCCGCGTTCCCCCCGGCCCCGCCCAGCCGAAGCGCGGGCACATGAAAAGAGGGGCCGGTGAAAATTGCCGCCATAGCAACCACTCCAAGGCTGGCAATGGACAGCCCGATGACGATGGTTCGGGGAGATTTTGAGCGGCTCATGGGTTATGTGAAAATTTGAATTCCCCGTCCGCTAGGGTTTTTCATAGCTTTCCATCAGGAATTTTTCTCCCAAAACATCTTCCAGGCGACGGATCAGCCTTTCCATATCCACTCGAACCACGCGTCCGGTCTTTAGATTTTTGGAAAAGAATATCCATTCTCCCGTGAGATCGTCATGCGGCGAGAGTTGCGTGGCATTGCCTGAGGCATCGATGACCCACATCTCTGCGGGGGTGCCGCTTGAGAAAAAGACGGCGGCATTGCTGGGCGTCGGCGGCGCCGACGCCACGGAGCCCAGAACGAGTGCCGCGTTGGTCCCTGAAATGGTGGCCGAGCCGTCCTGGATGTGGAATTTGGCCGCGGGATCGACTGTCCCCACGCCGATCTTACCTTCTTGGTTGATCCGTAATCGGTTGGCGCCTGAGGTGAAGAAGTCCATGCCGAAATAATCCGAGAAGTACATATTTTGCACTCCCGAATAGCTGTGGAAACCCAGGCCGAAATGGTTGAGAACGTCCGTGTCGTATACAAAATCGTCCGCGAGTTTTTCCCCCAGCACAAGCCCCGGAGATGTGTTGTCAACGGTGGTGGCGATGGGGATGGCCACAACGCCATTGGCCGTAATTGTGGAGTTTACGGTCAGGGAGCCGGTGGCTCCTCCCGAGGCGCCAATTCCCACCCCACCTTCGGGGAATCGAACACTGCTGATGGTGGAGCCAGATCGAGTGGCTTGGAGGGCGGTCCCGAAGGAACCGAAGGCGTCATTGGCCGCAATGACTTCGAAGTTGGTCCCATCCCCCTTCAGCAACCACTTTTTATTGTCCGCGGCCGCATCGGTTTCTTCAAATACGAGATGGTCTGCGCCAGCCGCGATATGAAGTTTTCCATTTAGGGTGGTGGCGCCGATTCCCACGTTCCCAGCGTCGTCCTGCAGGACCACGTTGCCACCGGAGAAGTCTCGAATCGTATTGACTTCCAGCGTGTCGTTGATCTGCAGGTTACCGCCGGAGTCGGACAGGGTTCCCTGAAGGTCCGAGGTTCCTGTGACCACCAGGTTGTCCCCCACCTGCACATCGCCGCCGGAGTTGGAAATGCCCCCCTGGGCATTGATCCCGGCGGTGAAGATCTTGGCGCCGGAGACGCTTTGGGCCGTGCCGGTGGTGAGATAGCGCGTGTCCACGTCCGTGGTGTTGAGGTCCACGAGGGCCACGGTGGAGGCGATGATGTGGGTGGTGCCCACGGAATCGGCGGAAAGGCCGCCGGCGGTGTCGTCCACCCCGTCCGCGAAACCCGCGGGTACACCGGTCAATTTTCCCCAGGCCACGTCGTTGATGTCCGCGTTGGTGATGGTGGAGTCAATGATCTGGTTGCCGCCCACGGAGTTGGCGGCCATGTCGTTGACTGTGATGGTTGAATCCTTAATGTGTTCGGTGCCCACGGAATCCGCAGTGAGCGATCCGCCGCCCGCGCCGTCGTCCGTGCCGTCCGCGAACCCCGCGGGCATGCCCGTGATGCCGGACCAGGGCACGGCGGCCGCGTAATTGGCGCTGGAGGCCTGGAGCGCGTAGGGCGAGGCGGTGAGGCGGTACCGGGGCGACAAGGTTTCGCCGTTGACGGTCACCTCCAGCCAGAGGTTTTGGTCGAAGCTGAGGCCGCCGAGGGAAACGGTGGAGCCGATGAACACGTTGTACAGGCCGTTGGAATCGGGCGTGACCACCTGGCTTTCGGTGAAGGCGGCGGTGCCGCCCGTTTCCACGGTATAAAGTTTGAAGGTGACGGGGGTGGCGGCGGTGACGGCGTTGTCGTCGGCGTCGGTGAGGCGGCCCTGGAAGTTGATGAGGGAGGGGACGGCGGCCCCCAGCGGGGCGGCCAGGAGCAAGAGGGAGAGGGTGGCCAGCTTGCGGGACAGGGTGTTCATGGATTTCCTCCGTCGGGAATTGAACGTTTCGCCGCGCGCCGTCGCGCGTTCGTCCCTCGATGGATGTAAACGCTTACATTATAATCCGGCTTCCTCATTTCTGTCAATCCCGCTTTTCCTTCCATGAGGGTCAGGCCTGGCTGTTGAAAAGCGCGATGGTCTGCCGGTCCTTTTCAAGCTGTTGGACGGGCTGGGGCACGGTCACGGCCTGGAAGTGGAGCCGTCCCTGGGCGTCGCGGGCGGCCCGGAGGACTTCCTCAAGTTCCCTGTGGGTTTCGGCCATCTGGATCAGGAATTGGGCTTCCGCGCCGGAGAGGATGACGTCCACCTCCACGCGGGCGAGGTCCGCGGCGGCGCGCCGGGCCACCACCAGGAACAGGCCTTCCTGCGTCTTCATCACTTCGGACCAGAAGGGCAGGTGGGCGGGGTCCACGACCACGCGCATGTCCAGGTTTTGCTCCCGTTTTTCCCGCAGGAGTTCCGTCACCCGGTCCTTGGGGTCCGTGATCGTCACGTTGATGAGCCCGAAGGACACGCGCTCCTGCAGGGCCTCGATGGCGGCCTCCGGATAATAGGCCCTGGCGTTGCTCAGGATCTGCTGGAAGGACCGGAAGGCGTCGGGCTGGGCGTCGTCCGGCAGGTTGACCAGGATGTCCAGGTGAATGGGTTTGCCGTCGGCGGTGGACCGGCCCAGGGCCTCGATCTGCTGGAAGAGGGCCACGGCCACGGCCGCGTCCAGGTTGATGTTTCCCTCCCGGTCGATGGTGGCGCCGCGGCCGTCCACCACGAGGGAATGCCCGGATTTCTGCGGGAAGAGGGGCGTCACGAACAGGCCGCCGGGGAAGAGGATCTTTTCCACCTCCGAAGGCAGGCCGGTGCCGGCGGGCGGCGCGGCGGGTTCCTCGGGCGGGGCCGCGGCCGCTTCCCGAACCGACCGCCGGGCGGCGGTCCAGAGCGCCATGAGGCCCACCACCACGCCGAACACGGCCCAGATGAGGCCGACCTCCAGCGCCACCGCGCCCACGTCCAGGGTGTCGGTGGCCGCGCGGACCGCCAGGGGCAGGACCACGGTGAGGAGCGCGGCCGCGGCGAGAGCCAGGAAATCCTTGCGGCGGGTGGGGGCGGGGGCCTCTTCCGGCGGGACGGGCGCGTCCACGTTTTCCGACGGGTCTCCCCGGCCGTTCCTGCGGAGAGCCTCCCGCACCATGGGGCGCAGTCCTTCCTTGAGGGGCGTGCCGGCGCGCCAGCCGGGGAGGAGGTCCCGGGCCTTGTCGAAATCCATCTCCGGAATCTGCAGGAGGGGCCGGCTGGGGCGGACCGGCGCCTCGGCCTTGATCCGGCGGTATTTGTCGGCCTGCGCCGGGTCTTCCTCGATGAAGAGGTCCAGCACCGTGTCCAGCAGTTCCTTCATGGAGACCGCGCCTTCGTCCGACCCCACCAGGACCAGGTGGTTTTCGTCGTCCCGGTAGTCCGGGCTTTGCAGGAGCCGGCCCGCGGCCTCCAGCGCCGCGATGGAGTCTTCGATGTGAATGAAGTTGCGGGAATGGTCCGACGCGAACACGGGCTTGTCCGCGGCGATGCGGTCGATGAAAAGGTTGTACACCTCGCCGGGGCGGCCCCGGGGGCCGTACGCGTTGGTGAAGCGGAGGGCGATGCCGTGGCCGGCGGGGAGCGCCAGGACGAAGGCCTCGGGGATGATCTTCGACAGGGAGTACAGCCCCTGCCAGAGGTCCGGCGGGACTTCCTGGGCCACGCGGTTCGCGATCTCGTTGGGGTCGGTGACGTTCGCTTCGCGGGCCTGGGCCGTGATCTCCTGGGCGCGCCGGAGCATGTCCATGACGCCCGTTTCTCGCAGGAACGCGTCGACGAATTCTTCGGGGGTTTGGCCGGCTTCGCCGGCCGCGTACCGCTCCACGTATTCGCGGAAGGCCTGTTCGGCCCGGTCCCGGAATTCCCGGGCCCGGGGCGACAGGGGCAGGTCGGTCCTTTCCGTGACCGGGCCCTCGAACCCGCCGGGGTACAGGGTGTACGCGTGGGCGCTGGAGCCGTACACCAGGCGCTTGCCGTGCCGCTCCGTGAACTGGGCCAGGAGGCCCGTGAAGAAGACGTTGGTCAGATAGGTTTCCGCGGCCTGCTCCGGCGTCTCCACCCGGGCGTCGGCCTGGGCCGCCACGTGGTACACCACCGGGGATTTCGACACCAGCCGTTCGAACCGCGCGAGGCTCCTGGGCGCGAGGAAGTCCCCCACCTCCACCAGGAACACGTCCGGGTTGTCCTTGGCCGCCTCCAGGCGGGCGGTGGATTCCGGGTCTCCGCTGCGGAAAAGAGCCACGGCCTGCCCGCCTTCGGACGCGAGCCGGTCCGTGAGGTGGGAGCCCACGAACCCGGCGCCGCCCGTGACCAGGGGCGGCAGGTCGTCCGCCCCGAACTCTTCCAGGAGTTCATCCACGGTCCAGATCTTGCCGGGGGCGCTCCGGTGCCGCCCTCCGGGCGGGGCCGGGAGCACGGCGGGCTTGCGCAGGGGGAGCAGGCGGAGGGCGATGCGGCGGCCCCGGCGGGAGGCCGGGGTGAACCCCTCTTCATAGGCGCGCAGGAAGTCCCGCGCCTCGGCGATGAAATCGTCCAGGGTGAGGGCGTCCTCCGAGAACAGGAC
This sequence comes from uncultured Elusimicrobia bacterium, assembly GCA_964484135.1. Lineage (GTDB taxonomy): Bacteria > Elusimicrobiota > Elusimicrobia > FEN-1173 > FEN-1173 > CAZAEL01. The sequence goes on from CAZAEL010000016.1 coordinate 15,386, forward strand.
GGCCCGGACCCAGCCCAGCCCGTCGCGCCAGCCGATCTTTCCGGTGAGCGGCAGCCCCTCCAGGCGGTCCCGCAGGTCCTGGGCCTGGCCGTCGGGGATTTCGGCCCGCTGGATCTGGTTTTTCCCCACCACGGTGGTGACGGTGTTGCGCTGCAAATCGTAGAGCAGGACCACGGGCTCCCCGTTGTTCCTCCCCCGGATCAGGACCTGCCGCTCCTGGTCCGTTTCGCGGTACAGGGCGGCCTCGAGCCTGAGGGGCAGGGCGTTGTCCCGCCCCCAATGGGACAGCACGCTCTGAAGCTGGGGGATCCGGCGGGCGCGTTCCTCGGCGGTGGCGCTCAGGATGTCCGCGATCTCCACCGCCACCATGTCCATGCCCAGTCTTTGGCGGAAGGCCGGGTCCGCCAATTGGTTGGGCTCGCGCAGGCCGTCGGCCGCGCGCGGGTCGAAACGGTGGCCGATCTGGAGGGCCCCGTCCTCCGCCGGCGCCGGGGCCGACGGGTTGAAGCGGGGCTGAATGACCACGTAGTTGACGTTGGCCTGCCGCAGGAGCCTCGTCAAGCCGGGGGTGTGGAATCCCCCGGCGATGAGCACGGCCCGGGTGGCGCCGGCGCGGGACATTTCCGACAGGGCCCGGCGGGCCATGGCCGCGTCGCGCTCCAGGGCCAGCTCGTAATACTGCAGGACGTCCGGCAGACGGTCCAGCCAGACGGCCAGATGGGACGGCTCGGACAGGGGCCGGGAGGGCAGGCCGTACCGTTTTTCCTGGGACAGGAGGTAGCGTTCCGTCTCGATCCAGTCCAGGGGGCCCTCTTGGCGGTACGCGGCGAACCGTTCGGGGGTGGTCTTCAGGTCCCAGAGGCGCGCTTCTTTTTCCAGGCGGCGGTCCAGCTGGATGAGCCGCCACACCCGGTCGTTGGAGCTGAAGGCCTCCAGCAGGCGGTTTTCCAGCTGCTCCGTTTCCGCCGGCAGGCGGTCGTGCCGGACCTCTTCCCGCAGCTTCAGATAGGCCACGTACCGGCGCATGTGCGCGGAGGGAACGGCGGCGCCGCGCCGGCCCAGCAGGTCGGCCACGGACACCAGCCCCTCGAAGAAGACGCGGGGGTTGACGCGCCCCTCGCGCATCTCCCCGGCCTGGGCGGCCAGCTCCTTGAGGGCGTCCAGGCTCATCTGGCCCGCCATCTTTTCCACCAGGCGGACGCGTTCGTCCCGCAGGGCCGCGAGGTCCATGCGGCTTTCCATCTCCGCCAGGCGCAGCACCCGGTGGACGTTGGGAAATTCGGCGGCCTCCACGCCGCGGGGCGACAGGCGGGAGAGTTCTTTCAGGTAATCCACATAGGGGAGGTTCTTGTCCGAGAAGGCCCGGATCTTTTCGTCCAGTTCCCGGAGAGCGGCGGGGTACGCCTTTTCCTTGACCGCGGCCAGGCGGGAACGGAGCCCCGCGATGTGCTTGGCGGCCTGCAGGCGGGCCTCCACGGTGCCGTGCCGCGCCTGGAGGTTCCGCTGGTAAAGGGCCGGCTCTTCCAGGCCCACGAGCCGGAGCGCGCCGGGCGATTCCAGGAGGGCCTGGTATTCCTCGCCCGTGAGGCGGCCCTGGCGCAGGTGGGCCCGGGCCACCTGCCGCTTGGTTTCCGCGGACGGGAAGGCGGCCAGCCAGTCCGCGGGCACGGGCCCGGTGCCGCCTTCCTGGAGGACCAGGAGCGGCGAGGGGCGGGAGGTGCGGTTCTTTTTCAGCGCCTCCGCCTCCCAGACCGCCTGGGTGAGGCCTTCCAGGATTTTGGAGACGTTTTTCTGGGCCTCGTGCACGCCGTGGGCGTCTTGGACGTGGTAGATGGTGAGGGGCCGGATCTTCTCCGGCTCGTGGGCCGCGGCCGCGGACAGGCCGGTGTCGACGACCGTCCCCACCTGGGAGGAGAGGCGGAAGGACCCCAAAAGCGGGTGGATGGATTCCCGGGGCCAGGCCACGCCGGACAGGATGGCTTTGGCTTCCGCGGTCTGCGGGTCGGCCTCTTGCTTGTAGGAAACGCGGGAAGGAGCGGGCGGGTCCCAGGAGGCGGCCCGGGCCACGGGGTCCGCCGTCGTGGTACAGGCGAAAACCGCCGCGGTCAGGGCGGCGGAGATTTTCTTAAAGACGGAAGGCCGCTGGGGTCTGAAGGGCATTTTTTGGGCGCCGCCTCCCAAAGGGCTCTTGGAAGCGTCTTTTGTAAATATAAGGAAATTTCATGTTGTTTCCATTAATAGTTTGTAACAAATAAGTAACAAAATCAAATTTATTTTTGCGGGCGCTTTCGGGAAGGCCGGAAGAAGGGAAAGAGCGAGGAAACGGCGGGAGGCCCGGGGTTCCGGGGCGGGTCAATCTTCCTTGTATTTCTTTCCGGGACGGATCACCAGGACCTGTCCCGGCTTGAGGCGGCGCGGGTCCCGGATCTGGTTGTCCTTTTGGATGGCCTTGACGCTGGTCTTGAACCGCGTGGCGATCTTGCCCAAAAAGTCCCCCCGCTTGACCTTGTATTTGACGAAGCCCGACGAAGGGGTCCAGTCCTTCACCTGGGCCAGCGCGGCCAGGAAGGTTTCCCGGGTGCCGGCGGGAATTTTGAGGACGAAGCGGGGCTCGTTCTTGGGCGTGCACCAGAGCCGCAGGGTGGGGTTGAGCTCCTGCAGGGCCTTTTCCGTGGCGCCCGCGCATTCCGCGGCCACCCGCAGGTCCAGGGGCTTTTCCAGCACCACCTCGTCGACGGCGGGCGGCGAGAGCTCGGCGATGTCGAATCCGTAGGAGGCGGCGTTGTCCGCGATCAGGACGCAGGCCATGAACTTGGGCACGTAGTGTTCCGTTTCCCGGGGCAGGCCGTTCCGCTGGGACAGGAGGCCGTAGTCCGGGGAGCGGGTGTACTCCATGTCGCGCTGGACGCCGAACTCCCCCCGGTTGTACGCGGCCAGGGCCAGGTGCCAGTCGTCGAACCAGTCCCGCAGGCTTTTCAGATACGCCAAGGCCGCGCGCGTGGCTTTTTCCGGGTCCCGCCGCTCGTCCAGCCAGTAGTTGATCTTCAGCCCGTACCGCCGGCCCGTGCCGCTCATGAACTGCCACAGCCCCACCGCGCCCGCCCGGGACACGGCCGTGTTGGTGTATTCGCTTTCCACCAGCGGCAGGTACAGCAGTTCCCGGGGCATGCCGGTCTCCTTGAGCTGTTTGAGCATGATGTCGCGGTACAGCCCCAGCCGCTCCAGCGCGCGCTGCATGTTTTTGCGCCGGGGGCCGGTGGTGTACAGGGCGATGTATTTCTGGACCAGGGGGTTGTCCGGTTCCATGGGGATCTGGTAGGACGTCCTTCCCGCGGCGGCCGGGGCCTCTTCCCGAGGGGCGTTCTGCAGTTCCTGTTCGCTGACCTCCAGCCCGCCGCCCGCGGTGGGGCCTTCCTCGGACGGGGCGGGCATGAGGTTTTCCTCGGCCTTGCCCAGCAGGGCCTCGATCTCGTCCTTGAAGTCCAGCACGGCCCGTCCGTCGGATTTTTGGGACAGCAGCTTCAGGGTCTTCCGGAAATTTTTTCCGGCCAGGGCCTCGTTCCCCTGTTCCAGGGCCTTGAGCCCCTCGTTGTAGTGCCGTTCCGCCGCCTCCAGCCAGGCGGGCCGCTTTAGGGAAGGCTCGGCGGCCTCGGGCAGGGGGAGGGCTTCCAGCGCCGGAACGGACGTCTCTTCCAGGGAATCCATGGCCGTGTCCGTCGAAAGCTCCACGTCGAGCTCCTGGGCGCCGGGCCGGGCGAACGGAACCGTCAGGAGGGCGCAGGCCAGAAGGAGTCCTGGGACCGCCCGGGGACGGGGATCGTTGAGGGGCTGCGGAAGAGAGGCGCGGGAGGCGGCGGAAAACACGAAGAGAAAAACGTCCTTACCGGACCTTCCGCTGATCCTGGAGGGTCTTGATGCTTTCCTGGGCTTGCCGGATGGATTTTTGGGTCTGCAGGACGTTCTGAACGTTCTGACGGTTGAGACGCTCGTTTTGCAGCATCTCCTGGAGCATGCGCTGTTGCTGCAGATTGTCCTCCAGGCTTTGCTTGATCTGGTCCTGGAGCTGCTGGTTTTGGGCCAGCATCTCCTGTTTCTTTTTGGCTTCTTCCGACGATTCCGGCGCCGCGGCCTTTTCCTCCGGTTTTTTCGCGGAGGCCTCCGGGCTTTTGAAGGCGAAGGACCTCAGGCCGCTCAACAGGCGGCCGAAAAAGGATTGGCCTTTCGCCTCCCCTTCCTGAAAGGCGGAAAAGAAGTTGGCGAAACGTTGGAGGATCCTGTCGAAGAAACCCAGGGCCGGTTGGCCTGCGCCGGCGCTGGGGCCGGGTTTGGCCCCTGCCGCGCCGGGCGCGCCGCCGGGGGCTCCGGCCGGCGCTCCTCCGGGCGGAGGCTGTGCTCCCGTTGGCCCTGGAGCGGACGGCGCTCCTCCGGACGGAGGCTGAGCTCCCGCCGGGCCGGGTGGCGAGGGCATTTGGGGCGCTCCGGGGGCCTGTGCCCCGGCTCCTCCCGCCGCGCCGGGGGCTCCTGCGGGTCCGCCGGCCGCCGCGGCGCCGCCGGGTCCTCCAGCGCCGCCCGCGCCCGCCGCTGAAGCCATTTGTCCTTGGGCGCTTTGGCCGGCTTCTCCTCCGCCGGCTCCCCCGCCGCCGGCGCCGGCCCCTCCGCCACCGCGTCCCTCGCCGCCGCCCGACCCCGCTTGGATGGGGGTCTTGGCCACGGGCGCCTGTTGCGCGGCGCGGAAATAGAAGTAAGCCGCCGCCGAGCCCACGACCGCGATCAGCAGAAGGACGCGAAGGGAACGTTTCATGACCCTATCAGTGTATCAAAAAACCGCCGGCTGTCCAGGGGAAAGGAAAAATGTCCGACGGAAAGCGCCGTCATTGGCCCATCCGCAGTTCCAGCTTGCCGCGCCAGTCGAAGGGCGGAAAGCCGTCCGACGCTTTCACGTACTCCTCGAAGACGCGGGCGAAGTCCTGGGCGTACTCCCAAAACGAGGAGGCCGGCTGGTTGTCGTCCACCGGAAAGCCGACGACCTCCTTTTCCAGGAGCGCGGCGTTGGGGAAGGCATCCTTGGGGCCGAACACGGGGTGGATGTCGGGGTACGCCACCCGCTTGAACGCGAACCCCCGGCGCGCCGCGAAATCCAGGAACGCCTCCGCGCACAGCCCCTTGAGCCGGACGGGGTACGCGAAGAAGACGCTGTCCCCGTGGGCCAGGGGTTCCAGGCGCGGGTGCGTGAGCACCGTCTCAAAGACCTCGGCCCGGACCCGGCGCGCGCTGACGGCCGTTTCCAGGGCGTTCAGCTCCGGGAGGACCACGGAGTCCTTCCAATCGTCTTCCGTGGTTTTCCAGAGCAGGAGGCGGCGGAACTCCTCTTCAAAGGGCGCCAGCAGGCCGGCCTTGGCCCAGCCGCCGGCGGCCACGTACCCGGTGAGCGAGTGGAAGGCTTTCATGGCCGCCTGGACCTGTTCCCGCACGGGCCCGGCCGCGGAAAGGGCGGGGAGGCCGTCCGTGAACTCCACGACGCGCCGGTGCAGGCGGGGGTCGTCGGTCAGGACCGCGCCGCCCATTTCCAACGGGAGCATCTTGCGGACGAAGCTCAGGCAGGCCAGGGTGCCGAATCCCCCCGCCCGTTTCCCTTTGTACCGCGCGCCCATGGACAGGGCCAGGTCCTCCACCAGAGCGGCGCCGTACCGGTCGCAGAGGGTTTTCAGGGCGTCCAGGTCGTCCGGCTGGCCGAACATGTGCACCGGGACCACGGCGCCGGTCCGTCCCCGTCCGCGGGACAGGATCCGTTCCAGGCTGGCCGGGTCGAAGTTCCCGTCCCGCAGGCTCACGTCCGCGAAGACGGGCCGCCAGCCCGCGAAGGAGGCGGCGAAAACGGGGATGGAACACATGGCCGCGGGAAAGACGGCGGCGGTCCCGGCGGGGCGGTCCAGGGCGTGCAGGGCCGCGGCCAGCGCCGTGGTCCCCCGGTTGGTCAGGCAACAGTACCGCCGGCCGAAGTACGCGGCCAGGGCGGACTCGATGTCCGCTTTGGCGGAAGGGCTTTTGGGGGGCGCGGCGGGCCGGCCTGAAGAGGCTTCGGCGGGGGCGCGGCGCGGCGCGGTCTTTTGTTTGGGGCTCACAGGTCGGGAAACAGTTTTTCCAGGCGGAAGCCGGCCTCGGTCAGGGCGCTGCGCTCCTTGCGGGAAAACCCGTAGCCGTTCTTGAGTTTTTGCAGAATGACGGCGATGTCGTCGGGCGTGAGGCGCGGCCGCTCCAGCACCGTGAACGGTTCGTTGGCGGCCAGGCATTTTTTCAGGCGGCCCAGCAGCTCCTCCCGCTGGGCGGCGTACACGTCGGTATCGTTTTCCGGGGGTTCGGCGGGCAAGGGCGGCGGGTCTTTAAGAGGGCGTCGGGACGTTTTTTGAAAAGCGTTCGGCGTTGGTCTTGCCCCCGGGTTGTCCGCCCGCTTCTTTGCGCGCGACGGCGAGGCGGTCCTTGGCCGGCGGATGGGATTTGCCCAGGGCTTTGAAGCGGTTTTCTCCGGGGTTGGCTTGGGCCATCCGCTCCAGGACGCGGACGAGGCCGGCCGGATCGTACCCCGCGGCTTTGGCGTAGGCCACGGCGGCCCTGTCGGATTCCGCCTCGTCTTTCCGGTCGAACCCTTTGAAGAGGAGCCCCACGGTGAAATCGTTGGCCGCCCGGAGCGCGGCCGGGTTGTCTTTTTGGGCGCTGGCGAGCTCGATGCCGCCTTCCAGCAGATTGGCTTTTTGGATGGCCTTGGCCACGTGGCGCTTGGCGACGTGGGCCACCTCGTGGGCCAGGGCGCCGGCCAGCTCGGCTTCGTCTTTCAGAAGCGCGAGCATGCCCTTGGTGATGAAGATATACCCCCCCGGCGCGGCGTACGCGTTGATTTCGTCCGTGTCCAGGACGCCGAAATGGTAGGCGATGTCCGGCCGGTCCGATCGGCGCGCCACGGACTGGCCGACCAGATCCACATAGCGGGTGAGGGCGGGGTCCTTCAGCAGGCCGTAGCGGGCGCAGAGGTAGGAGCCCGTTTCCCGGCCCAGGGCGGCCTCGTCCTTGTCGGACATCTTGAAGGCGCCTTTGGCCACTTTTGCGGCGCCCGAGACGGCTTTGTCCATGTCGAGGCTTTTCAGGTCAAAAGCCGCGGCCGCGGAAACCGCCAGGAGGAGCGACAGCGCCGGCGCGAACTTTTTCACGGGAGAAGGCCTCCCTCCATGAGAAAAGACGACAAATCCCCGGCCGTGGTTTTCCGGGATTCAAGCCAGGCCATGGACTCTTCGTCGCGGGCGGCGGTGTCTCCGGCTTCGCCCGGTTCATCCATGCCGCGCACGCCCGCCACGGACACCGGCTGCTTGTTGGTGAATTTCTTTTTGTCGGCGGGGCGGAATTTCGGGAGGTCCAGGGCCCACAGCGTTCCCGCCGCCAGAACCGGCGCGAGGAAGAGGCCAACGAGGAAAGGGCGGTTCGGGTTCATCATGCGAATCTTTTTATTCCGGTCTCTCCGGGAGGAGGGATGCGGATTTTTTGGATGACACACAGGGCCAACGTCCGGGCCGGCTTCGCCCCCTTCGGGGCCGGGGCCTGTTCGGCCCGTCCCAAACGTGTGCCACCGGCACACGGGACCCATCGCAAGGACGGGCCTATGAAATTGGAGCGGGCGATGGGAATCGAACCCACGTCTGAAGCTTGGGAAGCTTCCATTCTACCATTGAACTACGCCCGCGCTCTGTCGCACCGGAATCGGCCTTCGGCCGCGATTCCGGCCTGAAGGCCGATGGCGCCGTCTCTGCAACCGGGCCGGAAAGGTCGCCATCGGCGCTCCTCGAGGGAGGGCTCTGCCCTCCCTCGACGCCCCCTGACCTTCCCGGAGAGGAGTCTGTTTTCTGTCGCACCTGGCAGGATGGCGACAAGCCGAAAAAGAATTTTACAAGACTTTTCCCCCCGCCACAAGCGGGGGCGCGTCTCCCGGAAAACTTCCTAGAACCGCAGTCCCTTGGCGTCTTCGGAGGCCTTGTCCGCGGGCCGGGGTTTTTCCGGGACGTTGGCCTTGCCCGATCTCAGGATTTTTTCAGCCCACTGGATCGCCTGCTCCGGCGTCTTGACCTTTTTTGTGGCTTGGGCCTCCCGGACGGCGTTCAGCAGGCGGCCCAGCACCGGCCCCTCCTCCAGGCCCAGCTTTTCCATGAGCATGTGCCCGTCCACGAGCTTCGGCGGGTGCACGGCCTCTGGGGTGAGGAAATGGCTGGAAAGCAGTTTGAGGATGGCCAGGTACACGGGGTCTTTGCGGCCTTTGCGTTGCTTGTCGCTCAGGTAGGTGAAGTGGTCGGCCAGCGCCACCACCAGCATCCCCACCGCGTCCCCCTGCAGGTCGCGGTAAAAACGGTAGACCGCCCGGTCCGTGAGCACGGGTTGGTGGCCCAGGTTGCCCGGCCGCATGTGGGCGCCCACCATGGCGGCGAGGGACCGGCCTTCCTCGTTGGACAGGCGGAGCCGTCCCCCGATCTTGGCGGCCAGGTCCCGGCCCGCGTGGTCGTGCCCGTGGAAATGGAGTTTTCCGTCCTCCACCTTGGCGGTGGCGGGCTTGCCCACGTCGTGCAGGAGCTCCACCAGTTTTAAGAGCGCGTATCGGGGGAACCCGGCCACGGTTTCCCGCAGGTGGTCCACGAGGGGTTGGTGGAATTCCGGGAAGAGGACGGGCAGTTCGTTCATGAGCCGGTCGAAGGAGGCCAGGGCGTCCAGCGAATGGCCCCACACCCCGTCCTTTCCGTAATAGACGTGGGCGGTCTTGCGCATGGCCTCTCCCTCAGGGAACAGCACGGTCAGGAGCTTCGCCCGGTCCATGGCCCGGAAAATCTCGCCGGCCCGCGGCGTGGCCAGGGTCTTGAAAATCTCCTCCCGCACCCGTTCCGCCGCGCTCTTGCGGATGAGCGCCCGGTTTTTCTCGACGGCGGAGAGGGTCTTGGGGTCGATGGAAAAGCCCAGCTCCGCGGAAAAACGGAAGGCCCGCAGGAGCCGCAAGGGGTCGTCCTTCAGCACGGCCGGGTTCGTCAGGCGGATCCGGCGGGCTTTGAGGTCCTTTTGCCCCTCCGCCAAGTCCAGCAGGTCCCGGCGCCAATCGCCGGGCTTGAACAGCCGTTCCAGGGGCAGGGCCAGGGCGTTGACCGTGAAGTCCCGCCTTTGGAGGTCCTGCTCGATGGTTTTCCCCTGCAGCTTGGAAAGATCAAACACCCGGGACAGCCCCTTTTGGTTCTGCACCACCCGGTACGTGCCGCGTTTTTTGTCCAGAGGGAAGACCTTGCTCTTCAGGGCCGCGGCCAGGAGGCGGGCGGCCTTGGCCGGGTCCCCCGGCACGGCCAGGTCCACGTCGCGGAGCGGGCGGCCCAACAGGGCGTCCCTCAGCAGGCCGCCCACGAGCCAGCAGGGGGAGGAGGACAGGAGCGGTTTCAACAGGGGTTTCAAGGACAGAAGGTCGTTTTTCATAGGGGGGCCTTTCGCAGTTCCTTTTTGAGGATTTTTCCGATGGCGTTTTTGGGCAGCTCCGGGCGGATTTCGACCACTTTCGGCACCTTGTACGGCGCCAGCTTGTCCTGGCAGAGGCGGAGGACCTCGGACCGGTCCACCTGTCGGCCTTCCTTGAGGGAAAGGAAGAGCTTGATGGTCTCGTCGCCGCTGTCGTCCGGGATCCCCACGGCCGCGGCCTCCGCCACGGCCGGGTGCGCCAGGGCCACGGCCTCGATCTCCTGGGGGTACACGTTCAGCCCCTTGACGATGATCAGGTCCTTTTTGCGGTCCACGATGGACAGATACCCTTCCGCGTCCAGCTTGCCCAGGTCCCCGGTCTTGAGCCAGCCGTCGGGGGTCAGGGCCTCGGCGGTTTCCCGGGGCCGGCGGTAGTACCCGGCCATGACGTTGTCCCCCTTGACCCAGATTTCCCCCACCTCGCCGGCCGGCAGGGGTTTGCCGTCGTCGTCCGTGATCTTCACCTGCACCCCGGGCAGGGGGAAGCCGGCGGTGCCGGGCTTGCGGGTGCGGCGCAAAGGGTTGACCGACACCACGGGCGCGGCCTCGGTCAGGCCGTACCCCTCCAGGAGGGGGATGCGGAAGGTGTTCTCGAAGGCCTGGTGCACGGCGGCCGGCAAGGCCGCGGCCCCGGACACGGTGATGCGGACCGGGTTGACCATGCGGACCAGGAAGGCCTTGACCCCTTTCACTTTCTGGGCCAGCGCCGCGAAGATGGGCGGCACGGCGCAGAAGATCGTGACCTTGTGCTCCCAGACGGCCTTGAGCACGGGCTCGAAGGGCATGAGCGTCTCCATGATGACGATGGAACTCCCCAGTCGCAGGGGCAGGAGCACGTTCACGGTCCAGGAAAAGGAGTGGAACATGGGGAGCAGGCAGAGGAAGCGGTCCTCCCGCTTCAGCTCGATGGCGCCCCGGCAGGATTCCACGTTGGCCAGGAAGTTCTTGTGGGTCAGCATGACGCCCTTGGGCTCGCCGGTGGTGCCCGCGGTGTAGATCAGGAGCGCCAGGTCGTCGGGCTTCGTCTCCTCGGCGGGGGCCGCTTTGTCGGGCGGCTTGAGCAAGTCGTCGAAGGAGGGTTCCTCTCCCCCGCCGCCCCGCAGGAAAAGATGCTTCAGCGAAGGCACGGCGGCGCGGGCCTGCCGCACGTTCCTCAGGAATTCGGGCGACGTCAGGCAGCCCTTCACGCCCGCGTCCTTGAAAATGAACCCGATGCGCTCGCCCTTTTCCAGGAAATTCACGGGCACCAGCACCGCGCCCAGCCTGGAGAGGGCGAAGAAGAGGACCACGAACTCCGGGCAGTTGCGCAGGACCACGCCGAAGGTGTCCCCCCGCCCGATCCCCAGGCCGGCCAGTCGGGCGGCGCAGGCGGCCGCGGTTTCCTCCAGGCGGCGGTAGGTCCAGGTCTGTCCCTTATAGAGGAAGGCCGGCGCGTCCGGGACCTCCCGGACGGATTGGGCCAGCATGTCGTTGAGGTTTTGGGGCATGGCGCTCACTCCACCACCTGCCTTTCCGCCGTAGGCGGAACCTTTGGTTCCGAGGCAGGTGGTGGGGTCATCGCAGGAGCCGGGGGACCGCGTCCAGGAGGGTTTGGGTGTAGGGGTGGCGGGGGTTCGACAGGACGGCGGCGGTGTCGCCGTCCTCCACCGCCTCGCCGTCCTTCAGGACCAGGACCTTTTCCGCGAGCTGGCCCACCACGGCCAGGTCGTGGCTGATGACGACGGTGGTCAGATGGTAGCGTTCCTTGAGTTCCATGAGAAGGTTCAAAATTTGGGCCTGGATGGACAGGTCCAGGGCGGAGACCGGCTCGTCCGCCACCAGGACGCGGGGTTTCAGGGCCAGGGCGCGGGCGATGGCCAGCCGCTGTTTCTGTCCGCCCGAGAACTGGTGAGGATAGTAAAAAAAGATGTCGGGTGGCAAACCCACGGTGCCCAGGAGCTCCTCGGCCCGTTCGCGGAGCCGCGCGGGCGAAGGGGACGTTTCGCCGTCCAGCCGCGCGCGGGTGCGCAAAGGCTCCTCCAGCAGGGTCTTCACGGAATGTTTGGGGTTCAGGGAGGCGGCGGGGTCCTGGAAGATCATCTGCACGCGGCCCGCCCATTCCAGCGCGGAGAATTCTTCGGCGGGGCGGCCCTCCCACAGCAGGCGGCCCTGGTCCGGGGACAAGAGGCGCGCCAGGAGCCGTCCCAACGTGGTCTTGCCGCTGCCGGACTCCCCCACCAGCCCGAGGGACCGGCCCTCTTCCAGCGTAAACGAAATGTTTTTCAGCGCCCGCGTGTGGTGGACCCTGTGCCGGAAGATCCCGGACAGGCTCGTGAACGTTTTGGACAGTCCTTCGGCTTGCAGGAGCGCCATGTCTATCTGGGGGCCGCGGCGGGCTCGTGGTACAGGTGGCAGGCCACGAGGCGGTCCGCTTCGGGCCGGAGTTCGGGCACGGTCCCGGCGCAGGGCTCGAAACGCGCGGGGCAACGGGGGTGAAAGGGGCACCCCGGCGGCAGGGCCCGCGGGTCCGGCGGCTGGCCCGCGATCATGGGGAGCCGTCCCTCCGTTTTTCCCAGGCGCGGCAGGGATTTCAGCAGCCCCTGCGTGTAGGGATGGAGCGGGGCCTTGAGCAGCTCGGCCGTGTCTCCCTCCTCCACGATCTCTCCCGCGTACATCACCGCCAGGCGGCGCGTCCGTTCCGACACCAGCCCCAGGTTGTGGGTGATGAAGATGACCGCCAGGCCCAGGTCTTTCTGCAGGGCGTCCAGAAGGCCCAGGATTTCCTTCTGCAGGGTCACGTCCAGGGCCGTGGTGGGCTCGTCCGCCACCAGCAACTTGGGGCCCGCGGCCAGGGCCATGGCCAGGCACACGCGCTGGCGCTGTCCGCCGGAGATCTGGTGGGGGTAGGCCCCGTACATCCTGTCCGGGTCGGGCAGGCGGACCCGGCGGAAAAGCTCCAGGACGCGGCCCCGGTCGCGGCCGCCGGCGTGGGCCTCCAGCGCCTCCTCCACCTGCTCGCCCAGGCGCAGCACCGGGTTGAGGGCGGAGAAAGGGTCCTGGAACACGAACCCGATCTTTCCGCCGCGCACCCGGCGCAGGTCTTCTTCGGGCGCGGCGAGCAGGTCGTGCCCCTCGAAGACGACGCGGCCCGCCCTGATCCGCGCTTCGGGCGGGAGCAGGCGTCCCAGGGCCAGGGCCAGGGTGGACTTGCCGCTGCCCGACTCCCCCACGATCCCCAGGGCGCCGCCCGGGTCCAGCTCGAAGGAGGCGTCCCGGACGGCTTCCACCGTCCGTCCGCCGCGGACGTACTCGACGCGCAAATTTTCAACCTTCAACAGGGCCTTCATAAAAGCGCGTTGCGGCGCCGCCGTCCCGCTGTGCTGTCGTTAACGGCCTTGAAAGTTCTTGACCGAAGCACGGCAGCACAGAAGCACGGGAGCACGATGTCAGTCCCCCAACCGCGGGTCCAGGACGTCCCGCAGCCCTTCCCCCAGCATGTTGAAGGCCATCACCGTGAACAGGATGGCCAGGCCCGGGAAGAGGGACAGCCACCACGCCACGTGGATGTAGTCCTTGCCCGCGGTCAGCATGTTGCCCCAGGAGGGCACCGGCGGCTGCACGCCCAGCCCGAGGAAGGAGAGCGCGGATTCGGTGAGCACCGCGCCGCCCACGCCCAGGGTGGCGGCCACCAGCACCGGCGAGATGACGTTGGGCAGCAAATGCACGAAAAGGAGCCGGGCCTGGGAAACGCCCACGGCGCGGGCGGCCTGGATGAACTCCCGCTCCCGCAGGCTCAAGGATTCCCCCCGCACCAGGCGCGCCAGCCCCATCCAGGAGGTGAGGCCGATCACGGCCATGACGTTCAGGATGTTGGGCTCCAGGAAGGCGATCACCATGAGGATCAGGAAGATGGTCGGAAAGCAGAGCAGCACGTCCACGAGCCGCATGAGCACGCCGTCCGTCCAGCCGCCGCGGTAGCCCGCGAGCAGGCCGACGGTCGCGCCGATGAGCACCGAGAGCCCCACCGCCACCACGCCCACGGACAGCGACACCCGCGTGCCGTGGAGGATGCGGGAGAACACGTCCCGGCCCAGGTCGTCGGTGCCCATCCAGTGGACGGCGGAGGGCGGCGACAGCCGGCCCGGCAGGTCCTGCTCAAGCGGGTCGGCGGGCGACAGCCAGGGCGCGGCGGCCGCCGCCGCGATCAGGAGGAGGATGGCGGCCGCGCCGGCGAGGGCCATCTTTTGCCGCCGGAAGCGCCGAAGGTAGATCAGCCACATAAAGGCGTGCTACCGTTCTGCCGTGCTGCGGTGCTGCTGTTAACGGCGTTTGATGTTTTCAACTGAAGCACGGCAGCACCGCAGCACATTTATTTGCCCCCGTAACGGATTCTCGGGTCCACGTACGCGTACGCCGCGTCCGCCAAAAAGTTGCCGGCCAGGGTCAAGACCGCGGCGATGGTGCCCACGCCCATGACCACGGGGTAGTCCCGCGCCATGATGGCGTCGTACCCCAGGCGTCCCATGCCCGGATACGCGAAGATGGTCTCGAAGATGAAACTGCCGCCGATGAGTTCCGGCAGGTAAAGGCCCAGGAGCGTCACCACGGGCAGGAGCGCGTTGCGCACCGCGTGCTTGAGGATCACTCGGGACTCGGGCAGGCCCTTGGCCCGGGCGGTGCGCACGTAGTCCTGGCGGATGACCTCCAGCAGGCCGTTCCGCATGTACCGCGACAGGCCGGCCAGCCCGGTGAAGCCCGCCACCAGGGAGGGCAGGGCCAGGTGCTTGGCCACGTCCCAGGCCCGGCCCCAGGCCGTCAGCTCGTCGAAGTTCAGGGACCGCAGGCCCGAGATGGGCAGCCACCCGAGCTTCAGGCCGAAGGCGATCATGGCCAGGAGCGCCAGCCAGAACGTGGGCACGGAAAACCCCACGAACACCAGCGCGGTCATGGACCGGTCGAAGAGGGAGTTCTGCTTCACCGCGGACAAAATGCCGATGGGAATGGCCAAAAGAAAGATGAGCAGGAGCGAGGTGAAGTTGAGGAGCAGGGTGGCGGGCAGGCGTTCCGCGATCTTCGTCAGCACGGGCCGGTCGTCCCGGAAGGAGCGGCCGAAGTCCAGCCGGGCCAGGCGCTTCAGCCACAGGCCGTACTGCACGTGCCAGGGCTTGTCCAGCCCGTAGAGCTTCACCAGCTTTTCCCGGGACTCGGCCGTGGCCTTCACGTTCAGGTCCGTGAGGGTGTCCGTGGGCTTGCCCGGCGCCAGCTGCATCACGCCGAAGGTCACCAGCGTGATGCCGATGAGCAACGGGACCAGGACCAGCGTGCGCTTGAGGAGGTAGGCGATCATGAAGCCCCGTACCGGTACTTCTGCAGGGCGCGGGGCGCGTACCACTCCCGGAAGTTCCAGCCCAGGCCCGCGGGCGCCACCTCGGGGCCCACGAACCGTTTGTGCACCACGGGCAGGGCCTCCGGGTAATAGAGGAAGATGTAGGGCAGGTCCCGTGCCAGGAGGGCGTGGAGGCGGTGGTAGAGGCGCCGCCGTTTCTCAAAGTCGAACTCGCGGCGGCCCTCCTCCCAGAGGCGGTCCGCCTCCTTGTTCACGTACCCCACGAAGTTGTACTGCCGGTCCCCCCGCTGGCTGGAATGCCAGATGACGTACTGGTCCGGGTCCCGGGACAGGTTCCAGCCCAGCACGATGGCGTCGAAGTTCCGCGCGTCCACGTGGTTGTGCAGAAAGGCCGACCACTCCATCACCCGCACCCCGGCCTTGACCCCGATCCGCGCGAAGTGGCTTTGCAATATGACCGCGGTCAGCTCCCGCAGTTTGTTGCCCTGGTTGGTCAGGATGGTGAACTCAAAGGGTTTCCCATTCTTGTCCAGCCATCCGTCGCCGTCGGAATCGAGCCAGCCCGCGCTTTTCAGCAGGGACCTGGCTTTTTCCGGGTCGTACGCGTAATCCCGGACTTCCGGGTCGAAGGCCCAGGAGGAGGGCGGAAAAGGGCCCGTGGCGGTCCGGCCGAAGCCCAGGAGCACCCCCTGGATGATCTCCCGCTTGTCCATGGCATGGGCCAGGGCCAGACGAACCCGCGGGTCGCGGAAGAAGGGATGCTCCAGGTTGAAGCCCAGGAAGGTGTAGGAGAAGGACGGATACCGGAACTTGTTGTACGCGCGGAAAAACTCGGGATAGGCCCGGTACTGGTCCGGCGTCAGGCCCATGGCGTCCAGGGACTGGTTGCGCAGTTCCAAGAACTGCACGGAGCTGTCCGGGATGACGCGGTAGATGAAGCGCCGGATGTGGGGCGCGCCCTCGAAATAGTCCGGGTTGGCCTCCAGCATGATCTTTTCGTCCGTCTTCCATTCCAGGAACCTGTAGGGGCCCGTGCCGATGGGCGCGCGGTTGGCCGGGTGGGTGTTGAAGTCGCCGTTCTCGAAGACATGCTTGGGGACGATGCCCACGCCCCAGGATTCCAGCGCCGGGGCGAAGGGCTCCTTGTAGGTCACGCGGACCGTGTGGGGGTCCGGGACGGACACGCTCTCCACGATCTGGTAATCCGCGCCGTGGGGCGTCTTGACCAGGGGATCCACCAGGCGCTCGTACGTGAACTTCACGTCCTCGGCCGTGAAGGGGCGGCCGTCGTGCCAGCGCACGTTCTTGCGAAGATGGAAGACGATCTCCAGCCCGCCGCGCCTGATCTCCCAGGACTCGGCCAAGTCCCCCACCAGCCGCAGGTCTTTGTCGTACTTGACCAGACCGTTGTACACCTGGGCGCAGATGTCGTTGGAGGCGGAGTCGCTGGACAGGACCGGGTTGAGGTAGGAGGCGTCGCCCAGGGAGGCCTCCACGTACGCGTCCCCGGCCGCGGGCGCGGCGCCGGAGACGGGCAGGGCCGGCTCCGGGATGGTGTCGGAGCGGCAGGAAAGGAGGAGAGGGGATAAGAAAAGAGGAATGAGGGATAAGACGAACCGCTGCGTCTGGCCTTCCGTCTTATTCCGTTGGGTTTTATCCCTCATCCCTTATTTCTTTGATCGCAGTTTGACGGTGACGGCCGGCTGGACGAAGAGGTGTTCCGCGGCCCGGCGCACGTCCGCGGCGGTGACGGCTTCGATCTCCTTCAAATAAACGGCGTCGTGCCCGTGGCCCTTGCCGAGGATTTCCCACCACCCCAGGTACCAGGCGATTTTCCCGTTGGTCTGGTGGTCCATCATGTAGTGGCCCCGGATGTACCGCTTGGCGTTTTGGAGGGCGGTCTCGGACAGGGGGTTGCGCAGGAAGTCCTTGATCAGGCCGAGCACTTTTTTCTGGGCCTCGTCCAGGTTTTTGGGGTCGGTCCCGGCGTAGATCACGAAGGCGCTGCCCAGCCGCCGGGACGGATAGAAGGAGGACACCTCGTACGCCAGGCCGCCTTCCTCGCGCACCACCTGGAACAGCGGCGAGCTCATGCCCCCGCCCAGCATGGCGTTCAGCACCTTGACCGCGGCGTAGTCCGGGGTCGTGGAGCCCGGCGCCGGATACGCGGTCATGAAATAGGACTGCTCGAAGGGGCGGTTTTCCTCGATCAGGCGGGGCTTGGCGGGGTACGCGGGCTTGTCCGCCGGGGCGGCCTTGGGGGGCTCTCCGGCGGGCCATTTCTTGCAGAGGCCGAGAAGGAGCGCTTCCACCTTTTTGGCCGGGACGTTGCCCACGGTGACGAAGACCGCGCCTTGCGGCGAGATGCATTTCTTGTGCCACCGCACGAGGTCCTCCCGCTTCAGGGCGGACACGGTGGCCTCGGTCCCCTCGGCGGGCCGGCCGTACGGGTGGTCCCCGAAGATGCCCGCCTGGAGCATGTCGTACGCCACGCTGAAGATCTGCTCCTGCTTGGCGCGGATGTCGTTCAGCTGGGCCCGTTTTTCCTTCTCGAACTCGTCCGGGGGAAAGGAGGGGTTCAGCAGCACGTCCTGGAACAGGTCCATCAGTTGCGGGAATTTGTCGGAGACGACCTGCCCGCTCATCTCCCAATGGTCCTCTTCGCCGCCCGCGTTGAGCGCCGCGCCCAGGGATTCCGCCTCCTGGGCGATGCGGAGCGCGGACCGCTGGGCCGTGCCCTTGAACATCACCGCGGTCATCAGGTCGGTGACGCCGGCCTTGGCCGCGTCCTCCCGCAGGCTCCCGCCCGGGAAGAACACGCGGAAGGCCATGATCCTGTTGTGCCGGACCGGCTTGTGGATCCACAAAAGCCCGTTGGGGAGCGTTTTGACCTGGACCTCTTTGGCGTCGGATCGGGAAGCGGGGAGCGTCAGCATGACGAGGGTCGAAAGCAGGAGGGGACGGATCGCCATCAACGGCCGTTTTCGGCGGCGGGCATCAGCACCACGCCCGACAGCTCGCGCCCTTGAAAGTAGCGGCTGAGAAGGGCCTTCAGGTCCTCGAGCGTGACGCGCTCCAGGTCCCTCACATAGGTCTTGGACATCTGGGGCCGGTCCAGCGTGGCGTAGAACCCCCACTGGGAGGCCTGGCCGTGGTACGTCTCCTGGGAAAAGAGCCAGGAACTGCGCAGCTGGGCCTTGGCCCGCTCCAGCTCGTCGGGCCGGAACCCGTCGGTCTCCGCGTCGTTCAGCAGGAGGTAGATGTCGTTGGGCAGGGAGCGGGCCTTTTCCGGCGGGCATTCCGCGAAGATGCCGAAGGCCCCGGAGCCCGCGTGGGTGATGAAGCTGGCCCCGATGTTCCACACGGACCGCTTCTCCTCCCGCAGCGTCTGGAACAGGCGGGAGCTGTTCCCCCCGCCCAGGACCGTGGCCAGCACGTCCATGGCCACCTGCTGGGGATCGCTCAACGTGGGGCCGATGAAGCCCACGGCCACGTGGGCCTGCTGGGCCGGACGGGAAATCTGCTTGAGCCTTCGTCCCTCGGGCTGGGGCTCCAGGAGGGGCGGCAGGGGAGGCCGCGGTGTCCGGGGCAGGCCGCCGAAGAGCCGTTTGATCTCTTTCTTGACCCGCGACGCCTTCACGTCGCCGGCCACGACCACCACCATGTTCTCCGGCACGTAATAGTCCCGGTGCTGGCGGATCATCACGTCCCGCGTCATGCGGGTGATGGTCTCCACGCTGCCGATGACCTGCTGTTTGTAGGGCGTGTGGTGGTAAAGGGTTTCCAGGAAGGCGTCCCACAGGTCCGACTGGGGGTTGTCGTTCCGGCGCTTGATCTCCTCCAGGATGACCTTGCGCTCCTTCTCGAACTCCTCGGGCGGGAACGCGGGGTACAGCACCGATTCGGCCAGGACGGGGAACGCCTCCCCGAAGCTGTCCGAGGGCATGTCGATGTAATAGTGGGTCATCTCGGCGCCGGTGGCCGCGTTGATGCTCCCGCCGCGGGTCTCCACCACCTCCGCGATCTGGCCCGCCGACAGGTTCTTGGTGCCCTTGAAGATCATGTGCTCCAAAAAGTGGGACACGCCCGAGGTCTCGGCGTTCTCATTGACGCCGCCGCACCGCACCCAGATCTGCATGGACACCACCGGCGAGGCGTGGTCCTCCAGCACCACGTACCGCAGGCCGTTGGACAGGCGGTTCAGGGCGTCGGCGCGGGCGGAAACGGGCAGGGCGGCGAGGGCCATCAGGGAGAGGAGTGCGGGTCGTTTAAGGTTCAAAGAGGAAGGCGGGCCTTGGGTTTTTCGCTTCCTTCGTCAAATGGCCGTGGTGACCAGGGTCTCGGTGCTGGCGATGCCGGGGATGGCGCGGATCTGTTCGATCACCACGTGCGTCATGGCGCGGATGTCCTCGGCCTCGATGTCCACCACCAGGTCCCACCGGCCGTACACCGCGGACACGTGCGCCACGCCCTTGATCTCCTTGATCTGTTTCAGGGTCTGTTTTTCCTTGCCGGCGTTGAGCCGGACCAAGACCAAGCCTGTAATCATTTTGGCGTTGCCTCCCTATTTGCGAAATCTGTCCGTCAAATTCTTGGGAAAGCCGATGTCCGCCACGAGAAGCCGCCCCACCCAAGGGCGGGCGGCCCTT
This sequence comes from uncultured Elusimicrobia bacterium, assembly GCA_964484135.1. Taxonomy (GTDB): domain Bacteria; phylum Elusimicrobiota; class Elusimicrobia; order FEN-1173; family FEN-1173; genus CAZAEL01. Next base: position 34,886 of record CAZAEL010000016.1, read on the forward strand.
TTCAGCAGCCCTTTTTTGGGGAGCGCCATGGTGACCGTGGCCCGCGCCCGCGCCGCGTTTTCATGGACTTCCCCCGTGTCCGCGTCCAGGCCGGAAGGCACGTCCACGGCCAGGACCGGCCGGCGCAGGCCGTTGATCAGGGAGATGAGGGCGCGGTAGGGCTCCCGCAGCGGACCTTGCGCGCCCGTGCCCAGCAGGGCGTCCACCAATGTGGGCGCGGGACCGATAAATCTTAACAACTTTTTGGGGTTTTGAAAAACCATGTGGGGGATTTTCATGGCCTTGACCCCCTTCCAATGGCAAAGCGCGTCCCCCGCGTACCGGGCCGGCGGCCGGGCCAGGACCACCCGGACCTTCCATCCGGCGTTGGCCAGGAGGCGCGCCGCCGCGAGGCCGTCCCCGCCGTTGTTCCCCCCGCCGCAAAAAATCGCCGCCGAGGGGCCTTTGAAAAACCGCAAGGCGCATTCCGCCGCGGCCCGGCCCGCGTTTTCCATGAGCACCGCGCCCGGCAGGCCGAACCGTCCCATGGCCTCCCGGTCCAGGGCCCGCATTCGGGCGGCGGTCACGGCCCTGTATTGACCGGCGGGGACAAAGGGAGAAAGAAACGCGGGCGGCGTCACCGGGCTCTCACAGGGGCCCGCCGGAAGCCGGGGGCTCCTCGTCCGCCGGCGGGGCGTCCGTTTTCAAACGGTCCCGCGCGCCCAGGTACGCGTCGAAGGCCGAATAGACCCAGGTGACGGTCATGAGCAGGTTGAAGGTGACCAGGGACGTGGAGTTGCGGCGCATGATCTCCTCTGTCAGCATCCGCGCCTGTTCGATGTCGAAGGCCGACATGTCCGCCGGCAGGGAGTGCAGCAGGTCCCGGCCCGCGCCCATGACCAGGGACAGGCCGAACAGGAGGGTGAGGCCGATGAGGACGAGGCCTTTCTTGAATTCCCGGTTGTAGATCTGCCCCGCGCCCGGCCACACCAGGGCGGACAAGAGCGCCGCGATGATGGGTTGTTTCATAAAAAGGCGCCCGTGGACCGAGGCCGGATGTCCGAAGAAAAAGGGCGGGGATGGCCGCGGAGTTCGGGCCGCGGACTTCGGATTGTTATGAACTCAACCATTCCCGCAGCTCCGGCCAGGTCTTGGTGTTGAGCAAATCCGTCTTTTCCAGCCAGGCGCGGCGCGCCACGGTCACGGCCGTGGCCATATAGTCCAATTGCTCCATGGCGTGGGCGTCGGTGTTGGCGGCCAGGGGCGCGCCCCGCTTCTTGGCGGCCAGGGCGTGCACGTCGTACAGGTCCTGGCGGTCGGGCTGGCCGTTGATCTCAAGGGCGGTGCCGGTGCGGGCCGCGCCCTCGATCACCTGCGCGATGTCCACGGCGTACGCCTCGCGCCGGCCCAGGAGCCGGCCGGTCAGATGGCCGATGCAGTCCACGTGAGGGTTCTCCATGGCCCTCAGCACCCGGCGGGTGATCTGCTCCTCGGTCTGGCGGAAGCCCGTGTGCACCGAGCCCACCACCACGTCCAGCTTTTCCAAAATCTCGTCGGGGTAGTCCATGCGGCCGTCGGACAGGATGTCCACCTCGGAGCTGCACAGCACCCGGATGTCCTTCTGTTTTTTGTTCAAGGCCGCGATGCGGTCCATTTTCTTCCGCAGGCGGGCCGGCTCCAGGCCCTTGGCCACCTTGAGGGACTGGGAATGGTCCGCCACCGCGTACCACTCCCACCCCTTGGCCCGGGCCGCCTTCACCATGTCCTCCAAATCGTGGGCGCCGTCCGACTCCGTGGTGTGGTTGTGGAAACAGCCCTTGATGTCCTTCTCCTCCACCAGCCGGGGCAGGCGGTTTTGCTCCGCGGCCTCGATTTCCCCCCGGTCCTCCCGCAGCTCCGGCGGGATGTACGCCAGCCCCAGCTTTTTGTAGATCTCCTCCTCGGTCCTGCCCGCCAGCGGGCGGCTCTGTTTTTTGTCCGACGCGCGGAAGAGCCCGTACTCGTTGACGGTGTACCCCAGGCGCTGGGCCCGCTCCCTGAGCTTCACGTTGTGCTCCTTGGACCCGGTGAAGTACTGCAGGGCCGCGCCGAAACAGTCCGGCTCCACCACCCGCAGGTCGCATTGCACGCCGTTTTTCAAAAGCACGCTGGACTTGGTCCCGCCCGCGCCCAGCACCCTCTGCACCCCAGGCAGTTTGGTGAACCGCCCGATCACGGCCTCGGCTTTGCGGGAGGCGCACAAAACGTCCAAATCCCCCACGGTCTCCTTGCCGCGCCGCAGGGAGCCGGCGGGCTCAAGCTGCAGAATGCCCGGGGCTCCTTTCAATTCCGCCAGGATGTCCTTCATGAGCAGGCGCGCTTCCCAGAGCAGGATGCGCTTGGCGCTCTCCTGGGCGAAATTGACGCCCTGCAAAATGTTGGCCTCGATCTTTTCCCCCAGCCCCGGCAGGCCCCGCAGTTTCCCCTCCTGCGCCGCTTTTTTGAGCTTCTCCGCGGAATCGATTTTCAGGGTTTCGTAAAGCAGGCGGGCCCGCTTGGGCCCCAGCCCCGGCACGCGGAGCAGGTTCAGGAGGCCCTCGGGGAATTTTTTGCGCAGTTCCCGGTGTTCCTTGACCTGGCCGGTCTTGACGAACTCCTCGATCTTGTCCGCGATGCCCCTGCCGATGCCGGCCAGCCCCAGCAGTTCCTCCCGGGGGGTTTGGCCGATGTCCTTGGGCAGGCCTTCGATGATCTGGGCGGCTTTTTGGTACGCGCGGATGCGGAACACGTTGTCCTGGTCCAGCTCCAGGAGCACCGCCATTTCCGAGAGAACCTCTGCGAAGGGTTTATTGAGCATGGTTGGAAAAAGAGATTATAGAATTTTTTGGACGGGATAATTCCGCGCAAGCTTGCTGCATGGCAGGCCCCCCTGTTTTTCCCCTCTCCCGCTTGCGGGAGAGAATGGAGGGTGAGGGCTTTATGTCGTCAACAAAACGCCCGCGTACCCCACGGCCACGTCCCGGTCGCCGGACACGTCGCTGGAGGTGGCGTACGCCAGGGTGTCGGCCCGGGCCGCGCCCAACATTTTGGCCGCGTGCAGGACCGCGGCCGCGGGCCCGGCCCCGCACATGGTCAGCGCGTGTTTTTTGACGGTCTGCAGCAGGCCGGGGCCGTCCAGGGATTCGATTTGTTCCAGGGCCAGGCGGTCCTGCCGCCGGGCGAAGGCGTCGGCCGTGAGCCCCTTGGGCGGTTTGTTCCGATATTCGGCGCCCACGTGGGACAGGTCGCTGGTGGCCACGAGGAAAACTTTCCGGGGCGTTTGGCGGACGATGTCGGCCAGGGTTTCCCCCAGCCCGCGGCATAGGGCCGGGTCGGGCATCTGCATCAACAGGGGCACGACGCGGGCCTTCGGAAAAAGCCGGGCCAAAAAGGGCGTCTGCACCTCCAGACAGTGTTCGTCCGCGTGGGCGAAGGGGTCTTCCCGGATTTCCGGAAGGGCGTTCATGAGTTTTCGCGAAATTTCATGGTCCACGGACAAGGGACCCAGGGGCGTTTCCCAGGCGTCCGCGCCGGACAGGCTCAAGGGATGTCCCCGCGAAAAATGGTTCACGCCCAGCAGAACGTACGTTTCCGCCTCGGGAACGCGGGCGTACACCCGCCCCGCCACCCGGCCCGAATACACCCACCCCGCGTGGGGGCAGATGGCGGCCATGGCCTTGTCGTCGGGCGTTTTTGGCGGGAGGTAGGACGCGATCTCGTCCGGGTCGGTGGGGTACCATCTGCCGCCCAGGCGGGCGGGCCTGGTTTTATTTCGCACGTTTCTTTCGAGGCGCGGATTTTTTCGCCGCCCGCGGGGAGGCGGGGGCCCGGGTCAACCGGTCCGCCGCGCGCAGAGGCTCGGGGACCCGGTTGTCTTTGACGCAGGCCATGACCAGGTCCACGGCCGTGAGCACCCCCATCTTGTGGCCGGGGGACACGTACAAAGGTTGTACAAAGGGCCGGGTGCGCAGGGCCGCGCCCACCATCTCGTCCCCGTTCCGCAAGAACGTGTACGCGCCGGGCAGGCCGGGCGGGGGCTCGTCGTGCTCGCCGAAAAGCCAGGTCTTGGCGCAGCCGATGGACGGCCTGTCCATAAGGAGCCCCACATGGCAGGCCAGGCCGAAGCGCCGGGGATGGGCCAGGCCCTGCCCGTCCACCAGCAGGACGTCCGGCGCGGTTTTCAATTTTTCCAGGGCCTTGAGAAGGGGCGGGATTTCCCGGAAGGACAACAGCCCCGGCACGTACGGGAAAACGGCCTTTTCCCGCGCCACCGCCTTTTCCAAGAGTTTCAAAGACGGCAGTTCGAACACCGCGGCCGCGGCCGTGGCGGCGTCCCCCTTCTCGTCGTAATGCACGTCCAGGGCCGCCACGGTCTTGACGGCCTCGGGGTCCTTGAACGGGCACTGCAGGCTGACCTGCCGGGACAAGGACTTCTGCAGCTCCTCGGCTTTTTCAACGGACAATTTCCACGGATGGTTCAAAACGGGCCGCATGTTTGAATTCTACCAATCTTTTGTCCGGATTTTGCGGGATTTGGCATGGCTTCAAAAATGATAAATTACCAACATGTGCGGAATCGTCGGCAAGATCGGCTGGCAAGCCAAAAATTCTCCCTCCCAGGGTCTCATCCAGCGCATGGCGGACAAACTGCGCCACCGGGGCCCGGACGAGGGCGGCCTGTGGCTGGACGGGCCCGTGGGTCTGGCCATGCGGCGGCTCAAGATCATCGACCTGGCCACGGGCCAACAGCCCATGTCCAACGAAGATTGCCCCGCGGCCCTGGGGCCCGGCCCCCTGCGGCTCGTGTACAACGGCGAAATCTACAACTTCCGCGAACTGCGGGCCGAGCTGGAAAAGACCGGGCACAGGTTCCGCACCCATTCGGACACCGAGGCCATCCTCCACGCCTTCGAGGAATGGGGCGAGGCGGCCTGGGACCGGCTGGACGGCATGTACGCCATCGCCTTGTACGCGGAGCGGGACAAAACGCTTTACCTCGTGCGGGACCGCATGGGCATCAAGCCCCTGTACTACCGCGCCACGGGCGCGTCCTTTTCCTTCGCCTCCGAGATCAAGGCCCTGCTGGAGGACCCGGAAACCTCCCGCGAGTGGGACCCCCAGGCCGTCAACGAGTTTTTCTCCCTTCGCTACATCCCCACCCCGCGGTCTATTTTCAAGGAAGTCCGCAAACTGGAGCCGGGACATTTTTTAAAGGTGTCCGCGGGGAAAGTGGAGAACCGCCATTATTGGGACTTCCAGCCCCCAGCCCCCGGTCCCCGGCCCCTGGCCTCCTACCTTGAGCAGCTCGACGCCCTCATCGCTCAGGCGGTGAAATCGCAACTGGTGAGCGACGTGCCTTTGGGCGTGTTCCTGTCCGGCGGGCTGGACTCCACCACCGTGGCCGCGTACGTCCAGCGGGCGGGCGTGTCCCTGGACAGCTTCACCATCTATTTCGACGACGAAAGCTTTTCCGAGCGGGCCGAGGCCGCGGCCGTGGCCCGGATGTACGGCCTGAAGCACAACGAAATGCGGGTCCATCCGGACGTGCCGGACATCTTCCCCCGTCTGGCCGAGACCTTCGACGAGCCCTTCGCCGACCCTTCCATCATCCCCACCTGGTACCTCTGCCGGTTCGCGCGGTCCAAGGTGACGGTGGCGCTGTCCGGCGACGGCGGCGACGAGCTTTTCGGCGGGTACCCCACGTACGTCGCGGACCGCCTGGCCGCCGCGTACCGGTTCGTTCCGGGCGTCGTGCACGGGCTCCTGGAGGCCGTGGGCCGCAGGCTCCCCACCAGCTTCGACCGCATCAGTTTCGACTACCGGGTCAAGGCCTTCCTGGCGTCGGCCCGCCGGCCCCAGCCCCTCGCCCACATGGGCTGGCAGGAGATGTTCTTCCCGGAGGAAAAGCCCGCGCTTTTTTCGATGGATTTCCTGGAACGGAGCCGGGGCCACAGGCCGGAGGAGAGCTTCGAAAGGGCCTTCAGCCGGGCGGTGGGCCGGGCGGGGTTGGAAAAAATGCTGTTCGTGGACCAGCGCACGCACCTGCTGGACGAATACCTGGTCAAGGTGGACCGTTGCAGCATGGCCCATTCCTTGGAGGTCAGGCCCCCCCTGCTGGACCGGGCCCTGGTGGAGTTTTCGTCCGCCATCCCCGTGGAGTACAAGGTTTGCGGTTGGACCACCAAATACATCCTGCGGCGGTTGATGAAGGGCCGCCTGCCGCCGGAGGTCCTGCGCGGCAAGAAAAAGGGCTTCGCCCCGCCCTTGGCCCGCTGGCTGGCCGGGGATTTGTACAAATGGGCGGAGGAACGGTTTTCCCCCGATCGGGTCAAAAAAACGGGGATATTAAACCCGGCGTATCCCATGGACCTTTTGCGGGAGCACGCGGCGAAGAAGCGGGACCACCACCGCCGCCTGTGGACGATCTTGAGCTTTTTGGGGTGGGCGGAGAAGTACAGCGGCGAATAAACGGCCGTCTCAGGCCGGATTTCTCCGCCTATTTGGACATCGGCGGCGATTATGAATAGGCATCGCCTTTTGGCGGGCGCGGCGGTTTTGGCCCTGTTTTGCGCCGGGCCGCCGGCCGAGGCCGCCATCACCAAGGCCTCCCCCTCCGGGGAAGAGGCCTGGCGCCTCAACTGTGGCTCCGTGGATTACACGGCCACGGACGGCAACCTCTGGATGGGCGACGAGGAGTTCTCCGTCCTGTCCCGCTGGGGGTACGCCAACGGGGCCGGCGCCTCCACCACCACCGCGGTTTCCGGCACCGCCGAAGACCCCCTGTACCAGTCCCACCGCTGGGGTCCGGCCGGCATGGCGTACCGCGTCTCCCTTCCCAACGGCACCTACCAGGTCAAGCTCATGTTTTGCGAAACCTTTTGGGACGCCCCCGCCGAGAGGGTCTTCGACGTGGCCCTGGAGGGCAACACCGTTCTCTCCGGCCACGACGTGTTCGCGGAGGTCGGCGGCTTCGTTGCCGACGACCACCTGTTCACGGTCACGGTGGCGGACCAGGTCCTGGACGTCACCTTCCCCGCGGTGGGCGTGGACAACGCCATGATCTCCGGCATCGAGGTCAAGCCGGTTTCCGTCACGGACGACGCGTTTTTGGACTTCCTGCAAAGGCGGATGTTCGAGTTCTTCTGGAACGAGGTGGACTCGACCACCAAGTTCATCCGCGACAAGGCCAAAAATTTCACGATCTCCGCGCCCAACATCTGCACCATCGGCGGGGTGGGCTTCGGCTTCAGCATCTACACCATCGGCGTGGAGCGGGGCTGGATCACCGCGGCCCAGGCGTACGACCGCATCATGAAAATCCTGGACGGGTTCAACACCTGGGGCGCGCCCCGGCTGGACGCGTACCACGGGTTTTGGTACCACGGCGTCAACCCGGCCACCCTGGCGCGGGACGGCACCTTCGAATTGTCCACCGTGGACTCGGCCCTCTTCATCCTGGGGGCCCTGCAGGCGGGCGAATACTTCCGCGCCGCGTACCCCGACCTCACCGCCCGGGTGGACGCCCTGTACCGGGACATGGAATGGGACTGGTGGATCAACCGCACCGATTCCACCCCGGCCCCGCCCAACCCGGACAACGACCCGTTCGTGAACATGGCCTGGCTGCCGCCGGGCGAATGCAACGGCACTTACAACATCCCGGCCCCGGGCGGGGGCTGTTTCGCCCAGCTCTGGTGGAACGAATATTCGGAGACCGTCCTGGTCAACCTGCTGGCCTTCGGCTCCCCCACCTACCCCATCGGCGCGGAAGCCTGGGCCAACATGAAGCGCACCCTGAAAAACGACATGGGCTACCGCATGGTGGACCAGGCGCCCCTCTTCGCCCACCAGTTCCACCACCTCTATTACGACCTGCGGGACAAGCACGACGGTTTCCTGAACTACGACGACAACACCCGCATCGCCACCATGTACCAGCGGGACTACGCCCGGGCCCGGCCCGCCCTGTACGAGGAAAACGCCTGGGGCTTCACCAACGGCCTCACGCCCGTGGACAACTACCGCACGTACGGCCCCGGCCTGGACGACGGCACCATCATGCCCAGCGCGGCCGTGACCTCCATCCCCCATTTGCCGGAAGACGGCATCCGCGCGGCCCGGTACATGTTCTTCCAGTACAAGCACCACATCTGGGGCCGGTACGGGTTCACGGACTCCTACAACGTGTCCCAAAACTACGTGGCACCGGACGCCATCAGCCTGGAGAACGGCTCCATGGTCATCGCCATTGAGAATTACCGCACCGGCCTCGTGCGGGACACCTTCATGCGCAGCCCGTACGTGCAAACGGCCCTGCAAAAGGCCGGTTTCCAAAGCTACGACGCCGCGCCCCTGCTCCTGGCCTCCACGGAGGAGAACAACCCCTCCCCCCAATTCGCGGCCCGGCGCGCGTACGACGGGGACATGTCCACCCGCTGGGCCTCGGCCTTCACCAACTCCGAATGGCTGGCCATTGACTTCGGCTCCCCCAGGGCGGTCACGGGGTTCACCATCCGCTGGGAAGACGCGTACGCCAAGAACTATTCCATCCAAAGCTCGAACGACGGCCTGTCCTGGAGCAACGTCATGGAAATCACGGGCGGCAACGGCGGCACGGACAACGTGGCCTTCAGCACCGCGACCGCGCGCTTCTTCCGGATTTTGGGCACCCAGCGGGCCCTGGACTGCTGCGGCTATTCCATCTGGGAGATGGACGTCAACTTTCCCACGGAGCCGCCCATCGAAAACGACGTGGAGCTGGCGCCCGACGCCCCGCGGGTCCGGGCCGGGCAAGAAACCGTCATCGCCTTCGCGGACGACCCCGCCACCCGGTTGCTTTTCCCCTCCGGCGCGGCCTCGGAAGACATCTTCCTGCGGCTCCGTTTGCGGTCTGGCCTTTCCTCAGGCCTGCGGGAGGCCGCGGACGCGGCGGACGCCAAGGGCGCGGTGGACGTGGTCCGGACCACGCTCCGGGAATTCACCGCGGTCAAAGAGGGCGGCGGCGCGTTCGGAAACTTCGACAAACGGGTGATGGTGGAAATCCCGTACGCGGACGCGGACGGGGACGGCGTGGAGGACGTCGCGGGCCTGCCCGTGGACCGCCTGCGGATCTTCCGGCTCAACGAAGCGGCCCGCGTTTGGGAAATGGCGGCGGACGGCGGCGCGAACGGGGCCGACCCCCAAACCAAGGTGGTGCGCGCGGAATTGGGGCATTTTTCCGTGTACACCGTGGGCGCGGCGTCCGGGCAAGACCTGAACGCCCTGACCGTCTATCCCAACCCGGTGGATTTCTCCCGGGCCGTGCGCAACGCGGTCAAGTTCGACAATTTGAGCCGCGACGCCACGGTCCGCATCTATGACTTGAGCGGGCGGCTGGTGCGGGACCTTCCGCCCGGCTCTCCGGGCAACGACGGCAACTCGGGCCGGGCGGAGTGGGACGGGCGGGACGTGGACGGCGCCCTGGTGTCTTCCGGGCTGTACTTTTATCTGGCCACGGACCCCTCGGGCGGCAAAGCCAAGGGGCGGCTGGCCGTGGTGCGGCGATGAAGGCCCTGCGGCGTTTCTTGGTCTTGCTGGCGGCCTTCGGCTGGATCTCGGCGGCCCAAGCGGACGGCACAGGCACCAACACGGCCGCGTTCCTGGACCTCAGCCCGGAAAGCCGGGCCGCGGCCATGGGCAACGCCTTCGCGGCCATGGCGGACGACGCCACCGCCCTTGTCTGGAACCCGGCGGGCCTGGGCCGTCTGGACCGCCAACACGCCCACCTCGCCCACATGGCGCAGGTCCTGGAAACCCAGGTGGAGTTCGCGGCCTATGCCCGGCCCACGGGGCGACTGGGGACGTTCGGGGCCGGGGTCACGTACCTGCATTCGGACGACATCCCCCGCACCGCCGAAGACTCTCTGGGCGCGCCCGTCACCGGCATGGGCGATTTCAGCGTGCGGCAGGGCGCGGCCACCTTGGGCTGGGGCCGGCGCTTCGGACGGTTCGCGGTGGGCGGAAGCGCCAAATACCTGTGGCAACAGATCACGGACGTGCGGGGCCGGGCCTACGCCGTGGACGCGGGCATGATGTACGCGCCCCTGCCCCCCCTGCGCCTGGCTCTGGGCGTAAACAACCTGGGGACCCAATGGGGCGGCGAACACTTGCCCACGGGCCTGCGGGCGGGCGCGGTTTATGGGTTCAAACAGGCGAATCTGTCCGTTCAGGCGGACAAGGTGTGGGGGCGGGGCCTGGAAACCGCCCTGGGCGCGGAGTGGTGGTTCAAGGGCCTGCTGGCCCTGCGCGCCGGGTACCGCAACGACCTGGAGGTCAAAGGGTCCTCAGGGCTGCGGTTCGGGATGGGGTTCCTTTGGAAGGATTGGGGGCTGGACTACGCTTTCGTGCCGTACGGCGACCTGGGCCACAACCAGCAGTTCAGCCT
>CAZAEL010000017.1:0-12954 GCA_964484135.1 uncultured Elusimicrobia bacterium
GCCACTTGTGACCGCCTTTTAAAACTGGATCACCAGGCTGCTGTTGATCTCGATGGTGATCAGGTTCTCGTCCCTCTTCTCCCGGTTCTTGACCACGCTGCTCCCGCCGCCGAAGGAGAGCCGGAAGTTCTGGGAGATTTCGTATTCCCCCGTCACGCTGGCCGTGTACACGTCCGTGTTGTCCCGTTCCACGTTGAGCGTGGACTTCTTGTGCTCGTAGGTCAGGCCCGAATCCAGCAAGAACCGGTTGATGTTGCCGAAGACCTTGCGGGTGAAGGGGAAACGGAACCCCTTGGGGTAAGCCTTGTCGAAACGGGTCTTGAGGCCGTAGGCGTGGGTGGTCAGGTCCTGGAGGCTCTTGCCGGCGCCGTCCCGGGCGCGGTCGGTCTTGAAGGACGCGCTGGGGGTGAAACGCCAGGCGCCGAAGGTCATGCCGACCTGGCCCGAATGGCTGAACCCCTCCCCCTCCTTGTTGAGGAGGTCCGTGCGCAGGTCGCGGTCCAGGTTGTTGTTCCGGCCGTAGCTGAGGAAAAAATCGAACCGCCTCCACAGGGTGAAACGGTAGTCCCCGCCCAGGCTCTCCTCCTCCGTGAACTGCACCTTGAACATCTCGGTCTCCTTGCGGTTGGTCCTCAGGTTCACCTGGGAATTCCCCATCCAGCGGTGCAGGAAGAAGAATTTCTCCGTGTCCCGCAGGGAGAAGATGAGGTCCGGCCAGATGCGGGTGACGCTGTCGCGGAGGGTGTCCGTGGTTTCCGTGTGCTCGTCCGTGTTGGTGACCGTGGCCGTCAGGGTGAAGGTTTTGACCGGCTGAAGGAAACGGGGCGGGGAGATCCAGTCCAGGGGGCTCCAATTGCCGCTGGACCTCAGGGTGTTCCGCAGGGTGAGCTGTTTCCGCCGGACGTTCTTGTTCCGGGGCGTCAGGGGCGGCAGGAGCACGTACAGGGGCCGCCCGTCCGCCCGCTTGAACCGCTTGATCTGGACCACCTCGATCCTGCGCCAGTCCGTGAACTCCCGTTCCACGTTCTCGTACGTGTCGCCGTCCTGCATCCGGAAACTGTTGTTGACGCTGAAGGACTGGGTGGGCCTGAAGTTCGGCAGCAGTTCCCGCGCCGCGAAGGTCCAGGAGGCCTCCCCGTCCCCGCTGCGGTCCACGGTCTTGAAATCGAAGGCCGTGGGGGAGGAGACCGTCGGCAGGTTGTTGGTCTCCGTGCCGGCGTTGGTGTAGCTGAGGCGGGGCTCCAGCCAGCGCAGCAGGCGCCAGGACGCCGTGAGGCCGACGGTCTGGGACAGGGACTTGTCGTAATCCCGCGTCTTCTCGAAGTCCGGCGCCAAGGCCAGGTCGTCCCGGGTGAAGCGGCGCTGTTCCCGCACTTTCTTCAGGGAATAGCTCGGGCCGATGTTGAAGCCGTCCCAGGGCGTGAAGCTCGCCCGCCCCCCCCAGTCGTCCGTGATCTCCAGCGTGCGCACGTTGGAAAAGATCGCGTTCCGTTGGTCCTGCAGGCTGGCCGTGGACACCGCCAGCTCCTCCAGTTTTTTCTCCGGGAAGAAAGACAGGAAGTAATTGGTCCGGCGGTAGGTCAGGGACACGCTTTCCGGCAGGGGCCGGAACGCGAAGAAACGTCCGGGGAGAAGGTCCAGCCGCCAGGGCGTGGAGTAATCCAGGGACCCCGAATAGGTGTCCTTGTCGTCCGTCCGCCGCAGGAGGGTGGATTCGGTGATGGACTTGTCGTACCCGAAACCGAGGCGCGGCAGGAACGGCAGGACCAGCTCCCCCCTTCCCGATCCGGTGCGGCTTTCCACCCGCCCCTCTTCCAGGACCGAAACCAGGCCGGACTCCCCGGTCCGGACCGCCGCCGGCGTGACGGTCTCGGAGCGGCTGCCGCTGAAGCTCAAGGGAAGCATCTGGAGGCGGTTAAAATTCAGGTACCCGGACTCTTCCGTCTTGTCCTGGTTGGTGATGGCGGAGGTGAGGGTCTGGAAATTGCGGTCCACCTCCCGGAACTTCCCGCCGAAGGACCCCCAGTTGGCCCAGGTGAAGTCCGCGCCGAAACGCCGGGCGTTGCCCCGCTTTTTCCGCTCCTTGTCCAGGTGGATCTCGTTGACCCAGAGCTCGCTGGAGATGGGCGCGCCCGTCCCGTTCCGCACCCCGATCTTGATCTGCCCCACGTTGGTGAAACTGGGGCTGCCCGCCACCCGCCGGCCGGCCGTGGCCCGCAGGGGGCGGAGTTCGTCCGGGATGCCGTCGTCGTTCCGGTCCACCAGGTCCGCCCCCTCCAGGACCCAGGTCCCCTGGTGCTCGGGTCCGATGGGGACGGAATATTCGAAGTAATCCGTCTCCGAACCCAGCTGCACGAAAAGGGTCTCCCCGACCGCGGCGGTTTCCGGCGCCTGGACGAAGAAGCGGAACCGCTTGTGCTTGGAAAAGTCCCGCGCCGGGTTATACACCACCTTGGTGGAGGCGGTGGACCCGGCCGGCAGGTCGAAGAGGAGGTCCAGGGCCTGCTCGCGGCGGCGGTCCCCGGTCTGGTCCTTGTACAGGTCGTCGAAATCCGGGTTGCCCGCCAGGGAGCGGTAGCTGGGGTCGTCGATGTTGTTGATGGCGGTGACGGTCATGGAGGACCCGCCCACGGTCACGGCCCGCTCCCAGCGGTTCCCCACGAAGGACACCTTGCCCAGGCGGATGAAGCCGGAACGGTTCTGCCCGATCAAGGTCACGCGGACCTGCTTGACGGCCTGGAAATTCGTCTCCTCCGCGGCCGAGATGTTCAGGGGCACCTGGATGAACCGCCACCCGGTGAAGCCCAGGTCGCCGCGGGGGTCCTCGCGCCGGTTCTGCGGGTCGATCATTTTGATGTCCGAGGAGGTCGGCGCGTCGGACAGCCTGAAGAGCGGGAAGGCCCGGGGCGTGAGGTCGCTGAAGTCCTTGGTCCCGTCCGCGTCCAGGTCCTCGGTGTCGATGCGTCCGTTGCCCGCGCCCACGCGGACCTGGGAATCGTCGCCGGTGCCCCGCAGTCCGTCCGGGCCCGGGTCGTTGTAGTTCCAGCCCTCGTCCTCGCCCGTGTTCAGGTTCCCGTCGCTGTTCAGGTCCTCGGTGTCCAGGTTTCCGTCCCCGTCCGCGTCCTCGTTGAACTGCCCCGCGTCCACGATCATGTCCATGCCCTGGCCCGCGTCCCCCGCGCCCTGGATCCAGACCTCCATGAACAATTTCTTGGAAAAGTCCCGCCCCGCGACGGAGAGGGGCTGGACCAGGGAGGCCTGTTCCGGCTGGGAGGGGTTCCCCGGGAGGCTCGCCAGGCCGTATTGCATCCCCAGGACTTTCTGGGTCTCTCCTTCCCGGGCCTGCGACTGGGGGTTGATGTCGTTGAGGCTCAGTTCCTCATCGCTCACGGCCAAGGCCGCGGGCCGGGTGATGCCGCCGCCCGTGGGGTTGGCGCCGTGGGCCCAAAAGTCCACGTCCATGATGGCCTGCTCCTCCTGCTTGATGCCTTCCATGGAGTCCACCAGGGCCTTCCCGAACAGGTTGGGGTTCTCCACGGAACGGGCCACCTCCCCGGACAGGCTCATGGTCAGGGGGACGAGGGGCACCTGCACGCTGTCCACCCGGCCGTCCGCCTCGTACACCAGCAGGCTCGACGGGGTGGAACGGACCTCCGGCAGGAGGGCCGGCTTCGGGGCGAAGGTGTAAAGCAGGGTGGAGCCCAGGAAAAGCTTGTTCGGGACCGGGGTGAACTCGGTGCGGGCGCCCACCAGGGTCTGTCCCAGCTGGCCGCCGAAGGGCGCGAATTCGTAGGTGACCTCGATCTGGGTGGTTTCGTCGATCTCGTCCTCCTTGAAGAAGGTGAGGAACCCGGAGTCGTAGTCGATGAAATAGTCCACGTCCCGCGTCAGCAGGCGCCCGTTCAGGAGCACCCGTTCGCTGCCCAGCACGATGTTGGGCTTGATCAAATAGGACCTGAGGCGGTACCGGTATTCCAAGAGGAAGGTGAACTTGTGGGCCGGCGTGGGGGCGTAGAGCTCGTTGTCCGCCGCCCGGAGCGGCGGGGCGATGTTGAAGGTGCCCACGTCCGGGTCCACCTCCAGGTTGTCGGGGTAACGCAGCGTGGAGCCGTCCGTGAGCGTCACCGCGGTGTCGTTGCGGTTCAGGTCGATGGTCCGCAAGATGAAATTCCCGCGGCCGTTGTCCCGCACGATCTTGTTGCGGCCGATGGAATAGAACGTCTTCAACTCCCGGCGGTACCCGACCTCCGTGCCCGAGGAGGCCGTGACCAGCGGCAGGTCGTTTTCGGTCTTGATCAGCTTCAGCCGCCCGGCGGTGCCCAGCTCCGACAGCTTGCGGCCGTCCGCCAGGGTGTAATCCACCGCGATCACCGCGTTCTGGGCCTGGGGGCTGCGGAAATTGATGATGCCGCGGCCGTAGTCCACGGTGTAGTCCTGGCCGGGCTTGAGCAGGTCGAAGTCCCCGGTGTACGCGGAAGACGGGGCCGCGAAGTCCTCCACCGTCATGTCCTGCCGGGTGCTGGGGGTATCGTTGGTCCCGACGCGGTCGTCTATCCAGACTTCCTCGGTGCCGGCCTGCAGGGGCAGGTGGCTCCCGTCGAAAGCCATCTGATAGTAGCGCCGCCGGATGTAGGAGGTGTCCGAGATCTCCTTGCGCTCGAACTGGGTGTTGCCGTTGAACCGCTTGGTCTCGGTCACGCCCTTGGTCCGGCTCCCGATGGCCATGAGCTCCGCGCGCTTGTACTTCAGGCGGGTCCGGATGCCGAAGAGCTGCTTGGAATAGGACACGAACTCGGTGGAGGGCAGGGACAGGGTGATGTCGCCGAAGGCCGCCTCCTGGACCACCTCCTCCGGGTCCCCCTGGTACACCACGGAGATGTCCCGTTTGTCCTCCTTGGTGTCGTCGAAGTCCACGTTCACCGTGATCTTGCGCCCGACCTTGCCCTTGATGCGGACCTGCAGTTCCTGCTTCATCTCGAAGTCCCGCTGCTTCTGCTGCACGCCCAGCTCCTTGGCGCGTTTGGCGCTCTTCCGGCGCGTCTCCTTGAGCTTGAGGGCGATGAGCTTCCGTCCGGAGATGCTCAGGCCGGACTCATAGGGCAATTCCACGGCGAAGCCCGGCTCCGGCACCGGGGGCTGGACCGGCTCCGGCGAGACCGCCGCGGCCGGCGGGGGCGCCTCCTCGCCCGGGTCCCGCCCCTTTTCCACCGCTTCCCGGGCCCGGTTCCATCGCTCCTGGTCGAAATGGAACGCCTCCTCCGGCGCGGGCGTCTCCGGAAGGGCCGGGGGTTCGATCAGGCCGATCTCCTGCTCCGGCGAGGAATCGGACAGGCGGTAATCGGCCCACGCGGGCAGGAAAGAATTCCCGACGAGGAGGCCGACGAGGAGGGGCGAAAGGGATCTTCGGAGCCGCGGGAACGGACGGCGGGCGGCCAAGGCAGGGGATGCCGCGGAAAAGGACGGGGACCCGCTGATTTTCACAAGAGGCATTTTACCAGTTCTCTCTCCCGGCACAAACAAGGAGGGGCCGCCGTCCGGAAGGGCGTTGCGCGCCCTTTCCGCAAGGGGAATCGTCGTTTCGGCGGCCCAGCCGCCCTGGATCGTTGCACGTGTTACGTGACACGTGTCACGGTCTTTAGGCCTGCGGCTTTGCGTCCTTGCCTTTCGGACAAGTTTGCCCCTCCTCCCGCAACACGCGGAAAGGAGGAACCCCCCGCCCGGCAAAGCGCCGGGAAGGCGGTTTTTGTCGTTTTGTTTGTATCTACAAAACAAGCTTACCCCGCTCCCCCCGCCCTGTCAATAGAGCCCCCAAAGGGAAAGAATTTATATAATGGGGCGATGATTCTGGCCCGGTACCTTCTGAAACAGTTCTTCCCCCCCTTCCTGTTCGGGCTGGCCCTCTTTTCCGGCGTTCTCCTGCTGGACCGGGTCTTCGACCTGGTGGACCTCCTGGTCAACAAGGGGGTGTCCCTCGGGGTCTCGGCCAGGATGTTCCTGCTCTTCCTCCCCACGGTGCTGACCCTGACCATCCCCATGTCCATGCTGCTGGCCTGCCTCCTGACCTTCGGGCGCTTGTCCGAGGACAACGAGATCACCGCTTTGCGGGCCTCCGGGTTGTCCTTCGGCCAGATGCTCTGGCCCCCCCTGGTCATCGCCCTGCTGTTGTCCGCGGCCATGGCGCCCTTCAACGCGGTCCTGGCGCCCAGGGCCATGAACGCCTTCCGGAGCCTGTACCACGCCATCATCACGGCCGACCCCCTCGTCAAGATCGAGCCCCGCCGCTTCATCACCCTCCAGAATGTCCGGCTCTACGCGCGGGAGACGGACCCCGCCCAGGCGGCCCTCAAGGACGTGACGCTCTACAACATCTCCTCCGACCGCTGGCAGCGCATCTACGCCCGGCGGGGCGTCGCCCAGGTGGACGCCCGCAGCCTCGTCCTGCGCCTGGAACAGGGCCAGCTGGAGCAATTTTCCTGGGAAAACCCGCTGGACGTGCTCCACCTCAAGTTCAAGGACTACACCCTGGCCGTGCCTTTCGGCGGGGAGGCGGGCGGACGGGACCGGAGCTGGCGGGAACTCAGCGTGGCCCAGCTCCGCGAGGAGATCCGCCGGCGCAAGGCGGACGGCCTGTCCCCGGGCCCGGTGTCGGCGGAGATGCACCTTCGTTTCGCCATCGCGGCCTCGCCCCTGGCCCTGGCCCTCCTGGGCATCCCCCTGGGCATCGCCCTGGAAAAGGGCGGACGGGGCGTGGGGTTCGGCGCCTCCATCGGCGTGCTGTTCCTGTACTACCTCCTCCTCATCTTCGGGCTGAACCTGGCGGAAAAGGACGCGCTGCCGGCCCTGCCGGCCCTGTGGCTGCCCAACCTGTTCATGGGCGCGGTGGGGCTCATCCTGTACCACCGGCGGCTGAGGCGGTGACCGTTCACCGAGACGGTTCCCATATTTGATCCTCTTTCTATGAAAAAGATTTCCGGATATTTCTTAAAGGAATTTCTGAGGCCGTTGGTCTTCAGTTTTTGCGCCCTCTGCGTTCTGGTCCTGGTCTCGGAGCTCCTGGAACATCTGGACAAGTTCATCGCGGGCAAGGCCGGCCCCCGGCTGGTCGTGGAGTACCTGCTGTGCCTCCTGCCCCTGCGGGCCATGGAAATCCTGCCGGTGGCCGTGCTCCTGGCCACGCTGTTCTCCCTGGGGAACCTGTCGCGCCGCCAGGAAATCACCGCGGCCATGTCCGGCGGGCTCCACCCCTGGCTCTGCGTCAGGCCCCTGCTCCTCTGCGGCCTGGCCCTCAGCCTGGCGGGCCTGATCCTCAACGATTCCCTCGTGCCCGCCGCCACCCGGCGGGCCCGCGCCCTTTGGAAGCTGGAGATCCGCCATTTCGCCTCCCTCCGCCAGACCCGGTTCGACAACCTGACCGTGGCCGGGGCGGGAGGCGTTTTCTACGCCGTGGGGTCCCTGGACGCCGGGGAAAACCGCCTGGAAAACGTCCTGGTGGAATGGACCGAAGGGGGCGTGCCCCGGCGCCAGCTCCAGGCGCGCCGGGCGGATTGGGGACCGGACGGATGGGTTTTCCGGGAAGGGATCGAGCGGCGGTTCGGGGAGGACGGGCTGGAGATCGGGGACCAAACGCCTTTCGCGGAGACGCGGGCGGACCTGAAGGAATCGCCGGAGGACCTCATCCCCAAGGAGCCGGACGCGGAGGAGATGAGCTACAAGCAATACAACCGCCACCTGCGCCGCCTGCGCATGCTGGGCGTGCCCACCCGGCGGCAGGAGGTGGACCTCCACCTGAAGCTGGCCTTCCCCTGGGCCAATTTCATCGTGCTGTTGTTGGGGATCCCCTTCGCCTTCCGCAAAACGGGCGGCAAAGCCAAGGCCGTGGGTTTGGCCCTGGGGGTGGCGTTCTTCTACATCGGGCTGATGCAGGTGGGGCGGGCGCTGGGCCAGAAGCCCTGGTGTTCCCCCCTGATGGGGGCCTGGCTGGCGAACCTGGTGTTCCTCGGGGCGGGAGGCGTCCTCTTTTTCAGGATGAAAAAACTGTCTTAAAAGCTACCGCAGGAGCATCAACTTCCCCGTCTTGAGTTCCTCGTCGGCCTTGAACCGGTAAAGGTACACGCCGGACACCGCTTCCCGGCCGTCGTCGTTCTTTCCGTCCCAATCGTACTCGTACACCCATTTAAAATCCCGGGAAGGCTCCCCCACCCCCAGCTTCAGGGAAAGGGAGGCCCCGTTCACGGACCGGACCCGGTCCCCGTTCAGGTCGTAAATGTCCAGCTCCAGCTGGTCCGCGGACAGGGGGCGGCTGAGCTGCAGCACCAGGGTGGTCACGGTGCCCGCGGGCGCGCCGGCGCGGACCGGGTATTTTTGGGGGTCGCCGCCCGGGTTCGGATAATTGACGGCCTTCACGATGGACAGGGAAGAGGCGGACTGGATGAAGGTCACGCCCGCGGTCAGGGAGGCGCCGCCCACCCCCGACAGGTTGGTCAGCGTGATGCCGGAACGCTGGCCGTTGTACGCGTCCGACTGGGGAGAACCGAAGGTCTGCCCGTCCGTGAAGAGGTCCCCCGCGCCCAGGTCCCCGTTGTCCGGGTTGGCCGGGGAGAGGTCCGCCTCCGCCAAATCAATGCCCCGGTGGCCCATGCCGCTCAAGGAAGGCGAGTTCACCGTGTTCTGCGCCAGGATGGTGCTGTCCAGGGCGATCCCATCGTCGATGTGCCAGACGGCCAGGCCGTCCATGGGGACGTCCTGGTCATAGAGGGCGCCCGAGCTCCTGAGCCGGTATTCCGCCAGGAAGTATTCCTGAGAACCGCCGACGGATATGGGGACCTTGACGACGGCGGTCTTGGACGTGGCGGCGGGCGCCAGAGAAAAGGCCCCCTCCTGCTGTTGGGGAGAATTGAACCCCAGGAAAGCCTTGGACCAGGCGCCCAAATGGGGCGGGTTGGACCCGCGGGGCGAACCCGTGTACGGGTAGTCCATCACGTCCCAGGCGCCCAAAGTGGACTTGCCCGTGTCCACATCATAAATGTCCGGCAAGCCGAGCTGATGGCCGTACTCGTGGCAGATGACGCCCAAAGGGTCGATGCTGCCGGCCTCGCTCTCCGGCACCACGGTGAAGCCCGGAAAACTTTTGCCGTCCAAGGTCTGGGCCGTCTGCACGTACACGGACCAGATGTCGCTGGCCAGGCCCGTGGACTCCTGGCCATTGCCCGCGTGGTACACCATGATCTGGTCAAAGGCGGAAAAATCCACGCCCAGGGAATTGGCGATGGCGGCGGCGTCATCCAGCATCTTCTGGTCGTTGCAGGAAACGTCGCCCGGGCAATCCGCGCCGTAGGTCGCCTTGGTGCCGCTCAGCTTGTATTCCCCCCGGTTGCCGATGGTGGACGGTCCCAGGGCATGGTTGCTGATGGTGAAGGTGGGCTGGAAAACGCCGTAGGAGTTTTCCACATAGTAGTCCCGCAGTTTATCAAAGAAGGTGGCGGTTTCCGTCAGTGTTTTGGTCATGCCCAGGTCGGAAAAGCTGACCCTGAGGACGATCACGTGGGGGGTGAGGTCGGAAGGGGGCGCGGGCGGGGCCCGGCGGGCCCGGGCCGACTTCCAGGCCGCGGCGCGGCCCCGGGCCGCCTCCTGGTTCACGAAACAGGTCTTCCCCTTGGGCTTTTTCATTCCCGGAATGGGGGGCGCGGCGGCCAGGGACAGGGGCCCCAGGACCAGCAGGGAAAACAGCGCCGCCGTCTTGAAACGCCGCGTCCGTCCGCTCATTCGGCCTCTACCCCTTCCCTTCTTCCCAAAAGAAACATCCCCGGCCGGATGGCCGGGGATGCCCTTGTGGAATCGAAGAACGCGAAACAGTGATTTTTCCCTCTCACTCCTGCGGGGAGGTCTCCTCCGCCGGCGCGGCGGGGGCGTCCGGGCCCGCGGGAGGCGCGGGCGCCGCTTCCACGGGCACTTCCGTGGCCGTGGGGACCGGCGCGGCCGCGGGCTGTTCCATGGCCTCCGTTTTGGCGGCCGGGGCGGCCTTGTTCCCGGCGATCCGCTCCCGGAACTCCGTTTTTCCGGACCCGAACCGCAGGGCCAGGGAGACCATGTGGTTGGTCTGTTTCAAGGTTCCGGCGAACAGCCCCAGCTCGTCGCTGTAGTACGCGTAATCCACCTTCAGGAAGGGGATGTCCAGACCCAAGCCGAAGGTCGGGTACCCCTGGTTGGCGCCGGCCCGGAGCCGGAGGAACCACCAGCGGTACTCCGCGCCCAGGTGCACGTGGGCCCAGGCGGTGTCCGGCACGAAGCTGTCGCCGAAGAGGACCTTGCTCTCCGCGTTGAAGATGTCCTTCACGTCCGCGGCCAGGAGCAGGCGGTTCCCCGTGGGGACCGAGAACCGCGAGACGCCGATCTTGGACGGCGTCCAGGCCACGCCCAGGTTCCAGCGGGACTTGATGGTGCTGGTGCGGCCGGGCTTGGCGGTAAAGCCTTTTTCGGCAGCGACGGCATCAAAGTCCAGGCTGGTCCCCAAAAAGTCCAGGGAGGTCAGGCCCACGTTCCACCGGTCCGTGGGCTGGTACAGAAGCCCCAGGTCCGCGCCGAACCCCGAAGCGTTTTGAAGCGGCGGGGCCTCGAAATCCTCCAGTTGAAGGAAGGAGACCCGTTCGTCCCTGATCTGGTTCCGCTCGATATACTTCAGGTTGACGCCCACCCCCACCTTGCCGGGGACTTTCCACACCTGGTCGAAACGCTTGGCCAAGTTGAAGCCAAGCACGCCGTCCGCGTTGATGTCATAATCCAAGCTGGGCACGATGCCCGTGTTGATCCGGAAACCGCCCTCCACTTGGCCGAAAAGGCCCGCGCCGAAATGGTATCGGCTCCCGATGGGCCCGGACAGATAGCTCGTGTTGGGCAGCCCCACGCCCAGACGCGGGTTCAGGGGCGTGATGGTCCGGTCCATCTCGTTGATGAGGGCCACCTGCTGCTGGGGCGTAAGCTCGTTGAACTTGGTGAGCTGGTCCTCCTTGTCGCTGATGAAGTCGTACGCGTCCAGGAGGTCCGTGCCGACGGTGCCCGTCAGCTCCAGGAAGGTCATCTGGGACCCGGTCCGCTGGACCGTGCCCGCCGGGTTGTAGAAGAACACGTTCTGGTCGTCCGCCGCCGCGGTGAAGGCGTCTCCCATGCCCAGGGCGCGGATGCCGCGGATGGCGGCCGGACGCTCCGAGGACCACCCCTGGGGGGCCAGGGTCGCGACGACGAGAAGGCTGAGGAAAGCTCTTTTCATGTGGTCGTTCTCCTTGAGGATCAGTGAAGAGGCGTGTTGCTCTTGTTCAGGCAGTCGCCGGGGTCCTTGGTCGGCGGTAGGAGGTTGTTGACGTCGAACCCGTTGACGAAGCTCAGACAGCTCACGATGTTGTCGGGGTTGTCCGGGTTGTCCAGCCCCAGCCGCGCGGCCTCATCATTGATTTTTTTCTTAAACTGATTGAAGGCCGTCTCCATGTCCTGTTTCAGGCCGCCCAAGGTGGAGCCGGAGGTGGAATTGAGCTCCAGCACCGCGGTTTGCATGGACTGAAGGGCGCCGGCCAGGTCCGTGGCGGAATTCTGCAAGACCCCGCTGTCGCAGATGTCCTTGAGTTTCGCCCCGTTGATAATCACCACGTCATAGTCCTTGCCGTCGGCGGTCTGCCGCAGGTCGATGACGTTGACCTCCAGGGGACGGAGGATGCCGCGCAGGATGCAGGTGATGCCCACGGAGAGCAGGACGCTGATGTCCTTGGGGCTGATCTTTCCGTCCGCGTTGCCGCTCCGGATCTTGAGGAGGAAACAGACGATCTGGTCGATGCTCCCGGACAGGTTGTCCAGGTCCAGACCCTTGAGGATGCTCAGGCTGTTGATTTCATCCTCCGTGATGGCGGAGGCGGTCCCGATGGCCCCCGTCCGCAGGACGTCCTGCAGCCCGAGGGTGGCCGCGGGGGCGGAAGAATTTTTGGCGGTGACCACGTTGGCCAGGAGGGTGCCCAGGTCCAGGCCGGCCGTGCCCATGGTGGCCGTGGCCGCGCCGTACAGGGCCTCGGAATTTTTCGGCTCCTGGGCCAGGACCGCCTCATAATAGGCCTTGGCGTTGCTGAACTCGCGGTTCGTCAACGCGGCCTTGGCGTCGGACAGAAGGGCCGCGGGGTCCCCGCTGCCTTTTTTGTGAAACCCGCCGAACATGTTGCTGTTTTTGCAGCCGGCCGCCGCCAAACTGCCCAGCGCGGCCGCGAGACCGACGAGCGTCCAAAGTCTTTTCATTGTTTTAGCCTCCCGATTTCTGTCCCCTTAGAGTCGACACGGTCCTGAAAAAGGCGGGATGTCTTGAACAAACGGCTTCTCTCCCTTGAACGACCAAACACGGGCCTGCGTTACGACGGGAACTTTTTTATTTTAACAGAGCCCCGTGCCGTTGTCAATGTGACTTTGGTCTCTCTTTCGCCCCTAAACGGCCGCCCGTCCACGGACTCCCCATTGATACTTTTGTCCCCCCCAAAACCGGTCCCACAGGGGCACCAGGGGCGAGAACAAAAACAATGCCAGCAACAGATCATACCCATGAAATTGATGGGCAATGGCCCCGGCAATAAAATTATCGGAAAAACCCCGCCAAAGGCTGGCTGTAACCCGATAAAGATGAAACTGAAAAAGGTACGTGGCCAGGGCCACCAGCCCGGCGTGTACCACCCGGCCCCGCCGGTTGTTGGGGATGGTCATGGGGTCCGAGATCATGAAAAAGGTGAACACCAGGAGTCCCCCATTGATCTGGAGCCACCAGGCCTTCCACTCCAGGTCCTTGACCGCCACGTGGGCCGCCACCAAGCCGAGGTAAAAAAGCAGGAAGGTCCAGCTGATGTCGTTCCTTTGGGCCCGGAGCACCACCACGGCCCCCAGGGCGACGCACCAGGCGGCCATGAGGAAGCCGTACCCCCACTGCCCGGGCGC
>CAZAEL010000017.1:12964-43210 GCA_964484135.1 uncultured Elusimicrobia bacterium
GGGCAGGGCCAGGAGCGCGACGACGACGCCGAAATTGCTGGGGTTGAAGATGTGTTTGCCGCGGAAGCGGATGAGGAACTTCGAGAGGATGGCGACGGCCGCGGCCAGGGGATGCACCCACAGGCTGTCCGCCCGCAGGAAGAAACAGATGCCGAAGGCGGTGATGAGCGCGCTTTTATACCCCACGCCCTTCAGGTCCAGCGCGCGCAGGCAGAGGGCCTGGACCAACAGGCTGACGGAGAAGGTGAGGGCCACCTGGGTCCAGCTGATGCTGAACCGGCGGATGAACATCCCGGTGAGGAGGAGGAGCGTCTGGAAGCCGAACTGGAAGACGCGGGCGTCGCGCAGGACCGGGATGTCCGACAACCGCTGGCGCCATGAAGCGCCGGTTTGCATACGTTTCCCCCTTGAAGAAACGTTCGTCCGGGTTTTTAGTAGCGGTAATGCTCCGGCTTATAGGGCCCGTCCACGGGCACCCCGATGTACTCGGCCTGCTTCTGGGACAGCCTGGTGAGCTTGACGCCGAGCTTGTCCAGGTGCAGGCGGGCCACTTCCTCGTCCAGTTTCTTGGGCAGGCGGTACACGCCCACCTTGTAGGAGTCCCTGTTCTTCCAGAGGTCGAGCTGCGCCAGGGTCTGGTTCGAGAACGAGCAGGACATCACGAAGGAGGGATGGCCCGTGGCGCAGCCCAGGTTCACCAGCCGGCCTTCCGCCAGGAGGTAGATGGAACGGCCGTCCGGGAAGGTGTACTTGTCCACCTGCGGCTTGATGTTCAGGGGCTTGACGCCGGCGGCGCCCTTGAGCTTGTCCACCTCGATCTCGGAATCGAAGTGGCCGATGTTGCAGACGATGGACTGGTCCTTCATGGCCTTCATGTGGTCGAGGGTGATCACGCCCACGTTGCCGGTGGTGGTGACGAAAATGCTGGCGTCCTTGAGGGCCTCTTCCACGGTGGTGACTTCGAAGCCTTCCATGGCGGCCTGCAGGGCGCAGATGGGGTCGATCTCGGTCACGATGACACGGGCGCCGAAGCCGCGCATGGAGTGGGCGCAGCCCTTGCCCACGTCGCCGTAGCCCACCACGCAGACCACCTTGCCGGCCACCATCACGTCGGTGGCGCGCTTGATGCCGTCGGCCAGGGACTCGCGGCAGCCGTAGAGGTTGTCGAACTTGGACTTGGTGACGGAGTCGTTCACGTTGATGGCGGGGACGAGCAATTCCCCCTTCTCCAGCATTTGGTAGAGGCGGTGCACGCCGGTGGTCGTCTCCTCGGAGACGCCCTTCCAGTCTTTGACGAACCGGCCCCATTTGCCGGGCTCCTCTTTCGACGCCTTTTTGATCGCCTTGAGGAGTTCGGTTTCGTCCTCGCTGCCGGCCTTGCGGTCCAGGACCGACGGGTCCTTTTCGGCCTTGGCGCCCAGGTGGATCATGAGGGTGGCGTCGCCGCCGTCGTCCACGATGAGCTGGGGGCCCGAGCCGTCGGGCCAGGTCAGCGCCTTCACGGTGCAGTCCCAGTAGTCCGCCAGGCTCTCGCCCTTCCAGGCGAACACCGGGATCCCCGCCTTGGCGATGGCGGCGGCCGCGTGGTCCTGGGTGGAGAAAATGTTGCAGGAGCACCAGCGCACGTCGGCGCCGAGCTCCTTCAGGGTCTCGATGAGCACCGCGGTCTCCACCGTCATGTGCAGGGAGCCCATGACGCGGACGCCCTTCAAGGGCTTCTCCGGCCCGTACTTCCGGCGGATGGCCATCAGGCCGGGCATCTCGTGCTCGGCGATGGCGATGGCCTTGCGCCCGAACTCCGCAAGGGAGATGTCCGCCACCTTATAATCGGGGGCTTGGGTCTTCACGGCTGTCGTCGTGCTCATCCTGATTTCTCCTAAATGCCCGTTTTGGCGCGCAGTTCCGACGCCTTGTTGGTTTTTTCCCAGTAAAAGTCGGGGTCGTTGCGGCCGAAGTGTCCGTACGCCGCGGTTTTCCGGTAAAAGGGCCGGCGCAGCTTCAGGTAATCGATGATGCCGCGGGGCGTCAAGGGGAAGACCTTGCGGACGACGCGGACCAGCTCGTCCTCGGGCAGGCGCCCGGTGCCGTGAGTGTCCACCATGACGCTGACGGGATCGGCCACGCCGATGGCGTAGGCCAGCTGAACGGTGCATTGGCTGGCCAGGCCCGCCGCCACCACGTTCTTGGCCACGTGCCGGGCCATGTAGCAGGCGGAGCGGTCCACCTTGGTCGGGTCCTTGCCGGAGAAGGCGCCGCCGCCGTGGGGCGCCCAGCCGCCGTAGGTGTCCACGATGATCTTGCGGCCCGTGACGCCGGTGTCCGACTGGGGGCCGCCCACCACGAACTTGCCCGTGGGGTTGACGAAATAGCGGGTGTTCCTGTCCAAGAGGCGCTTGGGCAGGACGGGCAGGACCACCTTCGCGATGATCTCCTCCCGCGCCGCGCTGGTGATCTTCTTGCCGGTGCGGTCCAGGATGTCCTCCGTGTGCTGGCTGGACACCACCACGGTGTCGATCCGTTTGGGCTTGCCGCCCTCGTACTCCACCGTGACCTGGGACTTGCCGTCGGGCCCCAGGTATTTGAGGATGTTCTTCTTGCGCACCTCGGCGAGCCGGCGCGTCAGGTAATGGGAAAACACGATGGGGCTGGGCATGAGCTCGTCCGTCTCGTCGCAGGCATACCCCACCATCAGGCCCTGGTCTCCGGCGCCGCCCGTGTCCACGCCCTGGGAAATGTCCGGGGACTGGCGGCCGATGGTGTTCATGATGCCGCAGGTCTGATGGTTGAAGCCGTATTTGGCGTCGGTGTAACCGATGTCCTTCACCACCTGGCGGGCCAGGTCGCCGACCTCCACGTAGGTCCGGGTGGTGATCTCGCCGCCCACGATGAGCAGGCCGACGGTGACGAAGGTCTCGCAGGCCACGCGGCCCATGGGGTCGTCCTTCAAAACGGCGTCCAAAACGGCGTCCGACACCTGGTCGCAAACCTTGTCCGGATGGCCCTCCGTGACGGATTCGGATGTGAACACGTAGCGGTCAAGTCGCATGAGCGTTGCCTCTCTTTTCTCGTTTGGAATGGGACGCTTGAAAGCGCCCTGAACAATAAAAAGGAGGGCGACGAAAAGTCGCCCTCGTCAAAACCCCATGGAGCGATGCGGCGCGGGCCGGGAAAGGCCCTAGGAAACTCTCATTGTAGCAATTTCTTGGGCCTTGGTGAGCAATTGGCGCGTTTTTTTCAGGGACGGGGACTCCGCGTAGGTCCGCATGAGGGGCTCGGTGCCGCTGGGGCGCAACAGGAGCCAGGCGTCGTCTTCCAGGACGATCTTGATCCCGTCCAGGGTGCGGATTTCGCGGATTTTGGAATCGGCCAGTTTGCCGGCGGAAGACAGCTTGGCGGACAGGGCGTCCGACCATTTTTTCTTGTCCGCGACGGCGGTCCTCACCGGATAGTCCTCCCTTTGGAAGAAGGACGCGCCGAAGCGGGACTCCATCTCCTTGCGGAGGACGGACAGGGGTTTGCGGCGGGCCAGGACCAGCTCCAGGAGCAGGAGGCCCGAGAGCAGGCCGTCCCTTTCCATGGCCCAGAAACCCACGCCGTAGCCTCCCGATTCCTCGCCGCCCAGGAGCACCTTGCCCTGGCGCATCCGCTCCACCACGTGCTTGAACCCCACCGGGACCTCCAGGAACTCCAGGCCGGATTTTTTGGCGATCCGTTCCGACAGGTACCCCAGCGACAGGGCCTGCACCACCTGCCCCTTCATCCGGCGGTTTTCCAGCAGGTGAAGCAGGAGCAGGGGGAAGACGTGGTGGGGCGGCAGGTAATGCCCTTCCTCGTCCACCACGCCCAGCCGGTCCGCGTCGCCGTCCACGGCCAGCCCGATGGCCGCCCGCTCGGAACGGACGGCCTCGACCAGGGCGCCCAGGTTCCTCTCAATGGGCTCCGGGGCCACCCCGCCGAAGAGCGGGTCGCGCTTGGCCCGGATCACCCGGCCCTTGAGTTTCAGGCGGTCGAACAGGTTTTGCCAGAGCGTCCCGCCGTAACCGTGCATGCCGTCCGCCGCCACGCGGAGGGACGGACGGCGCCAAAAGCGCCTTTCCAGCTTGGAGCAGAGGAACTGGAGATATCCCTTGTCCGGGGAAAAAGGTTTTTTCGGGAAATCCAGCGGGGCGAAGGGCGTCTCCGGCCGCAGGGCCTCCTCGATCTGCCGCGTGAAGGAAGGGTCCGCCGAGCAGCCGGGCGCCACCTTGACCTTGAAGCCGTTGAAAACGGCGGGGTTGTGGCTGGCCGTGATCATGACGCCGGCGCGGGCCTTCAGGTGACGGACGGTCCAGGACAGGGCCGGCGTGGTGGTGGCGCCGTTGAACCAGACGATCCGGTGCTTTTGGGCCGCCAACACCGCCGCGGTCTCCCGGGCGAACCCGTCGGAATGGAAGCGGTGGTCGTATCCCACCGCCACGAGGGACCGCTGGGGCAGGACCTGCCCCAGGGCTTCGGCCATGCGGCGCACGTTGACGAAGGTGAAATCCTCCGCGATGAGGCCCCGCCAGCCGTCCGTCCCAAAAGACAAAGAAGAACTCATGTTCGCCCCCCGCCTCCCTTGTTCTGGACGACGTCGCGCGGCGCCGGCCGCGCGGGAACGGCGCCCGCCTCAATCATGGGAATCCTGGACGAGGCCCGCCACCGGGCGGGAGTGCGGCCCGAGGACCGACCCGCCCGCCAGGACCTGGCCCGGCCCCACATGGCCGTGCGCCTCGATCCGGCAACGTTCCCCCACCAGCGCGTTTTCCACCCGCACGTAGGCGCCGATCCGCGTGCCCTCGTGGACGACGCAGTCCGAGAGATGGGCGTTTTCGCCGATCACGCACCTCGGCCCCACGCACACCCGCCCGCTGAAAATCACGTTGGAAGCCACCCGGCAGCCTTCGCCCAGGACCGCCGTTCCCTGGACTTTCACCGCGTTGTGGAGCCGGCAGGAGCCCTGGGCCCACAACCCTTCCCGGACTTTTTTGAAACGCCCGTCTTTGGCGAAAGAGGCCTCCCCCAAAAGGTCCATGTGGGTCTCCCAGTAGGACTTCATGGTCCCGATGTCCGACCAGTAGCCCCGGTGCAGGTGCCCGTAAAGCGGGAAGCCTTCCGCCAGAAGCTTGGGGAAGACGTCCCGTTCGATGGACACGGGGCGGTCCGCCGGGATGCGCCGCACCACGGAAGGCTCGAACAGATAGTAACCCGCGTTGATGGTGTCCACGTTCATTTCGTCGGGAGACGGTTTTTCCACAAAACGCCGGATCCGCCCGGAGGGGGCGGTCTCGATCAAACCGAAAGACGAGGGGTCCTTCACGGAGACCAGCGCCAGGGTGGCGTCCGCCCTGTTCCGGCGGTGCTCCTTGTGCATCCCGGAAAGGTCCACGTCGCTCAAGACGTCCCCGTTCAGGATGAAGGCGGGGCCGCCCAGCAGGGCCTCGGCCTTGCGGATGGCGCCGCCCGTGCCCAAAGGCTGCTCCTCCAGGGAATAGGCGAAGCGCATCCCGTGTTTCCTTCCGTCTCCCAGGAAACGGCGGAAATGGCCGGCCTGATACCCCAACGCCAGGATCACGTCCCGGACGCCGTGCTTCCGGAGCTGGTCCAGCTGGTAGGAGAAGAAGGGCCGGTTGAGGATCGGGAGCAGCGGCTTGGGCTTGTTGAGGGTGAAGGGTCGGAGGCGGGTCCCCAGCCCGCCGAGCAGGATCAGGGCCTTCATGCGGGCCGGCCGCCCCGGCGGCCCCTCCTTCGCGACTCACGCTTTTTCATCGGCCGTCCTTCCCCTAGTACGCGCCCTGTCCGCTCAAGATCGTGGGCAGGGTGCGCAGGATGATCTTCAGATCCAGGCCGGGAGACCAATGCTCGATGTAGTAAATGTCCAGGTCGATCATCTCCTCATAGGACAGGTGGGCCCGGCCGCTCACCTGCCAGAGGCCCGTGATGCCGGGCAGGACGTTCAGGCGTTTCTTGGCCCAGTCGTCGTACGCCGCCGCCTCCCACAAAACTTGCGGGCGGGGCCCCACCAGACTCATCTCGCCCCTCAAGATGTTGATGATCTGGGGGATCTCGTCCAGGCTGAACTTCCTGATCCATTTCCCGACCCGCGTGATCCGCGGGTCGTCCTTCATCTTGAACACGGGGCCGGACCGGTCGGTTTTGTTCTTCAACTCCTCCAGAAAATCGTCGGCGTTGGCGATCATGGTCCGAAACTTGAAGAAGGAGAAGGGCCGCCGCTTGAAACCCAGGCGCGACTGCTTGAGCAAGATGGGACCATCCGAATCGAGGCGGATCAAGAGGGCGATCCCCAAGAGCGGGATGAGCCCCAGGGACAGGATCGTGATGGAACCCAAAATATCGAAAAGACGCTTGTAGAAAAACGTCCAGCCGTGAAGGGAAACGGGCTTGATATGGAAAGTGGGAAGCCCCAGGGACTGATCGATGATGACCTCTCCCATGCGCAGCTCCAGAACATCGGGGACGATCCGGAAAGGCACCAGAAAGTCCTCGCAAACGCCGGCCATGTTGATCAGGGTGGCGTGGTCCAGATCCGGCTCGCCCACGAAAACCTCCCGGATGGGATGCTCCTCCAGGAAATGTCTCAACTGGGCGGGATCCCGGGTGCTCCTGTGGATCAGCTGGAGTTCCGGGTGCCGCCCCAGCACCCGCAGGATGGATTGGGACATGCGCCCGCTCCCCAACACCAAAACGGTGTGGGGTTCCCACCAACGGACGGCCACGTGCGCATATAAAAACTTGACGAACTCCCTGAAGGCGAAAATGAAAGCGAACGTGTGCAGCCCCGCCAGCGCCAAAACGAGGCGGGAGTAATCCATCCGCCGGTAAAAGAACGTGAAAGCCAGGAGCACGATCCAGCCCGTGAGCACGCCGCGCAACAGGCGCAGGAATTCGTCCAAGGACGACAGGTTGACCCGGGCGTAAAAACCCAATGTGACAAATGTCACCAGCCAGATCCCAAGGGCCGTCCATTGCAGGGAAAAGTAAATGTCCCCGGGAGGCATCCCCTTGGTAACGGGGAAAAAATCGAGAAAAAAGCCCCAATGGAACCGGGTCCAGTAGGCCAATTTGAGGGACCCCAAGATCAAAAGACCGTCCCCGACAAAGAGCACCCCCCGATAGAGGCTCCTCCGGACGGCCAAACTGGACAATTTGGACAAAGCGGTTTTAAACATTCGGGGGATTTTATTTGAATCGAAGTGAAAAATCAAGCCGATTCATCATATCAAGGACGGCTCTCAAAACCTTTTCGAGGAGAGGACGCCCCCCTGTAATGGGCGGCCAGACGCCGCACCATGGCCTGGGCCGAATATTTGTCGCGGACCAAGGCGCGGCCCGCTTCCCCCATCCGCCGGGACAAGGCCGGATCCGCCGAAAGACGGAGGAGATAATCCGCCGCCTCCTGCCGGGTGTTGGCCACGTACCCGGTTTCGCCGTGGCGCACCACCTCCCCCAGCCCGGCCCGGTTCAGGACCACGGCGGGTTTTCCCAGGGCCATGGCCTCCAGGAGCGCGAACGGCAGCCCTTCCCACAGGGACGTCATCAGGAAAACATCCAGGGAGGCCAGACGGCGCAGCGCCTCCTCCGGATCCAGCCAGCCCGTGATGCCGATCCGCGCTTCGCCCGTCCCGGAAGCCGGGAACCGCCGCGCGAAATCCGCCTCCATCTCCCCCCCGCCGATCCACAGGAACGCGGCCCGCGGGGCCGCGGCGCAGACCCGCTCGGCGACGTCGAAGAAAACGTCGGGCGCCTTGGCGGGCGTCAAACGGCCGGCCGTGCCGACACGGAAAAGCTCCCGCGCCGCTTCCGCGGGAACGGACGGGGCTTTCGGCAGCGGGATGCCGTTGGGGTTCACGAAAATCCTATGGGGAGGCATGACCTTTTCCGCTTCCACGGCCTCGGCCTGGGACACGGCCACAAGCCCGTCCGTGCAAAGGGCGCAGAAACGTTCCAGGAGCAGGAAAAAACGCCGCATCCAGGGCCCCACGTCCGCGCGGAGGAACGAGAACCCGTGGGGGGTGTAATAGACGGCACGGACGCCGACCATCCAGGCGGCCCACCGGGCCAGGAAACCGGCCTTGGAGCTGTGGGCGTGGACGACGTCCGGCCGTTCCCTCCTGAAAAGCAGGAGCAGGGACAGAAAAGTCCCGAGATCCCGCCCGGGGCTGATCTCATGGACCATGGGGATTCTTTTGCGCCTCACCCGGGCGGGCAGCTTTTCGAAGAGCGGGGCGGGGACCCCGTCGGGATACACCAGGGTCACTTCGAAAGAATCCGCGGACAGCCCTTCCGCGACCAAGGCCACGTGTTTCGGCGCCCCTCCGGAAAGGGGCTCCACCACCTCAAAGACCTTCAAGCTTCCCCCCGCAGGATTCATAGAGTTCCTGATATCTTTGAACCATCTTTTCGAGGCCGAACTCCCGGGCCCGGGCCTGGTTTTCCCGCGCCTGCCTTTCGCGCTCTTGCGGGTCGTCCAGCAGTCTCGCCAGCGCCGCCGCCAACGCCTCCGGATCCCCCGGGGCCGCCAGGCAGTCCACCCACAGGGAAGAGGACAGCTCCAGGACCCCGTCCACCCGGCTGGCGGCCGCGGGCAGCCCCACGGCCATGGCCTCCAGGAGCGCGTTGGGCATCCCCTCCCGGCGGGACGGCAGGGCGTAAACGTCGTACGCGGAAAGCACCGCCGCCGCGTCCGAACGGTGCCCCAGCAGTCGAACCCGATCTTGAAGGCCCGTCTCGCGGATCGTTTTTTCCACGAACGGCCTGTCTTCCCCTTCGCCGGCGATGACGAGACGGCAGTTGTTCCGGGAACCCGCCAGCCGGGCGAAGGCGCGGACCAACACGTCGTTGCCCTTCACGCGGGAAAGCCGCCCCAGGGCCCCGACGACCAGGGTCTGGTCCGTCACGCCCCATTCCCGCCGGAGCCGCCGCCGGGCCTCGGGGTCCGGGCGGAACCGCCGCAGGTCCACCCCGTTGGGGATCACCAGGACCTTTTCCTCCGGATACCCCCCCCGCTCCAGCAGGGTCAGGCGGGAGGCCGCGCTCTCGCACACGCAGGTTTCGTCCGGCCGGCGCAACAGGCGGTCCAGCCAGAACACGGGCGCGGGGTATTCCCGCAAATTGGTCCGCGGGGACACCAGCAGGGAGAACCGCCCGCCGAAGAACCGGGCCAGGCGCGCCGCCTGCATGGACTTGAACAGGAAAGCATGGACCAGGTGCGGACGCAGGTCCTGCGCCAGGCGGGCGAAACGCCGGGCGACCCATGGCCCCGGCAACGCCCCCATGCCCAGGCGGAAGACCGGGACCCCCGCCTCCTTCCAGACCTCTTCCATGGCCCCGCCGCCGCGCAGCGCCGCCACGCCCACGGGCAGGACGCGCGTCCGGTCCAGGCCGCGGATCAGGCGGTCCAACACCCGTTCCGCCCCGCCCACGCCCGCGGTGGTGATGGAAAAGAGGACCCTCAGGGGCGACGGCGCCATCTAGGACGCGGGGCCCCGCTTGGTCCCGATGAAAAGCAAATAGGGGCTGAAGAAAGGCGTTTCCCGCCCCCGGTCGCCGAAGAGGAGGCGGAACGCCGGGTTCAGCAACAGTTGGATCCCCTTGCAGAAGGCCAGGAGGCCCCCCAGCGGCGAGCCGGGCTTGGTGTTGAACAGGCTGAAGTCGAAGGTGCCGTAGTAACCGCAAAACAGGGGAGCGAGCCCCATCCCGCCGAACAACGCGGCGAAGGGCTCCTTCCTCATGATGTCCAGGTTGTGCATATCGAGGGTCTCTTTGTGGAACAGGCGGGAGAGACCGTAATTCATCCCCCGCAAGCAGGGAATGCTCACCACCAGACATCCCCCCTCTTTCAGCAGATCCGCGTGGCGACGGACCGCGTCCGCCGGGTCCGCGAAGTGTTCGATGAACCCGCGGGAGATCACGACGTCGAAGGCGGACCTGTGCCTCCGGGCGAAGTCTTCGGAAAAAAAGTCCTCCTGGAGGATGTTCTCCGGGGGCAGCCCCTCGGCGACGAAGAGCCGGCGGGCGGCCTCCGCCCCTTCCGCGGTGTACTCCACGCCGAAGGGCTCGAAGCCGAAAACGCGGCGAAGGCGGACCAGATACCGCCCCGGCGCGCACCCCACCTCCAGGGCCCGGAGCCCCTTCCCCTTGGGAAGGAACGTCGGGTACAGAACGTCCCAGAGCAGGTGGTCCGCATAGCTTCCCAGCCAGGACAGCCGGCGCCGGCTCAAAAGGCCGCGCAGATGTTCCTTCAGGCGGCCGGCCGGAGAGCCGCCGGGCGGACGGCCGTGGACCCCGCCCCAATAGGACTTTTCCGTCAGCCCGCCGGCCAGGGCCTCCTCCTTCGCCTTCACTTTCGGCCCGCCCGCGTCCCCAAGGCCTCCGCCGCCAGGGCGCCGATCTTCCGCTTGAAAATCTCCTTGTCGAACCGCTCCGCGCGCCTCCGGATGGCCGCGGGATCGAACGTCATCTTCTCAAACCGTCCCAGCGCCTCCCGCAGGCTCTCCGGCGTCTGCCGGTGAAAAAAGAGGCCCGTCACGCCCTCCTCCACGGTCTCCAGCGCGCCGCCCCCGGCGAAGGCGACGACAGGCCGTCCGCAGGCCATGGCCTCCACGGGCGCGATCCCGAAATCCTCGCAGCCGGGAAAGACCAGGGCCCGGCAACGGCCCATGTACTCCGCCAGCTCGGAAGGCGGGACTTTTCCCAGGAACTCGACGTTCTTTCCGGCCATGGCCTTGAGGGCCCTTTCATGCGGGCCCGCGCCGATCACCAGGAGGCGGGACGGGGAACCCCGGAAGGCTTCGATGGCCAGGTCGATCTGCTTGTAGGGCGTCAGCCGGGAAACGACCAGGAAATAGTCGTCCTGTTCCGTCAGGATGGAAAACCGGGACACCTCCACCGGCGGATAGATCACCTCCGATTCCCGTCCGTACGCGCCGCGGATCCGCCGGCGGATGTGCTCCGAGATGGCGATGTACCGATGGACGTTCCCGGCGGTCCGGAGGTCCCACCGCTTCAAACGGGCCAGGGCCGGGGACAGCAGGGGCCGGAGCAGGGCGGGGATGGGTTCCTGCCTCAAATAGTTTTCCGCGTCCCAGACGAACCGCATGGGGGTGTAGCAATAACAGAGGTGGAGGGCCCCCGGAGGGACGCGGGCCCCCTTGGCGAAGGCGCTGCTGCTGCTGATCACCAGGTCATGGCCGGACAAATCAAAGCTTTCCATGGCCCGGGGGTAGAGCGGCAAATATTTTTTGAAATGCCGGTCCAGGAACGGCAGGCGCTGCATGAAGGACGTCCGGACGTCCATGGCGGAGAAAACCGGCGGAAATTTTTGCGGCAGGAAGATGGAGGTGAATATGGGGGCTTCCGGATAAAGCTCGTGCAACGCCTCCAGGACCTTTTCCGCGCCCCCGTACTGGTTCAGGAAATCATGGACGATGGCCGGCTTCACGGCTTCGCCCGCCCCGCGATCCAGCGGGAAGCCTGCGCCAGGTCGCGGAACCGGCGGACCCCGGCCGGCACCTTGGCCCGCTCGTCGCGGCCGTGCCCCGTCAGCACCAGGACCGGCGTGGCTCCCGCGTTCATCGCCAGTCGCACGTCCACGGCCTTGTCCCCCACCACATAACTTTTCGTCAAGTCCAGTCCGAACCTCTTCCGGGCCTTGTCCAACAGGCCGGGCGCGGGCTTGCGGCAGCGGCACGGAGGCCGGCGGTCCGGCGCATGGGGGCAGAAATAGACGCCGTCCACCGCCGCCCCCCGGCGGCGGAGGTCCGCCCGCATCCAGGCGTGCAGCCGCCGGACCGCGGCCTCCGAAAAGTAACCCCGCCCGATGCCGGATTGGTTGCTCACCACCACGAGGCGGAACCCCGCCCGGCGGAGCCGCCGCAGGGCCTCCACCGCCCCCGGCGTGTATTCCCAATCCTCCCGCCGGTGCAGGAAGTGCTTTTCCACGTTCAAGGTCCCGTCCCTGTCCAGGAAAACCGCCCGCGTCCCCTTGGAAGGCTCGCCCACGGACCGGCGCCCGAACGGCGCGCGGCTCAAGACCCCTCCTCGTACCGGTCCACGATCAGCCGGGCGAAGGCGAAGGAACCCGTGAAAGCCGGAGAGATGGCGTTCAACACGTGAAGGGAGTGGGGCGTCCTTTCCAGGATGTAATCCATTTCCAATTTCTTCGTCCGCACGTTCACCAACTGGGGCCGGATGCCCACCTTGTCGCAGGGCAACAGGTCCTCCGCCGTCAGCGAGGGGACCAGCCTTTGCGCGGCCTCCAGGAAAAAGGGCTTCAGGTATTTCCGGATTTCCGCGTGCACCAGCCGCCGGAAGTTCTGCCGGTCCCTCAAGTACAAGGCCGCCATCTCCCACCCGATCCGCGCGCTTTCCCCCCAACGGATGCCCCGCAGCACGCCGTAATTCTCCCGGCCGAAAGCGGGAATGGCGGTGGGCCCCACGTACACCCGGCCGTCCACCAGGCGCGTCAGGTGGACGCCCAAAAATGGCAGGAACAGGTCCGGCACGGGATAGATGCTGCTTTTGACGAGCCAGTCCCGGGCCGGGTCGAGCTTGTAATAGATCCCCTTGAACGGGATCAACGCGTAATCGCGGCAAAGCCCGAAGCTCCGCGCCACCACGTCCGCGTACGCCCCCGCGCAGTTGAACAGAAAACCGAAACCGTAGCGTTCGTTCCGCGTCCGGACGGCCTTTTCCGCGGGGTCGATGTCGATGGCCTCTTCACCGAACAGGACTTCCACCCCTTTCGAGGCCAGGAGGTCCCGGAGCCGGTCCAGGACGGCGCGGCTGTCGATGACCGCGGTGTCCGGGCTGTAAATCCCGGCCCCGCAAGAGCGCGCGTGGGGTTCGATCTTCCGGATCCCCGCCTCGTCCAGACGTTCCGCCCGGATGCGGCTGTCCCGGGCGTTTTTGAGGAGCCGGTCCACCGCGGGCAAGTCTTCCTCCCGGGTGGCGACGATGACCTTCCCCCACGTCCGGCAGGGGATGCCCTGCTCCGCCGCGAAGTCGCGCATGAGGGCGGCGCCTTTGGCGCAGACCTTGGCCTTGAGGGTGTCGCCGGCGTAATAAATCCCCGAATGGAGAACGCCGCTGTTCCGGCCGCTGGCGTGGCGGCCCACCCCGGCCTCCTTTTCCAGGACGACGACGCGGGCCGACGGGAAACGGCTTTTCAATTCATGGGCCGTGGTCAGGCCCACGATCCCGGCGCCGACAACGAGAAAATCGACGTTCATGGTCATAGGCCGGGCCTCAGACGTTGCCGTACCGGGAATTCCTGATCATCGTGAAACCCTTGATCAGTTCTTCTATCCCGAAATCGAGGGAATAACGGGGCTTGAACCCCGTCTTCTCGATCTTGGCGTTGGAGACCACGTAATTCCGCTTGTCCGGGTCCTCCCCCACCGGGGCCTCCGCGTACACGAACCGCGGAAGGTGCTTTTTGATCCTTTCGCAAAGCTCTTTCTTGGAGAGGTTTTCATCCGAGAGGCCCGCGTTGTAAACCTCGCCGCGCATCTCCCGGAATTTCCGGAGCCCGTGGAGGAACACACGGGCCACGTCCCGGACGTGGATGTAGTTTCGTTTAAAATGGCTCTCGAAGAGAACCACGAACCGGTCGTGCACCGCCCGGTACGTGAAATCGTTGACCAGCAGGTCGACGCGCATCCGGGGAGACATGCCGAAGGCCGTGGCGAACCGGAAGCTGACGGAGTTCTCCCGCTCCATCACCGCTTGCTCGACGCGGACCTTGTCGCGGGCGTACAGGGAAATGGGGTTCAAGGGAGAATCTTCCCGGCACATGTTGTTTTTTCCGCCGCTGCCGTACGCGCTGTTGGTGGTGGGCATGAGGACCCGCTGCCGGGGACTCAGGTTCTTCAGCATGAACAGGACGGCGTCGTGGTTCGTGGTGGTGGCGCCCACCGGGTCGCGGTCGCACTGGGGCGCCCCCACCAGGGCGGCCAGGGGGATGACCACGTCCGCCTTTTTGAGGAGGGGCAAAACGGTCTCCTTCACGCGCACGTCTCCGCGCACCACATGGAAGGACGGATGGTGGCAGACGTGCGCCAGGCTGTTTTGGTTGTATAGGAAGTTGTCCAGGACCGTCACGCGATGGCCCGCCTCCAGGAGTTCCGGCACCATGACCGAGCCGATGTACCCCGCTCCTCCCGTCACCAGAATGTCAAAGCTCACGCGATTCCTCCTTTGGGACCCTATGGCGATCAACGGGCGCTCGCCGCCCGCCGGTAAACCTCCAGCGTTTTCCGGGCGCAGGCCTCCCAGGTGAAACGCCGCGCCCGTTCCAGGCCCCGTTCGGAAAACGTCCGCCGGCGCGCCGGCGTCGAGAGGAGGGACTCCATCTCCCGGGCGAACCCCCGCTCGTCCCGCGGGGGCACCAGGGCCGCCGCCCCGCCGAGGACCTCCGGCAGGGAGGCGGCGTCCGAAGCCACCACCGGCGTTCCGCAGGCCATGGCCTCCAACGGCGGAAGCCCAAAGCCCTCATACAACGACGGGAAGACGAAAAGGGCCGCGCCGCCGTACAGGGCCGGGAGGTCCGAGAACGGCACGTACCCCGGCTTCAACACATGGGAACCCATGCCCATCTTTTCGATCTGCCGGTCCAAGCCCTCCATCAACCACCCCTCCCCCCCCGCCAGCACCAGGGGATGGTCCCGCCTCAGGGCCGGGGGCAGCGCGCCGTACGCGGCCAGGAGGGTCCCGATGTTTTTGCGGGGCTCCAGCGTCCCCACGTAAAGGACGTATTTCCCCGGGCGAAGGCCGTATCCGGCCAGGGTCTTCCCCTTTTCCTCCTCCGGAAGCGGCCGGTAACGTTCGTCCACCCCCAGCGGGGTCACGGAAATTTTCTCGTCCGGGATGCCCAGGTGAGCCGACATCTCCCTCTTGATGGCCTCCGAGATGGTGATGAACCGGTCCGCCCGGCCGAGCCGGGGATAGAAATACCGCTCCATGAAGCGCACCCGGTCGGACGGATGGGTCTCGGGATGGAGATGAAAGGACAGGTCGAACACCGTCACCACCACGGGCCCGTCGAAGGGCATGGGGATATAGTTCGTCTCATGGTAAAGATCGAACTTCCCGAACCGTTGCTCAAGGCGGAACAGGCCGTCCAGGGCCCGCCGGTAAAAGGGATAGACGGCCCCCATCCGGCGGACCACCTTCCGGGTCCCGCCGTACAGCCCGGAAGGGGTCTCCCGCAGCCGGGGGCTCCATCCGTAGCCGTAGTGAAAAGCATATTCGTTTTCGCCGTCCAGGCCCAGCAACGCCCGGAAGTTGTGGAAGATGTAGTTGGCGACGCCGCTGCGCGGGCTCAGCAGCGGGACCGCGTTGACGATGAGCCGCATCAGACGCCGACGGCGGCCCCGCCCCTCGCGCGTTCCCGGTCTCCGAAGT
Organism: uncultured Elusimicrobia bacterium; assembly: GCA_964484135.1. GTDB lineage: Bacteria > Elusimicrobiota > Elusimicrobia > FEN-1173 > FEN-1173 > CAZAEL01. Next base: position 28,406 of record CAZAEL010000017.1, read on the forward strand.
TCTCCGCGGGATAGACGAACTCCGTCCCCTTCAGGATGCCGTCGCAAATGACGTCCAGCCCCGGGCTCCTGCCGGGACCCAGCGCCTCCAGGCCCACGGGAGACAGCCGGTAGGGCGGGTCCCCCGCGTGGGGCTCCATGAATTCGAGGGGGATCATGCGCCGGAAGAAAAAATGGTACGCGTACCGTTTGGCGCGCCGGGTCCGGTCGTCCGCGGACGCCTCCCGCAAAGGCAGCTTGTCCAGGAGCCGCGCGTAATCCGCCGGGGAAGCGGCGTCCAGGGTGATCCCCTTGTTCCGGACCCAGGCCTCGCCGGCCACGATCACGGGCTGGCCCAGACAGGCCAACTCCACGCCCGTCTTGGTGCCGTAGATGATCACGGCGTTGCATTTCTCCATGGCGGCGTAGGTGCTGATCCGGCTTTCCGGCGGGATGACGAAGACGTTCGGCGGCAGGGACGGGAAAGCCCGGCGAATTTCCCCGATGATCGGCTGCCGCGACAGGAGGGTCCCGCGGATCTCCGCCGGGTGCACGCGGATGAGGAGCTGCAGCTCCGGCCGGCGGGCGAAATAGCGGATGGTCTCGAAGACCCATTCCCGCATGTTGGGGAAGGCGTTGGTCGGGTAATGCAGCTGGGCGTCCCACATGACGTTGGTCAGGAGCCCCACCGTCGGTTTGGAGAAATCCGCGCCGATCTCCCGCGCCACCGCCGCCGCGTCCGTCACCGGCTGGTCGTGGAACCAGATCCAATCCTCGGTCCCGTGCCAGCGGGTCCGGAGGTACGCCATGAGCTCCGCCTCCCGCTCCCTGGTCAATTCGATGTTTTCCCACGCGGAGGCGGGCTCGTCCATCAAGGTGTGGTGGTAGGTGTCGCCGTGGCTGAAAATGAACCGCCGCTTGCGGTAGGCGGGGTTCCAGTTCACCACGCGGACGCCCCTTTGCCGCGCGACCTCGCCGATCAATCCGAACGGCACGTAGATGCCGTGGCTGAACACCGCGACGTCGAACGTGTGCCGGTCCAGGAGGCGCCGGACCGCGAACACCGTCAGGAGCGCGGCCTGGAAATAGCGCCGCAGGACCCGCTCCCCCAGCGGTTCCCCCTCCAGGTCCGCCCGGGCGTAAAACCGCAGGGCGCCGGCCAGGGCGTGCTGGCCCACGGAAAGCCCTTCCCAGACGAAATCCTTCATTTGATCGGGAGAAAGCCCGGCGGCCAGCCGCGCGGCCGTCCGCCCGTCCTCCTCGGTCAAACAGGCGCCGTACCGGTGCACCGGGAACCCCAGCCGGTCGAAGAGGCGTTTCCCCGGCCGGAAGCAGGTTTTGCAGAGGTCCCGGGAAGGGCCGTGCCGGGCGAAGATTTCCTGGTCCGGATACCAGGACACCTGGCAGTCGAAACAGGCGGGCAGCGCGCCGTCGCAAAGGAAGGCGTGCACCTCCGCGCCGCGGAGAGACAAGGCGGCCCCCAGGACGCTCTCCAGGGTGGCCCCCGCCAAATATCCGCCCACGCTGGTGGCCAGCAAGACACGGGGCCCGCCCTTCGAAGAACGGAGGGTCTCCGCCCAGCGGCCGTCCGCCTTCCCCAGGACCTTGCCCCAGGAGGGATATCCCCACAGCCGGGCCTTCACCGCCCGATAATAGTACAGCCGGAAAAGACGGTCCAGCGCGGCGTTCCGCCGGAAGAGGCCCTTCAGGAACGCCTTGGTCGCCTTCCACATGGGAGAGCCCGTCACCCCCGGGCGTCGGCCCCGTCCCGGGAGAGTTTCTCAAAGAAAACCGCCGGCTCCGGGAGCGATTCCATGACCCACCAGGGCCCGTGTTTCCTCAAATCCTCCACCGTGTAGGGCGCGAAGGCCACGGCCACGGTCTTGGCGCCGATGGCTTTGCCGCAATGGATGTCGTGGGGGGTGTCGCCGATCACATAGACACGATCGGGCGTCAGGCCCGGACAACGCTCCCGCGCCAGGTCGAAGGCCCGGCGCGCGATGGACGGCCTGTCCGGGGCGTCGTCCGCGAAAGCCCCGAAAGGGAAAAAGGAATGGATCCCGTAATAGGTCAGTTTGGCCCTGGCGCCGGCGCGGGTGTTCCCGGTCAAGAGGGCGGAGACCACGTCCGGGCGTTTTTGGGCCTCCTGCAGGATGGCGAGCACGCCGGGCCTGAGCTGGCCCGTGCGCCGGGGAAGGCTGGGAGGCAGGTGCCCCTCGTAGGACCGAAGGAGGCGGTCGACCACGTCCGGATCGGGCCGCTGCCCCGCGGCCTCGATGACGCTCCGGGCCACCTCCACGTCCGTGAGGCCCGACGTCTTGAGCGAGGCCAGGTCGATCTTCCGCCCGAGGACCTCGGCGGAGGCGTCCTCCCACGCGAAGATGCCGGCCCGCCCCGTGGTGAGGAGCGTACCGTCGATGTCCCAAAAGAGAACGGTTCTCATGGAAAAGTCGGAGAGATCGGGCCCGGAAAGGCCGCCCGACCGGACGCCCAAAAACGCGGGCCCCGTTTCTCCCCCGTCAGGAGTTCACCAGGACGGTCTTCTTCCCTTTTCCGCGGCTGGAAGAACCCGTCAGTTCAAGGACCTTCTGGACGATGTTTTCCACGGTCAGGCCCTCTTCCGCTTTGAGGTAGGGCAGGTTCCCGATGCCGGTGAAACGGTCCTGGACCCCGATCCGGAGGACCCGCCCCCGACCGGCGCCCGCCACGACCTCGCAAACGGCCCCGCCCAGGCCGCCGAGCACGTTGTGCTCCTCAACGGTCACGATCCCGGCCGTTTCTTCCGCCGCCCGGATCACGGCCCGTTCATCCAGCGGCTTCACGGACGCCATCTGCAACAGCCGGACCTTGAGCCCGTGCTTCTTCGCAAGGACGTCGACGGCCATTTTCCCCTCATGGACCATGTACCCCGTGGTCACGACGGCCGCGTCGTCCCCCTTGGCCAGCTCCGTGGCCTGGCCGATCCTGAAGCGGTCCTCGGGACCGTACACGTCCTCGGCGTCGCCGGCCCCCAGCCGGATATAGACCGGGCCCACGTGTTCCATGGCGGCGTCCACCGCCTGCCGGGTCTCGGCCCCGTCGCCGGGGACCAGGACGGTCATGTTGGGGATGGCCCGCATGATGGCGATGTCCTCGGTCGCGTGGTGCGAGGAGGCCGCGGTGCCCGGGCTGATGCCGCCGTGGCTCACGATCAGCTTCACGTTCAGGTTGGGGTAGCACAGGTCGGTGCGCACCTGCTCGCAGGCCCGCATGGACATGAAACAGGCGAAGGTGTAGGCCACGGGGATTTTCCCGCTCAGGGCCAGGCCGGCCGCCATGCCGACCATGTTCTGTTCGGCGATCCCGACGTTGAAATACCGTTCCGGATGGGCCTCCTGGAACTGGATGGACCTCGTGGATTCGATGAGGTCGGCGTCCAGGACGACGATGTCCTTGTTTTTCGCGCCGAGCTCGACGAGGCGTTTCGCGGCCTCGTGCCTTAACGATGTGGTTGGCATGTCAGCTCCTCCAATTTTTGGCTCAATTCCTTCCGGGCCTTCTCGGCCAGTTCGGCCTTGGGCGCGCCGCCGTGCCAGGCCTGGGTGTTCTCCATGAAAGACACCCCTTTGCCCTTGACCGACCGGGACAGGACCAGCGAGGGTTTCCCGGGCCGGAACGGCACGGACTCGAGGGCTTCGACGATCCCGGCCATGTCGTGGCCGTCGATCTCCCGGACCTCCCACCCGAAGGCCCGCCACTTGTCCGCGCAGGGCTCCAGCGCGGTGATCTCCTCCGTGAAATCGCTCTGCTGGATCCGGTTCCGGTCGAGGATCACCGTCAGGTTGTCCAACTTGTGCCGGGCGGCCGCCATGGCCGCCTCCCAGATGGACCCTTCCTGGGATTCTCCGTCGCCGATCAGGACGAACACCCGGTGTTTCCTCCCGTCCAGCTTGGCCCCCAGGGCCATGCCCACGCCCACGGGCAGGCCGTGCCCCAGGGACCCCGTGGACATCTCGACGCCGGGCACCTTGTGCATGTCCGGGTGGCCGCCCAGGATGCTGCCGTCCTGCCGGAAGGTCATCATGACCTCCCGGCTGAAAAATCCCCTCAGGCAGAGGGCGGAAAACAGGCCCACGGCGCCGTGCCCCTTGCTCAAGACGAACCGGTCCCGCTCCGGCCATTGGGGGTTCCGCGGGTCCACCTTCATGACGCGGAAATACAGGGCGATCAGGACGTCGATCTCGGAGAACGACCCCCCCAGGTGCCCGAGGCCGGCCTTGATAACGGCCTCCAGCATCAGTTGGCGGGCTTCCGCCGCAAGGACTTCCAGCTCTTTCGTGGTTTTGGGACCCTTTTCAGACATGTTCGCTCCTCTGTTCTTGTCTTGAAATTCCGTTTTCTCGGACCGTATAAGGCGATTGTGGGACTTTCGGGAGCGCCGCCTGCCCCGTCGCCACCAAATGCTCCGCCACGACCCAATCCTCGGGGTTGTTGATGTCGAACCCCTCGTGCCCCTGCGTCAAGAACGGCACGATGCGTTCCCCGGCGATGGTGTGGGTGCGCTCCACGACCCGCGTCCAGGCCATTTCCAGGCTGGCGTTCTGGGCGTACACCTTGGGCAGGGCCTGGTACGGCGTACTGTGCCAGGGCGGCGACTTGGGCCCGTTCTTCAGCAGGGGAACCATGAACCGCCCCTCGATCTCCCACATCTTTCCCGGATGCTGTTTGCACAATTCAACCGCGCGCAGGGAATCCGCGCCCTCGGTTTCCGAAAAAAGCTCCCAGGCCCGCCGGATGGTCTCCGGCGTGCGGAAAGGGCTCGTGGGCCGAAGCAAGGCGAAGGCGTCGCAGGGCCGGCCGCGTTTTTTGAGCTCCGTCAGGGTGAACTCAAGCCACTCGATGTCCGGCGAGAGGTCGGCGGCGAACGCCTCGGGCCTCAAGAAGGGGACCTCGGCCCCGTAGTGCCGCGCGACGGCCGCGATCTCCTCCGAGTTCGTGGAAACGATGACCGACGCGAACAATCCGCTGTCCAGCGCCGCCCGGATGGTGTAGGCCATCAGCGGGTGCCCCCCCAGCGCGCGGATATTTTTTCCTTTTACCCGTTTCGACCCCGCGCGGGCGGGGATCAGGGCGACGACGATCGGACGGTTCATGGGTCTCCTCTCCCGGGGCTCAATCGGCGTTCGCCGGTTCAGGCACCCGGGCGTCGGGGGCCGCCGCCTCGGTGGCCGGGGGCCGGCCGATGCCCATCACGCGCGCCGTCAGCGCACGCACGGGAGCGGAAGCCATCAGACGCGGAAGCGCCAGCGCCTCCAAGGCCGCGTAGAGACGGTCCTCGGCTTTGCGGGCGGCCGGCGACGGCTCCGCGCGCGGCTTCCGGATCTCCCGCAGGCGTTCGATCTCCTCCACGACCACGGGGACCGCGGGCCGGTCGAGCCCTGCGGGCCGAACGAAGGCGCGCACGAACGAGAGGCTTTTTTCATCGCGCACCGACGGCCGCGACAGGCACTCCGCGAGGCGGCTGAGGAGATCGCCCATGTCCGACGCGAGGTGGATCAGGCCACCGCCGACCGTCCGGAAATAATGAAAGTGCACTGTGCCGTTCTGTCCCTCCTCAAACTGCTTCACCAGGAGGCTGAAAACGGGTTTGGCCAGGATGGCGGCTTCGATCATGGCGCTGGTGTTCAGACCGAACACCGCGTGGGCATGACAAAGCGTCTCGTACAGAAGCGGCGCGCCCCAGCGGTTCTTCTTCGCCTCCTCCTCGCCGAAGACGTCGTTCCGTAGCACGGCCACGTTGTCGTACTTGCGGACGAACTTCAGCTTCTTCCAGCGCTTGTACTCCTGTGGATACGGCTTGACGAGGATGCCGCATTCGGCCAAGGCCGGGTTCCCGGAGGACTTCATGCGCCGAACGAGAGACTGCACGAACTCGATCTCCTCGGCGGCGACGAAGTCCGATGAGCAGAGGTAAACGATGTACGGTCGGTCCGGGCGGAGGCCGGCGGCGGCGCAGAACTCCTCTCGCCGCATCCGCGGGCGCAGGTCGAAGAAATTGTCGAACCGCCAGCCACCGCACACCGACACGCGTTCGGGCGGCACGCCGTGCAGCTCTACCGCCTCGGCCTTCTGGGTCTCGTTCCAGACGAACACCCGGTCCGGCAGGATCCGCATGTGTCCCTTGTTCGTCAGGTTATCCCAGCTGTAGGGCAGGAAGGCGACCGGGATCCCCAGCCGGTGCGCGGCCTTGATGAAGTCCACCTGATAAGAGGACGTGAAGTGCACCAGCGGCGTCACCAGGACCGCGTCCGGCCTCTCGGACGCGAGGAATTTTTCGGTCATCGGGTCGCTGGGCACCGCTTCCTCGATCCGGCGCAGGAGGGCCTCCAGAGGGCGCCGCGACCAACGGCTGAGGATGAGCCGGACCCCCCAGGTGTACGGGGCCCAGTGGACCCGCCGGTAGGCCCGCCGGCGCAGGGCCGTCGCCCCGCGAAAACGCGGTTCGCCGTAGCGGACGAAGTCACGCAGTCCCCGGAGGTAGCCCACGAACCGCTTCCACCGATCCCGTCGGCCTTTGGGGCAAGCGGCCGCGGAGACGTTCGGGCAGTCGGCGAAGGCATCGAGGACGCCCTCGGTGTCGGGCAGGGCGAGCCGCACCTGGTGGCCCCGGTCGGCCAACGAACGTACCACCTCCTCGAAGTGCCTCAGGCGCGGCTTCTTGTTCACGAAGAACAGGATCCTCACGGCGTCAGCCTCGACGGACCCAGAGCTCATCGAGCCGATCCCCCGCGGGACCATCGTCGCGGACCTCGTGCCGTTCCGATGATACGAACCCGTCGTGCTTGAAGCTCGGCGCGACGCCCGCGCGATCCCCAGGCCGACAGCGCACGAGCGCCGTCCGGAGGCCGGGCGCACCGATCGTGCGGCGGGCGCCGTCCAGCGCGGCGAGGCCCGTCCGCGTCACATCGAGCCGGAGGTGATCGGGTTCAGGGAGAGTGCACGACGCGCGGAGGTCGTCCAACGCGAAGGAGAAGGCCTGACATTCCTCCCCGTCGACCGTCCCGGTCCGCAAGCCGGTGCCCGCGGCCAAGGAGGCCGGTACCGGCAAGATGCGGCGCGCGCCCTCGTTCAGAGTCAGATTCACGCTGAAACGCTCGAACAGGACCGAGTCCGGCTCCACCGCGATCACCCTCGCCTCGCGGAGGACGGCCGCCAGAAGCGCGTACGTGCCGTCGCCAGCCCCGAGGTCGTACAGAACGTCCCCGGGGCGGAGGTTCCCGGCAAGCCACCCCGCGAACCATGGCTCTCGGTCCAGCAGTCTCGACACTGAGAGACCTTCCTCCGGGGAGCGGACCCGGTAGAAAACCGTCCGGCCCGAACAAACGAGCCGGGTGACCTTGCCACCGGACAGTTCGGGCAGGAAACTCCACCAGAGCCGCTCGACCAACCCCCGCAGGGGCGAGGCGAGCGCGCTCACGACGTCTCCTTCCGCAGGAACAGGGTGTGTTTATCGACGCGGTCGATGACCCGAAAGCCCAGGGGACCGAGGAATGCTTCCGCCGCTTCAGAGACGGAACGGCTCGATTCGAGCAGGATTGACCGCAGTTCCGGCCGTCCCAACACTTCCATCGCGCCGCGCAGGACGTCCAGCTCAGCACCGGCGCAATCCAGGCGGATGTGATTGGCCGGCGGGAGACCGTGCCGACCGACCAAGTCGTCGAGTCGGAACCGGAGGCGGGCAGGCGCGGCCTTCCCCGGCGCGTCGGTCCGGGTGCTGGAAGACAGCGCGAGCGCGAGCGGTATCACCTTGCGGTCGCAATCGTTCAGCCGGATGTTCTCGCACAGGCGCGCGAAGGAGGCGACCCGCGGCTCAAAAGCAAAGATCCGTCCCGGTCGCGACCCGTTCCCCAACTTCGCCGACAGGATGGAGAAGACGCCCAGACGCGCCCCGATATCGAACACGACGCCCTCGCGCGCGTGACGCTCGACCCAGCGGACGGTTACCGGCTCCTCCGTGCAGGCGCGGGCCTGCCAACGTCGCTCCTGTTCCGTGTTCGCTCGAATGAAGATGTCCTGCGTCGGGTAATCGAGCCGGACGGCCTCCTCCGGGGCGGGGGCGGACAAGGGGTGGGCAGCGGCGCGGCCGTACCGGCGGCGCCAGAAGGCCTTGGACCACGCCAGGAGCTGACCCTTGGCGAACGCCCGCCAGCCCTTGAACACTCCCCCGCGGACGAACCCCACGTTGAGGGCCTTCAACCAGCCGAGCACGCGAGGGCGCATCGCCGCCTGCCAGGCCGTGGGCGCCGCCCGCGGCTTCGGGGTCTCGGCCAGCGTCTTGATCTCGCTGATCACGCGCGGGGTGGCCGGCGTCTCCAGGCCCAAGGGGCGGACGAAGGACTTCACGAATCTGTCGCTGCGCTCGTCCCGGACGCCTTCCCGCCCCAGGGAACGATCGAGCTGCTCGAAATGGGTCCCCAAGTCCTCGGACAGGTGCAGCAGTCCGCCGCCCGCCTCGAGGAAATAGCGAAAGTGGAGCGTGTCCGCCTGTCCGCCGCGGAACCGGTCGACGAGCACGGTGTGCACGGGCTTTCCGAGGATGGCGGCCTCGATCATGGCGCTGGTGTTCAAGCCCACCACCGCCGCGCTGTGGTGGAGCGAGTCGAACAGCGCCTGATCCCCCCAACTCGCCGCCTTGGACTCGCCGAACAAGGCGGGCGGGACCACCCGGACGTTCCCGGCCCCGGCGAAATCCACTTGGCTCCACGCCCGGATATGGTCGGGGTACGGCCGGACGAGCAGGTTGCACGACCGCAGGCGCTCGCGGGGGCTGCGCCGCGCCGCCGCCACCCATTCTCGGACGAACTCGACCTCGTTGCCGGACGTGAACTCCGAAGAGCAGAGGTACGTGACCACGGGCCGCGCGGGATCGAGCCCGAGGAGACGGCAGAACTCCTCCTTCGAGGTCCTGGGCTTCATGTCGAAGAACTGGTCGAACCGCCAAGCGCCGCAGACGGCCACGCGCTCCGTTGGGATATCGTGCAGGTGCACCGCCTCCCATCGCTGGACGTCGTTCCAGACGATCACCTTGTCCGGGACGACGCGCATGTGCCCCTTGTTCGTGAGGTTGTCCCAGCTGAACGGAAGGACGGCCACGGGGATCCCGAGATCGTGGGCCCCCTTGACGTAGTCCGTCTGGTATTCCGACCCGCGCTGCACCAACGGCGAGATGAGGATGACGTCGGGCTTCGCGTTCCGGATGAAGGCGTTGATGCGCGTCTCATCGCTCGGGATCATCTCCTCGAGAAATCGGAGCAGCCGGGCAAAGAACGGGACGAGCAGGTAGCGGACCCACCCGAGGTGATGGACGACCACCAGCACCTGCCCGAACGGGAAATCGATCCCCTCGAAGGCGCGCTGGCGGAGCTTTCCCGCGCGGCGGAAGTGCGGGGTGAGGTAGCGGAGCGCGTCCCGCATCCGGCGGATCGGACGCGTGTAGGGACGCCAGGCGTCCCCCCGCCCCTTCGCGCAGGTCCCGATTTCGATGTTCGGATGGCGGAGCGATTCCGGCAGGACGAGGTCGCCCTTGTCGAGGAAACCGAGCCTCACCTGGTGGCCGCGCTCCGCGAGACTGCGCACGACGCCGTCGAAGTTCCGCAGGCGGTTGATGGTGTGCAGCAGGAAGAGGACCCTCATGCCGGCGGCCTCGGGGGCGGGACGACGAGACGTTTGAGGCGGCGCGCCGCGCGACGCCAGAGCGGCGTCTCGGGCGAGAGGAAGTCGCGAACGGAGGACCCCTTCTTGTCCTTCCGGTGCGCGAGGCGGCTCAAACCTTCCACCTGCCGCACGTGCATCGCGAGGAAGTCCGAGCCCTGCGGCACGTAGCCGTCCTTCAGCTTGATCCCGTCGAAGGAGCCGTACTTCAGCTGGCGGCAGGCCCGGTAGGCCGCGTCGAGGTGCGTGAGGTGGAGCGTGTTCTCGGCCGAGTAGAAGGAGTAGGACGGCACGTTCATGAACGGCGCGAGGTAGGAGAAACCGCCGTAGGTCCCGTAGAAGGCCCTCGCTCCGGCGATCACCTGGGATTGGACGCGCAGATTGTTCTCGGCCGTTATGTGGCGGTCCACCTGCACCAGCCGCTTCTTCACCTGGGGCGCCAGCTCCGAGTGGTCGTCCAGGCTGAGCCCGGTGTTGAGGAGCACCACCGGCCCGGCCGCCGTCAGCGCGGCGAGCGTGCGGGCGACGAAGCGGGCGTTCTCCGCCGTCTTCGGGAAGGCCTTGCTGAAATAGAACTTCACCGCCGTGTAGTCCGCCGGCAGGCCCGGCGGGGGCGGGCCGTCGGGCCGCGGGATGGGCGTATAGCGCGTGTGGTCGGACACCCACGCGAGGCCCTGGCGGGATTTCCAGTAGGACTCGAACAGCAGGTACATGCAGACCGGGTGGATCCAGTCGAACCGTTCGAGGCGCCGGTCCGTGAGGTGGGCGGCAAGGATCTCGATGTCGAGGTCCGACACGAAGACCTGCTTTTGCGTCTTGTACACGGCCCGACGGGCGTCGTTCTTGGCCCGATAATCCTCCGCGGTCATCATCGAAAAGACGTCCCAGTAGCCGCGGGCCGTCGAAGCGTACCACGCGTCCACCCCGCCGCGCGAGATCGCGGTGATGCGCTCCTTCGCGATACCGTATTTCTCCGCCGCCCAGTTCAACATCGGGATCCAATAGAGAAGCTCGAAGCCGACCTCCGAGAGCCACGGCCCCACGACGACCGGGAGCCCGCTCGCGGCGATGCCGTGAAAAAACTGTCCGAGGACTTCCTCGGGGGCCTTGGCAAGGCGGGGGCGCATGTCCTCCCAGCGCGCCCGATGGCCCTTCAGGGCGGCGGCGATGTCCGGAGCGACGACGGTCGGTTGCATAGGGTTCGGGGGCGGCCGCTACTCGGCGCCGGCCTTCGCGGCGACGGCCGGCGTGGGGCCCGAGGACACGGGACCGCCCGCGGACGCGGGAGCGGTGAGCGCCAGCGCGGGGACGCGGTTCACGGCGCGCACCGCCGCCAGCGCCGCCCGGGACAGGGCCCGCCGCCAGGCGGACGGCGTCCAGGGACGTTTCCGCGCGCCCGCGAGGAGGCGGACCTGCTCCGCGACCATCGGCGTTGCCGTCCGGTCAGGACCGAAGGGGCGCACGAACGCCCTCACGAACCGCTCGCTCCGGGGGTCGGGCGCATCCCCGCGAGCGAGCGAAGCCGCCAACTGGCCACGATGTTCTTCCAGGTTCCGGGCGACGTGCAAGAGCCCGCCGCCCACCTCGAGAAAATAGTGAAAGTGGAGCGTCCCGGCCTGGCCGCCACGGAACTCGTCCACGATCACGGTATGGACGGGCTTTCCCAGGAGAGCCGCCTCGATCATGGCGCTGGTGTTCAACCCCACCACGGCGGCCGCGTGGTAGAGACTGTCATAGAGTTCCTGGTCGCCCCAGCTTGAACTCACTCGTTCTCCATAAAGATCGTTCGGCATAATGGCCACGTTTTCGAATCCGGCGAAATCGGCGGGTGTCCACCAGTTCCCGGGATAAGGCCTGACAAGCACGCCGCATTCCCTCACCGAGGCATCCTCCGCCGACCGGAGGGCCTCCAGCCATTTCCGGATATAGAGGCTCTCGTTCCGGGAGGTGGACTCCGACGAGCACAGGTAGGCGATGTAGCGGCACGCCGGGTCGAGACCCACCTTCCGGCAGAACTCCGCGCGCGCGAGCCGGGGCTTGAGCGCGATGAACTCGTCGAAGCGCCACGCGCCGCAGACGACCGCTCGTCCGCGGGGCACGCCGTGCAGTTCCTCCGCCTCCCGCCGCTGGGTTTCATTCCAGACGAACACGCGGTCCGGCGCGACCCGCATCAACCCCTTGTTCGTCAGATTGTCCCAACTGAACGGCAGGAACGCGGACGGGATGCCCAGGGCGCGCGCCGCCTTGAGGTAGTCCACCTGGTAGTCCGTGCCGAACTGGATGAGGGGCGTGACCAAGAGCACGTCCGGCCGGTGTTCTCGGAGGTCCTTTTCCACCGTCGGATCGCTGGGGACGAGGGCTTCCACCGCCGCAAGGATCGCCGACAAGACCGCTCCCAGCGGCCGGAGGGGCCGCGACCGGTAGAGCGTCACGAGCGCCCGGCCCGCCGGGAACTGGAGGCGCTTGAACACTCGGTCCCGCAGGAAGTGGGCCTCCGCGTAACGGGGATGGAAGTAGCGGAGAGCGTCCCGCAGGATCCTCAGCGCCGGCACGAAGGGCGCCCAGGCGTCCGTCCGGAGCCGCCCGCAGGCGGCGACGGTGATGCGCGGGTGACGCAGGGAAGGCGGCAGTCCTTCCCTCTCGGCGGGCGAGAGGACGAGCTTCTTCACCGAACCGCGGAACCCCAATACGACGTTGTGCCCCGCCTCCGCGAGCCCCCGAATCAGGGAATCGAAGTTGCGGAGCCGGTTGCTTTTATGGAGCAAGAAAAGGATCTTCACCGTTAAAGGCGTCTCGGGTTTGGGGTCGAAGTCCTCAGACCCGAGACCCCGGCATGCCGTCCTGTTCAGATATTCTCCGGTTTATAGAGGATATAGATCGTCTTCCAATCCGAATACACGTCCATGGCCTCGGTGCCGGCCTCGCGCCAGCCGGTGCCGGAATTCTTGAGACCGCCGAAGGGCATGTGCGGCTCGCTGCCGTAGGTCGGCCCGTTCACGATCGCCACGCCGGACTGGATGCGGGAGAGGAACGTCATGGCCCGGTCCACGTTCTTCGTGTGGACCGACGCCGTGAGGCCGTAGGGCGAATCGTTCGCCACCGCCACCGCTTCCTCGAAGTCCTTCACGCGGTACAGGCAGCAGATGGGGCCGAAAAGCTCCTTCCGCGAGATGTCCGCGTCGCGGGAAGCCCCCTCGATCACCGTCGGCGCCATGAAGCACCCGGCGGCGCGGGCCCCGTCCGACAGGCGGTCCCCTCCCGTGAGAACCTTCGCGCCCTCCTTCGCGGCCTTCTTCACCGCGGCGATCATGTTGATGAGCTGTTCCTCGTTGATGACCGGGCCGTAGTCGTCCCCGTCGCCGGAACCCACCTTGAGGGACATCACCTTGTCCAGGAGCCTTTTCTTGAAGGCGTCATATACTTTTTCGAACACGATGATGCGCGTGCCGGCGGCGCAGCGCTGGCCCGCGTTGCTGCAGGCCGAGAGCGCGGTGGCGTTCACGGCCAGGTCCAGGTCTGCGTCGTCGCAGACGATGAGGGGGTTCTTCCCCCCCAGCTCAAGACAGACCTTCGCCAAACGTTCGCCGGCCCGCTTCTGGATGATGCGCCCGACCTCGGTGGAGCCGGTGAAGCTCACGATGTCCACCTCCGGGTTGTCCACCAGCGGGGCGCCCGCCTCCTCGCCGTAGCCGTGCACCACGTTGAGCACGCCCGCCGGCACGCCCGCCTCGGAGAAGATCCTCGCGCAGGCCCAGGCGGTGATGGGCGTGTCTTCCGCGGATTTCAGGACGGCGGCGTTGCCGCACAAGAGCGCCGGAAAGGCCTTCCAGGCCACGTTGGCGATGGGCGTGTTGGCCGCGATGATGAGGCCGGCCACGCCCAGAGGCTGGCGGACGACCAGCGCCATTTTGTTCTGCACGGCGCTCGTCGTGGTCTTCCCGTAGAACCGGCGGCCCTCGCCGGCGACGAAAAACCCCATCTCCACCGCCGCGCCCACTTCGCCAATGGCGTCCTTTACGGACTTGCCGGTTTCCAGGGCGACGATTTCCGCCAGTTCCCGCGTCCGCTCTTTCATCAAGAGCGCCGCGTTGCGGAGGAGATCCCCCCGCTGCACGGGGGTCAGCGCCGCCCAGGCGGGCTGGGCCTTGCGGGCGCCGCGCACCGCGGCGGCCACGTCCTCCGCGCGCGAGCGGGCCACCCGCAGGATTTCCGCCCCCGTGGAAGGCGCCAGCTTCGGGAACGTCTCCCCTCCCGCCGCCGGGACCTCCTTCCCGTCCAGCCAATTGCCGATCTTGGCCGGAAGCTTCACGCCGAGAGGCAGGGTTTTTCCGTTCGAATCCACCAAATAGCCTTTTTCCATGACGCGCGCTTCTGTCTTGGGCATCTCGTTCCTCCGAAAATACGTCTTTAAAAACGGTTTTCTCTTCGCGTGTCCGCGGTCACCAGGCCGTGAACCCGCCGTCCACCATCAAATTGATCCCGGTGACGTAGGACGAAGCGTCCGACGCCAGGAAGAGGAGCGGCCCGCGCAGGTCGTCTAGGGTCGCCATACGCCCCATGGGCGTCCGGGCGCTGTACTTCCGCACGAATTCGGGGTCCTGCCCCGCGTACACGCCCCCTGGCGACAGGGCGTTCACCCGAACCTTCCTCGGCGCCCAAAGCGTCGCCAGAAACTTGGTGAGGTTCATAAGGGCCGCTTTGGACGCCCCGTAGGCCGGCGGCTTGAGGAAAGGAGGCCGGCTGGGAATATGGTCGTACAGCCGCTGGTCCGGGGACACGACCGAATAGAGGGAGCCGATGTTGACGACGGAGCCGCGGCCGGACGCGGCCAGGTCATCCCCGAAAACCTGCAGGACCTGCAGGGCGCCCAGAAAGTTGACCTCGAAGGTCCCGCGCACGTCTTCCAGCGGGATGTCCCGGAAAAGCCGCGAGGCCTTTTGCTTTTGCGGCGGCTGATCGATGCCGGCGTTGTTCACGACCACGGAGACCCGCCCCAGCCGCCCCTGCACGGTCCGACGGGCCTTGAGCAGGTCCGCCCGGCGCGTGATGTCCGCGCCCACCGGCAGGAGCCGCCCGGGGAACATTTTCTGGAGCCGCCGGAACTCATGGGACGGCCCGACCCCGGGACGGTCCAGGG
>CAZAEL010000018.1:0-42278 GCA_964484135.1 uncultured Elusimicrobia bacterium
CGGACAAAACACCCGAGCGAATGCCTGCCTCGGGGCGCGGTACATTACCGGCCCTTTGCCCGCCGCGCCCAAAGAAAAGGGACCCGGGGGCAGGGGGGTGGGAAACCCCCGAAATCCAGGGTGAAGGGGCTGAAAGCCCCCTCCTAAACCCTCCCGCGGTGCATCACCACGAACCCCCGCTCGTGCCGGTTGACGCGGGAATGCACCACCTCGAACCCCGCCTCCCGGAAAAAGGACGCGCCGTGCGGGTACACGTACACAAGAAAAATGTCGGACCGCTCATTGCGCAATTTGTCCGCGAACTTCTTCATGGTGTGCTCGTGAAAGGGCTCGTACAGAAAAACGACGAGGTCTTCCCGGGGGAATTCGAAATCCAGGACGTTCTCCCGCCGGATTTCCACGGGCGGGACCCGACCCCCGCGCCGGTCCGCGAAACGCCGCGCGTTCTCCCCGGCCAGCCGGGCCAGGGCGGGCGAGATCTCCACGCCGATGACCTTCTTGAACGGGTGTTCCGCGGCGCAGACCAGCACCCGGCCCGGACCGCACCCCACGTCCACGAAGGTCCGCCCCGCCAGGGACCCCTTGAGAAATTCCAGGGCCTGCCGGATGAAAAGATAGGGGGCGGGGCTGTACAAGTGGGGGTCTTTGACCTCCCGCGGGCCGTAGTCCATGTCCGCGGGCTCCACCGCGAAGAGGTACTTGATCCCGTACCCGAAATAGCGCGCGCAGAAAAGGGCCTCGTTCAGGACCACCTGGAGATAAACCAGCCAATCCCAATAGCGCAGCCGCTCACATTGGACGCGCAGCAGCGAGAGGATGGAAGGGATGACCCTCTTTGTCATCCGGCGCGCTTGCCCAACTGGAGCCGTATGCTCCCCACCCACGCGCCCACGATGCCCCCCATGATGGCCATGCCGGTGGAAACCACGGAGGCCGGGACCAGGAGGCGCCAATAGTCGGGCTGGGCCATGAAGGACAGGGCGGAACCGTAATCGGGCAGGGCCAAACGGGTGAGCTGGAACAGGGCCAGGGGCAGGCCCACGATGATGCCGGACAGCCAGCCGTGCCGCTGGGACAGCCAGCCCGCGACCGCGCCGAAAAGGAAGAGCCACAAGAGGAGCCCCAAGGCCCGAACCTGCCACAGGAGGCTCAGCGCCAGCGCCAGCCCGCTCACCGCGAAGGAAACGAGCGCGATCCAGGACCAGGACGTTTTCTTTTTTCCGACGACGTTTTCCATAAATCACGCCTCCCATTCATAAAGCAAAACCGACGCCACGAACAGCCCCGCGGTCTCGGTGCGCAGGATCGCGGGCCCCAGGGTCACGGACAGGGCGCCGTTCTTGCGGGCCAGGTCCGCCTCCGACGGCGTGAACCCGCCCTCCGGGCCGATGAACACGTTGACGGTCTTGGTCCCGGCCTTGCGCGAAGCCAGGGCCTGCTTCAAGGAGAGATGCCCTTCCCCCTCCCAGGGGAAAAGGGTCAGGGAATCCTCGCCGCAGGAGGCCAGGGCCTGGGCCAGGGGCACGGGGGAAGAAACGCGGGGCAGATGGCTGCGGCCGCTCTGCTTGGCCGCGGCCAGGACGATCTTTTCCCACCGCTTCAGGCGGTCCGCCAGCTTCTGGGGCGGGACCCGGACCTCGCCGCGCTCCGTGTAAACGGGGACGATCTCCGAGGCCCCGAGCTCCGTCATTTTTTCCAGAATCCAGTCGAACTTGTCGCCCTTGGGCAGGCCCTGGAAGAGGCGCAGGGTGAGGGGCGGACGTTCCGGCGCGGCCTGGGCCGCCAGCACGCGGCCCTCCACGCGGGAGGTGGACACGCTCTCGATGCGGCCCCGGTAACCGTGTCCCTGGCCGTCGAAGAGCTGGATATCGTCCCCGACTTTTTTGCGCAGGACCAGGGCCACGTGCTGGGCCTCGTCCTTTTCCAAAACGAAACGTCCCTCGCGGACGTTTTCGGGAGGGACGTAGAAGTGGGGCATGCGTCTAAAGGCGTGCTGCCGTGCTGCAGCGCTGCCGTGCTGCCGTTAAAAGCTTTGAACTACAGCACCGAAGCACTGAAGCACTGAAGCACATTTTTATTTTCCGAAGACACGTTTGAAAACGCCCGCTTCCGAGGCCCCGTTCTCGCCGAAGGACTTGGCGAGCTGGGCGAAAAGCTCCTTTTGTTCCCGGGTGAGGTGTTTGGGGATGTCCACCAGGACCCGCACCAAAAGGTCGCCGCGGCCCGAGCCGCGCAGACGCGGCATGCCGGCGCCGCGGACCCGGAACACGGTGCCGGACTGGGTCCCGGCCGGAATGTGGATGCGCACGGGTTTTTCCAGGGTGGGAACCTCGGTTTCCCCTCCCAGCACGGCCAAAGGGACGGAGACGGTCCGCGTGGTGATCAGGTCTTCTTCGTCCCTTTCAAAGCGTTCGTCCGGTTTGACGTGCACCACCACGAAGAGGTCGCCCGGCGGCGCGCCCCGTTCCCCCGCCTCGCCGGCGCCGGAAACGCGGAGCGCGACGCCGTCCGTCACGCCCGGCGGGATCCGCACCGTGAGGGTGTCCGTGGTCCGCACGCGGCCTTCGCCGCGGCATTCGGGACAGGGGTTTTCCACCACCTGGCCTTCGCCCTGGCACCGGGGGCAGGTCTGGGCCAGGGTGAAGAACCCGCGGGACACCCGCACCTGGCCCGCGCCCCGGCAGTCCGGGCACATCTTGCGGCCGGACCCGGACCTGGCGCCCGATCCCTGGCACTTGGGGCAGGCGGTGTGACGGTTCACCTTGACGGTGGATTGGGCGCCGGCGAAAGCCTCCTGCAGGGTCACGGTGTGGTCGTAACGCAGGTCTTCGCCCTTGCGGGGGCCCCGGCGCCGCGCGCCGCGCCCGCCGCCGAACACGTCCCCGAAGATGTCGGAGAACACCTCGCCGAAGCCGCCCATGTCCTCGAAACCCTGGAAGCCGCCGCCCGCGCCCCCGGCCCCGGCCTGCACCCCGGCGTGGCCGTACTGGTCGTACAGGGCCTTTTTCTCCGGACTGGAGAGGACCTCGTACGCCTCGTTGATCTCCTTGAACTTTTCCTCCGCGGCCTTGTTGCCCGGATTCCGGTCCGGGTGGTGCTGGAGGGCCAGCTTGCGGTACGCGGCCTTCAGCTCGTCCGCGGAGGCGTTCCTGGAGACGCCCAGGACTTCGTAGTAATCACGTTTAGACATAAAGGCGTGCTTCAGTGCTGCCGTGCTTCAGTTAACAGCGTCATGGTTTTTGACCGCAGCACCGAAGCCCAGCGGCACGTTGTTATTTTTTATCGTCATCCACCACCTCGGCGTCCACCACTTTGCCGTCCTTGCCGTTGGCGTCCTTTTCCGGCGCGGGGCCGGACGCGCCGCCGGCCTGGGCCTTGGCGTTGGCCGCCTTGTACATTTCCTCGGCCAGCTTGTGGGAGGCTTTCAGCAGGTCCTCCTTGGTCTTCTTGATCTTGTCCAGGTCGGTCCCTTTCAGGGCCTCCTTGGCGTCCGTGAGCGCGCGCTCGATGGCCATGCGCTCGTCCTGGGACACCTTGTCGCCGTGGTCCTTCAATGCCTTTTCCGTGGAGTACACCACCGCGTCCGCCTCGTTTTTGACCTCGATCTGCTCCTTGGTCTTCTTGTCCTCATCCGCGAACTTTTCCGCGTCCTTGACGAACTTCTCCACCTCGTCCTTGGAGAGCTTGTTCTTGGCGTGGATGGTGATGTGCTGGGTCTTCTGCGTGCCCAGGTCCTTGGCGGAGACGTTCAGGATGCCGTTGGCGTCGATGTCGAAGGCCACCTCGATCTGCGGCATGCCCCGGGGCGCGGGCGGGATGCCGTCCAGGTCGAAATGCCCCAGGGACACGTTGTCCTTGGCCATGGGCCGCTCCCCCTGGAGCACGTGCACGGTCACCGCGGGCTGGTTGTCCGCCGCGGTGGAGAACACCTGGGACTTTTTTACGGGGATGGTGGTGTTGCGCTCGATGAGCTTGGTGAACACCCCGCCCAGGGTCTCGATGCCCAGGGACAGGGGCGTGACGTCCAGGAGCAGGACGTCCTTGACCTCGCCGGAAAGCACGCCGGCCTGGATGGCCGCGCCCAGGGCCACGCATTCCATGGGGTTGACGCCGCCTTCCACCTTGCGGCCCACGAACCCCTCCACGAACTTCTGCACGATGGGCATGCGCGTGGGGCCGCCCACCATGATGACCTTGGTGATCTGGGAGGGCGAGAGCTTGGCGTCGGAGATGGCCTGCTCCATGGGGTGCCGGCACCGGTCGATGATGGGCTGGACCAGGGCCTCCAGTTTCGCCCGGGAGAGCTTCATCTGCAGATGCTTGGGGCCGGAGGCGTCCGCCGTGATGAAGGGCAGGTTGATCTCGGTCTCAAGCACCGTGGACAGCTCGATCTTGGCCTTTTCCGCCGCCTCCTTGAACCGCTGCATGGCCATCTTGTCCTTCCGGAGGTCGATGCCGTGCTCCTTGCGGAACTCCTCCGCGATGAAGTCGATGAGCACGTTGTCCATGTCCGTGCCGCCCAACTGGGTGTCGCCGGAGGTGGACATGACCTCGAAGGTGGCCTCCTGGCCGACGGTGCCCATCTCCATGATGGTCACGTCGAGCGTGCCGCCGCCCAGGTCGAAGACCAGGATCTTCTGGGGCTGGCCGGTCTTGTCCAGGCCGTACGCCAGGCTGGCCGCGGTCGGCTCGTTGACCAGGCGCACCACCTCCAGGCCCGCGATCTGGCCCGCGTCCTTGGTGGCCTGGCGCTGGTTGTCGTCGAAGTACGCCGGGACCGTGATCACGGCCTTTTCCACCTTCTCGCCCAGATAGGCTTCGGCGTCCCGCTTGATCTTTTGAAGGATGAACGCGGAGAGCTGCTGGGGGGTGTATTCCTTGCCGTGGACCTTGTACTTGTGGTCCTGCCCCATCTTGCGCTTGAAAGCGAAGAGCGTGCCCTCCGGGTTGGTCACGGCCTGCCGGCGGGCCGGTTCCCCCACCAAAAGCTGGTCGTCCTTGGTGAACGCCACGTAGGACGGGAAGGCCTTGCCCCCCAGGGTCGTCCCCTCGGCGGACGGGATGATGGCGGGCTTGCCGCCCTCCATGACCGCGGCGGCGGAGTTGGACGTGCCCAGGTCGATGCCGATGATCTTGCTCATGGTAGCCTCCTTGCTTATGTCAAAGCTGAATTCAAAACCGGTTTCACGCGCGTCGGCAGGGAACGCGCCGAATCTTTCCCTCCGTCCGGGCCGCCCAACGGGCGGACGTCCGGCGGATCAGCCGGCGGCCGGCCGTCCTTTGACGCCGGACGGCCTGGCCGCGACCTTCACCCGGGCGGGGCGGAGCAGGCGGCCTTTCAGGGAGTAGCCCTTCTGCAGCACCGCCAGCACGCGGCCCTCGTCGCCGTCCCCCTCCACCGTTTCCACCGCTTCGTGGCGCTCCGGGTCGAACTTTTCCCCTTCCGCCGCGATCTCCTCCAGCCCCTCCTCCCGGAGGAGGCGCTTGAACTCCCCGTAAAGCATGTCCAGCCCGACGATGACGGACTTGACGTCGTGGGTCTTGTGCGCGGCCGCCTCGGCCTGCTCCATCACGTCCATGAGGGAGATCAGTTGCATCACGATCTCCTCCTTGCCCCAGCGCCGGTGGTCCCCCTTCTCTTTCTCGACCCGCTTGCGGTAATTCTCGAACTCCGCCTTGAGGCGCACCAGCTGGTCGTAGTACTCCGCGGACTTGGCCTTGGCCTCCTCCAGGGACTGCTTTAAAATCGTCAACTCCGACGTTTTTTCTTCCGCCGCCACCGAGGCGATGTCCCGATCTTCCGGTTGAGGGGCCGTCATAAGCCGTTCATCCCCCCACCAGTTTGTTCATGACGTTGCTCACCACCTTGGCCACGTACCCCACCAGGCTGATCATGCGGGAATATTCCATGCGCTTGGGGCCGATGATGCCCAGGACCCCCACGCGCCGGTCCCCGATGGTGTAGGTGGAGGAGATGAGGCTCAGGTTCTTCAGGTCCGGAAATTTGTTCTCCGCGCCGATCTTGACCTTGACCCCGGGCCATTTCCCCGCGGCCGCCCCCTCGGAAAGGTCCTGGACGATCAGCTCCCCCAGGCGGCGTTTTTCATCGAACAGGTTGACGAGGGAGCGCAGCTGTTCGTGGTCCTGGAAATCCGGCAGGGCCAGGATGTTGCCCTTGCCTTCCAAATACAGCTCCCCCTCGTCGGCGATGTCGAAGGCCTGCCGGCTGATCCGCTTGGCCATCTCCAGCATCTGCATCTGCCGGTGCCGGAAAGCCTCCACGTGGTCCAGCAGGGTCTCCCGGACCTCCTGGAAGAGCCGCCCGCGCAAATGTTCGTTGAGGAGGCGGGCCAGGGAAGGGATCAGGTCCGAGGGCACCGGGTCCTCGAAATCCACCACACGGTGCTTCACCAGGCCGGAGTCCGACACCAGCACCACCAGCACGCGGTGGCCGTCCAGCGGGACCAGCTCCAGATGCCGCAGCCGGGCCTGCTCCAGCGGGGGTGCCATCACGAACCCCGTGTAATGGGAGAGGACCGACAGCGTTTTGGAGGTGGAAAGCATGAGCTGCTCGATCTCCCGCACGCGGGCCTCGTACTCCTGCCGGATGCGCTCCTCCTCCATCTGGGCCAGGCGCTGCAGCTCGATGAGCGAATCCACGTAAAACCGGTAGGCCTTGTCCGTGGGGACGCGCCCCGCGGACGTGTGGGGGTGCGTGAGATAACCCTCGCTCTCCAGCTCGGCCATGGCGTTGCGGATGGTGGCCGGCGACAGGTCCAGCCGGTATTCCTCCGCCAGGAAGGCGGACCCCACGGGTTTGGCGGTCTTGATGTACTGGTGGATGATGGCCTGGAGCAACCGGCGTTTCCGTTCTTCCTGTTCCGAAGGGCTGAGCGTTCTCATGTTTCCCCGTCCTTAAACAAAATTAGCACTCATCTTAAATGAGTGCTAAAAGTATAACACAGAGCCCATTTTGTGTCAAGGCTGTCACGAGGAGCGGTTTTTAATGGCGTTTTTATTCGATTTCCCGGCGTTTTGGGATGGGACTTTCTTTCCTATATAGATAGGAAGCGGCCTCCTTGACGGGGACCAGGTCAGGCCGGGGAAAGCAGTTCCTGAAAAAGCCGGTTGGAAAGACGCCAGCCCCGGAGCGTGGGCTCGAACCGCGCGCCCGCGGGGTCGGAGACCAGGAACCCCAAGGAGCGGAACCGGTCCAGCACCGGCCCGTACAGTTCCCGGGCGCGGGAGGACGGACGGACACCCTCCTTGAGGCGGAGGGAGAGCATGAGGTCTTCCCCCACCCGTTCCGTGTCCGAGAGGACCGCCTCTTCCTCCACGGGTGAACGCCCCTCCTCCACGGCCCGGAGGTAAAGGTCCAGGTCCTCCGTGTTCTTGCGCCGCGTCCGGCCGTCGTACGAGGCGGCGGACAGGCCCGCCCCCAGGCAGGGGAGGTTTTTCCAATAACGGAGGTTGTGGCGGCATTCAAAGCCCGGGCGGGCGAAGTTGGAAATTTCGTAATGCACGTACCCGGCGCGGGTGAGGATTTCGGAGGCCTCCTCGTACATGTCCGCCTGCAGGTCCGGGTCCGCTTCGATCCCCTGCCGGCGGAAGACGGTCTCCTCCTCCACGGCCAGGGCGTAGGCGGAGACGTGCTCCAAGCCCAGGTCCAGCACCCGGCGGAGGGTCTCCCGCCAATGGGCCGGGCTTTGTCCCGGCAGGCCGTACATCAGGTCCGCGTTGATGTTGCGGAAACCCGCGGCCCGCGCCGCGGCGTGCGCCCGCCGGAAACCGGCGAAGTCGTGCAGCCGCCCCAGGCGCTTGAGCAGAAAATCCTGGACGGCCTGCAGGCCGAAGCTGAGGCGGTTGATCCCCTGCTCTCCCAGCGCGGACAGCTTTTCGGGCGTCGCGCTTTCCGGGTTGCACTCCACCGTGGCCTCGTGCCCCGGCGCGAAGCCGAAGTTCCGCCGCACCCCCGCCATGAGGCCTCGCCATTGGTCCGGCTCCAGGACCGTGGGCGTGCCGCCGCCCACGAAGAGCGTCTCGAGCCGGCGCCCGCCGAAGGACTCCATCTCCCTGGCCAGGGCCGCCAGGTAACGGGGGATGCGGTCGTTCAGTCCCGCGTACGTGGCGAAATCGCAGTAATGGCACCGGGCCTGACAGAAGGGGATGTGGATATAAAGACCTGTCATACGTTTAAAGTGAGACGTGGAAAGTGGGAAGTAAAAAACAGACCTCATTTGTTTTCCTTCTCACATCCCACCTCTCGCTTCCAACGCCTTTATTTGATGACCTTCATCCGCCGGAAAGGCAGGTACACGAACCAGGCCCGGCCCTTGAGGTACGTGTCCGGCAGGGGACCCCAGAAGCGGGAGTCGAAGGACCGGTCCCGGTTGTCCCCCATGACCAGATAATGCCCCGCAGGCACCCGGACCGGCCCGAAGTTGTCCCGCACCCCTTCTCCCGCGGCCTGGGCCAGGGCGCCCATCTCCCAGTGTTTCTGGAACTCTTCGGGCTCCGGGAAAAGGCGGGACGGCGGGATCACGTAATCCTCGACGAAGCCGACGTAAGGCTCCTCCAGGGGCGCGCCGTTGACGTATACCTTTTTCCGGCGGATCTCCACCAGGTCCCCCGGCAATCCGACGGCGCGCTTGATGAAATCCTTGCCGTGGTGGGGGCTTTTCTCGTCCGTGGTCGGGAAACGGAACACCACCACGTCCCCCCGCTGGACTTGGCGGAAACGCCAGATCTTTTTTTCCGTCAGCGGGATGCGCACGCCGTAGATGAACTTGTTGACGAACAGATGGTCCCCCTCGATCAACGTGTTGCGCATGGACCCGGACGGGATCTTGAAGGCCTGCACGAAGAAATACATGATGAAGGCCGCCAGGAGGATGGCGGAAAAACCCGTGTCCGCCCATTCCAGGTCCTCCCGCAACAGCTTCCAGGACACCTCTCCGGACGGGGAGCGGAGCCACCGCCACGCCGCGCCCAGGGCGAAGCCCGCCGCCCCCAGGCCGCCCATCAGGGACAGGGACAGGTCCGGCCTTTCCCAGTAGGAGCTGAGGAGAGATCCCGCCACCACCCCGGCCAGGGCCCAGAAAAGGCCGTGCATGAATGCGGTCGGGAGCCGTTTTTCGAGCCGCTCCTCCTTCTTCAGGAACCAACGCAGGAGCAGCGCGTACGCGCCGCAGGCCATGGACACCCAGAACAGCTTGCCTTCCATCGAGTCCATCATTTGGGTTTGTTCGACTCCTCCATCTTCAGGACGGCCAGGAAGGCCTCCTGGGGGATTTCCACCTGTCCGAATTGGCGCATCTTCTTCTTGCCCTCCTTCTGCTTTTCCAGGAGTTTGCGCTTGCGGGTGATGTCGCCGCCGTAGCATTTGGCCAGGACGTCCTTGCGCATGGCGCGGATGGTTTCGCGCGCCACAATGCGGCTGCCCACCTTGGCCTGGATGGGAACCTCGAACATCTGCCGGGGGATCAGCTCCCGCAGCCTCTCCGTGATGGCCCGGCCGCGCTGGTACGCCGCTTCCGCGGGCACCACGAAGCAGAAGGCGTCGACCTCCTCGTTGTTGATGAGGATGTCCATCCGTTCCAGGTCACCCGGCCTGTACCCCGCCTGCTCGTAATCGAAGGAGGCGTAGCCCTTGGAAAGGGACTTGAGCTGGTCGTAGAAATCGATGATGATCTCGGCCAGGGGCATCTCGTATTTGAGGACCACCCGGGTCGGGGTCATGTACCGCATGTCCAGGAACTTCCCCCGCCGGTCCTGGCAGAGCTGCATGACGCCGCCCACATAGTCGTTGGGGACCACCACCGTGGCCAGGACGTAGGGCTCCTCGATCATCCGGATCTCGCCCTGGGGCGGGAACTTGGCCGGGCTGTCGTACTCGTTCACGCCGCCGTTCTGGTCCGTGATGCGGTACACCACGTTGGGCGCCGTGACCAGGAGGTCCAGGTTGAACTCCCGCTCCAGGCGCGTCTTGATGATGTCCAGGTGCAGGAGCCCCAGGAACCCGCAGCGGAAGCCGAACCCGAGGGCCACCGAGGTCTCGGGCTGGTGGAAGAAGGCGGCGTCTTCCAGGTGCAGTTTCTCAATGGCTTTTTTGAGGTTCTCGTAGTCCGCCTGGGCGATGGGGTAGAGCCCGGCGAACACGAAGGGCTTCATGTCCTTGTATCCGGGGTGGGGATGCCTGGTGGGGCGGGACTCCTCCGTCAAGGTGTCTCCCACCTTGACGAGGTGGATGTCCTTCATGCCGCAGATCACGTAACCCACCTCGCCCGCGGAGAGCCCCCCGGCCTTGACGTACTTGAGCCGCAGGTGCCCCACCTCCTCCACCGTGTGGGAGGAGCCGGTGGCCATGAAACGGACCTTCTGGCCCGGCCGCAGGGAGCCGTCCAGGATGCGCACGTACACGATCACCCCGCGGAAGGTGTCGTACACGGAGTCGAACACCAGCGCGGACAAAGGCGCGGAGGCGTCCCCGCGCGGGGGCGGGACCCGCCGCACCACCGCGCCCAGGATGTCCAGGACGCCGCGGCCCTCCTTGGCGCTGGCCGGGAAATAGGGCCCTTCCAGCCCCACCGCCTCGCGGAGCTGCTTCTTCACCCCTTCGGGGTCCGCCGAGGGGAGGTCGATCTTGTTGATGACCGGGATGAGCGTCAGGCCGGCCTCCTGGGCCAGGAGGGCGTTGGCCAGGGTCTGGGCCTCCACGCCCTGGGAGGCGTCCACCAGCAGCAACGCGCCCTCGCAGGCCGCCATGGCGCGGCTGACCTCGTAGGTGAAATCCACGTGGCCGGGGGTGTCGATCAGGTTCAGGAGGTATTCCCCCTCGCCCGGGCTTTTCCACATCATGCGCACGGCCTTGGCCTTGATGGTGATGCCCCGCTCCCGCTCCAGTTCCATGCCGTCCAGGATCTGGGCGCGCATCTCGCGGGTCGGGACGGTGCCCGTCACCTCCAACAGGCGGTCCGCCAGGGTGCTCTTGCCGTGGTCAATGTGGGCGATGATGGAAAAGTTTCGTATGCGTGCGATGTCCATTCTTTTTTCCCATGAGACCGCCGCCGGGGGACGGGCGGCCCGGCGCGGGCCGGGGCCTCGTCCGCGGAGGGGCCGCGGTCAATGCGTTTTGGTTTGGCGAAGGGCGTTCTGTACGGCCTCGCGGGTCGGGTTGCGAAGGATTTCCTGGGCCAGGGCCTGGCACTCGGAAAAATTGTACCCGCGGATGGTCTGCTTCACGCGGGGCACCAGCGCGGGCGAAACGGAAAGCTCGTCCAGCTCCAGGCCCAGCAGGATGGGCGTGACCTCGGGGTCCCCGGCCATCTCCCCGCACATCCCGACCCATTTGCCGGCCGCGTGGCAGGCCTTCACCGTCTGCGCGATCAGGCGGAGGATGGCGGCGTGCAGGGGCTCGTACAGGTGGGCCACCCCCTCGTTCACGCGGTCCACCGCCAGGGTGTATTGGATGAGGTCGTTGGTGCCGATGGACATGAAGTCCGCCTCCTGGGCGAGAAAATCCACGACCAAAGCGGCCGAAGGGACCTCCAGCATCATGCCCACCTCGACCTTGCGGTCGAACGCCACGCCCTCCTTGTCCAGTTCCGCCATGACGTCGTTCAGGAGGCGGCGGGCGGCGCGGAACTCCTCCAGGCCGGAGATCATGGGGAACATGATTTTGACCCGGCCGAGGGCCGAGGCCCGCAGGATGGCCCTCAGCTGGGTCCGGAAAAGCTGGGGATGTTTCAGGCAAAGGCGGATGCCCCGCAGGCCCAGAAACGGGTTGGGCTCGGCGGCGGCGAGGCCCTCCAGACCGAAGTCCACCAGCTTGTCGCCGCCCACGTCCATGGTGCGGATGACCATGGGATAGGGCAGGACCGACTGGGCCACCTTGGCGTAGTACTGGAAATGCTCCTCCTCCGTGGGAAGGGTCGAACGGTTGAGGTAAAGGAACTCGGTCCGGTAGAGACCGACCCCCTCGGCCCCGTGGGACAGAACGGACTTGACGTCCTCGGGGGAGTCGATGTTGGCGGCCAGGGTCAGGCGGCGGCCGTCCACGGTCTGGGCGGGCTGGTCCCGCAGACGCTCCAGCTCGCGGACCTGGGCCATGCGGATCTCCCGCTCCCGGCGGTAGTTCTCCACCACGTCGGGAAGCGGGTTCACGATCACCGTGCCGGTGTGGCCGTCCACGATCACCATGTCGCCCGGCCGCACGTGCCGCGTGATCTCGTGCAGGCCCACGACCGCGGGGATCCCCAGGGAGTTGGCCAGGATGGCGGTGTGGGAGGTCTTTCCGCCGATGTCCGTCACGAAGCCTTCGGCCAGGTTGGTCCGCATGTGCACGGTGTCCGAGGGGGTGAGGTTGTGGGCCACCACCACGGACTTCTCCCGCAGGTCCTCCATGGTGTGGCGGTGCCGGCCCAGGAGGTGCAGCAGGATCTTCCGCCCCACGTCCAGGACGTCGTGGCGGCGCTCGCGGAAATATTCGTCGGAGGCCGACTCCAGCGTCTTGACGGCCCCGGCCACGGCCTCGGAGAGGGCGAACTCCGCGTTGACCCGGTTCTGCGTGATGTTCTTGACCACGTCCTTGCTCATGAGCGGGTCGTCCAGGATGAGCAGGTAGGCCTCGATCAGCCGCGCGTGGGACTTGCCCAGGAGCTTCAGGATTTCCTGCTGGGTGCCCAACATTTCCTTGCGGGTGTCCGCCACCGCGGTCCGGAAACGGGACACCTCCGCCTTGACCGCCTCGGGGGGCACCTGCCACCGGCCCACGGCCAGGTCCGCGTCCTCCACCACGAACGCCTTGCCGATGGCGATGCCGGGCGACGCGGAGATGCCCTTGAACACCCGGGTGGAAGGCAGGCTTCCGCCGGAGGGGGGCGTCACGGGGCGGCCCCCTCCCAAGACGAACGATCGGACAAAACGTCACTCTTCATCGAATTTCCTTTTGAAGATGTCTTCCAATTGGTTCAGCGCCTCGGCCTCGTCCGGGCCTTCCGCCACGACCGTCAAGCGGCTGCCCTTTTCCGCGGCCAGGGTCAGGATGCCCATGATGCTCTTGCCGTCCACCTCCTGGCCGTCTTTGAGCACCCGGATCTGGCTTTGAAACTTGTGCGTGGTCTGGACGAAAAGCGCGGCGGGCCGCGCATGGAGACCCAGCTTGTTTTCGACGACGAAGGTCCGTTCCTGCAAAGCTCAAAATCCTCCCGCCAGGGCCGCCCCCACCCCCGCGGCCACGACGCAGTAAAGAAGCCGGGAAGAGGACAGCCCCCATCTCGCGGCGGCGAAGCTTCCGGCCGCCACGAGGACCGCCGGCCACCGCCCCTTGTCGAAAGACAACAGCAACGCCAGCAACGCGCCCAGGGCAAGCCCCAAGCCCAGGCCGTAGGCGGCCTGGACGACCCTGTGCAAATTGAACCGCATCAGGAACGTCCCCACCTGGGCCTTGAGGCGGTATCCCACGATCACGCCCCCCCCGCGGACCAGGAGATGGAGGACGTTGTAAAAACCCAGGAAAAGCGCGGGGACCGCCCACCAGCGCTCGAAAGCGAAGATCCATCCGGCCACCAGCGCCGCCACGCCGAGCAAAGGACGGAGCGTGGCCCAGAAAAAAGTGTCGCCCAACGCCGCCAAGGGGCCGGACATGAAGCTTTTGGCGACGCGGATCTGGTCCGGGTTCACCCGCCCCCCGTTGGCCCGCTCCTCCTCCAGGCCGGCCGCCACCCCCAGGACCAGGCTGGCCAAATAGGGGTGGGTGTTGAAATACTCCAGATGTTCCAGCGCGTCCCGCGAACGCTTGGCCGGATCCGGCTGAAGGCGGCGCAGCACGGGCCAGAAGGAAAAAAGCCACCCCAGGTTCTGCATCCGCTGGAAACTCCAGGTCGTCTGCAGGAAGAAGGACCGGAAAAAGATTTCCCACAGGTCCCGCCGGCGCAGCCGCCCGGCCGCGGGCGCGGGGGAGGAAGGGTCCGGAGCGGTCAGCGTTTGTCCGGCCACAGCCCTCCGGCCTCCATCCTCGACAAGAAATAGTCCGAAACCACGGCGAAGCCCGCCACGGGCAGGAGGCGGCCCGCGAAATCCAACGCCCGCTGGAGGCGCAGGGGGCAGAGATCCACGACGAACCTCATGAGGCCCTCCCCCGCCGCCCCCAGGGCCACGAACAGGAGGCCGCCCTTCAAGAGCCACAACAACAGGGAGAGGCCGAAGACCTCCGTCAGGACCGACGACCGCCCCCTCTCCAAACCTTTCGCCGCCCAGTCGGTCAACCGGCGGCTTTCCCCGCGGAACCAAATATCCGCCCGCCGGATCAAAAAGCCGGCGGGGACCGCCAACAGGAACGCCAGGACCAGGGAAGAGCGGTCCGGGCGGGAGCAGGACAGGCCCCAGAAAACGGCCAGGGCCGTGACGGCCGTGGAGTCGATGGGATGGCTGCCCGCCGGGATGGCCCGGATCGACAAAAGTTCCACCACGGTGCCGGCAAAAAACCCCAGCGTCGGATCGCCGAGGATGAACCCCATCAAGGGCCCCACCACCAGGGGGCGGGAGAGGAGGAACTGCCCCACCGCGATTTGGTCCAGGGACAGGACGGCGTACGCCAAACCCGCCCTCAAAAGGTCCGGCAAAGGCCCTCCCGGCGCCCCTTACTGGGGCCGGACGTCTCTCGCCGCGTCACCGTCTCCGCCGTCCCTGCCGAGGTGGTCGGTGACGCTCCGTTTTTCATCCGTCGGCAGGGCGCGCGTTTCGATGGGCACGTTCCGGTCCAGGAGGAAACGGATGTCCTCCCGGTCCTTCTGGCTCAGCGCCAAGAAAGGCGTGAGGGGCCGACGTCCGGGGGCGTCGTGAAGCCCCCCCAGATTGAGGGACTCCAAACGCGCCCCGTTTTCCACGAGCCGGCGCGCCTCCGCCACCCCGGGCAGGAGCAGGAGGACCCTCTCGTCCTTCCAGCGGTCGTCTTTCAACGCCTCCGCCACGGTCTGGACCCTTTCCACCTCCACCCGCACCTCCGCGGGGACCGCCAGCCTCATCAAGCCCATCTGGAGAGGGTCGGCCGCGGCCTCGTCCGAAGCCACCACGATCCGGTCCGCCTGGATGACGCGGAGCCATCCCTCCACCACTTGGCCGTGGATCAAACGGTCGTCCACCCGGGCCAGGACGACGGGCACCGTCAGCCTCCGCCTTTCAGGGAATCCCGCAGCTTCTGCATGGGCCGCTGGAAATTGCGGGGGGCGTCATCCACGATCTTCTGGGCCAGCTGCTCCAGAGGCATGTGGTGGCGCTTGGTCAGGACCGTCACCAGCATGGGGAGGTTGACGCCGGTGACCAGCTCGTAATGGAAACGGGGGTCGTTGCACTGGCGCAGCGCCGCGTTGCAGGGCGTGCCGCCCATCATGTCGGCCAGGACCAGGACGCCGGCGGGGCTGTTCAGCTCCTGGAGCGCGGCGCGGATCTTCCCCTGGAAAGCGTCCGGCCCTTCGGAAGGGTGGAGTCCCAGCACGCGGACCGAAGGCTGCTTGCCCACGATGCCCTCCGCGGCCTTGAGCAGTTCCTGGCCCAACTCACTGTGCGTCACGAGCACGATGCCGATCACGCGACCTCCTCAAGAGCCTGTCTCTCCGCCAACCGCATCACGGCCCTGGCCAAAAGGACCGGGGAATGCCGCGCCTGGGCCGCCGGCAGGGAGCGGGGGAACGCGGGCGGACGCAGCGTCGCGCGCGCGATGCGCACGCCCGCCCAGCGGTCCGTTTCGGGCGGACGCACGGGAAAGGATTTGGACCGCCCGTAATGGCGCAGCACCGCGGGCGGAAAGGGCGCGGCGTTGACCAGCATCGCGTCCACCGGGAGAGCGCCCCCGGGCCTCGTCCCGCAGTGTTCCAAGAGGGCCTCCAAATGGTCCAGCGCGTCATATCCGTCCGTCTCTCCGGGCTGGGTCATGACATTGCACACATAAACCTTTTTGGCCTTGCTGCGGGCCAGCGCCTCGGACACCCCTTTGACCAGGAGCGGCGGGATCACGGACGTGTACAGGGACCCCGGCCCCAAAACGATGAGGTCCGCCTGCCGCAGGGCCTGCAAGACCCCCGGCGTGGGCGAGGGGGCTTCCGGGATCAGGCGGACGCGCTCAATGGGCGCCCCGCTCTTGGCGATGCGGTCTTCCCCCAGCACGTTCCGGCCGTCCCGGAGCCGGGCGTTCAACCGCACCGGCTTCAGCGTGACGGGCAGGACCCGTCCCCGGATGGCCAGGACCTGGCTGGCCGCCAGGAGGGCGCGGTCGAAACCGCCCGCCACCGCGCTCAAGGCCGTGAGGAACAGGTTGCCGAAGGCATGGCCTTCCAATCCGCCCCGGGCCCCGCCGCCGGGGAACCGGTACTGAAAAAGCCGCGACAGGAGATGCCCGTCCCGGGCCAGGGCCGCCAGGCAGTTGCGGAAGTCCCCGGGCGGCAACACGCCCCAGGCCCGCCGCAGCCGGCCCGAGCTCCCCCCCTCGTCGGTCACCGTGACCACGCCCGTGAGGTCGGGGGTATGGCGCTTGAGGCCCGACAGCAGGGTGGACAAGCCCGTGCCCCCGCCGATGGCCACGACACGCGGCGGCCGCGCCTTGGGCTTCATCGCGGCGGCGCTATCCCCGCTGGATGTCCCGGTGCTGCACCCGGACGTCCGCCCCGCCTTGCCGGCGGATGAATTGGGCCAGGGCTTCGGCGATGGCCACGCTGCGGTGGCGGCCGCCGGTGCAGCCGACCGCCACGGTCAGGTAGCTTTTCCCTTCCTGCCCGAACTGCTCCAGCAGGAAAAGCAGCATCTGGCGAAGGTACCCCATGAACCGCTGCGCCACCACGTTGTTCAAAACGTAGCGCGCCACGGCCGGCTCCCGCCCGGTCTGGTGCCGGAGGCGCGGGACATAATTGGGGTTGGGCAGGAAACGGACGTCCCACACCAGGTCCGCCTCCATGGGGATGCCGTATTTGTATCCGAACGAAAGCGCCTTCACGGCCATGCCCTGAGGATGGCGGAGGCCGAGCGTATGCACCACCACCTCCTTGACCTCGGTCGGGGTCAGGCGCGAGGTGTCGATGAGGTTGTCGGCGAGGTTCTTCACCTCGCCGAGGATCCGCCTTTCCCGGCGGATGCCGTCCGTCACGGAGCCGCCCACCGGATGGCGGCGGCGCGTCTCGGAGAACCGGCGCAGGAGCGTGGTGTTGTCGCAATCCAGGAAGAGGACCCTCAAGGGGAACCCGCCCTTCCTGAGGGTCTTCAAGGACTGGGAGAATTCGCGGGCCGGGAGGGCGGTGCGGACGTCCACGCCCACGGCGATGCGCGTGAGACGCTGCCCCCACTGGCGGTAGAGATCGATGAGGGACGGGAGGAGCTTGAGGGGCAGGTTGTCCACGCAAAAATAGCCCAGGTCCTCGAGCGCGCGCAGGGTCACGGTCTTCCCGGCGCCCGACAACCCCGTGACCACGACGCAATCGGAGGGCGCGCGGACGCCCGCCCGCCGAGGCCGATCCCTTTTGGGCCTCACGCGCCTTCCCCGTGCGCCGGCACAACGGCCGGAGGGCGGGCCGCGTCGGCGGAAAGGGCGAAAAAGAACGGGAGGCGGCTCAGACGCGAAGGAAAGCTCAGAGGCGGGCGGACCCGGACATTTGCTGGATCAGGCGCTCGTTGAGCTCCCGGGCGGAGTGGATGCCCTGTTGCTTCAGACGCTGATTGAGGGCCGCCACCTCGATCAGGGCCGCCAGGTTCCGTCCCGGGTGGACCGGCACCCGGATCTCGGGGACGGCCACCCCCAGGAGGGTGGCGTTCTTCTCTTCCAAGCCCATGCGGTCGTAGTCTTTTTTCTCGTCCCACATCTCCAGATGGATGATCAGCTCGATCAGGGACCGCTTGATCACCGCGCCCACGCCGAAGATCTTCCAGACGTCGATGATCCCGAGCCCGCGGACCTCCATGTGGTGCTGCACCAGGGGGTTGCCCGACCCCACGAGGATCCCCCCCGGTTTGTGGCGGATCTCCACCCGGTCGTCCGCGATCAGCATGTGTCCGCGCTTCAGGAGTTCCAGGGCGCATTCGGACTTCCCGATGCCGGAATCCCCCAGGATCAGCACCCCCATCCCGTACACGCTCACCAGCGTGCCGTGCACAGACGTGGAGGGCGCCAGCCTCTCTTCCAGATAGGCCGTGAGCTCGCCGATCAGGCGCGCCGTCTCCCATTGGGACTGGAAGAGCGGCACCTTGTACCGGTCGCACTGCTCGTGCAGTTCGGGGACCGGCTCCCGGCCGTGCGTCAGGATCACGCAGGGGAGGGCCGGGGCGGACAGGATGCGGTCGAAAATCTCCATGCGCTGGGCGCTGGACAGGGTGGCCAGGAACGCCGACTCCCCCATGCCGAACACCTGGATGCGCTCCCCCCGGTAAAACTCGAAGAACCCGGCGAGGGTCAAGCCGGGGCGGTTGATGTCCGTGACCGCGACCACGCGGTCCAACCCCGTGCGGCCCGCCACCAGGGAAAGCCGGAGGGGACCGGACTGGTCCTTCCAGAACTCTTCGACCCGGAGCGGCGCCGGCTGCCCGGCGGACGGGCTAGTACTCATCCTCTTCCCGGATGATTTTCAGAATCTCTTCGGCGGACTTGGCGTCCCTGAGGGCTTGACGGAAAAACTTGTCTTTGAGCAGGCGGGAAATCTTGGCGAGGGCCTTGAGGTGGTTGCCGGAGGCGTCCGGCGGCGCGATCAGCAGGAAGATGATGTACACGGGTTCGCCGTCCAAAGCTTCGAAATCCAGCCCTTTGCGGCAGATCCCCAGGGCGGCGATCTGCTCCTTGACCATGGGGGCCTTGCCGTGGGGGATGGCCACCCCTTGGCCGATGCCGGTGGATCCCAGCGACTCACGCTCCATCAGGACCTCCACCATGGCCTTGGGGTCCGGCAGCTTCCGCGTGCCGCCGAGGAGCTGACACAGTTCCTCCAGCGCCGCCCTCTTTTCCTGGGCCTTCAGGTCAATGGAAACCGCTTCCGGCGGCAATAAATCCACCAGCTTCATGGGACGCGCCCTCCCTTACGTTTCACCGGCCCCGCGGAGGAACCCGTCCCCAGAAACTCAAAGGTTCGCTTCGAGGAGTCCATAGGTTTTGTCCTTGCGTTTGTAGAGGATGCTGAGCACATCCTCGTTCAGGAAAACCAAAAAAGAGAAGTTCTTCCGCTCCATCTCCTCCACGGCCTCGGACGTGGTCATGTGCCGGGGAGTGAACCGCCTGACCAGGGTCACGGGCGGGGCGAGGGCGTGGTCCCCGTTTTCGGGAAGGATTCTCCAGTCGCCCGCCGGGAACTCGGCCGCCGCGACGGTCCGACGGCCGCCCCGCCGTCCGCGCACGCGCTTGTCCTTCTGGCGGGCCATGTGCTTGTGGAGCTTCTCCGCCACGAGGTCCACCGCCGCGTACAGGTCCGTCGATTCCTCTTTGGCGCGGAAATCGTGATGGCCGTTGGCGTGCACCACGATCTACGCGATGTGGCGGTGCTTCTCCACGGTCAGGACCACCTGGGAACGAAGGACCGCGGAAAAATGCCGCGCCACCCGGTCGAGCTTTTTTTGGACGTAATCCGCGAGGGCGGGGGTCAGATCCAAATGACGAGCCGTGATGTTCACTTGCATGCGTTGTCCCCTCCGGTGGAGGAAAGGTTTGCCTCCCGGGAAAGCGCCTTTTCCCCGGGGTTGCGGCGGCGGTCGCCGCCGAAAAACATAAAAGAACCCTTTTTCCCGCCCGGCCGGGGCGGGAAGGAGAAAGAAACACCCTCTTTACGGAAGAAATGTACCAAATCCGAAAGGGGGTGTCAATTTTGGCCGTCGAAGGGGAGGGCCCGCCTTCGCGGAAAAAACGGCGCGGATCGCCAAATCGCTAAAGCCGGAACTTCTCCCCCAAATACAGCCGCCGCGCGTCCGCGGAGTTCAGCAAATCCTGGGCGTTGCCGTGGACCAGGATCCGTCCGCCGTGGATGATGTACGCCCGGTCCACGATCTCCAGCGTGGCCTGGACGTTGTGGTCCGTCAGGAGCAGCCCCAGCCCCTTCCCTTTCAGGGACCGCAGGACGTCCTGGATGTCGTTCACCGCCAGGGGGTCGATGCCCACGAAAGGCTCGTCGAGGAGCAGGTAACGGGGGTCCGTGGTCAGTGCCCGGGCGATCTCGGTGCGGCGTTTTTCCCCCCCGGAGAGGGTGAAGGCCATCTGGCCGCGCAGGCGCGCGAGCCCCAGGTCCTCCAGGAGACGGTCCCGCTTCCGGGCCCGCTCCTCCTCGGACAGGGGCAGGTGCTCCAGGACCGCGGACAGGTTGTCCTCCACGGTCAGGCCGCGGAAGATGGAAGGCTCCTGGCACAGGTAGCCCAGACCGGCGCGGGCCCTCCTGTACATGGGGAGGAGGGAGACGTCCCGGTCGTCCAGCGTGATGGCGCCGGCGTCGGGCCGGACCAGCCCCACCATCATGTAGAACGACGTGGTCTTGCCCGCCCCGTTGGGGCCCAGGAGCCCCACGATCTCGCCGGGACGGACCTCCAGGTTCACGCCGTCCACCACCAGCCGCTGGCCGTATTTCTTTTTCAGACCTTCAGCGCGCAGGGCCATCTTGCGTTTTCTCGACCTCCGGCGTCCGGATCAGGGCCCGGACGTTGTTTTCGACCAACAGCCGCTTGTCCTGCAGGAAATAGACGATGTTCATCCCGCTCAGGTCCCGCACCTCGTCCCCTTCCTTCTGGCGGGCCCGGGGAAAATCCTTGCGGGAGTCGTACCCCTCCCAAAAACGGATCGACTGGACGGAACCGTCGAAGAAGGCCCGTCCCGCCCAGATTTCCGTCTCGCGCGGTTCGGGCAGGAATTCCCGCAGCAGGACGTGGACCCGGCCCTCGGCCTCGGCGCGCTGTCCGGCCCCGGAGGGAGACGCCGCGGGCCGGGAGGACCCTTCCACCGACGGAACGGGGGCCGCGTCGAAAAAGGTGATCCGGTCCGCCTCCATTTCCAAAGGCTTGTCCGGCTCTCCCTGCGCCAGGACGGAACGCCGCAGGCGGACGGGCCCGTTGCGGCCCCACAACGTGCCGGAGGAGGACGGGGAGTGGTAACGGCCTTCGTCGGCCCAGGCCTCCCAACGGACCCCTTCCGCGGGGACGTCCCGCCGCAGGTAGACCCGGCCCCAGGCCTGGGTGAGGCCTTTTTTCTCGTCGGACACCATGCGGTCCGCCGTCATCCGGTCCGAACCGCGCGCCAGCTTGACCCCGCCCGAGAATTCCACGGCCTCCCCCTTGCGGAGGAGGTTCATTCGATCCCCCGTGATGACGGTTTTGGGAGGGCTTCCCGCCTCAGGCTCTCCGGCCGCGGCGGGGACAGGGGACAAAACCCAAAGGGATGAGACAAAAATCGGAAAGAACGCCGCCCTCCGTCTCATCTCTTATCCCTCATCCCCGATCTCTTGTCTTCGTTTTGTATCTCCACCCGCTGCTGGTGCACCACGACCTCTTTCAGGTCGGGGGAGGCCTCCCAGCCCACGCCGCGGATCACGGATCCCCGCCGGGTGATGGTGACGGGCGCGGTGGAAGAGATCCGGTCCTGGTCGCCCGCGTACCGCAGCCATTCGGACGTCAGGCGGGCCCCGTCGGTGGACACCAGGACCACCCCGCCCCCGGCCCAGACGTCCTTGGACTCGGTTTGGATCCGTCCCCGGCCGGCCTCCAGGGTGGATTCCAGCTGGTCCTGTTCGTAAAACCGCATGGCCGGCGCCCGGACGTCGATGTACCCCTCCGTCTCAAAGACCTCGGCCCGGGGCGACAGCAGCGTCCAATTCCGCCGGCCCTCCACGAAGGCGTCAATGGCGAAATCGTCGACGGTCTGGGTGGCGCGGGGCCCGGAAGGCGAATCAGGGGGCCCGGAGGGGGCGGAGGCGCCCCGGCAGGCGGACAGGAGGACGGCCAGGAACCCCGCCGCCCAGGACGCCCGGTTCCTCAAGATTTTCGGGGGCTCCGCCGGCAAGGGGATCGCGTCTCCCGTCGGCGCCGGCTCAGCGCTTGAGCCAGGGCGTCATCTCCGGCGGGACGTCGCGCATCCGGTACGGCTCCGGCACGCGGGACAGGAACTGGCTGACGGCCACGTAAACCACGACGAGGACGATGTAAATGGCCAGGAGCGCCTTGAGGTGCCAGCGCCAGTCCGGCTTCCAGAAGGAGACGGGCGCGTCGGCCCGGGGCCCTTCCCGAGGGGCGGCCTTGGGGGCAGAGGGCTTGGCGGGTTCGGACGCCGCGGCGGACGAGAGGCCGGCGCCGCATTCGCTGCAGAACTTGGAGGTCCGGCGGTTGTCGAAACCGCATTTGGGGCATTTCATCCCACCACCTCCTTGCCGACCGAAGGTCGGCCCGACGGGCCGAAAGGAGGTGATGGGATCATGACAGGTTCCAGGCCTTCTGTCTTTTCACGGTCCTGTCCACGGCCAAAAGGCGGCGGATCAACATCTCCACGTGCTTGAGCCGGACCGCGTTCGGTCCGTCCGAAAGCGCCGCTTCCGGCCTGGGATGGACCTCCATGAACACCGCCGCCACCCCCACCGCCACCGCGGCCCGCGCCAGCGGATAGATGAATTCCCGCTGGCCGCCGCTGGCGTGCCCCTGGGCGCCCGGCAGCTGCACCGAGTGCGTGGCGTCGAACACCACCGGACACCCGAAAGATTTCATGACCTCGAGCCCGCGCATGTCCACCACCAGGTTGTTGTACCCGAACGTGGAACCCCGCTCCGTCAGGAGGACGTCCGGGTTCCCGGCGGAGCGGATCTTTTCCGCCACGTTCCGCGCCTCCCAGGGCGAAAGGAACTGGCCCTTCTTCACGTTCACCGCGCGGCCCGTCTCCGCCGCGGCGGTCAGGAGGTCCGTCTGGCGGCAGAGGAAGGCGGGGATTTGCAAAACGTCGGCCACCTCGGCCGCGGCGCGGGCCTCCTCCGGGTGGTGCACGTCCGTCAGGATGGGCAGGCCGAACCGCGCCTTCACCCGCGCCAGGACCTCCAGGCCGGCCCGCAGGCCGGGCCCCCGGAAGGAGGCCGCGGAGGAGCGGTTGGCCTTGTCGTAGGAGCATTTGAAGATGAGGGGGACCTTGAGCTTCCGGGAGATGTCCCGCAGGGCCCGGGCCACCTGCAGGGTGCGGGCCTCGCTCTCGATGACGCAGGGGCCCGCGATGACCGCCAGGGGGCGGTCGTTGGCGAGCCGGTGGGGACCGACGCGGACTTCCCGCCGGGCCGGACTCATCCGTACCGTCCGCCGGACTTGTGCCGGAGCGCGGCCCCGACGAAGTCCCGGAACAGGGGATGGGGATGGAGGGGCCGGGACTTGAGTTCCGGGTGGAACTGGACCCCCACGAACCAGGGGTGGTCCTTGAGTTCCACGATTTCCCCCAAACGCAGCTTGGGATATTCGCCGGTCACGCGCAGCCCGGCCTTTTCCAGCCTGCCGCGGTATTTGTTGTTCAATTCGAAGCGGTGCCGGTGGCGCTCCATGACCAGGTCCCGCTTGTACGCCTTGTGGGCCAGGGAATCGCCCTTGAGCCGGCAGGGGTACACGCCCAGCCGCATGGTGCCGCCCATCTGCCGGACCTTTTTTTGCTCCTCCATCAGGCAGATGACGGGGTGGGCGGTCCGGGGCGCGACCTCCGTGGTGTGGGCCTCTTTGAGGCCCGCCACGTGCCGCGCCACCTCGATCACGGCCATCTGCAGGCCCAGGCAGATGCCGAAATAGGGGACCTTCTTTTCGCGGGCGTACCGGACCACCGCGATCTTGCCCTCGATGCCCCGGTCGCCGAAGCCGCCGGGGACCAGGATCCCGTCCGCCTGGAGCAGCTGGGCCTCCAGGTGCCTGTCCTCCACGTCCATGTATTTCACGACGACCTTGGCGTTGTTGGCCAGGCCGCCGTGGAACAGCGCCTCCCCGAGGGACTTGTACGCGTCCTTCAGTTCCACGTATTTCCCCGCCACCGCGATGGTCACCTCGTGGGCCGGCGCGCGGACGCGGTCCACCATGTCCTTCCAGGTGGACAGGTCCTTGTGGGGGCTGCGCTGGCGCAGCATCATCAGGACCAGCTCGTCCAGGCCCTGGCGCTCGAACATGAGCGGCACGGCGTAGATGGTGTCCACGTCCACGGCCTCGATCACCGCTTCCACGGGCACGTTGCAGAACAAGGCGATCTTGGCCCGGATGTCCTCGCCCAGGGGCCGGTCCGTGCGGCAGAGGATGATGTCCGGGTCGATGCCGATCTCCCGCAGGGTGCTGACCGAGTGTTGGGTGGGCTTGGTCTTGAGTTCCTCCGAGGCCTTGATGTAGGGCACCAGCGTCAGGTGGATGTAGAGCACGTTGTCGCGGCCGATGTCCTGGCGCATCTGGCGGATGGCCTCCAGGAAGGGAAGGCTCTCGATGTCGCCCACGGTACCGCCGATCTCCGCGATCACGATGTCCCGCCCGCGCGCCACGCGCTTCAGCCGGTTCTTGATTTCGTTGGTGACGTGGGGGATGACCTGCACCGTCTTGCCCAGGAACTCCCCCCGCCGCTCCTGCTGGATCACGGTGTCGTAGATCTGTCCCGAGGTGCAGTTGTTCTCCTTGGACATGTCCTGGTCCAGGAAACGCTCATAGTGGCCCAGGTCCAGGTCGGTCTCGGCGCCGTCCTCGGTCACGTACACCTCGCCGTGCTGGTACGGGCTCATGGTGCCGGGGTCCACGTTCAGGTACGGGTCCAGCTTGATCATGGTCACGTTGAGGCCCCGCGACTTGAGCAGGCGGCCCAGGGAAGACGCGGCGATGCCCTTGCCCAGCGAACTCACGACGCCGCCCGTCACGAAGATGTATTTGGTCATGGTCTTTTCCTCAAAACCTCCTCCACCCGCCGGGCGTCCGCCGGTCGGTCCACGCCGATGGAATCGTCCGGCGTCAAAGCCACCCGAATGTCCACGCCGTTCTCCAGCGCGCGGAGCTGTTCCAGCCGCTCCGTCCCCTCCAAAAAACTTTCCGGCCACCGGACGAACCGCCGAAGAAGGGCGGCGGCGTAGGAATAGATCCCCAGGTGCTTGAACACCCGCCCGCCGGCGCGGAGCCCGGGCAGGGCCCGCCCGCGCGGCGGGGCCTCCCGAAAGAACGGCAGGGCGGCCCGGGAAAAATACAAGGCGTCTCCCCGCCGGTCCACCAGGACCTTCACCACGTCCGGGCTCCGCCAGGCGGCCTCGTCGGCCAAAGGCGCGGCGGCCGTG
This sequence comes from uncultured Elusimicrobia bacterium, assembly GCA_964484135.1. GTDB lineage: Bacteria > Elusimicrobiota > Elusimicrobia > FEN-1173 > FEN-1173 > CAZAEL01. The sequence continues at coordinate 25,248 of CAZAEL010000018.1, forward strand.
CCCATGGCCACGCGGGGGTCCCGGTGCAGGGCCACCACCCGGGACACGGTGCGGGAGGTCATGAGCGGCTCGTCGCCCTGGATGTTCAGATAGAGGCGGGCGCGCACCCGCCGGGCCACCTCGGCCACGCGGTCCGTGCCGCTGCGGCAGCGGCGGGAGGTCAGGAGGGCCTCCCCGCCCAGTCCGCGCACGAAACGGAGGATGTCCCCGTGGTCGGTGGCCACGATCACCCGGGGCAGGGCCCGCCGGGCGGCCTCGTACACCCATTGGATCATGGGCTTGCCGGCCAAAGGGGCCAGGGGCTTCCCCGGAAAACGCTGGGAGGCGTACCGGGCCGGGATCACCCCCAGGACGGACGACGGCATCATCGTCTCCGCGCGTTCCAGTGGGAGAGGGCGGCCTTGAGTTCCTCCGGCCGGCAAGTGGCGGTCCCCAGCTTGGCCACCACCACGCCCGCGGCCAGATTGGACAGCCGGGCGGCCTCCTCGAAGGAGCACCCCGCGGCCAGGGCCAGACTGAAGGCGGAGATCACGGTGTCGCCCGCGCCGGTCACGTCGAACACCTCCTGGGCCTGGGATGGAATGTGCACCACCCGGCCCTTGTCCTGGTAAAGGCTCATGCCCCTCTCGCCCCGCGTGATCAGGACGGTCCGGCAGCGCAGGCGGTTCAGGATGCGGCGGCCCAGGGCGTCCACATCGTCGTCGTTCTGCGGCGGGAGGGACCGCATCCCCTCCGTGGCCTCCTTGAGGTTCGGGGTGATGCAATGCACGCCGCGGTATCTCAAGAAATGCTCCACCTTGGGGTCCACGGTCACGAACTTGTTGAAGCGCCGGGCCAGCCCCAACACGGCGCGCAGGAAGGAGGCGGAAACCACCCCTTTCCCGTAATCGGAAATCACGATGCCTTTCACCGTCCGGATGCGGTCCCGCACTTCGCCGAGCAGGCGCGACAAGGTGTCCCGGCCCAGGGGCGCCCGGCTTTCCCGGTCGAAACGCACCACCTGCTGGTGGCCGGCGATGACCCGGGTCTTGAGGATGGTGGGGCGGGAGGGATCCCGCACCACGCCTTCCACGTCCACGCGCCGTTCGCGCAACAGGGACAGCAGACGGTCCCCCTCCGCCTCCCGGCCGACCACGGACAACAGGAGGGGCCTGCCCCCCAGGGCCGCGATGTTCACGGCCACGTTGCCCGCGCCGCCCGGCATGAATTCCTCCTGCTGGACGTCCACCACGGGCACCGGCGCCTCGGGCGACAGGCGGCTCACCTGGCCCCGGATGTACCGGTCCATCATCATGTCGCCCACCACCAGGAGCGGCGTGCCGGCGAACCGGGGAAGTCTGGACAGCAGCGAGGGGGCGTTCATCGGTCAAAAGGGAGCGGCGGAAGGAGAGACGAAAGGAAGCCGCCGGGGACGGCGGGAGAAGAATTCAAAGGCGGAATCCCTGCGCAAGCGGGGAAGGGGAGGGAAGGTCCCGGCATGCACGACTTTGTACAAAATCCGCGGACAAACTTCAATGCGGGCCGTCGGCCGGCGCGGGCGCCGGTTCTTTTTCGGAAGCTTCGGGCTCGGCCGCCTCGTGGTCCATGTCCTTTTCCGGTACGGTGTCGTCGAAAGAATCCCCGCCCACGGAATATTCGACCATTTCCGCGTCAAAGGCGCCCACCAGCACGCGGGACCGGAGCAAAACCGGGATGCGCCGCTCGTCCGCGGTCATCCACACCTCGAGCTTCCCCTCCCCCTCCTTTTGGAAAATCCCCTCTCCCGCCAGGATGGGCTCGATGCGGAAGCACTCGAAACGGCCGGCCGGCACCTTGATCCTCTGGATCTTCTTGATGTGGACCTTGAGGGGCCAGGTCCGGGCGCCGGAGTTGGCGTCCAGCATGTAATCGTGGCCGACCCGCAGGTCCCGCGTCCGGATGTAATAGAGGCTGGACAACACGTCCTGCACGAAGGCCGGGATGCCTCCCTCGATCACCTGTTCCTTGTTTTTCCGTTTCTTCCAGTACACGAAACGCCCGCGGGGGTGGTCGTAGTCCGTGCGGCACTCCCGGCGGTAAAGCCCTTCCCGGATCCGCTGGTAGAAGCGCACCGAGCAAAGGCTCTCCGCGTCCATCCAGGACTCGTTCTTGTCCCGCACCTTGAAGATCAGGTCCATGGCATTGTTGGTGCGGGCCTTGGACAGGATGTAGTAGGCGGGGCGGCCGTTGACCTCCTCCAGGCGCTTCACCTCCAGCGTCGCGTGCCCCGCCGGGACGAAGCCGTATTTGATGACGTACAGGATGGATTCGCCTTCGCGGAAAACGTCGTTCTTTTCCTGCCGCCAGACGAAGGACGACGCCGGGGACGAGAGCCCGAGGGCGCCGACAAGCAAAAGGGCGCGGGCGGGGGACGCCCGCCGGGCCGCAGAAGGCCGGAAAAGCTTCACCGGACCATCAGGAACGCCTTGGCGGTCAGGACCCCGACGCCGGCCAGCCATCCCACGAACGCGTTGTATTCTCGGTTCTTGCGGTACCGGGACCAGAGGAATGTCTCCGCGTTCTCCCGGCGCAGAGGCCGCAGGCGCGGAAGGAAGCGGTGGGTCCGGGCGGCGTAGGCCCGCCAGGCGTCCCCGAAGTATTGCTCCAGGGACCGTTCCTCTTCCTTGATGCGCCGCGGGTACACCCAGAAGAAAAGGACCACGAACACCGTCCACAAGAGGACGTTGTGCCAGAGCAGGCCGGCGCCGGTGCCGCCCAGACAGAAGCCCAGGGCCAGCAGGAAGCTGCCGCCGTACAACGGGTGCCGCCAGAAAGCGTACGGCCCGTCCTGGGCCAGGCGCCTGCCTTTCTCCAAGTACCCCGCCGCCCAGCCCCGCAGCAAGAGCCCGGCCAGGGCCAGGCCCACGCCCAGGGCCATGCGCCCCCAGGACGCCACGTGGGAAAAGAAAACGTACAGGAACCCCGCCAAGAAACCCAAAGGCACGCGCCAACGCGACATCAATCGGACCTCCTCGAGACATCCTCGCCGTTCACGGACAAGACGCCGTTTTCCAAACCAAAATCCTCCACCGCCACGCGGAAGGGCAGCCCTTTGGAAGGCTCCAGGGAAAAAACCTTGCGCGTGTACTTCCGGGCCAAAAACAAAGGCAGGGGCACGCCGGCCAGCCGGGCCCTTTCCACGGCCAGCCGCAAGGAGCGCCGGTCCGGGGACAATCGGGCGGAAGCCTCCGCTTCCACGGAAACGCCGGCGGCCTTTCCCCGCACACGCGCCCGTCCGTTTTCCAGGGACACCTCCGTCTCCTTCAGCCAGCGCGCCTTTTTCGCCAAGTAATCCCGCAGCGTCTCCGCCGTGATCCGGACCGAAGGCCGGACTTCCCCCACGCGCAGGAGATGCAATTCGCCTTCCTGCAGGAGCCGCGGCAGGTTGACCTCCACCTCCCGGCAATCCAGCGCCGCCTCCCGCAGGACCAGGCCGCGGTAGTTCAGAGACCGGCATTCTAGTAAAATTCGAGCGAACGCGCCCCGGGCCGCCGAGGCCGCCGGGCCCGGCACCAGCCTGACCCGCAACCCTTCCGCCTCAAAACGCGGCAGAGGGAACCGCCGGAGGGAGATGTCCACCTCCCCCAAACCCGAGGGCCAGGGCACGGGCTTCGGGTCCTTTTGGAGGAGCACGGCGGAAGAACCGTCCGGCAGGGGCCATTCCTCCACGGGCGAGAAGGTTTTCTCCAGCCACAAGGGCGGCCGCTCCAGGAGCTCCCGGGCCTCGGTCAAATACCCCAGCGTGAACGCGGGCCCCAGATCCCCCCGCTTGTACAGGATGAAATCGGAGAAATCCCCCAGGTTGTTCTTGGGAGAAAGGACGGTCACCGGGAAATCCCTGAGCCGGGAGGCCAGGCTGAAAAGGACGGAATGGAAATAGGGGTGGTTGGCCACGAGGGCCAGCCGGGGATGAGCCCCCCGGGCGGATTCCCGCACGCGGCCGAGGATCTCGTCGGTCTTCCAGTCCGCCTTCGTCGCGAAATCCGCGGGCAGTTTCAGACGTTCCATGAGCGGCGCCGCGAAACCGAAACCCTGGAGAAGGGCCAGGCCCAGGGCCGCGCCGGTCCAGCCGGCCCGCCAGGCCGCGCGCTGCGGGGGACGGGCCAACGCCTTGACGAAAAGGACCGACAGCAGGGCCGCAGCCGGCAAACAGGGGACGTAATAACGCAGGTCCTTGTTCTGGATCAGGCTGAAAAGCGCCAGGGGGACCAGCGCCCAGAGCAGAAGGTCCCGCCACCGACGGCGGAACGCCAGGGCCAGGCCGCAGACGTAGGGGACGCCCAGGAGCCACAGGAAATGCAGGCGGAAAACGCCGCGGGCGTACCAGGTCCAGCCCGCCAGGCTCCACACGCCCGGGTCGCCCGCTTCCTTGAGGGAGGAAAGCTTGCGGACCCGGACGAAGGAGGAAACGCCGTTGAGCAGGTACCAGGGCCCGGCCGCGGCCAGGAAGACGGCCAAGGCCAGCCCCAACGGTTTCCAACGCCGGGCCCGGACGCCGTTCCACAGAGCCCAGGCCAGGGGCAGGGCCACGTACACGCCGAAGGTCCACTTCAGCAGGAACCCCAGGCCCAAGACCCCGCCCAGCACCGCGCTCCAGGCGGGGCGGCGGAAATCCTCCGCCTCCCACAAACAGACGTACGCCAGGGCGACCCAGGCCGCCAGAGGAAAATCGATCATGGGCCGCCGCAGCAGGAAGAGGAGACCGGGATAAAAGGACCCGAGGGCCGCCGCGGCCAGGCCCGTTTCCGGCGAGTCCAGACGGCGGCCCAACTGGAAAAGGGACAGCGCCAGGACCGACAAAAAGAACAGGTTGACGGCAACGGCCCGGTCCGCCGCGGCCTGGACGCCGCCCTCCGGCGCCCGGGGGGGCAGGGCCGCGGCCAGGAGCAGGTGATAGAAAGGCGGGTAGTTGGAATAGGAAGGCCGCAAGGGGCGGGCCCAGTCTCCCGCGGCCAGGGCGTCGCGGTACTCCAGCGCGATCTGCAGATGGTGGGATTCGTCCCAGGCCGGGGGCCGGGTGTCGGCCTTGAGCCACAGCAGGAGGAAGGCGGCCTGGGCCAGGAAAAGGCCCGCCAGCAGGACGCCGTGCAAAGGCCGCAGGGGCGCCGCGGACGGAGGAGCGGACGGGAGATTCACGGCGAAGGACGGTCTCCCCGCGACGGGGCGCGCGACAGCGCGCTGGCGCAGCCCGCCAGGAAAAGCAGACACATCACCACCTCGGAGTCATGGCTCCAGGATTCTGTCAGTCCCGCCAGCACGAGGCCCGTAAATCCCACCCACAGCCCGGACGACCACCCGGCGCCGGAGGCCCGCCAGAACATCCGCCCCAGGGCGATCAACAGCGCCACGTACGCCGCCAGACCCAAAACCCCCCGCTCCACCCCCATCTGGAAAAAGATGTGATGCACCTCGGTCCAATCCATGTCCGGCCGCGACCCGCCCCACCGCAGTTCGTCCGGGCGGATGTGCACGTTGCCGGGCCCCACGCCCAGGAGCGGATGTTCCGCCATCAAGCGGAGGGACCTGTCCCAGAGGCCCAGGCGAACCAGGCTGTTGCTGTCCTGCCGCAGGTGGACGAGCCCCAGCAGCCGGTTCCGCAAAAAGGGGCTCGCGGCCGCGGCGGCCGCGCCCAGGGCCAGGAGCAGCGCCATCACGGCCATCAGCCGCTTTTGGCGCTTCACCAGCGCCCACAACGCCACGGCCGCGGCCAGGGAGAGCCACACCCCGCGGCTCCCGCTGGCCAGGACGGCGCCCAGCACCGCCAAAGCGCCGGCCCCCCAGAACCGCCGTTGTCTTCCCGTGGTGAAAAGGGCCCCGGCCAGCAACAGGGGCCAGGCCAGGAGCAGGACCTCGGCGTAGGTCAGCGGGTGGTTGTAGAAACCCACGGCGCGGCCGTTCCAGGCCGCCAATCGTCGGGCCAGGGCCGCGGGCAGGGCCTCCGTCCAGGCGGGCCCGCTCAATTGCCGGGCCGCGGAATCCCAATTGAGGCCCGCCGCGTACTGCAAAACGCCCCACAGCGCGGCCACGGTCAAGGCCCCCAGGAAAAGCCCCAGGTTCCGGGGCACGTCCTCCGGCTCCTGGGCCTGGGCCGCCAGGAAAAAAACCACGATGAGACCTTCGCTCATCACGTGGCGCGCGCCCGCGACCCGGTCCTGGGAAAACACCCAGGCCAGGAGGGTCACGCCCGCATGGGCCAGCCAGGGCCATTCCAGCCCGGTCCACCGGTACCGCCGCCAGCCGGGCCGGAGCAGGACGCCCAGGAGAAAAACCCCCAGGGCCGCGCCCCAGGCCAGGTTGCTGGCCGCGATGGACACCGGCAGGCAAAACGCCAGAAGTCCGACGGCGATCTTCCGGGCCGTTGCCATTCGATCCGCCTCCGGGCTCACAGGACCTCCCTGTAGATTTGGACGATCTCCCGCGCGTGCCGGTCCCAGGAGTGGGCCTCCGCGGTCCGCCGCGCCGCGGCCGCGCCGCCGGGCAGGGACAGGGTCCGCTCCAGCGCCGCGGCCAGCTCTTCGGGTTCCTTCAGGTCATGGAACACGCGCCCGTTCTCCCCCTCGCGGACCAGCTCGGCCGCGCCGCAGCGGGCCCCGACCACGGCCGGGCATCCGCTCGCCAAAGCCTCCAGAACGGTCAGACCGAACTCCTCGTAGTGGGCGGGCAGGGCGAACACGTCCGCGGCCGCGTAAAATTCCTCCACGCGCGGCGTGGCGGGCGCGGCGGAAAATTTTCCGGCCTCGGCCAGGCGGCGGACCGGCTCCTCCCGGTCCCAGGCCGCGTCCCCGACGGCGCAGAGGGCCGCGGGGCGGCGTTGCGCGAGGATTTCCACGGCCCGGGCCAGCAGTCCGGCGTTCCGTTTCCGGATGTCGCCGGAGATCACGGTCAGGACCACGGCCGTTTCCGGCGCCCATCCCGTCCGCCGCAGGAGGGCGCGGCGCGCCTCTTCCCGGCGGCGGGGATGGAACCGCTCCAAATCCACCCCCAAGTACACCCGGCGGATCCGTTCCGGCCGCACCCCGTAAAATTCCGTCAGGTCCCGGCGCACCATGTCCGAATTGGCGATCACCACGTCGCAGCCGCCCGGGCCGAACTGACGCCGCCGGACGTACTCCACGCCCGGAGACGGCCGGCGGCCGTCCGGCACGTGCCGCGCCGCGGCCGCGTCGCAGTTGTGCACGGACAGGACGGTCTGCCGCGTCAGGTCCCCCTGCCCGTGCACCAGGCGCACGCCCCGGGAAGACAGGCGCCATCGGCACCAGGCGTCGAAACTGGCCGCCCGCAGCCGGGAGGGGAAAGGGATCAGGGGAGCGTACTCCACCCGCAGGGGCGCGCCGTCCGGGGCGCGGATCCCGGCCCGCGGCCGGCGGTGGGCCAGGAGGACCGGCTCAAAACCCAGGCCCGGAAGCCGCCGCGACAGTTCGGCCACCGCCCGGCTGACGCCCGTGCCCAGGGAAAAGTTCCTCAAGGCGATGCCGACGGGGATCATGACGACGAAAACGACAGAATGGCGATGGTAAGATGATCAGTTGATAGGAGCTTATCTCTTATCAACGTCTTTGCCTTTCCTTATCATCGTTTTTCGCGGTTCCTCCGTCATTTCCATCTATCGTGGATCCACAGCCAGAGCGGGGGTTCGGCCCGGACCCACCCCTCCACCACGGCGGTCATGCGCGCCGTGGCCTCCACGATGTCCGCCTCCTGGGGCCTGAGGGCGGACAGGTCCATGGCCGGCTCCACCCGCACCTTCAACCGCCCCCCTTCCCGGCGGGCATGGACCGGATGGACGGGCGCGCCCATCCGCAGGGCCAGGAGCGCGGGCATGGTGGTGGTGTGGGCCGGGCGCCCGAAGAAAGGGACGCGGACGCCGCCGTCCGTGATGCGCTGGTCGATGAGGAGGCCCAGCACCCCGCCCCGCCTCAGCCAGCGCATGGACTCCCGCACCGCCTCCCGGTGCATGAACACCCGGAGGCCGGCGGCGGACCGCAGCTTCGTGACGAAATCGTTGACGTAGGGGTTCTTCATGCGGCGCGCGATCACGGCCAGGGGCATGCCGGCCTGCACGATGAACTGGGTGGTCAGCTCCCAGTTGGCGTGATGGGCGGTGAAGAGGATCACGCCCTTGCCTTGCGCGTGGGAACCTTTCAGGAGGTCCAGCCCTTCCACGTCCACCATGTCCCGGTACGTCTCCACGGACCCGCGGGAAACGCGGGCGAACTCCCACACGGCCTGGCCCAGGTTGGCCCAGCATTCGCGGATCCAGTCGCGGACCTGGGCGGCGTCCGCGGACGGAAACGCTTGGGAAAGGTTTTGCCGCGCGAGGACCTCCCGCCCCCTGGCCAGGGCGCCCACGGCCCGGCCCAGGCCGCGTCCCAGGCCGCGGCCCCAGCGCGCCGGCAGGGCCGCCAGCAGCCGGTGGAGCGCCAGGACCAGGAGGTACTCTAGGAAATGGCCGAGTCGATTTCGCGAAGCCACGGACCCTCCGCCTCCTCCGGCTCCCAATCCAACCGCGCCACCCAGCAGGCGAACCCCGCGGGCAGCTTTTGAAAATCCTTTTCCGTGACCACCACGGTCCGGCCCTCCTTGAGGGCCCGTTCCCGGGCGGATTCCAGCTCCGCGCCGCTGAAACGATGGTGGTCCGGATAACGCAGGGGGGCCGCGTCCGCGCCCAGGGCCCGCAGCCCCTCTTCAAAAGCCCGCGGACGGGCCAGGGCCGTCAGGGCCAGGACCCGCCGGCCCTTGAGCCTGCCGGCGGGTTGGTCCTCGCCGGAGACGGCGTCCCGGAACGACAGCGCATACCGGACCGCCGCCACCGGCAGTTCCGGCCTGCGGCTTGAAAGGCGCCGGCGCAAATCTTCCACCCTTTGCCGGGGCACCAGGTTGCTCTTGGTCAGGAACGCCGCGTGGGCGCGGGACAGGGCCGAGACCGGCTCCCGCAAACGGCCCGCCGGCAGGAGGCGCTCGTCCCCTTCCAGGAACCGGTCCTCCAGCGCGTCCACGCAGAGCAGGTTCACGTCCCGGTGGAGCCGCAGGTGCTGAAAACCGTCGTCCATGACCAGGCAGTCCGCCCCGAATTCCTCCACGGCCCGGCGCGCGGTCCGCGCCCGGTCCGCCCCCACCAGGATCGGGACCCCCGGCAACCGGGAGGCCAGCAGGGCCGGCTCGTCCCCGGCGCGCCGGGCCGAACCGGATTCAAGCGGTTTTTCCGCGCCGACCAGAGCCGCCTCCCCGGACTCCTCGCGGCCGTATCCCCGGGTCAGCACCGCGGGCCGCCGTCCGCGCCGTTTCAAATGGTCGACCAGCCAGATCACGCCCGGGGTTTTCCCGGACCCGCCCGCGGTCAAATTCCCCAGGCAGAACACCGGCGCGGGCACGCGCACGGTTTCCAGGTATCCCCGTTCGTACGCCCAGCGCCGGGCGGACACGGCCGCGCCGTACAGGAGGGACGGGCCCCAAAAAACCCCGCGCCACAGGGGGACCGCCCATCCTGCCGATGGGGGCATCATGCGGAAGCGCCTTTCACGGCCCGCCCGGCCAGGACCTCTTCCACCTCCCGGGCCACGCGGCCGGCGGACACCCATTCCATGCATTCGTGGTTGTACGGGCATCGGTCCAGGTTGCACCCCACGCAAGACAGCCCTTCCGCCTGCACCCAGCGGTGGGGCGGGGTCCGCGGGTTCCAGGAGCCGGGCCAGGTGGGTCCGTAAACGGTCACGGTGGGCGCGCCCACGGCCACGGCCAGGTGCATGAGGCCGCCGTCGTTCGTCACCGCCGCGTGACAGCGGCTGAGGAGGGCGGCGGCCTGCCGGAGGGAGGTGCGCGGGGAGACGAAGACCCGCTCCTGGAAGGGCGCGGCCAGGCGGCGCAGATATTCCTGCTCATCCGGGCTGCCCAAAAGGACCAGGGCGCGCCCCGGCTTTCGCAAAAGGAGCCCGGCTGTTTCGGAAAAGCGTTCGGCGGGCCAGCGGCGAATGGGATGGCGGTGGTCCGGCACCAGGCCCACGCGTTCGGGAAAAGAATCCAGGCCTTCCCGCGCCCACCAGTCGGACAGGCCGGCGAAATCCGCCTCCCGGACCGGGATGCGGGGCAGGGCCGAGGCGGGCGGCTTCAGGCCCAGGGCCCGCAACAGGTCGAACTTGCTTTGGACCGCGTACGTGGGCGTGGAAGGGCGGGAGATTCGGACGGTGTACGCCCCGCCCCAGAAGGGGACGGAGAACCCCGCCCGCACCCGGGCGCCGCTGAACCAGGCGAGCTGGGCGGTGCGCGGGTTGTTGAGGAAATCCAGGACCCAGTCGTACCGCCGCCGGCGGATGTCCATAAGATGGAAGAGAAAACGGCGCTTGTCGAAGACCAGCGCCTCGTCCAGGCCCGGGTATCCCTCCAGCACGGGCGCGGCCGCGGGCTCCACCAGGAACTCGATGCGCGCGTCCGGGAAGGCCCGGCGCAGCTGGTCCACCGCCGGCGTGGTGACGATCACGTCCCCGATGCGCCGCAGCTGGATGAGGAGGATCCTCATAACAACCGCGTCACGTGATGCGTGTCACGGGACCGAACGAATCGTTTGTTTTTTTGTTTCACGCAACACGTGTCACGTTTCACGGCGCGTCTAAAGACGCGCTCTGCCGCGGGTCATATTCAGATGGAAGTCCCAGGCGGTGTCGTCGCCGCGCACGAAGAGGCGGTTCAGGCAGTAGGGGGTCCGCTCCGGGTCCGCCTTGCCCTGGTGGATGGAGCAGGCCCAGCGGTACCCCGCCTCGCGGACCGCCTTCTGCAGGCGCGGGTCGTCCTGCCCGTTGCCGTAGGGGTACGCGAACGAGACCGGCTCCCTCCCGAGGAACTCCCCCATCACCCGCCGGCTTTTCTGGAGTTCCGTCACCGCCTCCTTGAATTCAATGTTCGCCAGGCGGGGATGGCTCATGGTGTGGGAGCCGAACTCCCACCCCGCGGCCTGCATCTCCTCCGCCTGTTTCCAGGACAGCATGGGGATGCGCGCTTCCGTGGACGGGTCATGCCAGGCGTTGTCCCAGCCGATGGTCTGCACCACCAGGAACACCACGCCGGGGAAGCCGAACTCCTTCAGGACGGGAAAGGCGTTCTCGTAATTGTTCCGGTACCCGTCGTCGAAGGTGATGACCACGGCCCGCGGCGGGACCGGCTCGCCCCGGTCCAGCCGGCCGGCCACGTCGCGGAGCGTCGTGGGCTCGTACCCGCGGGACTTCAGATAGGCCATCTGCCGCCGGAAGTCGTCCGTGGACACCCAGAGTTTCTTGAGGCGGGAGCCCGGCGGCGGCGAGCCGACCTTGTGGTACATCAGGATGGGCAGGCCCCGGGCCGGGAGCCGCCACCAGTTCCACCGGGCGGAAACGCCCAGGGCCGCGAGCGCGCCCGCCGAGAACGCCGCCGCTTCCCACGCCATCATTCCCCCCGCTCCGGGTCCAAAAGCCGCACGTGCTTGAGCCAGGCGTAGTACGCGCCCAGGGCGGCGTACGTGAACCCCGCCGATCCGTCCAGAAAACCCAGCTTGAAAAAGTAGCGCAGGGCGAACTCCCAGGGCAGGCGCAGGTGCTGCCAGGGACGGAACCGCCTCCCTTGGGAAAATTTTTCCCGGGCGATGAGGCCCGTGTACCGGTTGCACTTCTCCAGGTATTCGGAAAAATCCCGGTAGCTTTCATGGAGCACGGCGTTGTCCAGGCACCCCAGGGGCGGGGACACCTCGATCCCTTCATGGACGCTCTTTCCGGCGTACCGCGCCTTGTCCCGGCGGAAAAGCCGCACGTGGAACTCCCGGAAACAGCCGCCGAAGCGCAGGCGCCGGCCCAGGAAGTAAACGTGGAAGGGGATCCAGAACCCGTTGGCCACGGGCTCGCCCTTGTCCAGGAGACGCCGGATCTCGGACGCCAGCGCCGGGGACAGGCGTTCGTCCGCGTCCAGGTTGATGACCCAGTCGCCGGTGGCCCGTTCCAGGGCGAACTGCTTCTGGGGGCCGTACCCCTCCCAGTCCCGCTCGAACACCCGGTCCGTGAAGCGGCGCGCCACCTCCCGCGTCCGGTCCGTGGAACGGCTGTCCACCACCACGATCTCCGACGCCACTCCCCGGAGGCTCTCCAGGCAGGCGGGCAGGTCCCGCTCCTCGTTATGGGTGATGACGATGGCGCTCAGTTTCATAAAGGGGCTCGGGAATCGGGAAGCGCGAGGTGTCGAATCAGAAACACCATGCTTTTTTGATCCTCCCTCTCACTTCTCGCTTTGTAACAACTTTTTGTAGAAATCCTCGTATCGATCCGTCATGGCCCGGACGGTGAACCGGGAAACCAGCTCCCGGCCCCGCGCGGCGCGGCGCCGGCCCTCCTCCGGGTCGCGCGCCAGCTCCAGCAGGGCCCGCGCCAGGGCCTCGGGGTCCTTCGGCGACACCAGCTCCGGCGCCTGTTCCGATCCGTAAATGTCCGGGATGCCGCCCGCCCGCGTGGCCACGGTGGGGACGCCCAGCGCCATGGCGTCCAAAAGCGCCGTCCCCAGCCCCTCTTCGCCGGAGGACAGGACGAAGACGTCGGCCAGGGCCATCCACTCCAGAACGTCCGCGCGGTGTCCCAAGAAAACCGCGCGCCCTTCCAACCCCAGGGATCGGGCGGTTTCCGTCAGCCGCCCTTTGAGCGGGCCGTCGCCCAGGATCAGGAACCGCGCCCGCGGCTCCTCCCCGCAAACGCGCCGCGCCGCGCGCAAGAGCGTGTCATGGTCCTTGTGCGGCACCAGCGCCGCCGCGTTGACGATCAAGAAATCCCCCTCTCCGCAGCCCTTCTCGCGGCGGCGCCGAACACGGTCCGCCGCGGAGGGATAACCGGCCGCGTCGATGCCGCTGGGGATGACGACCACGCGGTCCGCCGGCATCCCGCCTTCCACCAGGACGTCCCGCACCCGCCGGGAGATGGCCGCCAGCCCGTCCAGACGCCCGTACTTCCAGCGGCTGAAGAAATTCCTTTGCGGGGGAAAATCCACCCGACGGGTGGCCACGAGCTTCACGCCGGTCCCCCGGGCGGCCAGGGCGCCCAGGCCCACGGCGTGGGCCGTGTGGGCGTGGAGCACCTCCGCGCCGCTCTCCTTCAGGAACCGCCGGAGGCGCCGCGCCGCCAGCGGGTCGGCCTCCAACCAAGGAGACAAAGCGAACGTCTCGAGCCCCGCCGCCTTGGCGGCCCGTTCCAGCGGGAAACCCGGCCGGCAGGCCACCCGGTTCTGGTGGCCCCGGCGCTCCAGCTCCCGCGCCAGCCAGAGGGTCTGCCGTTCCCCCCCGCGCCAGGTGCGCTCCGTGTTGATGTGGACGATCCTCACGGTCCCGCCGGAAAAGATCTTTCAGCCGCCCGTGGACGGGCGGGAGGAGCGGCGGCGGGCCAGGGCCGCCTCGTACACCTTTTCCGTCTCCCGGGCGAAACGCTCCAGAGAAAAACGCTCCCGCGCCGTCTCGTGCGCGCGGCGGCCCATGTCGCGGCGGAAGTCCCCATGCTCGATCAGCCCCAGGAAACAGTTGGCCATGGCCCGGGGGCTGCGGGGCGGCACCAGGAAACCGTTCTCCCCCGTGGAGATCAGCTCCGGCAGGCATCCCACGGCCGTGGCCACCACGGGCCGCCCCAGGCTCAGCCACTCCAGGCAGACCCGGGACACCGCCTCGCTGCCGACGGAGGCCACCACGCCCACGTGGCAGGAACGCATGAACGCGTCCATGTCCTCCTGCCGGCCCAGGAAGCGCACCCAGCGGGACACCTGGAGCGTGTCGGCGGACCGTTGAAGCTCGGCCCGGGAAAGGTTCGTTTCCTCTCCCACGATCAGGAACTGCTCGTCCCGAAGGCGGGGCCGGAGGTGGGACAGGGCCTCCAAAAAATAGGCGTGCCCTTTGACCGGGTCCAGGCGGCCCACCACCGCGATCCGCAGGGGCCCCTCGGGCTCCGGCGGGCAGGGCGGGATTTCGCGGCCCGGGTACACGGTCCAGAGGCGATCGGCCGTTTCCGGGCACAGGGACCGGTACTGCCGGGTCACCCACCCGGAAGCGCCGATCACCGCGTCGGTCCTCTCGTACAAACGGCGGTGTCCCCAGTTGCGCTTCACCGAACGGGCGTCGGCCCGGGTGCGGACCAGCGCCATGGACCGGCCCAGCGCCGCCCACCAGGCCAGGACGTGGCCGGACCCGGTGTGGGCGTTGAGCAGGTCGAACTTGCCGCGCTGCGCCAACCGCCGGAACCCCAAAGAAATGGTATGGGCCGGGAGGCCGCGGCGCTGGGCTTCCCGGAAGGCCGGGGCGCCCGGGCGCGCCGCCACCTCCACCCGGTGTCCCCTCTTTTGCAGGGCCGAGGCCAAGGACAGGCCGTACGCGGTCAGGCCCGAATCCCAGCGTTCGTCCAGGATGTGAAGGATGTTCATGGGTTGAAAACGTCAGCCTTCCTTCCGCCGCCCCGCGCCTTGGCCAGGACCCGCAGCGCGGCCTCCACCACGCGGTCCACGGAGATGTCGTTCATGCACCGGAAGTGAGACTCCGGGCAGGAATCGGTCCCGTGTAGGGAACAGGGCCGGCAGGACAGGCCGGCCGCCTCCACCACCTCGCTGCAGTCCTCCTCCGGAAAAAAACCGAAGGCCCGCACCGTGGGGCCGAACACCGCCACCGTGGGCACGCCCAGGGCCGAAGCCACGTGCATGGCGCCGGAATCGTTGGTCAGGAAGAGGGAGCACCTCCGCACCAGGAGGATCAACTCCCGCACGGAGGTCTTCCCCGCGAAATTCCGGGCCGGCCCCCGCAAAGACGCCAGGACCTCCCCGGCCGCGGCCTCGTCCGCCCGCGACCCCACGACCACCGCGCGCAGGGGCAGGGACATCCCCGGCAACGGCGCGGCGGAGAGGCGGCGGATCAACTCATCCGCGGCCGCGGCGAAGCGGGCCGCGGGCCAGCGCTTGGTGCCGTGCAGGGCGCCCGGCGCCAACCCCAAAAAAGACCCCTCCCCCAGGGCCGGCCCTTCGTCCCCGGCGGGCACGAAAAGCCCGGGCCTGCGGTGGACCACCGGGATGCCCGCGTCTTCCAGGCAACTCAAGTACCGCTCCGACACCTTTTGCGCCAGGGCCGGGGAATCCTTTTTGAACCACACCAGCCGCCGCCGCGCCCAGGCCCGCTTGTCGTAACGGAGCCGGTGCGGGGCCCCGGACAACCAGCCCCACAGGCGGGAACGGGGCGTGTCGTGCAAATCCACGTACAGGTCAAAGGCCCGGCGGCGGAGTTCCCGGGCCCATCCCCAGAACCCCCGGGACTCGAACTCCAAAACCTCGTCCACCGCCGGATGGCCGCGGAACAGGTCCGCGTACCGCCGCTTCACGAGCACGCTCACGCGGCCCCGGGGCCAGGCCGCCTTGAGGTTTTCCAGGACCGGCGCGGCGAGGACCGCGTCCCCCAAAGAAGACAGGCGCACCGTCAGGATGGCCGGAGAGTCGGTCGCGAAAGAAAGCCCGGCCACGTCAGGAAAGTCCGCCGCGGCCCAGGACGTCCGCCAGGAGCGCCAGGTTCTTATCCAACGCCCCGCCCTGGGATTCCGCCACCCGGCGGGCGGCCTCCCCCGCGCGCCGGGCCGCCTCCGGGTCCCGGAACCAGGCAAAAAGCCGTTCCTCCAACGCCTTCCCGTCCGCCGCCCGAAAGGCGCCGCCCTCCCTCAAAAACAGGTCCACCATCTCCCGGAAATCCTTCATGTGGGGGCCGAAGGCCACGGGCACGCCCCAGCGGGCCGGCTCCAGCGGGTTCTGGCCGCCCCGCTGCGGGATCAGGCTGCCGCCCACGAAGGCCCAGGTGGCGGCGCCGTAAATTTCGGGGAGCTCGCCCACGGTGTCCACCAGCAGGGCGTCGAAGGGCCCGCCCGAGGACGACAGGGCCGAACGCAGGCGGAAAGCGAACCCGGCCTGTTCCAGCCGCCGCGCCAGCTCCGGCACCCGGTCCACGTGGCGCGGGGCCAGGACCAGCTTGGCCGGGACGCCGCGTTGACGGAGCCCGCGGAACGCCTCCAGCAGGATCCCCTCTTCTCCCGCGTGGGTGCTGCCGCAGACCCACACCCGGTCGTCGGCGGAAAACCCGTACCGGCGCAGCAGGTCCGGACGGCGGGACAGGTCCGGCAGAGGGACGTCGAACTTCAAATTGCCGGTGACGCGCAGCGCCGGCGCCGGCGCGCCGATCCGCCCGAAACGCTCGGCCTGGCCCGGGCTCTGGACGCCGATGGCGGCGAAGCCCTCCAGGAGCGGCCTCCAGAAAAACCGCAGGCGGCGGTAGGACCCGAAGGACCGGTCCGAAATCCGTCCGTTGACGAGGGCCAGGGGGACCCGGCGGGACCGGGCGGTCCGGATCCAATTGGGCCAGAGCTCGGTTTCCACCAGCACCAGCGCCCGGGGCCGCCAGGCGGACAGGAACCGGTTCACGCAAAAGGGCAGGTCCACGGGCGCCAGGCGGACCTCCTCGGCCAGCCCCAGGTCCTCGGCCAAACGTTTCCCGGCCACCGTGGTGGTGGTCAGGCACCGGCCCAGGCCGGGAAACCGCCGGCCCACCGCGCGCAGGAACGGCTCCACGGCGCGCACCTCTCCCACGGAAGCGGCGTGGACCCAGACGCGGCCCCTTTCCGCGGGCGGGGCCGGCGCCAGGGACAGGCCGAAGCGTTCCCCCAGCCCTTTCAGCGTCTTGACCAGCCCGAAGCGCCAGACAAAACCCAAAAAGACCAGGGGCCAGAGGAGCGCGACCAGGAAAGAATAGAGGGACAACATCAGCGCGAAGGTTCCAGCAACCGTTCCGCCTGGCGGCGGGCCGCGTCCAGAGCGTCGCGGACCTTGTCCTCGGCCGACGATTCCTCCGGGCCGATCCACAGCGGTTCATGGTACGCCACCGCGTACCGCCCGAAGGGAAAGGGGATGAGGAAGCGGTCCCAGGACGACAGCGCCTTGGCCGGGCCGCCGGCCCAGGCCACGGCCACGACGGGGGCGCCGGTCAGACGCGCGGCCGCCGCCACCCCC
>CAZAEL010000019.1:0-41743 GCA_964484135.1 uncultured Elusimicrobia bacterium
CCCAGTCCAAGGTGTCCGGCGCGCCCATCGAGAAGTACCGCATGCTGTCCGCCGAGGAGGTGCTGGCCTGCGCGGAGCGCGCCGTGCAGCTGAAGGCCGCGCGCCTCTGCCTGGTGGCGTCCATGCGCGGGCCTTCGGACCGGGACGTGGACAAGGTGGCCGAGGCGGTGCGGACCGTGAAGGCCAAGTATCCCCAGCTGGAGATCTGCGCCTGCCTGGGCCTCTTGAACGAGGGCCAGGCCGAGGCCCTCAAGGAGTCCGGGGTCATGGCGTACAACCACAACCTCAACACCAGCGAGCGTTTCTACGGCGACGTCTGCGGCACCCACGGCTTCGCGGACCGGCTGGCGACCGTGGAGCGGGCCCACGCCGGCGGGCTCTCCGCCTGCTCCGGCGCCATCTTCGGCATGGGGGAATCCCCGGAAGACGTCCTCGACGTGGCGTTCCGTTTGCGGGACCTGAAGGTGGAGTCCATCCCGGTGAACTTCCTCGTTCCGGTCAAGGGCACGCCCCTGGCGGACCGGGGACGGTTGACCCCCCTGCTGTGCCTCAAGATCCTCTGCCTGTTCCGGCTGCTCTGTCCGGCGGCGGAGCTGCGCATGGCCGCGGGCCGGGAGCTGCACCTGCGCGGCCTCCAGCCCCTGGGCCTGTACGCGGCCAATTCGCTGTTCATCGGCGACTATTTGACCACCCAGGGACAGCCCTCCTCCGCCGATCTGGAGATGATCCGCGACCTGGGTTTCGAGCCCGTGGGGGACGTGTCCGCCTCCGCCGAGCCGGCCCTGCCCGAACGGGTGGCCTTCACCTCCCGCCGGGAGCGGTTGACGCGCTAGCCGCATGAACGTCCTGGTCACCGGCGCGGGCCGGGGCATCGGGCGCGCCATCGCCCTGGCCTTCGGCCGGGACGGCCACCGCGTCATGCTCGGGTACCGTTCCCGCCGGGCCGAGGCGGAGGCGGCGCTGGCGGCCCTGCGTGAGCAGGGGGCCGAGGCCGACCTGTGCGAGGCCGACGTGTCCAAACCCGCCCAGGCCCAGGCCCTGGTGGAGGCCGCGGCCCGGCGGTGGGGCTCCCTCGACGGCCTCATCAACAACGCGGGCGTCACCCGCGACCGCACCATCCTCAAGATGTCCGACGACGAATGGGGGGACGTGATCGACGTCAACCTGAGCGGCGCCTTCTGGTGCCTCCGGGCCGCGGCCCAGGTCATGACCCGGCAGAAGAACGGGTTCATCGTCAACATCGCCTCCCTCATGGGCCTGCGCGGCGGGTACGGCTGCGCCAACTACGCCGCCTCCAAGGCGGGCCTCATCGGCCTGACCAAGTCCGCCGCCCGGGAACTGGGCCGCTTCAACGTGCGCGTCAACGCGGTCCTGCCGGGTTACCATCCCACGGAGATGAACGCCTCCCTGCCCCCGGAGCAAGTCGAAAAGATCCGGGAGGAGCACGCCCTGGGCCGTTTCCCGGACCTGGAGGAGCTGGCCCGCTTCGTGCTGAACATCGCCAAGCAGAAATCCGCATCCGGCCAGGTGTTCAATTTTGAATCCCGCGTGGTGTAGTTTTGCCGGGGTGCTTGGCCAAAGTCAAAGTGCCAGCGGCACTTTGGGGGCTTTGGCCTGCTTAAGCACGGACGCGAGTTCGTGAGCGCCCAGGCCCGGAGCGGCTTTCCAATAATGATTTCGTGCCGCGGAGGGGCCCGCCCCCTGGCCTTCGGCCTTGCGGCCCTGGGCGCATTCGCGCCCGTCGCAGACGGCTGCCGCTGGCGGCCGCGACCCCCAAAAATCCTCGTCTCATAGCGCCTGCACGGGGTCAGGCACATCATGTCATTACAGGATCATCAAAGGATCGTGGTCACGGGGATCGGGCTGGTCACGCCCCTGGGCGCGGACCGGGAGACATCTTGGAAGAACCTCCTGGACGGACGATCCGGCGTGGCCGATGACCGGGCCCGCGCGCCCGTCCCCGCGGGCGACGGGCCCCGCGCCGCGGACCTGGCGCTCCTCGCCGCCCGGGAGGCCCTGGCCCAGAGCGGCCATCCGTTTTCCGGGCCGGGCGAACGCTGGGGCTGCGCGCTGAGCTGCAGCAAGCCTCTGCTGGAAGGGGCCGGCCCCGGCGTCCGCGCCCTGCCGCCGGAGACGGTGCCGCAGGCCGCAGCCCGGGCGCATCACATCGGCGGCCCGGTGGTCAACTTTTCTTCGGCCTGCGCCACGGGCCTGCAGTCCGTCATGGCGGCGGCGGAGTGGGTCCGCGAGGGCCGCTGCGACTTCGTCCTGGCCGGGGCGTCGGAATCCTCCCTCCATCCGCTGTACCTTTCCGGTTTCTCGCAAATGGGCGTGCTGTCGCCGGACCACCGCGTGCGGCCCTTTGACCGGCGCCGCAACGGCTTCGTGATCGGCGAGGGCGCGGCCGCCTTCGTGGTGGAGAGCCTGGCCTCCGCCCGCCGGCGCGGCGCGCCTGTTTTGGGGGAGCTTTTGGGATGGGACTTCGCCTGCGACGCCTCCCACGCGACCCGCTTCAATTCCGACGGCCGGAAGATCGCCCGCAGCCTGGCCCGCGCCCTGGAGCGGGCCGGGCTCTCCCCCGCGGACGTGGATTACGTGAACGCCCACGGCACCGCCACGCTCTTGAACGACCGGCTGGAGGCGCTGGCGCTGGAAAGCCTTTTCCGGGGCGCCCGCCGCCCCAAAGTGTCGTCCACCAAGGGGGCCACGGGGCATCTGCTGGGCGCCACCGGCGCGGTGGAGCTGGCCTTCTGCCTTTTGGGCCTGCGGGACCGGCGGCTGCCGCCCACCCTGCATCTGGAAGACCCGGAAACCGACGGGCTGGATTTCCTGCCGGGCCGTTCCCGCGATTGGGACGCCCGGACGGCGGCCGCGCTCTCCTTCGGCTTCGGCGGGTCCATCGCTTCGCTGGCCGCGGGCCGGTCGTCGTGACCTCCCTCCCGCCGCCGTCTTCCTCCCTGTTCGGGCCGCGGCTCCAGGCCCTGAAGGACAGCCACCTGTACCGCGCCCTGCGCGTCCTGCAGTCCGCGCCTTCCGCCCGCGTGACCCTGGAAGGCCGGGTTTTCCTGAACTTCGCCTCCAACAATTACCTGGGCCTGGCCGCGGACGCGCGGCTGAAGCGGGCGGCCCAGGCCGCCCTAGAGCAATGGGGCGCGGGCGCCACCGCTTCCCGCCTCCTGGGCGGGACCCTGGAGATCCACGGGCGTTTGGAGGAAAGGCTGGCCGCCTTCAAGGGGACCGAGGCCGCGGCCGTGTTCCCCTCGGGCTATCACGTGAACACGGGGCTTTTGCCCGCGCTGGCGGAGGCGGGGGACGCGCTGGTCCTGGACCGGCTCTGCCACGCGTCGCTGGTGGACGGGGCCCGCCTCTCCCGCGCCGCGTTGCGGGTGTTCCGCCACAACGACCCGTCGGACCTGGAGAAGGTGTTGAAACGGCTGCCGGCCCGGGGACGGCGATGGATCGTCACGGAAAGCGTCTTTTCCATGGACGGCGACGCCGCCCCCTTGCGGGAGATCGTGGACGTGGCGCGGCGGCACGGCGCGCGCACGTACGTGGACGAGGCCCACGCCACGGGCGTGTACGGCCCCGAGGGGCGGGGCTGGGTCAACGCCCTGGGGCTGGAAAAAGAGGTGGACGTGTGCATGGGGACCCTGTCCAAGGCCCTCGGGAGCCAGGGCGGGTTCGCCTGCGGAAGCCGGGAGCTGGTGGACTGGATCCGGAACCGCTGCCGGTCCTTCCTCTATTCCACGGCCCTGTCTCCGGCGTCCCTGGCCGCGGCGTCGGCGGCCCTGGACGTCTGCCTGTCGGAGCCGGCGCGGCGGGAAAAACTTTTCGCCTTGAGCGGGCGTCTGCGGAAGGGGCTTGGGCGGCTTCGCGGAGACGCCACCGGGGGACACGGCGACGGGCCCATCGTGCCTTTCCTGGTGGGATCCGAGGCCGCGACGCTGGAGCTGTCCCGGCGCCTTTGGGACGGCGGGGTCTTCGCGCCGGCGGTGCGCCCGCCCACGGTGCCCAAGGGCACGTCCCGCGTCCGGTTTTCCGTCACCGCGGAACATTCGGAACAAGACATCGACAGGGTGCTGGACGTCCTGGAGACGGCCTCCCCGTGAACCGCCCCGCCGGAATCTTCGTCACGGGCACGGACACGGGCGTGGGGAAAACCCTGGTGTCCTGCCTCCTGGTCCGGGCCCTGCGCCGCCTCAACGTGCGGGTGGGGGTGATGAAGCCCTATGCCGGCGGCGGATGGCAGGACGCCCGCGCCCTGAGAAAGGCCGCCGGCCTTGAGGGACCTTTGGAAGCCGTCTGCCCCCTGTACGACCCGCGTCCGGCCGCGCCCCTGGCCGCGCGGCTGCGGCCCCTGCCGGGCCGTCCCGGCCCGGGGCCCTTCAAGAAGGCCCTCCGGGTTTTCCGCGCCTGGCAAAGGCGCCGTCCTTTCCTGGTGGTGGAGGGCATCGGCGGCGCGCTGGTCCCCTTGGAGGGCAAGCTCTCCGTGGCGGACATGGCCCGCCGCATGGGCCTGCCGGTCTGGGTGGTGGCCCGCCCGGGCCTGGGGACCTTGAACCACACCCTGCTGACCGTGGAGGCGCTGGAGCGCCGCGGCCTCGCGGTGGAGCGGGTGGTGTTGAGCGGGTACCGGGGCCGGTCCTTCGTGGAGAAGACCAACCTCCTGATTTTGCAACGCCTCCTTCGAAAGCCTATAATGACGTTGCCGATCCTGAAAAACGCCGGCGCCCGGGAAAGGGAAGCCCGGCGCCTGGCCGGCGACATCCGCAAGGCGTGGGGTTTGGCTTCCGACCCCCGGAGTTGAGCTTGATGAACCGCGCTTCCGCCCATTCGCTTTTGTCCCGCTGGGACAAAAAACATCTCTGGCACCCTTTCACCCAGCAGGCCGAATGGGAAAAGGGCTCGCCCCTCATCGTCCGCTCCGCCAAAGGGTCTTTTTTCACGGACCTGCGGGGCCGGCGTTATCTGGACGGGGTCTCCTCCCTTTGGGTCACGACCCACGGGCACCGGGAGCCGGCCCTGGACCGGGCCGTGGTCCGCCAGCTCGGGAAGATGGCCCACACCACGTTCCTGGGGCTGAGCCACGAGCCGGCCATCCGCCTGGGCCGCCTCTTGAGCCGGCTGGCCCCGCCGGGCCTGACCCGCGTGTTCTATTCCGACAACGGCGCCACCGCCGTGGAGGTGGCCCTGAAGATGGCGTACCAATATTGGAGGCAGACCCGGGGCGGGGGAGGGCGCACGGAGTTCCTGGCCCTGCGGAATTCCTACCACGGCGACACCCTGGGCGCGGTGTCCGTGGGTGGCATCGGGCTTTTCCACGGGCTTTTCCGCCCCCTCCTGTTCAAGGCCCGTTTCGCCATGAGCCCCCACTGCTACCGGTGCCCGCACCGCCGGCGGCCCTGCGACGGCCGTTTCCGCCCGGAAGGGCCGGGCGAGGCGCTTCCCGCCCCCAAGCCCGGGGATTTCCGCGCCGAGACCGGATGCCGGTGGGAATGCCTGGGGAGCGTGGAATCCGTTTTCAAAGCCCGCGGGCGGCGGCTGGCCGCCATGGTGGTGGAGCCCCTGGTGCAGGGCGCCGCGGGCATGATCGTGGCCCCGCCCGGTTATTTGAAGGGGGTGGAACGGCTCTGCCGGCGCCACGGGGTCCTGCTCATCGCGGACGAGGTGGCCACGGGCTTCGGCCGCACCGGCGCCATGTTCGCGGTCCAGCGCGAAGGCGTCCGGCCGGATTTTCTGTGCGCGGCCAAGTCCGTCACCGGCGGGTACCTGCCCCTGGCCGCCACCCTCACGTCGGAAAAAATCTACCGGGCTTTCCTGGGCCGGCACGGGGCGTTCAAGACCTTTTTCCACGGGCACACGTACACCGCCAACCCCCTGGCCTGCGCCGCGGCCCTGGCCAACCTGGGGCTTTACCGCTCCCGGCGGCTCTTGTCCGTCCTGCGGCCCAAGATCGCGCGTTTGACGGAAGGGCTCAAGGCCCTCCGCGCCCTGCCCGCGGTGGGCGACGTGCGGCAGATGGGGTTCATGGCCGGGGTGGAACTCGTGCGGGACAAAAAAACCGGGCGGCCTTTCCCCGTTTCCTGGCGCGCGGGCCGGCGGGTCTGTCAGGCCGCGCATCGGCGCGGGGTGTGGCTGCGGCCCCTGGGCGACGTGGTGGTGGTCCTGCCGCCGCTCGGCATCTCCCTCAAGGACCTGGAGCGGCTCTTGACCGTGCTGCGGGAATCCGTTGAAGAAACCGCCGCGGCCTGGGAGCGGGGGTCCGCGGAACGGAGGGCCGCGTGACGCAGAAGCCCGGGCGCTGGGTCTTTTTCCTCCTTTTCCTTTCCTACCTGGTGTTGTGCTTCACCCTCCTTTTGGCGCCGGAACGCGGGACCTTTCTCCTTCCGTTCCTCGGCGTCTTGATCGTTCTGGTGGCCTGGTGGATCGGCCCCGGCGTTTCCGCGCTCCTGGTCCTGGTGGCCACCCTGGTGGGGCTGGGGTTGTGGTCCCAGTGGCCCGAGGGGGAGCGGGCCTTTCTCCTGGGCCAGCTGGCGCAGCTGTGGGTCCTTTGGTTCTTCCTGCGGGAGAGGGACCGGCGGCTGTTCCAGGACCGCCAAGAACGGAACGCGGCCCTTCAGTCCGAGGAAAAGCGCCTGGCGGAGCTGCAGAAGGACGTGGACTACCGCCGCCGGCGCGCGCAGGAGGTCAAGGCCCAATCGTCCCAGCGCCAGCGGCTGGCGGACTGCGCCAAGGACCTGGGCGCGGTGCTGGACCCGTCGGAGATCCAGAACCGGCTGGTGCAATGGACCCAGAAATCCTTCCCGGACGCGCGGGGGTTCCTCTCGGGCCTGACCGAGGCGGACCCGGTGGACGCCTGGGTGCTGCAGCGGCGCCAGCCGCTCCTGTGCGAGGACCTGTCCGGACACCGGTTCTTCCAAAACGCCCGGGTGGAGCCGGGCACGCGATGCCTCATGGTGGCCCCCCTGTGGGTGGAAAACAAAATCTTCGGCGGCCTGCGGGTGGAAAGCCCCGCGCCCCGGCGGTTCCACCGCGGCGACGTGCGGGTGCTGGACGCCCTGGCCACCATGGCCTCCCTGGCCCTGGACAACGCGGTGCTGTACCACCGCATCGAGGCCCTGGCCGTGCGCGACGGCCTCACCGGGCTGTTCACGCACCGGGCCTTTGAGGAGCGGCTGGCCGAGGAGCTCCTGCGGGCCGGCCGGTACCGGTACGCGGTGAGCCTGATCATGCTGGACGTGGACCATTTCAAGAAGGTGAACGACACCCACGGCCACGCCGCGGGCGACGAGGTGCTGCGGCGGCTTTCCCGGCGGCTCCTGTCCCTGGCCCGGCCCGTGGACATGCCGGCCCGGTACGGCGGGGAGGAATTCTGCCTGCTTTTGGCGGAGACGGACCGGGACAGGGCCGCGCAGGTGGCCGAGGGTTTCCGCCGCGACATGGAAAGCGAACGGTTCCTGTCCGACGGCCGGCCCTTCCAGGTGACGGTGAGCGCGGGCGTGGCCGCGTACCCGGCCGAGGCCACCACGCCGCCCCAATTGGTGCGGGCCGCGGACCAGCGCCTGTACCGCGCCAAGAACCAGGGACGCAACCGGGTGGTGGCGGAGGGATGATGGAACTCCTTTTGTGGCCCCTCCTGCCTTTTTTGGGCGAGCTGGCCGGCGACGACCGGAAGCCGGGCCCGCAGTCCGCGCTCCTGTGGCTGGGCATCGGGCTGGGCGGCGCGGGATGGCTCCTGGACGGCGTCCTGTTCGCGGGGGTTTCCGGGGCATGGCTGTCCACGGGCGCGTTCTGGGCCGCGGCCTCGGGGTACGTCTTCCGCCACGGACGGGGCGAACGCCTCCAGCGCCGGGAGGCGCTCCTGAACCAGGCCCGTCGGCGCGAACGGATCGCGGCCCTCGAGATCGAGCTGGCCGGGCTGAAGGAAGAGGTCGAAAAGTACGAGCTGGAGGAGACGCGGGCCTTCCAGATCTACGGCCTGGCCAAGTCCCTGAACGACTCCCTTTCCTGGGACGGCCTGGTGAACCGTTTCACCCAGGCGCTGCAGAAGCTGACCGGCACGGCCGATTTCCTGCTGTACCTGGCGTCGGAGACGTCGGGGAACCTGGAACTCAAGTGGCGCAGCGGCGTCTGGATCATGGAGACCCTGCCGCCGCCCTTTCCCGAGCGCCGCCCCCGCTGGACCAACGTGGGACGGGAGGCGCTGCTGCAGGTGCCGCTCCTGCAGGGGGACCAGCCCCTGGGTCTCCTGTGCCTCCGGTGGCCGGACACGGCCCCGCGCCCGTCCCTGGAGGACATCGAGAAGATCTTCGAGCACCTGATGATCGGTTTCCAGAAGGCGCAGCTCTTCGCCCGCATGGAATCCCTGTCGCGGACCGACGGCCTCACGGGCGTCCTGCGCCGGCAGAAGTTCCTGGAGCAGATGGAGACGGAATGGAACCGGGCGCGGACCTTCAAGACCACCTTCAGCCTCATGTTCGTGGACGTGGACCACTTCAAGAGCATCAACGACCGGTTCGGCCATCCCGCGGGCGACGCGGTCCTGGCCAAGCTGGGACGCCTCCTGCGCGAAGGGGTGTATGAGACCGACACCGTGGGCCGGTACGGCGGGGAGGAGTTCGGCATTTTGCTGTCCCGCACGGAACCGGAGGGCGTGCGGCGCAAGGCGGAGACGATCCGCGCCCGCGTGGCCGCCGAGCCCTTCGAGGCGGGATGGGAACGGATCGCCGTGACCATCAGCGTGGGCCTGGCCCATTTCCCCAAGGATGGACGGACCGTGGCCGAAATCCTGGAATCCGCGGACAAGGCCCTGTACCGGGCCAAGGCCGCGGGCCGGAACCGGGTCGTGGACTCGGGGGGCTGACCTGCCGTGAAGCGCCGGGCCGGGTTCATCCTTTTGTGGGCCGTTGTCGGCCTCGTCCCTTGGGCCGCGAAGGCGGAGCCGCGCCCGCGCATCGTGTTCGAGGACAGGATCTTCGACTTCGGCGTGCTCCTGCAGGGGGCGACGGCCCAGAATTCCTTCGTCTTCCGCAACGCGGGCAAGGCGCCGCTGGAGATCCGGTCGGTCACCAGCTCCTGCGGCTGCACCGCGGCCCTGCCGGACCAGAAGACCGTGCCGCCGGGGGGAAAGAGCGCCATCCGGGTGCAGTACGATTCCCGCGGCAAGGTGGGGGAGGTCCACAAGACGGTGCGGGTCCAGAGCAACGACCCGGAGGAGCGGGTGGTGCACCTGGTGGTCCGCGGCATGGTGGCGCCCTCCGAGCACATGGACCGCACCGGCGCCCAAAACCTCTTCACCGGGTCCTGTCGAACGTGCCACGTGGACCAGGGCCGGGGCAAAAAAGGCGGGGACCTGTACCGCGCGGATTGTGCCATGTGCCACGAACATCATAAAATGGGGGGGAAGTTCATCGCGCCGGCGGCCGAGGACATGGCGGGCCTTCCGGCCCGGGAGTTGCGGCGCGTCATCTCCGAGGGACGGGACGGCACGTCCATGCCCGCTTATCACAAGGCCCGCGGGGGGCCTTTGACGGAAAAAGACATCTCTTCCCTCGTCAAACATATCCTGGGGTTGAAGAGGAAAGCGGGCGAGGGACCAGAAAACCAAAAGGGAGCGAACGAATGAAACGTCATGCGATCGGATTTTTTATGCTAATATGCCTTGCCATGCAAACCACCTCCGAAGCTTCCGCCGGCTGGAAGAACGAAAAGGGCGTGTACGCGGTTTTCGAAACGACCCTCGGCAAAATCGTCTGCCGGCTCTTCCCGGACAAGGCGCCCAAGACCGTGGAGAACCTCGTCGGCCTCGCCGAAGGGACGAAGGAATTCACGGACATGAAGACCAACACCCTGGTCAAGAGGCGTTTTTATGACGGGCTGATCTTCCACCGGGTCATCCCGGACTTCATGATCCAGGGCGGAGATCCCCTGGGCACGGGCACCGGCGGGCCGGGTTACCGGTTCGAGGACGAGATCGCGCCGGATGTGTCCTTTGACAAGCCCGGCCGACTGGCCATGGCCAACGCCGGCCCCAACACCAACGGCTCCCAGTTCTTCATCACCGTCGCGCCCACGCCCTGGCTGACCGGCCGCCACACGATCTTCGGTCAGGTGGTGGAGGGGCAATCCGTGGCGGACGCCATTTCGAAGGTGGACCGGGACGGGCAGGACCGCCCCCGCCAGCCGGTGGCCATCAAGTCCCTCAAGATCGTGCGGGTGAAGTAACGGAGATTTTTCCGCCATGAGGAAGACGGTTTCCCGCTTCGGCCGGGCGTTGGCCCTGGGGGCCTTTTTGGCCCTGGCCCTGCACATCCAGCATTCCGACGCCGACCACGCGGCCAACCCCTCCCATCACCACTGCTGTCTCTGCCATTCCGTTTCCATGGGGTCGGCTCCGTCCGCCCCGCCGCGCGCCCCTTCCCCGCTTCTGGCGTTCGTCCGGCCGGCGGCCCCCTCCGTTTCCCGGCGCGTCGATCCTCTTTTCCTCAACGCCCCCCGTCCCCCTCCCGTCGCCTAAGGGCCGTTCGCTTCAAATTCAACAGCGGCACCCACGCCCTCCGCGGGCGTGGGGTCTCCGTTTTCATCAAAGGAGGGCTTATGCGATCCAAGGCCACACTGCTTTTTTTGAGCGCCATTTTCTGGGCCGGCCGTCCGGCCCAGGGGCAGGGGACGAGCGCCCTGCAGTCTTCAAACATTCTCAACCCCAACGTGAGCGTCATCGGCTGGTTCCAAGGGGAGGCCGGCCGCCGGGAGTTGCAAGCCGGCGAGGAGGAATCCCCCCCGCTCGGCTTCAAGGAGGCGGAGATCGCCTTTCAGTCCGTGGTGGACCCCTACGCCCGGGCGGACGTTTTCGTGGCCGTGGAGGGGGAGGGGGGCGCGGAATTGGAGGAGGGGTATCTCTCCTGGTTCGCCCTGCCCGGCAATCTGGCCCTGAAAGTCGGCAAGGCCAAGGCGGACTTCGGCAAGTTCAACCGCGCGCACCGGCCGGAGACGGCTTTTGCGGACCGTCCCCTGGCCCACGAGAAATACTTCGGGGAAGAGGGCCTCGCCGGCATGGGAGGATCTCTGTCCTGGCAAATCCCCAATCCCTGGCTGTTCCTGAACCTGGACGCTCAGGCCTTCTCCATGCCGGAGGCCGCGGAAACGCCGGCCTTTGACACGGCCAAACGCGGGGACCTCCTGTACGTGGGGCGGCTCGGCGCGTACCAGGACCTGACCGAGGCCGCCAACGTCACCTTGGGCGCCAGCTACGCCCACGGCGCGGCGGGGCAGGCCTATGATCCCGTGGCCGATTCTTCCAATACCCTCAAGAGCCGGCTCTATGGGTTCGACCTCACCTTCCGGTGGAAGAACCCCCGGCGGGCCATTTACCGGTCCCTGCTCTGGCAGACGGAAATGTTCTGGAACAACCGGGAGCGGGACGGCCTGTCGTCCCTGACCACCGCCGGGCTTTTTTCCCACCTGGAGTACCAGTTCGCCAGGCGCTGGCGCGCGGGCGGCCGGTATGACTGGTCGGAATCGCCGGACGTCGGCGACGCGCACGAGAGCGGAGGCCTGGCGTACCTGACCTTCATGCCGTCGGAATTCAGCCTCGTCAGCGTCCAGGGCCGGGAAGTCAAGAAGGCCGGCGGCGCCACGGAACGGTTGGGGTTCCTGAAGGTCACCTTCAACATCGGTCCTCATGGCGCGCACCCTTTTTGACATGAAGGATGCGCAGCCGCCATTCGGACTCTGGGCCTTCGGCCCGTCGCAAACGCCTGCCACCGGCAGGCGCGACCTCATGGCGCGCACCCTTTTTGGCGACGCTCAAGAGGGCAAGGGATAGAAACGGAACGCAAAATGCACGAAAAATTATTTAAGCGGGGGTATCATTTATGAAGACGAACATTTCCATGGGGAACATTTTTTCTTTGGCCATCTTTAAACGTCTTTTGCCCTCATTGGCCATCGTTGGCCTTCTGTGGCCTTCTTTTGCCGCGGCTGAAAAGCTTCAGGTGGTGACAACCACGGAAGACCTGGCCGCCCTCGCCCGGGAGGTGGGGGGAGACTTGGTGGAGGTCAATCCCATCGCCAAGGGCTACCAGGACCCGCATTTCGTGGAGGCCAAGCCGAGCTATCTGCTGAAACTGAAAAAAGCGGACCTCTTCATTCAGATGGGTTTGGAGCTGGAGGCGGCCTGGGCTCCGGCGCTCTTGACCGCCGCCCGGAACCCCAAGATTCTGCCCGGTCAGCCGGGTTTTCTGGAGGCCTCCGGAGGTTGCGAGGTTCTGCAGAAGGCCGAGGGAACTGTGGATCGCTCCCTGGGAGACGTGCATCCTTTCGGGAACCCCCACCTGTGGACCGACCCGGAGAACGGGCGGATCATCGCCCGGAACATCGCTCATCGCCTGGGAGAGCTGAGCCCCCGGGAGGCCCCGGTCTTCCAGGACCGGCTGAAGGATTTTGAGGGGCGCCTGGACGACGCCCAGACCCGGTGGCAATCCTGGATGGCGCCCCATCGGGGGACGCGCGTGGTGACCTACCACAACTCCTGGCCGA
This sequence comes from uncultured Elusimicrobia bacterium, assembly GCA_964484135.1. Classification (GTDB taxonomy): domain Bacteria; phylum Elusimicrobiota; class Elusimicrobia; order FEN-1173; family FEN-1173; genus CAZAEL01. Next base: position 12,538 of record CAZAEL010000019.1, read on the forward strand.
ACTTTGCCAAACGGTTCGGCCTGGAGGTGGCGGCCCAAGTGGAACCCAAGCCCGGGGTTCCCCCTTCGCCCCAGCATGTCCGCGCGTTGATCAGGCGCATGCGCGATGAACGCATCGGTCTTCTCATCATGGAGACCTATTTCGACGCGCGTCTCCCGGAAAAGATCGCGCGGGAAACGGGCGCGGATTTGCTGGTGCTTCCCGCCAGCGTGGGGGGAGAGACGGAGGTCCGGGATTATATCGGTCTTTTTGAGAGGAACATCAAACGACTGACGGAGATTTTGGACAAGAGAGGAAAAAACAGATGACGGACATTTTGTTCTGGCCTTTCCTGTGCTGCCTGGTGTTGACGGGAATCCACGCCTATTTGGGGCTGCATGTCGTTGAACGGGAGGTGATCTTCGTGGATCTTTCCCTGGGCCAGATCACCGCCCTGGGCACCACGCTGGCGTACCTTCTGGGGCATGACATTCACAGCCGGGCCGCGTATTTCTGTTCCCTGGGGTTTACCCTGGCGGGCGCGGCGGTCTTCGCCCTGACCAGGTCGCGCAGGCGGAACGTTTCTCAGGAGGCCTTCATCGGCATCGCGTACGCGGTGAGCGCCGCGGCCGCGATTTTGATGCTGGACCGCTCGCCCGAGGGGGCGGAGCACATCAAATACATCCTGGTGGGCAACCTCCTGGCCGTCACCCCCGCCGAGGTGGGCCGGATGGCGTTGCTGTACGCCGGGGTGGGTTTTGTGCACTGGTTTTGGCGCCGGCCCTTTCTGACCATCAGCCGGGACCCGGTGGGTGCGGAACGAGAGGGATTGTCTCTTCGTCTGTGGGACTTCCTCTTTTACGTCACCTTCGGCTTGGTGGTGACGTCATCGGTGGCCATCGCGGGGGTGTTGCTGGTGTTTTCCTACCTCATCGTGCCCTCCGTGGCCGCCATGCTTTTTTCGGAGCGGGTCGGGCCGCGCCTGGCCATCGGCTGGGCCATGGGGGCCGCGGTGAGTCTCCTGGGGATGTACGTGTCCTATCGGTTCGACACGCCGACGGGGGCCACCGTGATCTGCGTTTTCGGGGTCGCGCTCTCTCTGATGGCCCTGGTCAGGGCCGCGGCGCGGCGGAGGGGTTGAGAAGGTTCAGGAAGCGGAAAGGACCGTTTCGCCGGTGACGGGCTCCACGCGCTTGATCCCGTTCCGCGTGAGCAGGAGGCGGATCCGCTCGTACCGGGCTCCCCGGCTGGAGCTGAACTTGATCACCACGTTGACCGGATAGACGCGCGTCCCCCGCAGGGCCACGCTTCGTCCGTCCTTGACGGTGAAGACGTCGGTCTCGGGCTCGTCCATCTTGAGGAGGAAATTGCGGACGTTGAACCGGGCGATGTCCGCCACGCCCGTCAGGCGGGACTCGTTTTCCAGGAGCCGGCGCGGGTACAGCACGATCTCTTTCACGTAGTGGATGATCTGTTCGCTGCGCCATTCGTTCTCGATCTCCGTGATGTGCTCCCGGTTGCGCAGCCGCGTGACGACCGGGTCGATGCGGTCGTCCTTGGAAAAATGGAACCCCTCCAGGCACAGCCCGATCTTTTCTCCCGTGAAGGGGTCGTAGAGGGCGATGGACTGGTCGAACAGGTGGACGGCGGAGAAAATCTTGTGGAAGTACCCCTGCGACAGGGCCTTCAGGCGGTCTTTGAGCATGTAGCTGACGACCAGGGCCGCGAAGAAGGACAGGGACAGCGTCCCGTACAGGCGCTGGTAGTAGAAGGCGATGGAGGTGGCGAAGATCATGGCCACCCCCGCCCCGATGGCCATGGCGAATTCCTCCCACCCCCGCCCGGCCGCGGTCGTCCGGACCGACAGGTGCAGCACGTTGGCCACGAACTTCTTGAGCACGCTGAGCCGGAAGACGAAGACCTCGTTCTCCCCGTCTTCCCGCACGAGGGAGGGATAGTTCATGGCGCGCCGGTGGTCCATCTGTTCGCGGGCGAGTTCGACCAGTTCTTCCGCGGGCTTTTTGAGGGGCCGCTCCGGCATCTTGTAGAGGGATTGCAGCAACAGGTGCGTGCGGCCCTCCAGCAGGAGGCTCACGTACTCGTCGGTGAAGAGATAGGTGGATTGAAGGCGCTTGGGCATGGAGGGCGCGGTCAGTTTGTCGCGGAAGGAATGGAAGAGGGCCGCGGCCCGGCGGCTTTCCCTGATGTATTCTTCCAGGAGCGGCAGGGCTTTGGCCTCCGGGCCGCCCTTGCCCGGTTCCCGGAAGATTTTTTCGATCGTCTGGCCGTGGTCCCGCAAGGCGCTCTTGAGGACGCAGCCGAAGAGCTTGATCTCGTATTCCAGCCCCCGGGCCCGGCGCGGAGAGGGCGCGCGCAGGAATTCCTCGCACTGGGCGGCGATCTTGGAGAGGGGGGAGCGCCGGTTGCCGGGGTCCGTCAGGGACTTCAGGGAAAAGACCGGGGTCTTGAACCGGAGGTAGAGCAGAAGGTCCTTGTAGAATTGGTCCTTGGAATAGCTGTGGGCGTTGACGTCCAGGTTGGTCGGAAGGAAGAAAAAGGTTTCAACCAGGTAGCGTTCCTCTTTTTTGTCGTTCTTGAAGTCATGCTCCAGCTTGATCTCGAACTGATAGGCGTCGTGCCGGCGGACGATGTCCTCGATGTCCTCGATGTCTTCCATGTTCATGGGGAGATTCTATGTGTTTGTTGACCTGGATTCAAGGCGGAGCCCCCGGTTCCGGCGGTGAGATGAGGCGTTTTCCCTTCGCCGGGCCGCTCCGTCGCGTCTGGGGGGGCCGGAAAGCCCCGGCGGAGACGGACTGGGCCCGCCGTTTGGAGGAAGAGCTGGAAGGGTTGGCCCGCCGCCTGGAACCGGGGCCGGGGAAACCCGCCGGCCGTTTTCAAGGCGCCCTTCGGCGGGGCCCGCGCGCCCCGCGTCCGCCGGCGTCGCCGCCGTCCTTCCGGATGACGCAGATCGTACGGGAGGTCATGGGCCTGGCCGTCTCCCTCCGGCGGGACATGGAGCTGTTCCAGGTGCCGGCGGACGACGCCATGCGTCAATTGGCGGCGCGGGCGCTTGAGGCCGCGCGCCACCTGCGGCGGGCGGCGGAGGCGGCCCCTCGCCGGCCGTCGGCCGCGCGCGGGGCCCTGGAGCTGGCCCGCCGGTCCCTGGAGGAAGGCCGTCGGCTGGGCCGGTCCGCCCTTCAGGGCCTCTCTTCCCGGAGAAAGGGCGCCGTGGCGGCGCTCAAGTCGCGGGAGATCCATCTTCAATGGGGGGAGCTCTTCCGCGCCCTGGGACGCTGCTGCCGGCCCCTGGCGGACTCCTTCTCTTTGACGGGGCGCGGAGACCTTTAGAAACCGTCCGGCGCGACGGCCTTCCGCCTTCCCGCCGGTTTTCATCGAACGAATCGATCCCCGGGTTGCGTGCGGAACGTCCCGATATTGTAAAATGGGGCCATGAACGAACCTGCGGGTCAGACGCCGCCGTTCATGTCTCCTCCGCAGCCGCCTGCGGAAAGCCCCTCCTCTCCGCCCTCTCCGGCCGGCGGGCGGCCGCCGAGACGATGGTCTTGGATTCCCCCCGGTCTGCGGTACCGCCTCCTGGGTTTCTTCGCCTTGAGCCTGCTGGCCCCCACGCTGTTCACCGGCGCGGTGGTCATGGTCGCCACGCGCCGCTCGCTGTTGGACGCCGCCCTCCGCCAGGAACGGGAGGTGGCCCAGCGGATCGGCGACCGGGCCGCGGCCCATGTGGGCAACGTCAAGACCGTGCTTCTCACCCTGGCGTCCCGCGGCGGGCTGGCGGACATGGGCCCGGAGGGCCAGCGGGCGGCCCTGCGGGAGCTCATGGAGAACTATTCCCATCTGATGGAATGCGCGGTGGTGTCTCCGGACGGCCGCGAACGCGTCAAGATGTCCCGGCAGGGCAAACGCATCACGGCCTCCGACCGGTTGGTGAACCGGGCGGCGCGGGCGGAGTTCCGCCGCCCCCACGGCACCGGGCAGGGCTACGTGGGCCCCGTTTTCTTCACGGAGCGAGACCGGCTTCCCCAGCTTTTCGTGTCGGTCCCCTTGGGGGGGAAACAGGGGGTGCTGCTGGGCCGCCTGTCCCTGGATTATCTGCTGGACCTGGTCTCCCAGACGGACGCGGGCAAGGGGGGGGCCGTGTACGTCGTGGACCCGAAGGGAAACCTTCTGGCCCACCCCGACCGGGAGCGGGTCCTCCGGCACGAAAACCTGTCGCAACGGTCCGTGGTCCGGGAATTCCTGGAGGGCGAGTCGGAAACCCTGGGGACCTTGTCCGGCGAGTATCACGTGCATGAGGGCGACGCCGGCGAGAAAATCCTGGCCGTCCATCACCGGGTCGGGGGGCTGGGATGGGGGGTGATCGTCCAGTCCTCCCTGCGTGAAATTTTGACGCCCCTGCGGGCCATGGGGCGCCGCATCGCCACGGCCCTGGTGCTTTTGGGCGGCGTCCTTTTCCTGGTGGGCTGGTCCCTGGTGCGGAAGATCCTGGAGCCCCTGCGGGCCCTGCAGGAGGGGGTGCACAAGATCGGGCAGGGAGACCTCACCCACCGGCTCTCCTTGCAGACCGGCGACGAGCTCCAGAAAGTGGCCGAGGAATTCAACCGGATGGCCGAATCCCTGGAGGCGCTGGAGCAGACCAAGCGGGACCTGACGCACATGATCGTGCATGACTTGAAGAGCCCCCTGTCCAGCGTCATGGGGAGCATGGACTACGTGTCCTCCGGGGCCGTCGGGGCGCTGACCCAGGACCAGAAGAAGATCCTCCTGCTGGGCGTCAAGTCCGCGAAGGACCTGTTGCGTATGATCCAGAACCTGCTGGACCTGGCCAAGATGGAGGAGGGGCGCCTGGAGCTCAACCGGGAGGAGGTCTCCCTTTTGGAAGTGGCGGCCGAATGCGTGGACGGCCTGGAGGCCCACATCCACCGGGAAAAGAAGGTGGTGAGCGTGGAGGTGCCCAACAAGCTGCCCAAGATCTGGGCGGACCGGGACCTCGTCCTCCGCGTCCTGGCCAACCTCCTGGCCAACGCCCTGAAGCACACCACGGAGGGCGCGGAGATCGCCATCCGCGCCAGCCTGGCCGAGGACGGATCGTCGGTGACCGTCAGCGTGCGGGACAACGGCGAGGGCATCCCCCAGGAGTATTTGGGCAAGATTTTCGACAAGTTCCAGCAGGCGGAGGCCAAGAAACGCCGGTTCCGCGTCGGGAGCGGGCTGGGCCTGGCTTTCTGCAAGATGGCGGTGGAGGCCCACGGGGGGGCCGTCTGGGTGGAGTCGGAGTTGGGGAAGGGCAGCGAGTTCTTCGTCCGGCTGCCCGTGGGGGAGCCCTCCCCGGCCGAGGCGGGGCCGCCGCCCGCCGAAAATTCCCCGTCACCGGTCCCTTTGGCGTCGTGATTTGGTATATTCTGGGGAGCGGAGCATTGCGTAAGGAGGTTGCGGCGAATGGGTTCTAAGAAGATTTTGGTGGTGGACGACGAGGCGAACATCGTGGATCTCCTCAAGGTGATCCTCCGTTCCGTCGGTTTCGAGGTGGAGTCCGCCTCCAACGGCGTGGAGGCCCTGGAGAAGATCCGCCGGGCCCGCCCGGACCTCATCATTTTGGACGTCAACATGCCCCAGCTGGACGGCTGGAGCGTGCTGGCGGCCGTGCGCTCCGCGGAAGCCACCCGCGGCCTCCCCGTCCTGATGTGCACCAACAAGGACCTGGTGAGCGACGTGGAGCGGGCCGAGATCCTCGGCGCCACGGGCTACGTGACCAAACCCTTCGAGATCGACCGCATGCTCCAGAAGGTCCAGCACATCCTCGGTTCCCCTTCCCACTAGGCATCCTTTCCTTCTTCCGTCCCGAAACGGCCCGCGGTCCGCGGGAGACGCGAGGCGCGGCCCCGGCGGCGTTTTTCGACGGAGATTGGGAATTTTCCTCAGAAGTTTGTATCATTAACGACTTGTGAAAACGCCGGGCATGCACAAACCTCAAACCGCCGCCGACCTGGACCAACTCTGCGTCAACGCCCTCCGCTTCCTGGCGGTGGACGCCGTGGAGAAGGCCAACTCCGGCCATCCCGGCGCGCCCATGGAGGCCGCGCCCCTGGGCTACGTGCTTTGGACGCGGCTGCTCAAGCACAACCCCCGCAACCCCCGCTGGCCCAACCGGGACCGGTTCGTCCTGTCCGCGGGCCACGCCTCCATGCTGATCTACGGCCTGCTCCACCTGGCCGGGTACGACCTGTCCCTGGAGGACCTCAAGAATTTCCGCCAATGGGGCAGCCGCACGCCCGGCCATCCGGAGCACGGCCTGGTTCCGGGCGTGGAGACCACCACCGGCCCCCTGGGCCAGGGGCTGGGCAACAGCGTGGGCATGGCCCTGGCGGAACGGTTCCTCGCCGCCCGCTTCAACCGCCCCGGCTTTTCCCTCGTGGATTACTTCGTCTGGTGTTTCGCCAGCGACGGCGACATGATGGAAGGCGTGGGGGCGGAGGCCGCCTCCCTGGCCGGCCACCTGGGCCTGGGCAAGCTCAAGTGCGTGTACCTGGACAACCGCATCACCATCGAAGGCAGCACCTCCCTGGCTTTCTCCGAGGACGTGGGCCGGCGTTTCGAGGCGTACGGCTGGCAGGTGATCAGGGTGGAGGACGCCAACGACCTGGGGGCGGTCCAGAAGGCGCTGGAAACGGCCCGCGCCCAGACGGTCCGGCCCAGCCTGGTCATCGTCCGGACCCACATCGCGTACGGCAGCCCCAACAAGATGGACACCGCGGACGCCCACGGCGCGCCCCTGGGGCCGGAGGAAACGCGGCTGACCAAAGAGGCTTTGGGCTGGCCCCCGGAGCCGCCTTTTTACGTCCCGGAGGACGTCCCGCCCCATTTCCGGCCCGCGGCCCAACGGGGCGCGGAAGCCGAAGCCCAATGGAACGCTCTCCTGCAACGCTACCGGCAGGCCCAACCGGACCTGGCCGCGGAGTGGGACCGCCTGCAGGAAGGCCGCCTGCCCGAAGGCTGGCAGAAACGGCTGCCCGTTTTCAAACCGGAGGAGTCCCTGGCCACCCGGCAGGCTTCCGGCAAGGTGATCAACGCCCTGGCGCCGGTCCTGCCCGAACTCCTGGGCGGTTCCGCGGACCTGGGCCCTTCCAACAACACCATGATCAAGGACGGGGGGGATTTCAGCGCGGACAACCCGGCCGGCCGCAACCTCCATTTCGGCGTGCGGGAGCACGCCATGGGCGCGGTGCTCAACGGCATGGCCCTGACCGGCGGCCTGATCCCGTACGGCGGCACCTTTTTGATCTTTTCGGATTACATGAAGCCCGCCATCCGCATGGCGGCCCTGATGGGGCTGGGCGTGATCTACGTCATGACCCACGACAGCGTGGGGTTGGGCGAAGACGGCCCCACCCACCAGCCCGTGGAACAGCTGGCGTCCCTGCGGGCGGTTCCCAACCTGGTGGTGATCCGGCCCGCGGACGCGGCCGAGACCGTGGTGGCCTGGCGGGTGGCGCTGGAGCGCCGGCGCGGCCCCACCCTGCTGGTTTTGACGCGCCAGAAGGTGCCCGTGCTCGACCGCGCCAGCCTGGCCCCGGCCATGGACGCGGCCAAGGGCGCGTACGTGCTGTCCTCTTCCGGGGACCAAAAGCCCCAGGTCCTGATCCTGGCCACGGGGTCCGAGGTGTCGGTGGCCCTGGAGGCCCAGGCCAAGCTGTCGGCCCGCGGCGTGCCGGCCTGGGTGGTCAGCATGCCCAGTTGGGAGCTCTTCGAAGCCCAGCCCCCGGCGTACCGCGACGCCGTGCTCCCGCCGTCGGTGCGGGCGCGCGTGGCGGTGGAGGCCGGGGCGTCCCTGGGCTGGCACAAGTACGTGGGCCCGCAGGGCGCGCTCGTCACCCTGGACCGGTTCGGCGCTTCCGCCCCCGGCGAGGTGGCGCTCAAGAACCTGGGCTTTCACCCGGACAATGTGGCCAACGCGGCGCTGGCCCTGTTGAACCGGTAGCTTTCGTTTTTCCAACAACCTCAAGGAGCTCTCCATGAACCCCCTCAAGGAACTGCAGCGGTTCGGACAAAGCGTCTGGTACGACAACATCTCCCGCGGCCTGATCCGGTCCGGCGGCCTCAAGAAATTGATCGAGGAGGACGGCGTGCGCGGCGTCACCTCCAACCCCACCATTTTCGAGAAGGCCCTCTCCGCCGGCACGGAGTACGACGAGTCCTTCCGGGAGCTGGTGTCGCAGAAAAAAACGATCCCGGAAATCTTCGACGCCCTGTCCGTTCAGGACATCCAGGAGGCGGCGGACCAGTTCGGCCCCCTGTACGAGGAAACCGACGGCCAGGACGGGTTCGTGTCCCTGGAGGTGTCGCCCGATCACGCCCACGACGCGGAAAAGACCGTGGCCGAGGCCCGGCGCCTCTGGCGGTGGGTCAACCGGCCCAACGTCATGATCAAGATCCCGGCCACCAAGGAGGGGCTGCCGGCCATCGAACGGTGCCTGGCCGAGGGCATCAACGTCAACGTCACCCTCATCTTCGCGGTGGAACGGTACGGCCAGGTCATCGACGCGTACCGCTCCGCCCTCGAGAAGCGCGTCCGGGAGGGGAAGTCCGTGTCCACCCTGGCCTCGGTGGCCAGCTTCTTCGTCAGCCGCATCGACACGTCCGTGGACAAGCTCCTCCAGGAGAGGCTCCAGGCCGCGCCGGGCATGAAGGAGAAGGACGCGCTCCTGGAATTCCTGGGCAAGGTGGCGGTGGCCAACGCCAGGGCCGCGTACCAGCTTTTCAAGGAGCGGTTCTCCGGGACCTGGTTCCGGGCCCTGGCCGAAAAAGGGGCCCGCGTCCAGCGGCCCCTCTGGGCCAGCACCGGCACCAAAAACCCCAACTATTCCGACGTGCTGTACGTGGAGGAACTCATCGGCCCGCAGACCGTCAACACCATGCCCCTCGCCACCCTGGAGGCCTTCCGCGACCACGGCAAGCCCCGGGCCGGCCTGGAGGAAAAGACGGACGAGGCCCGCGACGTCCTGGAAAGGCTCAAGTCCCAGGCCGGCATCGACCTCAAAAAGGTCACGGCGCAGCTGGAGGCGGAGGGCGTCAAGGCCTTCGCGGATTCCTACCGTCTCCTGCTGGAAAAGCTGGCGGCCAAGAAAGAGGCCGTGGAGAAGGTCCTGTGGGCCGCCAAATCCTGAGCCTGGGCGCCTGCGCCGCCGCGGTGCAGTCCGCGGTCAAGGACATGGAGCGCGGCCGCTGGGCGGAACGCCTCCGGGCCAAGGACGCCTCCCTCTGGAAAACGGACCCCAAGGCGCAGGCCGCCATCCGCAACCGGCTGGGGTGGCTGGACCTTCCGTCCCTGATGGCGGGGGAGGCGAAAAACCTCTCCGCCTTCGCCTCGGAGATCGCCGCGGCGGGGTTCTCCCACGTGGTCCTGCTCGGCATGGGCGGCTCCAGCCTCTGCCCGGAGGTCCTGGGCCGCACCTTCGGCGCCAAAAAGGGCTTCCCGGCGCTCTTCGTCCTGGACACCACGGACCCGGCCGCCATCCAGGAGACGGCGGACAAGATCGTCCTGGAAAAAACCCTCTTCATCGTCGCCAGCAAGTCGGGCGGCACCATCGAGGTGTCGTCCCTGTTCCGGCATTTCTTCGCCCAAGTTCAGCGGGTCAAGGGGGACAAGGCCGGGGAAAACTTCGTGGCCGTCACGGACCCCGGCACCGCGCTGGAGGCCCTGGCCGGGGAAAAGGGCTTCCGGCGGACGTTCACCAGCCGGGCGGACGTGGGCGGCCGGTACTCGGCCCTGACCTTTTTCGGCCTGGTCCCCGCCGCGCTCCTGGGCCTGGACATGAAGGACTGGCTGGCCCGCGCCGCGCGCATGGCGGACCCCTGTTCCGCGCAAGACGACGTCGCCGAGAACCCGGGCCTGAGCCTGGGCGCGGCGATGGGGGCGCTGGCCAAGGCGGGGCGCGACAAGGTCACCTTTTTCATGTCCCCGGAGATCGCGGTCTTCGGCATGTGGCTGGAGCAATTGATCGCGGAAAGCACGGGCAAGGAAGGCCGCGGCGTGGTGCCGGTGGAAGGGGAGGAGCCCGGGTCCCCCGAAAGCTACGGCGACGACCGGGTCTTCGTATACCTCAAGCTGGCCGGCTCCCGGGACAAGACCCTGGACCCCCGGGTGGACGCCCTGGAAAAGGCGGGACACCCCGTGGTCCGCATCACGCTGGACGACGCCCTCGATTTGGCGGGGGAGTTTTTCCGGTGGGAGGTGGCCACGGTGGCGGCCGGCGGGGTCCTGGGCATCAACCCCTTCGACGAACCCAACGTCACGGAAAGCAAGACCAACACCCAGAAACTCCTGGAAAAATTCCAGTCCTCCGGAAAATGGCCCGGGGAGCCCCCGCTCTGGGAAGAGGACGGGGTGCGCCTCTGGGCGGACCCCCGGACCGCCGAACGCCTGCTCCCGCTGAAAGGCAAGGGGTCCCTGACCGAGGCGCTGGCCCGCCATTGGGCCCAGGCCCGGCCCGGCGACTACGTCGCCCTCATGGCGTACGTGGCCCAGACCGAAGCCCTTCACGCGGCCCTGCAGTCCTGGCGCGAAGAGGTCCGCCGCCGGACCCGCGCCGCCACCACCCTGGGGTACGGCCCCCGGTTCCTCCACTCCACGGGCCAGCTGCACAAGGGCGGGGCGGACAACGGCCTGTTCCTCCAGATCACGGCGGCGGACGGGCGGGACATCCCCATCCCGGGCGAGAAATACGGTTTCTCCGTCCTGAAAGGCGCCCAGGCCCTGGGCGACTTCCAGGCGCTGAAAGACCACGGCCGCCGGGTGGTGCGCCTGCACTTCGACGCCCTCTCGCCCCAGGCCCTGGACCGGTTCCGGGGGCTGCCTTCCCGGGTAAAGACGCCGGCCTAGTTTCTTCCCCCGAAGAAGACCTCTTCTCCCAAACGTTCCGTGCGGCCGCGTGTCCGCGTCTCCCGCAACAGCCAGGAGCTGGCCCGGCGGGCGGCGGAACACGTCTGCGCCCTTGTTCAAAAAACCTTGTCCGCGCGGCCCCGTTTTTCCCTGGCCCTGTCCGGCGGCCAAACGCCCCGCCTCCTGTACGAACGCCTCGCCCGGCCGCCCCTGCGCGGACGAATCCCCTGGTCACGGGTGCACGTGTTCTGGGGGGACGAGCGCTGGGTGCCGCCGCGCCATCCGGACAGCAACCAGGGCGCGGCCCGACGGGCCTTCCTGGGCAAAGTGCCCGTCCCGCGGGCCAACGTCCACCCCTTCCCCGTCCACGCCGGAAGCCCCGCGGCCGCGGCCCGGTCGTACGAGCGGACCCTGCGGAGGTTCTTCGGCCCCGGAAGATGGCCGCGCTTCGACCTGGTCATCCTGGGCCTGGGGGAGGACGGCCACACGGCCTCCCTCTTCCCCGGTTCCCCGGGGCCGGCGGAGAAGACCCGCTGGGCCGCGGCCGTGGACAACGCCCCCAAGCCCCCGCGACGACGGCTCACCCTCACCCTGCCCGTCCTCAACAACGCCCGCCACGTCATGTTCCTCGCTTCCGGCGCCTCCAAAAAGCATGTCCTCCGCCGGGTCCTCCGCCCGACGGAGAACGCTCTTCCCGCCCAACGCGTCCGTCCCCGCAACGGCTCCCTGGTCTGGTTCGCGGACCGCGCCGCCCTGCCCGCGCGACGTTCGGACCGCTGAATTTTACAACTCATTTACCGTTTCCTAAGGATTCCTTCATCCTCGATCATCTAAACTCTCTTTTGACGCAAAAAATTTAATCCGATCAAATCATCAAGGGGGACGCGTCGCCGTGCCGCAGGACATCACGATCCCGCCCCTGGACCCGTTGGCGGAAGAAAAATCTTGACAAACAACGTTTTGCGCTTAAACTTGGGATGTATTGGGTCTTGGCAGATAACAAGGGGGCCGGACGCCGGGGCATCGAAGCGTCCGGCCCCGACGTTGATGCGCGCCCCCATGAGGAGGATTCCATCCTGTGCAGACAACACGTCTCGACGTCCCTTCCCGCCGTTCGTCCCCCTATCGGATCGTGGCCGGTTTTCTCCTGGTGGCTTCCGCCTGGCCCGCGCACCGCGCCGCGGCCGAGGGGCTGAGGCTCTACGGCATGTCGGGTGAGGCCATGTCCCGCGGAGAGGCTTTGGCGGCCAGCGTCGGCGACGCGGCCGCGGCCTGGTATAACCCCGCGGCCCTCACCCGTCTGGAGGGGGCGGACCTGTCCCTGACCCTGAACAACCTCTTCATCCGCATCGAGCACACGGACCGCCAGGGCCGTTCCGAAAAGAGCGGCCGGACCTATTTCCCCTTGTTCGGACTCTACTACGGCGTTCCCTTCGGCGGCGGAAACTTCGCCGCGGGTCTGGGGATCAACACGCCCTTCGGCCTGGCCACGGAATACAGCAAGACCGGTTCTTTCCGGTACATCACCACGGGCGGGGAGGCCACGGTGATCAACGTCAACCCGAACGTGGCCTGGCGCGCGGCCCCGTCCTTGTCCGTGGGCGCGGGGCTGGACTATTTCGTCTCCACCGTGGAGCTGGGCCAGCAGTATCCCTGGGCCGCGGTGGGGACCCAGCTGGGCCTGGCGGGGGCGGCCGCGTTCCCCGACGGATCGGCCAAGGTGGAGGGGAAGGGCGACGGCTTCGGCTTCAACGCGGGGCTGCTCTATGAGCCCGCCCCCCGGCACGCCCTGGGCCTCACGTACCGCAGCCAGGTGGCGGTGAAATACGACGGGGAACAGGCCGAGTTCACCAACGTCCCGGCCGCGCTGGGCGGCGGCACCTACCGCACGGGCGTCAAAACGGGACTGCGTTTCCCGGACGTGATCACCGCGGGATACGCGTACAAACCTTCGGACGAATGGGTCTGGGAGATCGGCGGCCACTGGACGAATTGGAACGACTTCCGTTCCGTGGACGTGACCCTGGACCGGCCCACCGCCCTTTTCCCGGACAGCTCCACCAAACTGGACTGGCGGAACGGCTGGGCCGTCCACACCGGGGCCGAATACGCCTGCTCCGAAACCTGGTCCGTGGCCGGCGGGTACATGTTCACCAAGTCCCCGGTGCGCGAAGAGACCTACACCCCTCTGATTCCGGACGGCGACCACCACGTGGTGTCCGCCGGCGTCAAATACCGAACGGGAGGTCTCACGCTCCGGCTGCCGGTGGTGGGGATTTTCCAGACCGGCACGGGGTCCGTGGACAGCCGCACCGCGGACGCCACCGGGACCCAGGACGCGGACGGGAAATACGAGCTGCAGGGGTTTCAGTTGGGCCTGGGCGCGGAATACGCCTTCGGCGGGTGATTTTATGAAAGGACCGTTCAAGCGCATGAACAGCGTCGGAAAGGGGCCCCGGTCGTGACGCCGGAGGCGCTGCGGGAACCGTCGGAGAACCGGCGGCTGGAGCGGAAGGAGCTCCGCATCCCGGTCAAGCTCGAGGTGGTGGAAAGCAACGCCTCCTCCGCCAAGGTCTTTTTGGCGTACACCTCCAACATCAACCGCCGCGGGATCGGCCTGAACGTGTCCGCGGAAACGCCCATGTCCCTGGACTCACGCGTGGTGGTGAGCATCGACGGCCACGGGACCCGCCGCTCCTACCGGGTGCCGGCCAAGCTCATGTGGCACGCCAACTCCCAGTGCGGGCTGCAGTTCCTCGACGAGGTGGAGGACATCCATGAAATCCTCCAGAAGCTCACCCCTCCCTTCGACCTCCCCTTCGCCAAGAAATTCTATCCCTACGTCGGGGACGAGGACGTGGACACCCAGAAGTACGAATTCTTCCCGTACGCCGACAAGTTCGTCGCGGAGTTCAAGAAGACGCGGGAATATTTGATGCAGCTCAAGCGCGGCCAGGTCCCGCCGGAAGCCGAGGCCTACATCTACGCCCAATACGCGGTGGCCGATTCGGACCTCAACCGGGCCGCGGTCATGTCCGCCCACCGGGCCTTCCAGGAGTTCCGGCGGTTCTCCGTGGCCCGGCGGCGCAAGATCCTGGACGACATCCGCGACCTCTTGATCAAGGAAAAGCAAAACCTCATCGACCTCCTGGTCATCGAGGGCCACCCGCGCAAGCTGGCGGAATGGGAGTACAGCGGCATGCTGGTGGCCATCTCCCGGGAATCCCTGGACCATTTCGAGAAGGAGATGATGCAGTCCGTGGGACAAAACGGGCAGGAGAGCATCATCATGGTGCGCCGGCCCCACGGGGTCGTGTGCGTGTCGCCGCCGCGGAACGCCTCCAGCGTGGCCTTCATGGCCTGCCTGGCGCTCCTGGCCGGCAACACCCTGGTCATCAAGCCGCCCCTGCAGATGCCCATCTCCTCGATCTACATGTGGCGGAACATCTTCGGCCGCGTGCTCAAGGCCAACGGCGCGCCCAAAGGCACGGTCAACGTGGTGGTGGGCAACTCCAAGCAGTTCCTGGAGGCGTGGCTGGAGAACCCCTGCGTGCGGTGCATCTTTTTCTTCGGCGACAGCGAGATGGGCCTGGAGGTCGGCAAGCGGGTCTTCGAGAAGGGCAAGAAACCCATCCTGGAGCTGGCCGGAAACGACTTTTTGGTGGTGTGGAAGGACGCGCCCCTGGAGCAGGCGGCGGATTCCCTCCTGGACGCCTTCATGGGCTCCACCCAGATCTGCATGGTGCCGAAAAAGGCCCTCATCCACGAGGACGTGTACGCCCGGTTCGTGGAGATCTTCCTCAAAAAGGTCAAGACGCTGAAGGTCGGCCTGCCCTCGGACCCCGAGACCATCCTTTCGCCCGTCGGAAAAATCCCCGTCTTTTACGAGCACCTGGAGGACGCCGTGAAGAAGGGCGCCCAGATGCTCGCGGGCGGATACCGCATCAACCACCGGGGCGAGCGGGACGAGAACGGGCTGTACATCATGCCCACGGTGCTCGAGGTGCCGGTGGAACGGGCCTATTCCATGCGGTGCGTGGCCGAGGAAAACTTCTTCCCGCTCCTGCCCTTGATCCGGGTCAGCCCCTTGAGCGTGTCCGGGCGGAACAAGGACCACAACATCTTCGAGACCATGATGGGCCTGCTGGAGGCCAACGAGTACGGCCTGCGGATCTCCGTGTGGGTCCGGGACCCCTATTACCTGCGCAGGTTCATCGAGGACACGCACCACAGCGGGCTCCTGCGGATCAATTCGCGGCACATCAATTTCTCCCCGTACCTGTCCACCAACGGTGGCATCGGGAAATCCGGAGGGCCGTACGGGGAAATGAACCACGTCTGGCAGAAGACGTCCCACTTGCAGGGCATCAGTGTCACGCGCTTGGAACTGGAGGGATCGCCCGGAGCCCAGGTCAGCATGCTCCGCAAGGAAGGTCCGGACGAGATGTAGTCGCTGGGAAAGCGAGGGTGCCGCCGTGTTGACCATGAACCCGTTTGCGTTGCCGCCGATTTTTTCCGCAGTTTTCATCGCCGTTTTTGGCTTGTACGTGCTTTCCAAGCATCCCGCCTCCCGCACCCACCGCGCCTATTTCTACTTCTGCCTGAGCGTCATCCTCTGGATCTTCCCCTACGCCGGGGCCTATTGCAGCACGTCCCCGGAGGCGGCGTACCGCTGGGCCCGCCTCTCGTTTTACGGCGTGGTGTTCATCCCCCTGACCAACTTCTATTTTTACGTGGTGATGCTCAAGATGCAGGACAAGGGGCGCGTCCTGGCCGGTTTTCTGGGGGTGACGCTGGCCTTCTTGGCCATCCATCACGCCACGCCCCTCGTGTACAAGGGGATGGACCGCTTTTTCTGGGGGCACTACACCCAGGCCGGGCCCGCGCACGGAGCCTTCCTCCTGTTTTGGGCCGGGGTCTGGACCTACGGGCTGCGGCACGTGTACCGCAAGATGCAGGAGCAGAAGGACGCGGGGGACTACGTGGCGTACAACCAGTCCAAGTACGTTTTCTTCGGATACCTGGGCGAATGCCTCGGCTTCGTGGACTTCCTTCCCAAATACGGCGTTTCCATCTATCCTTTCGGGTACTTCTGCGCGCTCTACTGGGTGTCCATCGTGGGGTTCGCCATCACCCATTACAACCGCCTGGGGGACATCTCGTTCCTGACCCGGCGGGTGCTCATCGGCTCCGGCTTCTTCATCGTCATGGCGTCCCTCTTCGGCCTGGGATACACCCTTTTCGTCGAGACCCTGGACCAGGGCGCCCTCTCGGTCCAATCCCTCTTCCTCCTGATGGGCGTCTCCATGGGCCTGGGCCTGCTCTTCCAGCCCCTGTACCGCCGCATGAAGGGGCTGGTGGACCGGAGCTTTTTCCCGGAGTATTTCGAGCGCAAGGAGAAGCTCGCCCGGCTGGGCCAGGAGATCCTGCTCTCCAAGGACCCGCTGGAGTTCGACCGCATCATCCTGGAATCGCTCGTCTCCTCCTTCAAGATCTTCAAGGCCGCGCTGTTTTTGTGGAACGACGAGGGCAGGGCCTTCCATATGAAATGCGCCACGGGCTGGGGCCTGCAGCTGTCCCAGAACGCCGTGACCCGCATGGACTCGGGCCATCCGATCGCCGCCGGCCTGTCCGACCCGGAAACGGAGGCCATCCTTTTCGACAACCTCCGGCGGGACTTTTCCCGGGACAACCGGGAATTGCAAAGGGCGCTCCTGCAACTGGACGCCACCGCCTGCGTGCCCATCCGGCGGAACGGCCATCTGCTGGGGTTCTTCGTCCTGGGGGACAAGGAATCCGGCCTGCCCTACGGCGTCGAGGACATCCGCACGCTGAGGACGCTGGCCTCCCAGACGGCCGTGGCCCTGGAGAACATCGGTCTGGTCCGCCGCTGGGAGGAGGGCTTCAACCAGAAGAACCAGATGGAGAAGATCCTGCACCAGTACCTCAGCGCCTCGGTGGCGGACGAGGTGCTCCGCATGGCGGACCACGCCAAGGGCTGGAAGGGCGACCGCCGGTACGTGACGGTGCTCATGTCCGATCTGCGGGGTTTCACCAGCCTTTCCGACAACCACGCGCTGGAGGATGTGGTCCGGTGGCTGAACGAATATTTCTCCGAGATGGTGGAGATCATCCTGTCCTACGGCGGCACCGTGGACAAGTTCATGGGGGACGGCATCCTGGTGGTGTTCGGCGCGCCCACGCCCCTGCCCGACCCCGAGCACCGGGCCGTGGCCTGCGCCCTGGACATGCAGACCTGCCTGAAGGGCTTCAACCGCCGCCGCACGGCCCAGGGCCTGTCCGCGCTTGAGATGGGCATCGGCATCTGCGCGGGCGACGTGGTGGCCGGCAACATCGGCTCGGACAAGCGGCGGGAATACACGGTCATCGGCGACGCCGTCAACATCGCGGCCCGTCTGCAATCCGTGGCCGAGGGAGGAAAGATCCTGGCCAGCGCCAACGTGGTGGAGGCGGTGAAGGACCGCATGATCTGCGAGCCCATGGAACCCCTCTCTCTCAAGGGAAAGCCCCAGCCCCTGGCCGTGAGCCGCATCGTCGGCGTCAAGGGGGAGGAGTCCCGGCCCCAACCCGACGTGGTTCCCATCACCCCCATCCTGCGGGCCTTGCCCTAGGCCGGCTTTCCGAAAAAGAGCGTCTTTCCCGCAGCAAAACCCCCTCCGTCTTCCTCCTTGCCGAAGGTAAGGAGATATCTTAAAATCTAACCGTATTTCCGAGCGGTTTCGTCTCCGTTCACCCATCCTGTTTTTAAGGAGTTTTCCCTATGGCGCGCCGTCCCCTCATGGCTGGCAACTGGAAAATGCACAAGACCGTGTCCGAGGCCGTGGATTTGGCCCGGAAGCTGAAGGAGGCCCTCCCCGCGGCCCCGGACCGGGAGGCGCTGGTCTGTCCGCCCTTCACGGCCCTGACCGCGGTGGCCGCGGTCTTGAAAGGGTCCGCCGTGGCTTTGGGCGCCCAGAACATGAACGACAACCTTCAGGGGGCCTTCACCGGCGAGGTGTCTCCCGTCATGCTCAAGGACGCGGGATGCACGCACGTGATCCTGGGGCATTCGGAACGCCGCCAGTATTACCATGAGACCGACGCCCTCATCCGCAAGAAATGCCAGCTGGCGCTGGAGCAGGGTTTGACGCCCATCGTGTGCGTGGGGGAACTCCTGGAACAGCGGGAGGGGGGGCAGACCTTCTCGGTCGTGGAAAAGCAGGTGCGGGAGGGGTTGAACGGCTTCACGGCGGCGCAGGCCGCCAGGATCGTGGTGGCGTACGAGCCGGTCTGGGCCATCGGCACCGGCCGCACCGCCACCCCGGACCAGGCCCAGGAGGTCCACGCCTTCATCCGCAAGGAATTGGGGAAGCTCTTCGGCGCCGCCGCGGAAACCATCCGCATCCTTTACGGCGGGTCCATCAAGCCGGACAACATCGACGCGCTCATGGCCCAGCCGGACATCGACGGCGGCCTGGTGGGGGGCGCCAGCCTCAAGGCCGAGGATTTTCTCCGCATCGTGGGGTTCAAGACGCCCCAAAAGGTTTCCGGGTGATCCCACCACCCGCTTTGACCCCGCTGGGTCACTTGCAGTGACCAAGCAGGTGGTGGGATGAAGATCGCCCTGGCTTCTGACCACGCCGGATACTCGAAAAAGGGCCCGGTGGCGCGCTTCCTGCGCTCCTTGGGGCACCGGGTGCTGGACCTGGGCACCCATTCCGAGGAGTCCGTGGATTACCCGGACTTCGCCCGGGCCGTGGCCGGCCGGGTGGGCCGCGGCCGGTGCCAACGGGGCGTCCTGATCTGCGGCACGGGCATCGGCATGGCCATGGCCGCCAACAAGGTGCGCGGGGTGCGGGCCGCCGCGGTGTGGAGCCCGGAAACCGCGCGGCTGGCCGCGGAACACAACGGGGCCAACGTCCTGTGCCTGTCCGGGAGGCTCTTCGGCGCCGGGGAACTCCGCCGCATGTTGAAGGCCTGGTTGACCACCCCTTTCGGCGGCGGACGGCACGCGCGCCGGCTGCGCAAAATCGCCGGCCTGGAGAAACGCCGCGGGTGAAGGACGTCCCGCCGGGGTCCCCCGCCTTCGGCGGGGGGCGGTGAACATGGACCGTCGGCTGGCCTCGGTGATCGACCACACCTGCCTGAGGCCCGAAGCCTCGGCCCGCGACATTGAGCGGCTCTGCGGCGAGGCCCGGCGTTTCGGATTTTTTGCGGCCTGCGTGAACCCGGTGTACGTGTCCCTGGCCGCCCGCCTCCTCCGGGGGAGCGGGGTGCGGGTCTGCGCGACGGCGGGGTTCCCGTTGGGGGCCGGCCTGTCCGAGACCAAGGCCCTGGAAGCGCGCCGCGCCGTGGAACAGGGCGCCGACGAGGTGGACATGGTGATGGACATCGGCGCGCTCAAGTCCGGGGACGACGCCCGCGTGGCCAAGGACATCCGGGTGGTGCGGGCCGCCACGCGGGGAAAGATTTTGAAAGTCATCCTTGAGACGGCCCTCCTGAACCGCCGCGAAAAGGTCCGGGCCTGTCTTTTGGCCCGGCGCGCGGGCGCGGACTTCGTCAAGACGTCCACGGGTTTCGGGCCGGGGGGCGCCACCGCGGCGGACGTGGCCCTCCTGCGGGACACGGTGGGCGGCCGTCTCGGCGTGAAGGCGGCGGGGGGCATCCGGGATCGGAGGACGGCTTTGGCCCTGTTGCGGGCGGGGGCCACGCGGCTGGGGACGTCGGCTTCCCTGGCCGTCTGCGGCGCGCCGGACCCGGGCCGACCGGCCGGGCGGACGATCGGTTCTAACTGAGAGCTTCTCGGGGGATTTCCAATGGCGACCGACATCACACAGCTTTTCCAGACCATGGTCCGCAGCGGCATCTCGGACATCCATTTCAAGTCCGGAGCCGCTCCGATGCTGCGGTTGCACGGCCGGCTCATCTCCTCGGGCTTCACCAAGATGACGGGACAGCACATCGAGGAGCTGGCCCGCACCCTCATGAGCGAGGAGCAAAAGAGGATTTTCGCCGAGGAACGGGAGATGGACATGTCCTACGAGGTCCCCGGCCTCTCCCGGTTCCGCGTGAACGTGTACCGGCAGCGGGGGACGGTGGCGCTGACCCTGCGGGTGGTCCCCCTCAAGCTCAGGACGTTCCAGGAACTGAACCTGCCCGCCGACACCCTGACCAAGCTGTGCGCCAACACCCGCGGCTTGATCCTGGTGGCGGGCATCACGGGCGCCGGCAAGACCACCACGTTGAACGCCATGGTGGACCACATCAACAACACCTACGCGTACAACATCATCACCGTGGAGGACCCCATCGAGTACTACCACGCGGACGCCAAATCCTCCATCGCCCAGCGCGAGGTCGGCAGCGACACCGCGTCCTTCCAAAAGGCCCTCAAGCACATCCTCCGTCAGGACCCGGACGTGGTGGTCCTGGGAGAATTGCGGGACGCGGAGTCCATCCAGGCCGGCATCACGGCCGCGGAAACCGGGCATCTCGTGTTGGCCACGCTCCACACCATGGACGCGACCCAGACCATGGACCGGCTCATGGAGTCCTATCCTCCCGGGGAACAGGCGGGGGCCCGCGTCCGGATCGCCAACGTGCTCAAGGGCGTCCTCTGCCAGCGTCTCCTGGAGACCGCCGACGGAAACGGCCGGGTGCCGGCGACGGAGATCCTGGTGGTGACCTCCTTGATGAGGAAGCTTCTGGCCGAGGGGAAGGCGCAGGAGATCGCCAAGGCCATCGAGCAGGGGCAATATTACGGCATGCATTCTTTCGACCAGGACATCATCCGCCTGTTCAACGAGAAGAAAATTTCCAAGGAGGAGGCGATGGACGCCTCTTCCAACGCGGAAGACTTGATCATCAAGCTGCGGGGGATCGTGGCGTGAACTCCCGGCGCGGGCGGGGTTTTGACCGGACATCGGCCGGTTGAACGGGGTTTGAGCCGGACCGGAGGAGAGGGCGTCTATGGCCATTGAACGGTGGGAGCTTTCCCCATCTTCCCACCCGGACCGCTATCTCCTCAAGATCCGCGGGGACAGGGCCGATGTGGACCAGGTGGTCCGGGCTTATGCGCGGATCTGCCAGGAGCCCAGGGAGATGGGGGACCCGGTCTACCAATGGGTCGTTTTTGTTGTCGGAGCCAGCCTGAACGAGCGCCTGGCGCTGCAGGACCATTTGCGCGGCCTGGTTTCCCCGCCGGCGGAGGACGCGGCGGCCGCGGTGTCCGTGGACCTCTCCGGCGTTCTGGCGGAGCTGAACATGGTCCTCGAGGGGCTCACGGGCCTGACCGAGGAAGAACAGGCCCACGTGGCCAAGAAGATGCAGCAGATCCAGCAGCGCGAGGCGGAACAGGCCGCCGCTCAGTCTTCGGCGCCCCCTCCTTCGCCCTCCGTCCCGCCGCCGGCCCCTCCGCTTCCCGCCGTGCGGGAGGCCCCATCGCCCGCGCCGGACCCCGCCCCGAAGCCTCCGGTCAAACCGGAGGTCCCTCCGCCGGCCCCGGCGAGACAGCCCCTTCCCAGGTTCGCGCCGGACACCAACCTGCCGCCGGCGTCCAACGCGCCCGCCCAAGCCCCTGCTCCGGAGGCCGCCCGCCCCGTCCCGGCGACGCCTCCGCCGCCCGTCGAACCGCCCCCGGCGCCGACTCCTCCGGCCGCCCCGCCTCCCGCGGCCCCGTCCGCCCGTCCGGCCCCGGCGCAGGCCGAAGAGCCTTTCTCGGAAGACGACATCCGCGCCGCGTTCTTCTATCCTTCGGGGACCGAACCGTTGAAGGAGAAATTCGTCAAGAAACTGACGGAGGTGGCCCGCACCAAGGCCAAAAAACCCATGTCCGTCAGGGCCGTCCATTCGGAGGAAACGGCCATCACCACCAAAAAGTCGGCCGAATGGATACAATCGGCCAAGTCGGCCCGGGCCGAATGCTTTTTCGTCCTGCTGACGCCGGAGACGCCGTCCGTGTACATGGAAAGCGTGATTTCCGAAGCCCGCCAGGCCGGGCTCTCCTGCCATTTGATCGCCCAGGCGGACATCGATTCCCGCCTGCTGTACGTGGACCTCATGGTGGAACTGATGCTGATCAAGCGGAAAAAATGAGCCTTCGGAACGGGACCGAAGAGAGAAGAGTCCAGAATGATTGAACGTTGGGAGGTCCTGCCCGACCCCCACGACCGTTTTCCGGACCGCTGCCGCCTTAACCTGACCGCGGGACAGGAGGACGTGAAGTCCCTGCTGTCCCTTTTTCCGCAGAAGGCCGGCAAACCCTGGGTGCCGCGCATGGGGCCCTTTCGGCTCTCCCTTTACTTGTACGGCCTGACCGGCGACGAGAGGCAGACCCTCGAAACGTTTCTGTCCGGGAGGGCCCGGCCCGCTGCGCAAGGCGCCTCGTCTCCGCCCTCGGGCGCGGCGGTGGCGCCCCCGAAAGAGGCGTCCGGCCCTCCTGCTCCGACGGAGACGGTTTTCGCCGTTCCGGAAGAGGGCGCCCCGGAGGTCGAGGTCCTTTCCGGTTCTCCGGACGCCGCCGGCCCGCCGTCCGTCGCTCCGGTCCCTTCCGAGGAGGCTCCGCCTTCCCTGATCCAAAACGCGACGGACGCTTTGATGGATTGGGCCCAGTCTTCGGACAACGCCCCCCCGCCGGCGGCCCGGCCCCTCCCGCCGTCCGCCCGGACGACCGAGGGCAGCGCCGTCCCTCCGCCCGCTCCCCGTCCCGCCGAACCGTCCGTGCCCGCCTTCTCCGCTTCGGAGATCGGCATGCCGGCGGAAGGGCTGGTTCTGTCCAGGGAGCCGGAGCCGGATGTTCCCAAGGGACACATGTTTTTCCGGATCGGGTATTTCGTCCCGGAGGACATGGGCGGGGTGGGGGAAACCATCCACGGGCTTTTCACCCAGACGCTCCAGAGCCGCCGGATGCCGTTCGTTTTCCACCGGGTTTTTGCTTTCTCCTACCGGTGGCCCGACAAGGCCCTGGTGGAACAGCTGGTGGGGGCCTGCCGGACGCACCGGGTGGACGCCCTCATCGGCGTCGGGGACGAAAAGCGACTGGCGCTCGTCATCGAAAAGTGCGAAGAGGCGGGCATCCGGTTTTACCCCCTGAAACGGGAGGACGCCCTGAAACGCTATTGGCGGCTGGGGCTGATCACGAGGATCGTCATCCATGAAGAGTGACCGTCCCGACGATCCGCCTTTTGAGTCCCGGCTGAACCCGCGTTACACGTTCGAGGAGTTCGTGGTGGGCCCGCACAACCGTTTCCCCCACGCGGCGGCCCTGGCGGTGTCGGAGAACCTGGGCAAGGCCTACAACCCGCTTTTCGTGTACGGCCCCGTGGGGCTGGGCAAGACGCACCTGATGCAGGCCGTGGGCCACCGCGTGCTGGAACGGCAGAAGAACGCCCACGTGCTTTACGTGACCGCGGAACAGTTCATGACCGAGGTCATCGAACTCCTGCGCACCGGCAACCTCAAGGCGTTCCGCGAGAAATACCGCTCCCTCGAGCTCCTCCTGGTGGACGACATCCAGTTCTTGGCCGCCTCCGAGTCCACGCAGGAAGAATTCTTCCACACCTTCAACGAGCTTCACCAGGCGGGCAAGCAGATCATCATGACTTCCGACCGCCCGCCCAAGATGCTGGTCACCCTGGAGGACCGTCTGCGCAGCCGCTTCGAATGGGGTCTCATCGCGGACATCAAGTCCCCCAGCCTCGAAACCCGCGTGGCCATCCTCCGCAAGAAGGAGTCGCAACTGGGCGGCCTCCACCTGGGGGAGGACATCCGGCTTTACATCGCGGGGAAGCTGAAATCCAACGTTCGCGAACTGGAAGGTTTTTTGAAACGCGTCCAGGCCTACGCCCAGCTCAACAACCAAACCGTTTCCCTGTCCCTGGTGAAGGAGATCATGCGGGAGCTCCTGCCCCCCAAGGATTGGGAGGAGGGGGAATCGTCGGCCCTTCCCATTCCATCGACGCCGGCGCCGGTCCAGGCCCCCGCGGCTCCGCCTCCCGAGCCGCCCACCCCCCATGTGACGCCCGCGGTGTCTCCCACGGCCGTCAACCTGGACGCCGTCGTGCTCCCGGCGATCCCCGCCGCGGATCTCCCGTCCGCCGAATCGGGACCCAAGGCCATCCCGGTGGTTTTCTTTTTCCCGGCGGGCCGCGAGGAGGCGCTCGGCCAGGTCAAAAAAAAGTTCGAGGACGTCATCAGGAAGCACAAATTGAAGTTCGTCATGGAAGCCGCCGCCGAAATCCCCTATCCTTTGGACGACTCCCTCTCCTACGATTCATTCCCGGCCAAGTGCGAGGAAAAAGGCCAGCGCATCGCCGTGGTCCTGGGCCCGCCGCCCGAGGGGCGTTTGCCGGATTTCGAGTTCAGGCAGCGCCTGCAGGACATTTTCGAGGCGCGCCATCTTTCCCTCCAGATGCTGCCCTGGGACGAGTTCACCAAGGATTACCGGTACCTCAACCTGGCCCTGGACATCACCCTCATCCGCTTCAAGGAGGGATAACGCCCCTTGAAGAGCCCGCCCTTGAGCAAGCCGGACGCCCTCCGGAGGGAACTGGCGGCGGCCGCGGGGTTTCTCCGCGCCCGGATGCCGGCCTTTTTCCGCGGTTCCGGGCTGGACGCGGCGGTGGTTCTGGGATCGGGGCTGGGCCATTTCGCCCGGGGCCTGTCCCGGACCGCGGCCCTGCCGTACGGCCGCATCCCGGGGTTCGCGGACGCCACGGTGCCCGGCCACGCCGGGCGCCTGGTCCTGGGGCGGACGGGCGGCAAGAAAGTGGCGGTCATGGAGGGGCGCCTCCATTTTTATGAGGGCCTCCCCTTCGAGCGGGTCACCTTCCCGTGCCGCGCGCTCAAGCGCCTGGGAGCGAAAATTTTGGTGCTGACGTCGGCGGTGGGGGCGGTCTCCTCCCGTCTGTCGGTCGGCGACATGGTCTTGGTCCGCGACCACATCAATTTCATGGGGGCGAATCCCCTGCGGGGCCTCCCTGCCGCCGGCGCGGGACCGCGTTTCCCGGACATGAGCCGGGCGTACTCGCCGTCCCTCAGGGCCCTGGCCCGGCGGGCGGCCCGTTCTCTGGGGTTGACCTTGAAGGAAGGGGTTTACTGTGCCGTTTCCGGGCCCTCCTACGAAACCCCGGCGGAGGTCCGCATGATGAGGTCCTGGGGCGTCGATGTGGTGGGCATGTCCGTGGTGCCGGAAACGTTGGCGGCCGTGCAGGAGGGCATGGAGGTCCTGGCCGTGGCGTACGTGGCCAACAAGGCGGCCGGTTTTTCGGACCGGCCTTTGACCCACGAAGAGGTGCTGTCCGGGGCCCAAAAGGCCGGGGCGCGGCTCTCCGCCCTCCTCTCCCGCGTCGTCCAAAGGCTTTGACCTCCGTGAAAAAGGAGCGATAAATGGCTAGAAAACCAGCGCGACAAGAGCCGGTGAAGGTGGCGGTGATCGGCGGCAGCGGTCTGTACGAGATGCCCGGCATCAAGGACCTCCGGGAGCTGCGCCTCAAGACCCCGTTCGGCTCTCCGTCGGACGCCGTGACGGTGGGCCGTCTGGAGGGCGTCCTCTGCGCTTTCCTGCCGCGCCACGGGCGCGGGCACCGGTTTTTGCCGTCCGAGGTCCCTGCCCGGGCCAACATCCACGCGCTGAAGTCCTTGGGCGTCGAACAAATCATCGGCGTGGGAGCCTGCGGCAGCCTCCGGGACGAGATGGCGCCGCGGCACTTCGTGGTGCCGGACCAGCTTTTCGACCGCACCAAGGCCCGCCCGTCCTCCTTCTTCGGGGACGGCGTGGTGGGGCACGTGTCCTTCGACAGGCCCTATTGCCGGCCCTTGTCCGACGTTCTGGCGCGGAGCGCGGAGCGCGTGGGCGTGACCGTGCACCGCGGCGGGACCTACGTGTGCATCGACGGGCCCGCCTTCTCCACCAAGGCCGAATCCGAGGTGAACCGGCACATGGGCTTTTCCATCGTCGGGATGACGGCCCTGCCGGAGGCCAAGCTGGCCCGGGAGGCCGAAATCTGCTATTCCACCGTGGCCCTCATCACGGACTACGACGTCTGGAAGGAAGGCGAGGAGGTGTCCGTGGAAAAGGTGATCCAGACGCTGAACGCCAACATCGAAAACGTCAAAAGGCTCATCCGCGACGCTTTGCCCCGGCTGGAGCGCGAACGCTCCTGCCCCTGCGCGTCGGCGCTGAGGCACGCGGTCTTCACCCACCCCAAGGCCATGAACCCCGCCACCCGTCGAAAACTGGACCTCTTGATCGGGCGGTACGTGAAATAGACTGAAAACCGTGGAGCCCTCAGGACCCCCGACTTTTCAACCGCTTTCCCTTCCGCGGGGAAAGGCGCTCCTCCTCCGCGGCCCGTCCGCGTTTCAGGTGTCGGCGGGGGCCGTCCGCTCCCTGGCCGCTCCCCTGCGCGGGTCGAGGCTTTACCGCGTGCCGGAGGGAGAATCCCTTTTGTTGGAGGCGTCGGAAGACGCAGAACTGGAATGGCGCGAAGGCGCCGGTGGGACGGCCTTTCCGCTCGCCGTCGCAGAACCCGCCTCCTGGGAGAAGGCGGCGGTCCGTGTCCTGAAAGAAAACCCCGGGACCCTGTGGATCACGTCCGAAGACCCTTTCGACGGCGCCGCCTTCGGACGATATCTGGCCAACCGGCTTTTCGCCGAAGGGAAGAGCGTGTCCGTCGTGGACGCCGAAACGGACGTTTCGACGGCGGGGCCGCCGGGGTGTCTCGGGGCGGTGTCCCTGAACGACCCGGTCCTGTTTTTCCAGGAAGAGACGCCCACCGCCATCCAGTATGCGGGCTCGCTCTCTCCCGGCGCTTCTTTCCTGCAGGCCCTGTCGCGCCTGGTCCAGCGGGTGCGTGCGGTCAAGGCCCCCCAGCATCTCCTCCTTTTGCTGCCGGGCGCCGCCCGGGACGCCGTCTTGTCCGGGGGCTCTCCCCCGGAGGCTCTGCGTCCGGGAATGGAGGTGTCGGTCCGGAGGGCGGCCGGAAAAGAAGGGGCGTTCCAGCCCCCGTCGTTGAAAAGTCCCCTCATGGTGGAGGCTCTGGGCAAGGACGTCAGGCCCTCGGAAGCAGGGAAGGCCGCGCGGCGCGAACGGCTCTTCCGCCGCTATTACAAGGACCGGAGGTTCCTCCTCCTGCCTTTTCATCACATACGGGCGGAAGGGGCCCGGTTCCTTTCCGGCAAGGAGCGCAACTTGCAACACCCCAAAGTCATGTACTTCGAGGCCCTGCCGGACGAGAAGGAGGCGTGGGCCGCGGTCAAGGAGCCGTTGTCGGACCGGGAGAGGGAAGAGGTTTGCAAGGCCGGCGGGGCGCTGAAACTCCATGAGGTCCTGGCGGGCCGCGAGGCGGGCCTGCAGGTGGGGTTGGCGGACAAGGACGGCGACACCCTCGCCCTGGGCTTGATCCAACGGTTCGATTACGCGGATCGATACGTCGAGGTTTGGACCCCGCTGGCGATCGGAAAAGAAAACCGAGTGAAGGTCCTGCAATTCGGGAGCCTGAGGCTCGCCTTGAGCGGAGAGGAGCGAGAGCCGGTGGAGGCCGGATACTTTTGAGCCGTTTTTCGTCTCCGCGGGCCGGGCGCGCGGTCCGGCGATGGATCGCGGTCTGGCTCCTCGCGTCCGCGGCCCTGGGGCGCGTCTGGGCCCAAGGCGAAATGGCCGCGACTTTTTTCGCCTGCGGACAGGGGGAGGCCGCGCTGTTGGAGACCCCGGGCGGCCGGCGCATCCTGTTGGACGGGGGGCCGCTGGACCCCGACGGCGGCTTCGACGCCGGGCGGGACATCCTGGTCCCCTGGCTCAAAAGCCGGGGCGTGGAGCGCCTCGACTGGGTCGTGGTTTCCCATCCCCATCTGGACCATTTCGGCGGGCTGGGCGCCGTGCTGGAGGAATTCCCCGTTTCCGTCCTTTGCGACGCGGGAGACGAGGGCGGCGCTCCGGAATACGCGGCGCTCCTGGAAGCGGCCGAGCGGAAGGGCGTGACGCGCCGCATCGCCCGGTCCGGAGACCTCCTGGGCTGGGACCCGGCGCTCGAAGTGAGGGTGTTGGGCCCGCCCTCGCCCTTTTTGGGGAAAAACGTCAACGACAACTCCCTGGTCATTCAAGTCCGGTTCGGCGACGTGAGCTGGCTTTTCACGGGAGACATCGAGAAAGAGGCGGAATACGACCTGGTGATCCGGCACGGTTCCGCCCTGCGCAGCCGGATCCTCAAGGTCCCGCACCACGGGGCCCGCACGTCTTCCACGCCGGAATTCCTGGAGCAGGTCCGGCCCGAGGCCGCGGTGGTGTCGTTCGGACGGCGGAACCCCTTCGGGCATCCCAGCCAGCGGGTGCTGGAGCGGTACCGGGGCCGGGGAACGGACCTTTTCTTGACCGGCGCGCAGGGGCACGTCCGGATCGTGGCCGACGGAAAGACGTATCGCGTCCGGGTCCTGAGCGCCGCCCCCTGAGGCGCGGGACGGGCTTTCTATGGTAAAATGGGCCGCGCCGAGAGAGAAGGGGAAAGGAACGTCATGACGCAGGACCTCAAGGAAATGTTCCCGCTGTTGTCGAACGTGGTGGTCCCCATCCTGGCGGGCCTGATCTATTTCGCCATGGCCAAGCACGTCCGCCACGTGGGGCCCCTCCGCACCCTGATCACGGGGGAACTCACGTACAAGGGCGCGTACTGGGGTTTTCTCTTCTTCGGCATCTATTTGGCGTCCCGCCCGCTCCAAATCCTCATGCCCCACCCCTGGCCCCTGATCGTCAACAACGTCCGCGAATTCTGCATGATCGGGGTCTTCGGGCCGGCGGTGTTCATCGCCATGCTGAGCCTGGTCTTCGGTCCGGAAAACCTGCCCCGGCGCCTGATCTGGGGCGCCCTGGCCCTCGGCGTCTTCCTGGCGCTCGTGTTCGTGGTGGTCAACGTTTTCGCCATCGGGGGGAGCGAGGAAATCTTCCGGGTGGGGAAGTTCACGGCCCACGACGGGCTGTGGTTCAAGAACCCCCGGGCGGACCTGCGGGAGCTGATGCGGGTGCTGTTCGTGGTTCGGCTTGTGGACCCCGTGCTCCTGGTCTTCGCCGCGGGCACCGTGGTGTTCTGGCACGCCAAGAACTACCCGACGGAAAAAAGGGCCCTGTACGACAACATGCCCAAAAAACTCTATTTTTTGGGCGCGGCCTGCTACGCCTTTTCCATCTCCATGCTGTCCGTGGGCCTGCTCTTTCTGTTCGCCCACATCCCCAACCAATGGTGGATGTACTACGTGGGGGCGCTGGCCGCCGGGGTGTTGGAGACCGTTTCCCTGTCCCTGCCCATGAAGAAGCACGTGCAGGTGAGCGAACATATG